>DASXVQ010000137.1:0-14774 GCA_036504155.1 Myxococcales bacterium
GCCGGTGAAGTCGAAGCTCACCTCGAGGGCGGAGGTGGGGCAGTTCAAGTCGGTGGAGGCCGAGGCGTCGAAGGTGACGCTGCCGTTGTGCACTACCGGCGGGATGGCGTCGAGCCGCACCAAAGGGGCCAGCACGTTGCCGACCACCTCGAAGGAGTTGGACTGGCCGGTGAGGGCGCCCGCGGTCGCCTCGAGCTGCCAGGTGCCGTTCGGGCTCGCGGTCAGCGTGCCGGACCACGCGCCGGAGGAGAACGGTTCGGTGGTGTAGGCGTCCAGGCAGCGCGTGGCGCAGCGCGCCTCGCCTCCGGGGGGAACAGTCGCGAAGGAGACGGGGAGCGCGAAGTCGGTGGCCAGGTTGTCCCAGGCGTCGCGCGCCGTCAGGGACGCCGCGAAGGGGTGGTCCCGGCGCTGGGGCGAAGAGATGGGGGCGAAGACGAGGTCGGTGGCCGGGCCTGGGCGGATGGTCACGGGTTGCCAGGCCGGGAGCACTCCTGCGGCGGTTGCGTCCAGTGTCGCCGCGCCGGCCACCGTTCCGCGCAGCGAGAGGTCGAAGCTGCTCTGGCCCGCGGGCAGCGTCACTTCGCTGCCCGGGACGGCACAGCCGACGCTTCTGAAGAGCGTGAAGCCCGCCGGCGGACTCGCGGCGAGGGTCACCGCCAGTGGGATCGGCAGCGAAGCGGGGTTGCCGAAAGGGTCCTCGAGCGCGACGGAGATCGGCGCCGAACAGTCGCCCGCGACGACTGCTTGGACAGGGCTGGAGATGACGAGCCGGTCCGGCGCGGCCGGGACAACGACCGCCTGCTGGACCGCCGGATCGGTTCCCGGCGCGGCAGCGCGGATCGCGAAGGCGCCGGCGCGGGTTCCGGAGAACTGGAAGCGGGCGCGCTGCCCGAACGGCGCGAGGTCAGCCTGGGAGGTCGGCTGCTCACAGGTGGTGTCGGAGAAAAGCCCGGTCTCCGCGGGAGCCCCTTCGAGGGCCAGGGCGATGGCTGCCACGGCCGGCTCCGCGATTGGGTTGCCGAAGACGTCCTCCACCTGGACCACCAGCTCCTGGGAGCACTCGCCCGCCGTGGCCACACGGGGCGCAGAGACGAAGGTCGTGCGCGTAGGCGGAGCGGGGACGATGCGCAACGTCTGGGAGTCGCTGCCGTGCTGGTCGGTGGCGGCGCTCAGCTCCAGTTGATGGGCGATCGTGCTGCGGACGTAGATCGCCGCCGAGCCCGACGCGTCGAGCGGCACGCTTGAGATCGCGACGGAGCACAGCGGGTCGGCGAACAGCTCGGCGAGCTCCGGCACCGTGCCCAGGGCCACGGTCACGGGCCCATCGGCCATAGCCGGCTGGCCGTCGGCATCCAGAAGCGCGAGGCGGACGGCATCCGAGCAGTTCCCGGCTGCGACCTCGAGCGGCGGAGTCACGAAGCGCAGCGACGAATCGCCGGGGCCCACCAGGAAGTCGTTTGAGAACGCCTCGACCGTCCCCGACCACGCGCGCAGGCGATCCACCGCGAGCGGCGAGCGCACTTCGACCTGCCCCGTCCACCGCCCCGCGACCAGCGAGACCTGGCGAGGCAGAAGCGCGGAGGACAGATCCTCGAGGGCAACGGTCCCGGAGAAGCCTGTCAGCGGCGCCTGAGCTGAATCCAGCGCCAAAAGCGTGACTACGAACGGCGTGGCCGCCTTCTGGGGCCCGATGGGCTCGAAGCGCAGCCCGGCAATGACCGTCTCCGTTGGAGGGACGGCGAGGATCCGGAAGGCTTGCGAGAGCGTGGCCGTGCGGCCCCACGGGGCTTGCACGGTGACGTCATAGGTGCCGGCGGGCAGGTTCTCCGGTACCAGCGCCTCCAGCCCCTCCTGCGTCCGGCGCACCTCCGGCAGGCGCAGCTGGCCCAGGGAGGCCCGGTAGCTCGAATCCAGGGAGCTGGCTGCCGGGGACTCGAAGGAGGTGTGCGCCCACGCCCCGAACCGCCCGCGAATGAGGATCCGCTGCTCGTTGCCCTCGGTCACCGAGGACGGGACCACGTCCTTCAGGGACAGATCAGGGTCGGGCTCGGCGCAGCTTGAGCCGGCTTGGGCCAGCGCCAGGTTCGCCAGCAGGACGCAGACTCGTGCGGTTGCAGGGCTGTGCATTGTGAGGCTCCTCACGGGACGACGAGGACGCTCTCGGCCGCAGCGGACAGTCCGCTCGCCTCGGCTGCGAGGATGTAGCGCCCCACCGCCTGCGCCTGGAGGAAGAAGTCGAAGCGGTTGTTGTCTGGACCGAGCGAGGTCGTGCCCAGCGGCACAAGGCAGGACGGGTCCTCGAAGAGCGCCAGCTCTGCGGGGACGGTGAGGCGGATCTCGGTCTCGGCCGAGATAGAGGCGGGCGAGCCGTCCGGGCCCAGGCTTGCGACCTCGACGGCCTGCGAGCAGCTGCCTGCTATCACCACCGGCGACGGCGTCAGGAAGCCAAGGCGTACGGCGGAGGCGGGCGCGACGGTCAAGTCCAAGCGCGCAGAGGGTACGAGCTTGGTGTCCAGACGCACGACGACAGGTCCGGCCTGAACCGCGCGCAGCCGGAAGGTCGCCGTGCCGTCGACCGGCGAGAGCGGAACGGCCGAGACGGGGTGGGCGCAGGCCTCGTCGTCGGCGAAGAGCACGGTCCCTTCCGGGCCGCTGCGAAGCTCCACGACAGCGCCGGGCGGGACCTCCGCGACACGCCCGGCCGCGTCCTCCAAGCGCACTTCGAAGGCCGGCGAGCATGTCCCGGCGATCAGCTCCGCGGCCTGGGCGTGAACCACTTCCAGGACCGAGGGCAGGCCTCGCGCGACGACGAACGGGACCGACGTCTCGACGAGCCCGCTCGCGTCCCGGAGGGTGATCGAGTCGTGCGGTGAGGGGGCCGCGATCTCCACCAAGGTCGTCAGCCGTCCGCGGACGAACCGCGCCCCCGGCGCGATCGCGAGCGTGCCCGTCCCGTCGCTCAGGAGGGCCGGCGACTCGAAGCTCGCCACCGGGCGCCCTAGCCAGTCCACGGCGGTAGCGGCGACCGTGAACGGAACGCCGACCCGCTGCGCCTCCAGCGGGGCGAGCGTCAGGTGCAAGACCGCGTGCTCAGGCGGCAGAGCGGTGTAGGCCGTACCGAGCGCGCCCTTGAGGCCGTTGGGAGCGGATACGACTACCCCGTAGGTCCCCTCGGGCGTTCCAGCGGGGACGAAGGCCCGCAACCGCCCTCGCGCCACCAGCGCCACCTCCTCGAGTGCGTGCCGTTCCCCAGCCGGCTCCGGGGCGAGCCAGGCCTCGAAGCGCGAGTCGAGCTCTCCTCCCGCGGTCCCGCCGAAGTCGGTGCGGACTCGAGGCTCGAAGTCGCCCAGGATCTCGAGCTCAACACGCACGTCGTTGGGAGCGAAGGACGGATCGACCGCGGAGGGCGTCGGCGCGGTCAGGGCTGGCTCGGTGCAGGCCGCGGTCACGGCCAGCGCTGCCGAAACGGCCGCGAGGCGCAAGAGCCCGGGGAAACCGCGGCTTGCCGGCCTTCGGGCCGGTCCGCGCTCAGGGCGCTTCGTCGGGGTCGTCATCATCAGAACACCCGGATGCGGTAGCCCAGCTCGAGGGCCAGGCCGCCGGTTTGGAGGTCGAAGCTGGCGCAGCGCACCGGAGCCCATGCCAGCGAGAGGTCGAGGAAGGCCTGCCCAGGGCCCAGCTGGCGCGCGACCGAACCGAACGCCATCGCGCCGTAGCCGACGTGGCTGCTAACGCCGGCCAGGTCGTTGGCCACCCGCGCCCAGGCCACGATGCCGCCCGCCCCAGCGGCGACCGACCAGTTGGGCGACGCCAGGAACTCCCAGCCGGCGCGCAGCGAGACCGGGACGATGAGGGCCTCGGAGCGGCTGGAGAGCTCGCCGGCGCTGACCTGCTGGCCCGCGGTGGACACGCCGGCCCCCAGCTCGAGCAGGACGCGATAGAGGCGCAGGGTCGCGCCCAGGCCGACGCGCGGCCCGTGCTGCGCGCTCAGGCTGTGGACGTAGCCGACGCGCAGGCCCAGCAGCAGGCGTCCGGGATCGGGCCGTAGCGGGACGGCCTCGGTCTGGTCGAGGGCGCCGTCGGCGTCGGTGATGCGCACCTGCACGTCTCCGCCTGGCGGCAGCTCGGCGGGCGGGCGAAATCCCACCTCGTAGCGGCCGCCGCCCTTGTCCTCCACCGGGCCCACCGCGCCGTGGCTCACCGCGGCCTTCAAAGGCGCGCCCGCGACGGGCCGCCCCGCGTTGTCTCGCACCTCGAAGGCGAGCCGGGGGCCGGCCCGTCCATCCGCGGGGAGCGGCTGCAGGGCACCTTGCCAGCGCACCGTAGCCGGGACCGAGGAGCGTAGGAGCCTGACCTGCTTGCGTGCCACCAGCTCGGCCTTGGCGGTCCTCAGGCTGGCCTCGAAGGAAACCGCGCGCGTAGAGGGAAGCTCCAGCGGCGTGGTGAGCTGGGCGCGGTAAAGCCCTCCGCCGGACTCGGTTACCGGAAGCGGGACGCCGTCGGCATCCAGCCGCACCGGGTACCCGGCCAGCCCCAGCCCTTCCTCGTCGAGCAGGCGAATCTCCGCGAGGACGACGGTCCTCCCGTCGGCCGGCACGGGGTTCTGCGGCAGGCTCAGGCTGATGTGCGTGGGGCTCGGCATCAACAGGTCCACGCTCAGCGTGGCGCGGGAGGAGAGGTCGTTCTCGAGCGACACCTCCAGCTCCGCGGTGGACACGGGCGGGTCGGCTGGCGGGACGTAGGCAAAGGTGAGGTGGCCGGGGCGGCTCTCCTGGAGGCTCACCGTCCCCAGCGAGGCCGCGACCCGGACCTGCTGCGGCGAGAGGCTGGCCGAGGCGCTGTGAAACACCTCGATGCGCACCGGGGTCTTGCCGTCGGGGCGCAGGGCATGGGGCACCGCAACCGCCACCAGGCGGTTGTACTCGGGGACCTGCACCGGGACCTTGCGCCGCGTCGTCGTCCCCTGCCGGCTCTTGGCCAGGACCTCGGCCTCGCTCACGCCGGGCAGGACGATGAGCGGGACCTCCACCGAGCCCGAGGGTCCCACCACCACCGGCCCGTAGGTGTAATCGTCCAGGCGCACGGTCAGCTCGGCGCCAGGGGAGGCGCTGATGGGGACGCTGGTGCGGCCGACCAGGGGTAGCCGCAGCACCTCCACCGGGGCCTGCGGCCCGCCCTCCCGCCAGAGGGCGATGAGCGCCACCTGCGGGAAGCGCTCCGGCGGCGGGCGGAAGAGCGCCCGGTAGACGCCGGGCCCCACCCGTACCGGAACCTCCAGCGTCCCCACGTTCACCGCCGCGCGCAGCGGGCGGTCCTCGTCGCCCGGCGCCTCGGCGAGGTGCAGGGTGACGTCCACCGACTCGGTGTTCCCGAGCACGATCGCCCGGGGCACCGTCAGGGACGAGGCAAGTGCCCTTGCTGGCGGCAAGAGCAGGCAGGCGGCGAGCGCGGCGAGGTGTGCCGCCGAAAAGGTCGGATGACTCTTCATGGATCACCTTGGGCCTGGCTTCGCACCTGCGCCTCCAGCCGTCGCAGGCGCTCGTGGAGGGTCTGTCTCGTAGCGTCGGCCTGCAGCGCGCCCTGCAAGTAGACCGCGGCCTCCGCGGGAGCGGAGCGCTCCTCGGCGAGCCGGGCGAGCTCCTCGAAGGCGTCGGAAAGGGCGCGCAGGCGGCGCAGTGCCCGCTCGTCTCCAGGGCGCAGCTTCTGGGCCGCCAGCAGGAGGTCCAGGGCGCTGTCGCCGCCAAGCCCCGCGAGGCGGCCCGCAGTGAGCTGCCGGTCGGCCTGTTCGAGGCGCGAGTTGAACTCGGCCTCGGTGCGCCACCAGCGCGCAACGAGAGCCCCCGGTGCCAGCACGGCGAGCAGCAGGCCTGCGGTGATGGCCCGGGTCGCGGCGCGGTGTCCGGCCAACCAGATCCCGCCGCGGGTGGCCGCGAGCCGGCGGCGCCAGCTGCGCAGCTTGAGCCCGGCGAAGCTCGGCCGGGGGGGACGGGAGAGCCGGCGAGCACGGCCCACCAGCTGCTCCACCATGGCCTTCTGGTCCCGCAGGTGCTCGCCGAGCAAATCTGCACCGAGCGCGGCCAGGTCGCACCTTCCGATTCGGAGGAGAGCCTGCTCCAGGCCAGCGCGCAGCACCTTGGTGGAGGGGCGTTCGCTGGCGCTGGCGCTGGTGGCCAGGCGCACCAGATGGTCCACCGAGGGGTCGACGGCGGGGTTGAGCTGGCGGGGCGGCGCCGGCGGCTCCAGCGAGCCGCGCCTGCGCTCGAGCGTGAGCATCTCGTGCAGCACGACGCCGAGGGAGTAGACGTCCGAGGCCGGGGCGGGCGGGACCCCCAGGTACTGCTCCGGGGCGATGTAGCCCGGCTTGCCGACCAGGAGCCGCGCGCCCTCGGCGAAGGCGTCGGCCGCGGCGGCCCCGAAATCGAGCAGCTTGACCTCGCCCAGCTCCGAGACGTGCACGTTGGCCCCGCTGACGTCGCGGTGCACCAGGCCCAGCGGGCGGCCTTCCCAGTCGCGCTTTTCGTGCACGTACTCGAGCGCCTTGCACAGCTCCACGCCCACCGAGAGCGCCAGCCCCGGAGGCGGGGGCGCGCGACGCGCGCGCAGGGCGTTGAGCACGTGCGTCACGGACCATCCCTGCAGGTACTCCATGGCCAGGTAGGGGCGGCCGGCGAACTCGCCCACGTCGAAGACCTGGACGATGTTGGGGTGCTGCAGGGTGACGCTGACCCGGGCCTCGTTGAGGAAGAGAGCGCCGAACTGCGTGTCCGGCCCGAACTCCGGCAGGGCCATCTTCAGAGCGACCAGCCTCTCGATGCCGTCTCCGAGCACGGCGTGGGCCAGAAACACCTCCGCCATCCCGCCGAGCCCGAGGCGGTCCAGCAGACGGTAGGTCCCCATCCGGTCAAAGGGGCGAAGCCCCCCGGCCCAGCCCTCTTCAATGGGCGGGTCAACGATTTCGGTGGGAGCTTCGTCGGGCCCGTTGGACTCCGCGTCGGACGGGGCCACGCGCGTCGGCACCTCGGTGTCGACCGAGCCGGCGGTGGGAGCCGGACGCGCGACCTCGTGGAGCGCAGCGCCGCAAAGGTCCACGCAGTAGCCACGTCGGGTGCCGGAGGTCGAGTGAGACCGCACCTTTCCCGCGGTGGCCAGTCGCGGTCCGCCACGGAGATCGAACTGGAGCTCGAGCTCGGTCTCGATGGCGGGCAATGGGCCCCTACATGCGACGAACAGCCCCTCGGCCGAGGCCTTCGAGGCGGCGAGCAGCCGGCGGAGCGCCGACTCGTCGCAGTTGAGGCGAAAGTGTCGAAACAGCCGCTCCATGGGATCCCGAGGTCCTGGGTTCGAGGTGGGCCGCGACCGGCGGGTTCATCGGGAGGTCTTGTCGTGGCGTCGCTTGGACTTGGCGGGGGATTTCCCGGGAGGGAGGCTGCCGAAAGGTGCGCGGACTGGCAGCTTTCGGCGCAGGAGTGGGCGCGCCAGTCCGGGCATTGAGGGACGTTCGAGTCCCCTGCGCTGGTTGCCTCGCATCGGAGTCTCCCATCGAGGAGAACGACAAGGCCGAGATGGGCACTCGCTTGCCTGGCTGCAACTCCACGGAATAGGGCCAACTCATCCGGGAACGTCAGGGCTGCGCGGTCGGTGCGCATTTCCGAATCTGCGCAGCAAGGACCGCTCGCTCACGCCCCAAAACGGTCCAGCGCCCAGGTGGGCGGTGCCTCGTCGGGCCCTGCGCTCCTTGCCGGCATCATCCGCAGGGCGACAATCAGGTCAGGGGCAAACCCCGCCAGCACAGGCTCCCGCGAAGCAGGCGTCCCCGACGCAGCAAGGTTCGCCCGGGTTGCCGCAGGGGATGCAGGTCCCGGAGCCGTCGCACAGATAGCCCAAGGCACAGTAGGCGTTCTGCGCGGAGGAGCAGCAGGGCTGCCCGTCTCCCCCGCAAGGCACGCAGAGCGAGCCGGACTGGACCGTGAACGGGGCGACGCAGCCTGAGTGCTTGCAGCGGGGCTGGAAGACTCCGCCGCAGGTGCCGCACGAGCGCTCCTGACAGGTGCCTTCGGCGTGTTCACAGGTGTCGCCGGAGGCGAAGCAGGCGCCGCTGATCGTGCAGCAGGCTCCGTCCTCGCACCAGTCGGCTTCGCAGCACGGCTGGCCCGTCCCGCCGCAGGTCACGCACTTGCTGCCATCGCAGACCAGGTTGGCCGCGGTGCAGTAGGCGTTGGTGTTTCCGGAACTGGCACAGCAGCTGGCGCCGAGGACGCCGCAGGTGCCGCAGACCCCGGCGGAGGTGCAGGTTCCCGTGGAGCCCGTGCAAGCGCTGGTTGCCGCGACGCACACGATGCCCGAGCAGCAACCGGAGGTGCAAAGGTCATTGGCGCAGCACGGTGTACCGGGGTCGCCGCAGGGAACGAAGGCTCCCCTCAGGCACACTTGGCCGGGGGCCGAGCCGGACTGGCCGGACGGGACACAGGTGGTCCCATCGGCACAGGCCCCCGCGGCGCACCCCGCGGGGCAGACCGCCTGGTAGGGACCGCCGCACCCGCCGTCCGGGAACGATGCGTCGCCCCCAATCGATGCGTCCGGCCCGTCAGCTGCCGCGTCGGGCGAGCTCGAGGCGTCCGGGCTGACAGCCGCCCCGTCGGGCGAACCGGCGTCGAGATCGGCGGAGGCATCGGAGACGAGGGAGGCGTCGAAAGCAGAGGCATCCGGCGCGGGTTCGCCCTCTGCGTCCAGGCCAGGAGCCCCTGCGTCGGCCGAGGCATCTGCCGGAGTGTCGGCGTCGGGCCGGGCTGCATCCAGATCCTCAATCCCAGAGTCGGATTCCTGCGCGGCGTCGCCGCTCTCGTGCGCGTCCGGGCTCGACGCGTCCGTGGTGACGCCGCCATCGCTGGTACCGGCATCGGGTCCAACGACCTCGAAGGCGCGGGCGAGCACCGCATGGCCGAAGGGGCCTTCGACGCGCAAGTCGTAGTACCCGGGCGCGAGCGAAGCCGGGACGATCGCGCTCAGGTGGTGGTAGTCCTCGTGGACCACCGAGGACAGCGCGGTCTCTCCGAGCCGGGCGACGTAGGTCGAATGGATTCGGGTGGGCTCGCCTTCGACATCGATCTCGGCCCTGATCGGAAAGTCGCCCTGGATGACGACGCCGAGGGGGGACAGGCCGTCTCCGAGCGCGGGCTCGAGGGTGTCGATGACGGTGGGCAGCGAGCTGCTGCTTCGACAAGCGGAGAGCAGCAGCACCGCGGCGAGAGTCCGGATGCGCATTGGAACGGAACTTGGCATGGGCACGACGATTGTAGTCGCAAGGCTGTGACGACCCCCAAGAGCGAGGTTGCCCACCAGGCGTCGCGAGCCAACCTCGACTGCGGGCGACTTGGGCGGGAGGGGCGATGGCGCAGGTGCTCGTGGCAGACCGTGACCCGAAGGTGGTGCGGATTCTAGAGGCCGTCCTGGAGCGGCGCGGGCATCGGGTGTCGCTCCTCTCCGAGGGCGGCGACCGACAGCGCCACTCGCGCGAAGGGGCGCCTGACGCCTTCGTCTGCTCCGACGACCTCTGCAATGGGCCCAGCCTGGCGAGAGAGATCCGGGCCGCAAACCCGAAGGCCAGGATCCTGCTCTTGTCGCAAGGCCTTCACACCGAGGCCTTCGCGCAGGCGGCAAGCCCGGCCTTGTGCTACGTGGTCCGCAAGCCGTGGAGCTACGGCGAGCTGAGCGAGGCGCTGGACTTGGTGCTTAGGGACGAGCCAGCCGCCCTTTGAGCCCGTTGCACGCGGGCGGCAAGGGTTTCAGGGCGCCGTAGAAGTCGGCCTCCGGCCGAGGGACTGGCTCAGTCGCGGCGCTCGCCGACACCAGGCATTCCTGCGCGCAATTCACTCGTTCCTGCCGCGCCCGGCGCGTTCCGTACTGGACCGGCCTTCGGGCCTGGGATGCTCCGAGAGTCCCTGCTTGCCGTCTGCCGAGAGCCGGGCGACGGCCAGCCAGGCTCCCGCTAAGATGGCGCCCTTAGACCGGGGGTTCATCGATGACAGGCGTCCCGCTGACCACGCACCTGTTCCTGCTCCTGGTGCCGGCGTTGATCGCGCTGGGCGCCGTCGGCTGGTACCTGAAGGGGCCCAAGCCATGAACGGCGACCTCACGATCCTGGCGATCGTCGTCGTCTACATGGGCATCCTGCTGGGCATCGGGTTCTGGGCCGCGCGCCGGACCGGCAGCAGCGAGGAGTACTTCCTGGCGGGCCGGTCGCTCGGGTCCTGGGTGACGGCAATCTCCTCGACGGCCGCCTCCGAGAGCGGCTGGGTCGTCCTGGGCGCGGTGGGCATGGCCTACAAGGAGGGCGTGACGGCGCTGTGGTTCGCGCCCGGGTGCCTGATGGGGTACTGGGCCAACCTCTACTGGCTGGCGCCCAAGCTGCGCAGGGAGGCCGAGCGGACCGGGGCGCTGACCATCCCCGACCTCCTGGCGGCGCGCTTCGGCGACCCGCGCCACCTCATCCGCCTGACCGGCGTGATCGTCATCTTCCTCTCGCTGGCCGGCTACGTCGCCGCGCAGATGACCGCCACCGGCAAGGCCATGGAGGCCATCCTCCAGGTCGACTACCGGACCGGCATCCTGGCGGGCGGGGCGGTGATCATCGTCTACACGCTGATGGGCGGCTTCCGCGCCGTCTCCTTCACCGACTTCTTCCAAGGCCTGGTGATGGTCGGCGCGCTGGTCGTCATGCCCGTGCTGGTGGTGGGCAAGGTCGGGGGCTACGGCGAGACGATGAGCAAGCTTGCGGCCATCGACCCCGGGCTGGTCTCGGTGACCGGCAACCGGACCGGCTTCGCGCTCTTCGGGTTCCTGGTCGGCCTGGTGGGCATAGGCCTGGGCTATCCCGGCCAGCCGCACGTGCTGACCCGCTACATGGCCGCCTCCGGCGACGAGAAGATCCGCCAGACGCAGGTCATCGCCATGGTCTGGGGCGTGCTGGTGTTCTACGGCGCCGGCTTCCTCGGGCTGGCCGGGCGCATCCTGATGCCCGGCCTCGCTGACCCGGAGCAGCTCTTCCCGCTGCTCTCGCGGCAGCTGCTGCACCCGCTGGTCGCCGGCATCATGCTTGCGGCGATCCTGTCGGCCATCATGTCGACAGTCTCCTCGCAGCTGCTGGTGGCCGCCTCGGCCATCAGCCGCGACGTCTTCGAGCAGATGCTGGGGAAGGGGCGGTCCGCCAGGTCGGCGGTGCTCGCCGGGCGGATCACGGTGCTGGCGCTGGGTCTCGTGGCGCTGCTGGTCTCCATCCAGGACGTGCGGGTCGTCTTCTGGTTCGTGCTCTTCGCCTGGTCCGGGCTGGGCGCGGCGTTCGGGCCGGTGCTGCTGCTCTCGCTCTACACGGACCGGCTGACGCGGAGCGGCGCGCTGGCGGGGATGATCACCGGGTTCGCCGTGACCATCGCCTGGAAGCTCTCGGGGCTCTCGGACAAGGTCGTCTACGAGCTGGTGCCGGCGTTCGTGCTGGCCGGGCTGGTGGCGCTGGCGGTGAGCGCGGCGACGAAGAAGGGCGGCGCGGCGACGGTGGAGGGGACCGCGAAATCAGCGATGGAGGCCGGAGGCTGAAGGCCTCCGGCTACTGGGTCGAAGCCCTCTGAAGGGGCTGGCCCCCGACTCTGGCCGCGGAGGAGGGCGCCGTCCTGCGAGCGATGCGTCGCACCGTACGGGCAATCAGGAACGCTCGACTCCACCGCCGGGTGCCGGGGGCCAGCCCCTTCAGAGGGCTTCGACCCAGTAGCCGGGGACCTTCAGTCCCCGGTGTCCCGTCCGACGGCACTCCAGCAAACGCCTAAATTCGCCGGGCTTTCCGGAGGGGCCGTCCAGCCGCTTCGCGCAACCCGCCGTGCTTCCTCGGGATCGCTCCTCGAGGGTCCGCATCCTTTATATGGGTTCGGCAGTCCGGGCCCCGCCGGGCGGCTCAGGGATGGGAATGGAAGAGGGTGCCTTCGGCGAACCGGGCGTCCAGCTCCGGCGGCGGAGCGTCGCTGACGCGGCGCAGGTTCCACTCCTCGTGCCACGTCCCGGCCAGGCCCTGGCGGTAGCGGCCGACGAGCCGCAGCTCGCCGCCCTTCTTCACGAAGTGCAGCTCGAGCTCGCCGGCGTCGCCGTCCGGCTCGCGCGAGGGCTCCTCGGTCCACCAGCCGACGAGCGCGCCGTTCTGCAGCTTGGCGACGAGCGTGCCGTCGCGGTGGCCGTAGGCGCCCCACACCGTCTCGCCGTACTGGCGCAGCACGAGGTTGCCCCACTCGCCGGTCCAGAAGCCGACCACGTCGTCGAGCTTTACGCCCGCCTCCGTCGGCGGCAGCTTCGCGTCCTCCTCCTTGGGCCTGGCCGTCGCTCCGCTGCCGGAGGTGGCGCACGAGGTCAGGGCGAACAGGCAGGCCGCGAGGAAGGCGAGGGCGGTGCGCATGGCGGGCTCCGGCGTAGTAGTGGCCGGCCTCTGCGCCGGCTTCCTCATGAACTGCGAGAGTCCGGCCTCTGCGCCGGCTTCCTCATGAACACCGAGTGGCCGGCCTCTGCGCCGGCTTCCTCATGAACTGCGAGAGTCCGGCCTCTGCGCCGGCTTCCTCTGGAACTGCGAGAGTCAATCACGCCCGTCGTCGGGCTCGTCAAGCTCCGAGGCGTCCACGCCGGTCAGCTTCTGCTGCCCGGCAAGCGTGGCGAGCAGGTCCTTGGTCGCGGCGTCCAGGGTCGACGGCGTCGTGCCGGCGAGCGGGGTGCCGGGCAGCGGGTCGAACAGGTGGGCGTGCACGGTGGCGCCGTACTCGGCGACGAGGTGCGCGACGAGCTCGCGGGTCTTGGCCCGGTCGGCGTCGGTCTCGCCGGGGAAGCCGAAGATGAAGTCGACCTTGGGGACGAAGCCGGCCTTGGCGATCAGGGCGACCGCGGCGACGCCCTGCTCGACGGTGTGGCCGCGGCGCACGGCGCGCATCACGTCGGTGCTGCCGGACTGGAGGCCCAGCGCGATGGAGTCGTTGGCGCAGTGGGCCTTGACCAGCGCCAGCAGCTCGGGCGTGACCGAGGTGGGCCAGACCTCGGACGGGAAGGTGCCCAGGAAGATCTCCTCCATGCCCGCGTCGCGGGTGACCTTCAGCAGCGCCTCGATGGCGTGCGGGTCGGGGCGGATGCCGTCCTTGGAGCCGTAGCCGAAGGCGTTGGGCGAGACGAAGCGCGTGTAGCGGTGGCCGGTGGCGGCGGCGTGCTCAAAGGTCTCGCGGATGGACTGCAGCGAGCGGTGGCGCGAGGTGCGGCCGAACAGGCGCGGGGTCTGGCAGAAGGCGCAGGCCATGGGGCAGCCGCGGGTGATCTCCACGTGGGAGAAGAGCTGCCCGGAGCGAGGCCAGGGCGCGTAGCGGTCGAGCGGGGGAGCGCCGCCGGCGCCGATCGTCCCGGGCGGGGGAACGCGGCCCTCGGCCAGCTCGCGCACGAAGGAGGCGAAGCCGGAGCCCGCCTCGCCGGTGGCGACCCAGCGGAAGCCCAGGGCCCGGGTGCCGGCCGGGTCGGCGCTGGCGTGGCAGCCGCCGGCGACCGCGCGCAGGTCGTCGTCACCCAGGCGAGCGCGAAGGGCCGCCAGCTCGGCCTTCACCCGGTCGAGCGCACGGGTCATGAACGAGTCGACGAGCAGGCCCTCGCCCGTGAAGTCCTCCGGCTTCTCCAGGAGGCGCGGCTCGATCAGCCCCGAGGGCAGCTCGTCCTCGAGGACGGCCAGCAGCGCTGCGATGGAGTTCCGGTTCTTCTTGGTGAGCCGGAAGCTGACTGGGTACGGCGAGGGCGACATGGCGACTGCCTAACAGATTCGCGCCCCGGTTTGCACTGCCTACCTTCCCGGCATGGGCTCCCTCCGCACGCTGCAGCTGGGCGTGGCTTCGCGGCTGCGCCGACGCGCCCTGCCGGAGGGTCTGGGCGAGCCCGAGCGCGACTTCGTGGCCGTGGAGGCGCCGCTGGAGATCCAGATCGACGGAGAGCCCATCGCGGTGACGATGCGGACCCCTGGCCAGGACTCGCTGCTGGCGCTCGGGTTCCTGCTGGCCGAAGGAGTGATCGCGTCGGCGGACGACGTGGTGTCGCTGGTGCCGTGCGGCCAGGAGCGGTCCATCGACGCGCGGCTCCGCGAGGGGCTCGAGTGGGATGAGGGGAGGAAGCTCGAGTCGCGGCGCTGGGCGGTGGTGAGCTCGGCGTGTGGCACCTGCGGTCGGCGGTCGGTCCAGGGTCTGGTGGACCGGGTGGACCGGGTGGACCGGGTGGACGGGGTGGACCGGGTGACCACTGCACGCGTGTCGCCCTCGATGATCGCCCGCTGCCTGGACGACCTTGCCACCGACCAGCCGGCGTTCCTGCAGACGGGCGGGTTGCACGCCGCGGCAGCCTTCACTTCGGCTGGCCGACGGCTCGCGTGCCACGAGGACGTCGGAAGACACAACGCGGTCGACAAGGTGGTCGGCGAGCTCTTGCGCGAGCGGCTGATGAGCGAAGCGGCCGTCCTCGCGGTGAGCGGTCGGGCGAGCTTCGAGATCGTCCAGAAGGCCGCGGTGGCGCGCATCCCGGTGGTCGCCAGCGTCTCGGCCGCCAGCTCGATGGCCATCGACCTCGCCCAGGAAGCGGGCATCACACTGGCGGCGTTCGTGAGGGGCGGGCGGTTCAACGTCTACTCGTGCGTCGAGCGACTGGAGGGAGGAGGCGGAAGAAGCGGAAGAAGCCCCGCCCCCTGACCCCTCCCATCCGCTGCGGCTTCGGCGCTCTGCCTCGATTCA
>DASXVQ010000138.1:0-126778 GCA_036504155.1 Myxococcales bacterium
TGACCACGTGGTCGCGAAGGCTCGGCGCGAAGGCCCGGTCGAGGGACGAGGAGACGACTTCCCCGGCGGCGGCCAGCAACGGACGAGCCCTGACGGATGCCATGGGACGCAAGACCTCCGCTCCAACCGTAGGCATCGGGCGAGGCGGCTTGGGCGCCCACCCGTGGTCTGCTCGGCTCGGCGCTGCGCATCTCGGCCTCCGGCATCTCTGTCGGCCAGGGGCTCGTCTTCCTGGTGAGCGGGCTGTGGCGGGAGCGCGCAAGGGTGAGCCTGGCCCTGGCCGCGATCGCGCTCTGGTACGGCGGCCTGCGCAAGGCGGATCCGCCCCGTCTACCTGCTCGACGCCTTGCTGGAGCCGGGCGTCGCCGCCGGCTGGGCCGTCTCGGGCGGGGTGGATGGCGCGGGGCAACTCCGGACGCGGACCCCCGGCCCCTGGGGGTCCGCGAACGGGGAAGCTTCGCGCTTACCGGACCTAGGCCTACTGGCTCTCGGTCCCGAGGTGCTCCTTGTAGAGCTTCTCCTGCTCCTCGTAGGTGCGCTGGGCCTTCTCCACCGCGTCCTCGTGGCGGTTCGCGCCCAGGCGCGCGTCGATCAGATCGCGGTGGGCCCGCTCCGACTGCTCCTCGAAGGCGCGCACGGGCATGTCCTTGAAGGTCGTGCGGCCCTTGCGAGCCGCCAGCTTCGCCCGCTCGAGCTCGTACTTGGCGTCGGCCCAGCGGTGGTCGGCCTGCGCCACCTCCACCCGGTGCTCGGAGAAGGCCAGCCGCTCGCGGGCCACGGCGAGGTTCGACTCGGCCACGCGCATCCCTTCGCGCTCGAGGTCCAGCGTTTGCCGCATGGAGGTGATCTTCGCCTGGTCGTGGCGCGTGAAGGCGTAGTCCAGCTCCGCCTGCGCCTTGCCGATCTCCGCCTGGCGCCGGTGCACCTCGGCCTCGGCGACCGAGACGTCGCGCCGGGCGGCGTCGACCCCCGCCTTGGCCAGATGCATGGACTCCAGGGCCCGAGCGCGCTCGCTGTCGGCCAGCGCAATCTGGGTCTTCTCCTCCAGCGCGAGATCCGCCAGCGCCGCATCGTCGACCCGGTGCAGGGCTTGGCCCTGGCAACCGGCGGCGAGGACGCCCAGAAGGATGAGGCCCAGCGCGAATCGCAAGGTGTGCATGGCTCCTCCTCGGGACGCAGAGGTCCCTCGCAGGAAGGTGGGGGCGCGGCGGGCAGGCGCAGCCTCGGCAAGAGGTGGGTCGAGCCCAAATGCGCTCGGGAAAAGCGGGTGCGCCCGAGTTGCGGAGCCGGGCCATCGTGCCGGGCAAAGCGCGGAGTGGATCGGGAGGACGAGGGCCGCTTCGCGCCGACGGTCAGAACGTGCCCGCCACCCCGAAGCCGCGCCCCGTGAACACCGGGAAGAGCCTCACGCCGCCCTGGTCGCCGCCGTCCTTCACCCCGAACCGGGTGCGGTAGAGCGCCGCGTCGTCGATGGCCCGGGTCGGCTGGGTCCACATCTGGATCTCGTTGAGCGCGACGCTCCCCAGCGCGGTGACGATGCCGTCGACGAGGTAGCCGTAGCCCAGCCACACCACGAGCCCGGCGGCGACTCCCACCCCCGCGCCCAGGACGTGGAAGATCCACGACTGCCAGAAGCGCTCCTCCTTGGCGGTGGCGAAGAGGATCTGCTCGGCCCTGCTCAGCCGCAGCCCGTCGGCGGGCAGCCCGCGCACCCGGTCGCCGGCGTACATCGCGTCCAGCGGCATGACGCCGGTGGCCACGATGGCCAGCGCCGAGGTGATGGCCCCGACGGTGAAGTTGACGCGGTCCTGGCGGCTGGTGAGGAGCCCGGCGGGGATGGCCTGGCCGAGCGCGAGCGCCGTGTAGCCCGCCATCCAGCCGTACCACCAGACCTTGGCGTAGAGCTGCCCGTCGTCGAGCTGCTCCTGGATGAAGGCGTGGCGGGCCTCGAACTTGGGGACGAACGGGACCTCGGTCCGGTCCGGGGCCGCGGGAGGTGGCGGGAGCTTCGCCGCCGGGGGCTGGGCCTGCTCGGGAGCGGCCGGCGGGGCCGGCACCGCGGGAGCATCGGGCGCCGGCTGGACCGGGATCGGCGGGCTGCCAGGCTCGACGCCCGGGGCCGCCGTCTCCGTCTCCGTCTCCGTCTCCGTCGCCGGCGGCTCGGCCTCGGCGCCGAGCGCATTGGGCGAGAAGAGCGCACAGGCGGCCGCCGCCAGGAGCGCCGCGACCACGGCAAGGCGAGACGAGTGCACGGCTTGGGACGTTACCACGCAGGCCGTGCAGGCCCCCGCGCCGGCCCGGCACTCGGCGGTGAAGGGGACCTTGCAGGCGCACAGCGCGGCCAGGAGCAGGACCGCCGGGAGGTGGAGCCTCGTGCGCGGTCCATCTACTTCACACACAGTCCAGGCTCGGCTGGACCCTGCGCGGACCGGGCCCGGAGCCTGGCACCGGCCGGGCGAACCGCCCGATTTCGCTGGATTTTCGGGGCGACGAGGGGCGCGGGGCGCGTGCTAGAGTTCGCTGGCCAACAGACGGTCCCCGAGACCCGCGGGCCGAGACCGGCAGAGGAACTCCATGGACGGCGCGCGGCCCCTCCCGATGATCGCCCAGGCGGCCAAGAGCGCGGCGATCATGGAGAAGCTGATGGCCCACCCGCGGGCCGCGGACCTGGTGCTGCACCGCTTCCTGGGCGCCCTCACCGTGGACCACCAGCCCGGCTTCGCCCGCGCGATGCGCGCCACGCTGCTCAAGATCGGCGCGGCGGTCCTGCCCATCGAGGCCATCCCGGCGATGGCCAAGGTCACCGCGGTGACCCGGAAGATGCACGAGGCCGCGCTGCACGCCCACGCCCACGGCGAGCCCGTCGTCTGGGTCACCTGGCCGGTGCCGGCCGCGCTGGTGGCCTCCTTCGGCGTGGTCGTCTACTGCCCGGAGAACTTCTACTCGGTGGCCAACGCCAGCAGCCCGGAAGGCAGCACCGAGATGTGCGAGGTCGCCGACCGCCACGGCGTGCCCACCGAGATCTGCTCCATCAACCGCTGCATGCTCGGCGCGTGGTTCGCCGGCGAGGTGCCCAAGCCCACGCTGGTCATCACCAACAACCACCCCTGCGACGGCAACCACACCGGCAACACCATCTTGCGCGAGATGGCCGGCTGCGAGCACTTCTCGGTCGGCGGCGCCTACGACAAGTCCCCGGAGACCGTGGCGGTCTGGGCGAAGTCGATCTGGGAGCTCATCGGCTTCCTGGAGGCCAGGCTCGGCCGGCCCATGAACTGGGAGAGGCTGCGCGAGCACGCCGACCGCATCAACCGCGTCAACCGGGCGCTCAACCACGTCACCGAGCTGCACCGCCACGTGCCCTGCCCGGGCCTGATCAACACGCTCTCCGTCTTCTGGCGCATCGTGGCGGCCCAGGGGTGGGTCCCGGAGATGGCCGAGGGCGCGGAGCTGCTGGAGCAGGCCGCAGAGGAGCTGGTCGCCAAGTCGCGCAAGCGGGGCGCCCGGCGCGAGAGGCTGCGCGTGGTCCTGGGCGACCAGGCCATCGCCTGGACCGACTTCGCCGGCTGGCTCAGGAAGGAGTTCGACGGGGCCATCGTCGCCGACTACATCGGCAGCTTCCGCCACCCGGAGATCGACACCTCCAGCCGCGAGCGGATGATCGAGGGGCTCGCCCTCGACCGGCTGCACATGAGCATGGTGCGCCAGGCCCACGGCGCCATGGAGTACACGCTCGAGGAGCTCTCGACGGCGCTGACCGAGTTCGACGCCGACTGCGTCATCTTCCACGCCAACGTCGGCTGCAAGCACAACCTGGCGCTGCGCCGGGAGATCGAAGACCTGTGCCGGCAGGTGAAGGTCCCGGCGCTCTTCCTGGACGCCGACATCGTCGACAACCGGGTCGTGGGCGAGCAGGCGCTGCGCCAGAAGATCCGCGCGTTCCTGGCCGCCGAGGGGTTGCCCCGATGAAGGTGCTCGAGAAGATCCGCGCCCGCGCGCTCGTCCCCGTCGCCGAGGAGGCCCGCGCCTGCAAGGCGGCCGGCGGCCGCCCGGTCGCCCTCCTGTGCGGCCTGGTCCCGCCGGAGGTCGTCCACGCCGCCGGCGGCCAGCCCATCCGCCTGCGCTCCACCGGCCACGCGGCCACCGACCGCGGCGCGACCTACTTCGCGCCGACGCACTGCAGCCTGGTGCGCCGCGTCTTCGACATGGCGCTGCGCGACGAGGTCGCAGGCTTCGACGCCGTGGTCTTCGCCACCGGCTGCGACCACTCGCGGCGGGTGTACGACGCCTGGCGGCACGCGGACGCCAAGCCCGCGCTGCGGCACCTGGTGGTGGTCTCCTCCGACTCCACCAACTCCGCCGTCGCCACGCTGGAGCACGAGCTGGACCGGTTCGCCGCGGCCCTGCACAAGGCCTGGGGCGTGGAGGTCACCGACGCGAAGCTGAAGGCCGCCATCGCGCTCTACAACCGGCAGCGCGAGCTCCTGGAGGCCGTCTACCAGGAGCGCGCGCACCCCGAGTGCCCGCTCAGCGGCGCGGACGTCCTCTCGCTCAACCTCGTGCTGGCCACGGCGAAGGTGGAGGAGGGGATCGCGCTGCTGGAGGAGCTCTTGCACCAGCTGCCCGGGGCCCGGCGTGCGCCGCCCAAGGGCGAGCTGCGGCTGTTCCTCGCCTCCGGCCACTTCGAGGAGCCGGCGCGGATGGAGGTGCTGGAGCGCCACGGCGGCCGCGTCGTCCACGACCTGATGTGCACCGGCACCGGCCACTTCCACGGGCGGGTCGACGAGGCGCACGCGCCGCTGCTCGCCCTGGCCGAGCGCGGGCTGCGGCGGCTGAGCTGCCCGCACGCCTCCGACGAGATCGGCCGGCGCGCGCGGTTCATCGGCGACACCGTGCGCGAGTGGGGCTGCGACGGGGTGGTGCTCGACCGGCTCAGCTTCTGCGCCATCTGGGCCGCCGAGGCGTTCGTGCTGCGCCGAAGGCTCAAGGAGCACGGCGTGCCGGTGCTGGAGATCGAGGGCGAGCTGGGGGGCTCGGGCGAGGGGCAGCTGCGCACGCGGCTCGAGGCCTTCGCCGAGCAGATCCGCAACACCTCCGGCGGAGGCGGCGCGCCTGCGCCGAAGGGCGACCAGCCTCCGCGGCGGCTCTCGAGATCGTGAACGTCCTCGAGAAACTGCGGCCGCCCCTGCCCATGATCGGCAGCGCCGCGCTGGGCTCGGCGGTGCTCTCCCGGCTGCTGGCGCACCCGCGCGCGGCCGACCTGCTCCTGCGCCGCCTGGCCGACCCGGCCCTGGATGGCCACGACCTGGCCGCGGTGCGCCCGCTGCGCACCTTCCTGCTCAAGATGGGCGCCGGGGCGCTGCCGCGCGAGGCCTGGCCGGCGATGGCCAAGATGGTCGGCGCCAGCGGCGAGCTGTACGGCAAGACGGCGCGGGCCCACGCCCGCGGCGAGCCGGTGGTCTGGGTCACCTGGCCCGTCCCCGCCGCGGTGGTGGCCGCCTTCCCCGGGGTGCTGGCGCACACGCCCGAGACCTTCTTCGCCATGGCCAACGCCGCCGAACCGGACGGCAGCACGCGGATGTGCGAGGTCGCCGACCGGCACGGCGTCCCCGGGGAGATCTGCTCGATCAACCGCTGCGTCCTCGGCGCGTTCCTCGACGGCCAGCTCCCCACGCCGACGATGGTCGTCACCGGCAACACGCCCTGCGACGGCAACCACTCCGGCAACACCGTCCTGCGCGAGCTGGCCGGCGCCGACCACTTCTCGGTGAGCGGCTCCTACGACCGGACCGCCGGCTCGGTGGCGCTCTGGGCCCGGTCGGTCTGGGAGCTCATCGCCTACCTCGAGGCGAGGCTGCACCGCTCCCTCGACTGGGGGCTGCTGCGCCAGCACGCGCGCAACCTCAACCGGGTCAACCGCGCCCTCAACCGCGTCACCGAGCTGCACCGCGCCACGCCCGCGCCCGGGGTGCTCAACCCGCTGGCGCTCTACTGGCACATGGTCATCGCCTATGGCTGGGAGCCGGCCATCGCCGAGGGCGCCGAGCTGCTGGCCGACGCCGCGCAGCACCTGGTGGAGCGGGCGCGGCGCACCAACGCCCCGCGCGAGCGGCTGCGCGTGGTCCTGGGCGACCAGGCGATGGCGTGGACGGACTTCGCCGGCTGGCTGCACCACGAGTACGGCGGCACCATCGTCTGCGACTACCTGGGCCACTTCGAGCACCCGCCCATCGACCTGAGCACCCGCGAGAGCCTCATCGAGGGCCTGGTGCACGACCGGCTGCTCACCAGCATGGTCCGTCAGGCGCACGGCACGATGGAGCTGACGCTCGACGAGCTGTCGACGGCGCTGAAGGAGTACGACGCCGACTGCGTGATCTTCCACGGCAACGTCGGGTGCAAGCACAACCTGGCGCTGCGCCGGGAGATCGACGAGGTCTGCCGCGCGGCGCGGGTGCCGGCGTGCTTCCTGGACGCGGACATCATCGACCGCCGGGTGGTGGACGAGGGGCCGCTGCGCCGGAAGATCGCCGCGTTCCTGTCCGCCGAGGGCCTGCCGCGAGGGACGAACGCGAGGGCGGTCCCGCTGCGCGAGCGGCTGTCGGCGCTGGCCGGGCGCGTCCGCCGCGGGCGCTCCGATGACACCCGAGCCGGGGGCGACGGGCCTCCCGACCTGTCCGAGGCATCATGACCAAGCGCTGGTCCATGGGGATCGACGTCGGCTCGCTGACGGCCAAGGGAATCCTGCTCGCGGATGGCCAGGTCGCCGCGAGCTTCCTCTGCCGCGCCAAGCCGTCGGCCAAGGAGTCGATCGAGACGGTGGCCGAGGCGCTCTGCGGCCGGGAGCGGCTCGCCCGCGAACAGGTGAGCGCCATCTGCCTGACCGGCTACGGCCGCTTCCAGGCCCCGTTCGCGGCGATCGAGAAGTCGGAGATCTCCTGCCACGGCCTGGGCGCGTCCATCGTCGAGCCGGCGGTGCGCACCGTCGTCGACATCGGCGGCCAGGACAGCAAGGTCGTCGCCGTCGACGACCGGGGCCTGGTGCAGGAGTTCGCCATGAACGACAAGTGCGCGGCGGGCACCGGCCGCGCGCTGGAGGTCCTGGGCAAGGCGCTGGGCGTCGAGGTGGAGCAGCTGGGGCCGCTCGCGCTCAAGGGCAAGCCCGGCCGCGGCATCTCCAGCCGCTGCAGCCTCTTCATGGAGAGCGACGTGCTGCAGGCGCGCCGCGACGGCGTCGACCGGGCGGTCATCGCGCGGGCCATCGTGGAGGCGGTGGTGGAGCGGGTGCTGGCGCTGGCCTCGAAGGTGCCGGTGAAGTCGCGGGTGTGCCTGACCGGCGGAGTCGCCAAGAACCCGGGCGTGGCCGCGGCGCTGGCGCGGCAGCTGAGGCAGGAGCTCTGCCCGCTCAGGTTCGACCCCCAGCTCATCGGGGCGCTGGGCGCGGCGCACTTCGCCGACCGCGAGCCGCAGGCCGGCGCGTCCGAAGGAGTCGCGGCGTGATCGACGTGGTCTGCGATGCCGGCTCCCGGTACACGAAGGTCGCCGCCGCCCGGGCCGAGGGGCGCGCGGTGATGCTGGTGGCGCGCTCGCAGGACGCGGTGGATCTGGGCGCGGTGGTGCGCCGGGCCGCCGAAGCGCTGGCGCCGGGCCTCCTCGAGCCGACGCGCATCTGGATGCTGGGCGACAAGGATTCGGACGAAGTGGGGCTCCGCGAGGCGCTCCTGGGCAGCGCGCTCCAGCGGCTGGGCCCGCTCTCGCGCCGGGCGCCTGCGCGACCGCTGCGGACGGCTCCGGCGCTGGCGCGCGCGGCCGCCCGGCTGGGCGACGAGCTGCTCCTGGCCGACTGCGGGGCGCTGCGCACGCGCGTCTTCGAGATCGTCAAAGGCAGCGCGGCGACCCGCTCTTGGGAGAACGAGCGGTGCACCGCGGGCGCCGGCCGCTTCGTGGAGACCATGGCTGCGGCGCTGCACGTCGAGCTCGAGCAGATCGATGCGTGCGCGACGTCGGCGAAGGACCCCTGCCGGGTTTCGAGCCCCTGCCCGGTGTTCGCCGAGAGCGAGGTCGTCAGCCAGATCAACTCCGGGCGCGCCCGCGAGGACGTGCTGGCGGGCGTCGTGGCGCACGCGGTGGAGAAGGTGGCGACGCTGGTCGAGCGGGCGAGGCCGCGGGGCAGGCCGCTGGTGGTCATCGGCGGGTTGGCGAAGCTGGCGGTGTTCCGCGCCGGCCTCGCCGCCAAGCTGCCGGGCGTGGAGCTGCTCGACTCGCCCGTCGACCCGATGCTGCTGCCGTGCCTCGCGGGGCTCTCGCTGGTCCGGGAAGCGCCGGCGGGGAGCTGGCCGGCGGTCGAGCAGGTGCCCTGGAGGGCGCGCGATGCCGCTTGAGGCCGAGCTGGACGGCCTCGGCCGGGCGGTGCTGGAGACGCTGCGGGCGCACCCCGAGGAGTTCGGGACGCCCCGCGCGGCGCAGCTCGAGGCCAAGGCGCCGAACCTGCCCATCCCGGCGTTCGTGCTCGAGTCGGAGGCGGGCCTGCTGCTGGGCGAGTCCCCGGCGCGCTCGCTGAGCCTGGCGATTCCGGTCTACGAGGCGATGGAGGGCGGGGTCTGGACCTTCGGCCCGCCGTTCGCCGAAGCGCGCGAGCCGCGCGACTTCCTGCAGATCCTGGTCGTCCAGGCGTCGCCGCCGGCTTCGCGGGTGGCGCTCTCCCGGGTGGCGTCGCTGCGCAGCCTCGCCCAGCGGCTGCCCGGCTGGTTCGCGCACAGCGAAGATCAGCGGACCACGGCGCGGGTGCACCGCCAGCTCCTCGCCGCGGGCTTCTCGCAAAGCCGGCTCGCGGATGCGCTGCTCGCCCAGGCGGCGGACGAAGGCTTCGCGGGCTGCGTCGCGGTCGCCGCGGGGGTGCCCTCGGCGCGGGCGCTGGAGCTGATGCAGCCGTTCGGCGAGCGGCTGGCGAAGCTCAAGAGCTCGCTGGTCCCGTCGGCGAGGACGCCGGCCGGGGTGCTCGAGGGCTGCGAAGCCAAGGACTGCGGGACCTGTGACGAGGCCGTCGTCTGCGACAAGGTGCGCGAGGTGCTCGCCGCGGATCGCGCCAAGAAGGAATCGAGGTAGGGGACACCATGGATGCTTTCACCATCGCCTGTCTCGGCAAGGGCGGCACCGGCAAGACGCTGGTCTCGACGCTGCTGGGGCGCATCGCGCGCGACGCCGGGATCCGGACGCTGCTCGTCGACGCCGACCCGGTGGGCGGCCTCACGCTCTCCTGCGGCATCACCGGCGCGGTGACCGTGGCCGAAGCGCGCGAGCAGATCATCGACCGCGTCAAGGCGCTGACGGCCGACACCCCGGCGCAGGAGACCCGCGAGATCGCCGAGTGGATGATCGCCAAGACGCTGGTCGAGAAGGACGGGCTCGCCTTCCTGGCCATGGGGCAGCGGCGGTCGCTCGGGTGCTACTGCTCGCTCAACTTGCTCCTGCGGAAGATGATCGGCGCGGTGGTCGCGCGCTTCGACCTGGTGGTCGTGGACGCCGAGGCGGGCATCGAGCAGGTCAACCGCGAGGTGGTGGAGCGCGTGGACCAGGCGCTGCTGCTCAGCGACGGCTCGCAGCGCGCGGTGCAGACCTGCCTGCTGGTGCGCGACACCATCGGGCGGGTGCCGATGATGGAGCGCTGCAAGATGGGCGTGCTCTTCAACCGCGTCCCGGGCGTCGACGAGCTGCACCGGCGCACGCTGGAACAGGCCGGGCTGAGCGTGGTGGGCGTGCTGCCGGCGGACGACGAGGTCAGCAAGGCGGATCGCGCCGGGACCACGCTGCAGTCGCTCGGGCCGCAGACGGCCATCTACCGGATGCTCGCCGGGGCGATGAAGGGGATCGGGCCGCTGTAGCGCGTCGCGTCGGGACCACCCGGCCTCGGAGCCGGAGTCGAGACGGTCGCCCGGACGAGCTGGAGCGGACGGCGTGCGAGGCTCGTCCGTTGACCTCGCCCACCTGCCGGGCGCATCCTGCCTGCGGATGATGAACTTCACGGCAACGGACGCTGCGTAACTCCCCGCTCACCGGGCCCCTGGTGAGCGCGCGAGATTCGCAGTCCGATTCCTTCCAGTAATTGCCGCCGGGCCAGCGCCCGGCAGATGGAGTTCGTCTTGAGCGATCGCTCATTCCAGTTCTTCCTGCAGTTCCACCAGGGCGTCCCGCGCCAGGGCCCGGGCCTCGCCGAGGCCACCGTCGACGCCTTTCGCCGCATCCAGGCGCTGCTGCCACCGGAGCCCCGCATCCTCGATCTCGGGTGTGGGAGCGGCGGGCAGACCGTGACGCTCGCCGGCCTGACGGCGGGGACCATCCTCGCGGTCGACATCAACGAGCCGTTCATCGAGGAAATGCGCCGGCATCTGGCCCAGCACGGGCTCGAAGGCCGGGTGACCGCCCAGGTCGGCGACATGAACGCGCTCGGGCTCCCGCCGCGGAGCTTCGACCTCGTCTGGTGCGAGGGCGCGCTGTTCGTGACCGGCTTCGAGCGCGGGCTGCGGATCATCCACGAGCTGCTGCGAGGGCCCGGCCTGGCGGTGGTCAGCGAGGCGGCATGGCTGCGCCCGACCGAGGAGATCCCCCGCGACGTCTTCGAGTTCTGGATGGAGAGCTACCCGGCGATTGTCGGCGTCGAAGAGAACCTCGCGTTGGCCCGAAAGGCCGGGTTTGAGGTGCTCGACCACTTCACCCTCGCCGCCGAAGGCTGGTCCGCCTACGTCGACCCGGTCGAGCGGCGGATGAACGAGGTGCTCGCGAAGAACCCGGGCGACGCCGACGCGGAGAAGGCGGCAGAACGGGAGCGGCGCGAGATCGCGATGTTCCGCAAGAACCGCGGCTGGTTCGGCTACGAGTTCTACCTGCTGAAGAAGAAGTGACGGCTCGGTAGAGAGAGGGGCCCGGACCGCCGTGTCCGGGCTCCTTTAGACGATCAAACCCACCCGGCGAGTCGGGTAGAGCCCGGCCTCCGTGCCGGGGGAGCGTCGGTCGGTGTCGGTCGTGGTCAACGCGCGACAACTGCTGCCCCGGCGAGTCGGGTAGAGCCCGGCCTCTGTGCCGGGGGCGCGTCGGTCGGTCGGTGTCGGTCGTGGTCAACGCCCGGCAACTGCCGCCCCGGCCACCCTTCGACAGGCTCAGGGCAGGCCCGGGCCGGCTCTACCCAGCTCCGCCGGCATGAGCTGTGGGGTGACAGCAGGCTGCAGCCGCCGGCCGCGTCAGTGCTTGAGCACCGAGCGCAGCTGTTCGTGCGCGCCGACGACCCGCGACAGGCCCTCGCTCAGCCCGCGCCCGTCGTCGGAGAGCTGCGCCGCGACGCGCGCCATGTCGCGCACGCCGGCGGAGATGTCGCTGATGCCCGAGCGCTGCTGCTCGGTGGCGCCGGCGATGGTCTGCACGCTCGCCGAGGAGTTGGCGAAGCTGGTGGTGATGCCCTCGAGCAGCCCGGAGACCGCGACGAGGCCGTCGTAGGCGCTGCGCAGCTCGCTGGTGCTGGCGTCGGCGTCCTTGGTCACCCGGGTCGCCCGCTGCCGCAGCTGGTCGAGCATCTTGTTGGCGCTCTTCAGGTCGGTGTTGGTCTGCGCCACCATCTGCTGCAGCGCCTGCGCCACCACCGCGAAGCCCTTGCCCTGCTCGCCGGCCTTGGCCGCCTCCAGCGAGGCGTTGATCCCCAGCATCGAGAGCGACTCCGCGATGTCGTGAATGGCCCGGTTGACGTCCTCGGTGCGCGAGACCTCCTCGGCCAGCTCGTCCATCTGCCCGCGCACTGCCTCGATGCGCGGCACCGCGCCCTGGAACGCGCCCTCGAGGGCGTGCAGCTTCTCGCGGCCGGTGGTGGCGTCGGCCTTGACCCGCTCGGCCACCCCGCGCGCGTCCGCCGCCGCCGCCGCGGTCTCGGCGACGATCCTGCCGATGCGCTCCAGGGACATGCTCATCTGCGCCGAGGTGGCCGCCAGCTCGCTGGCGCTGGAGGCGAACGCCGAGGCCCGCGGGCCGATCGCGCCGATGGCCTGGTCGAGCTCGGGCTGGGCGCGCTCCACCGCCGCGAGCACCTCGCGGTTGCGGGTCAGGTTCTCCTGCGATTCGACGTACAGCGCCTGGTTGATGCGCTGGCCGGCGACGAGGAAGTAGGCGATGCAGGGGAGGAACAGCGCCAGGTACAGCAGGGCCTGGATCATGGTGCGCGTGGCCGACTGCGGGATCTGCGCCACCAGCCCGAAGTGCGTCGCCAGCAGGCAGAGCCCAAAGAGCGGCCCGGAGACGGCGATGCCCACCTTCAGGGCCCGGTTCGAGAAGAGCGCCAGGTAGGTGAACATCGTGATCATCGCGACCATCGTGCTCAGCCCCGCGCTCTCCTTGAGCAGCAGGATGAGGAGCAGCAGCGCGATGCCCGGCCCGGAGATCATCACCACGGCCTGCGTCATGTAGCCCTGCTCGGCCCGCCGGTTGGCGAAGGCCCAGGCGGTGCCCATCAGCACCGTGCAGACCACCATGGTGATCGACTGCCAGCAGGGCTTGGTCACCGCCCCGGCCAGGTTCACCAGGAGGACCATCGGCAGGATGGCGTACACCGCCACCGACCAGATCTGCTTGTGCGTCCGGGCAAGGAACGCCGTCCGGCTGGCAAAGAAGTCGGCACCGCTCGAGTTCTGTTCGGTCACAGCAGGGCTCCGCGCTTTCCCCTCCGCGGGTGCCGAAGGTGGTGAAGCATACTCCTGCCCGGACGGGGGGAGGGCGCCCGTATTCGCACTGCGTGCGCCTACCTCGACCAGCCAAGCGAGCATCCCCGGCAGCGCCAGTCAGGACGTCTCTCGTCCTTTCCGGCGTTCAGGGAACGCGCGCAGGCCCGCGGCGAGCAGCCTGGCCTAGTCGCGGCGGCGAGGGCGCCCGAGATAGGTGAGTGCCAGGCCGGCGACCGCTAGCGCGACTCCCGTGGGCGATCCGCCGGCGTTGCAGCCGCAGCCGGTGCCGATCGTCGGGGGCTCCTCGCCGGTGTCCGCGCCGGGAAGGATCCCGCCGTCTCGCGTCGCCGTCGCAGCGTCGGCCGCGGCGACGGAAGAGGCGTCGCGACCCGCGGTCGGACCGCCGTCCTGCAGGACGACGGCATTCGCGTCCGCGGTCGAAATGGCTCCGGCGTCGTCCCCGACGTCGGCTCCGGCGTCGAAAACGGCGTCGAAAACGGCGTCGGCTCCGGCGTCGACTCCGGCGTCGGCTCCAGGCATCCCCGCATCCGGCCCGGGCGGCGGCGGCACGGCGCAGTTGAAGATGCAGGCCTTGGCCACGCAGCGCCACTCGCCGCGGTCGGACGGGTCGCAAGTGCCGGGAGCGCGGCTATTGCAGTCCGCGTCCGCGGTGCACTCCGAGACCGTCTGCCCGAGCCAGAACTCGTCGATGGTGGTGTTGCCGTCAGGGGTCAGCGCGCGGAAGTGCAGCGTCGCGCCGTCGATCTCCATCAGGCAGTAGTGCAGGGTCGTCGCCTTGGCCTCGGTCCAGGTCTCCCCCGGCACCGAGTAGAGCGGGGCGCCGCCGCCGCCGGTCACCACGTACTTCACGCCGTTGGTGGTGCTGCGCTCGTAGTCGTGGTCGTGCCCGGAGAAGACGATGTCCACGCCGTACTGCTCGAAGAGCGGCGCGTAGAGGGAGCGGATGGTGGCGTTCGAGCCGTGCGAGCCGGACGAGTAGGCGCCCTGGTGCATCTGGACGAAGACGAAGCGCAGGCCCGGGTCGGCGGCGAAGTCGGCGAGGGTCTGCTGGGCGAAGGCGAGCTGGTCCGAGCCGGCGCCATAGGCCGAGTCGTACTGGTCGAGGGTGAGCACGCCGACCTGCGCGAAGCGGCGCGCGTAGTAGCGCTCGCCGCCCGGGGAGGCGGTGGGGAGCACGAACTTCTCGCGGTAGAGGATGGCGTCGCCCTCGTGGTTGCCGATGGCCGGCAGCAGCGGGTAGCGCGAGACGAGCGGCGCCTCCACGCTGAAGAAGGTGGCCCAGTTCAGCGCCGTGGACGACTCGACCAGGTCCCCGGAGTGCAGCACCAGGTGCGGCGAGCGCGAGAGGATGCCGGCGATGACCGCGGCGTGGTCGGCGGGGTTCGTCCGCGTGTCTCCGAAGGCCACCACCCGCAGCGGGTCCGCGCGGTCGCCCTCGGTGCGCGCCTGCCCGCTGGCCAGCGGGCCCGCCGCGGACTCGACCCGGTAGTGGTAGGTCGTGCTCGGCGCCAGGCTCGTCAGCGCCATCTCGTGGCGCAGCGCCGGCGTGGCGGACTCGGCGAGCTGGCCCATCGCCGCCGAGGGGCCCCAGGCCAGCCGGGCGGTCGAGGGCAGGTCGGTCTCCCAGCAGACCGTCAGGCCGTTGCGGCCCACCTGCTGCACGTACGGGCCCAGGACGAGCCGCGCGCTGGGCCCGGCGGAGTCCACGCCCAGGAGCTCCGGGATGAAGGAGAGGTCGGAGCTGCCGAGCGAGACGTTGTGGACCTCGACGGCCAGCACGTTGTCGCCGTCCACCAGCAGCGCCGGGTCGACCGTGAAGGTGGCGTCGCTGACGGTGACCTCGTGGTCGAACGCGGCGCTCTGGTTGGTGAGCGAGCCGGCGGGGACCGAGGCCCGGCCGATCTCCGTGCCGTTGAGGTAGGCGACGAAGCCGTCGTCGTAGCGGGCGCGCAGGGAGAGCTGGGTGAGGCCCGCGCGCTCGGCGCCGACGAAGAAGTGGGAGCGGGCGTAGACGGTGAGGTAGCCGTTCTGCATGTCGGTGAGGATGGTGCGGTCGTCGCCGTCCCCGTAGCCGATGCCGAAGCCCGCGGGAGAGTCGATCCACGACGTCTCGCCGGCGCCGCGGTCCTGCCAGCCGGCGGGCGGCGCGGTGTTGCCCTTCAGGTAGACGAGCGGGGTGCCCTCGCCGACGTAGACGAAGCTGGCGGCGTGCGCGGCGCCGGCGGCGAGCAGGGCGACGAGCGCGACGAGTGCGCTGAAGAGTCGGGTCATGGGGCCTCCAAAACTGCTGCGGATTATAGGAGCCGACGGCCGGGGCTGCTGGGCTCGCGGGTGGACTCGTCGCCGGGAGGCTGACGGATCCCCGGCGCGGGACCTCGCGCTGCTGCGCCGAGCGCTCCCGCTACGCCTTCGCCGCACGACCCCGACACGTCCGACCCCGGCGCGGAGGCCGGGCACTCCCCCGACGCGGAAAGCGCGTCAGGCGCGCGCCGCGGCAGGATGGGCTGGCGCACACCAGGGGTAAAGCCGGTAGGATGGCGACATGGCTTCGGGCGGCACGGTCCTCGACCTCCTGGGGGTCTTCGAGCGCGAGACGGCCTCGCTGGAGTTCGGCAAGATCGTCGCCGGGGCCCTGCGCTTCCTGCACGGCCACCTCGGCATCGACCGCGCCTCGGTGGCGCTGCTGCGGGAGGGCCAGGAGGGCTTCCGGGTCTACGACACCACCCTGCCCATCGCCGGGGTCGAGTCGGGCGCGCTGCTGCCGCCCAACGCCGCCTCGCTCGCCGAGACCGTGCGCGAGAGGCGCGCCGTCTACCGCAAGGACCTCTCGGCGCAGCCCGCCACCAACCCGGTGGACCAGAAGTTCCTGGCGGCGGGGCTGCGCTGCACCCTGAGCGTGCCGCTGGTGGCGGGGGGCCGCTGCCTGGGCACCCTCAACGCGGCGGTGCGCGAGGCCGACGGGCTCTCCCCGGAGACGATGGCGCTCGTCGAGCTGCTGGCGCCGCGGCTGGCGCAGGCCATCGAGAACGGGCTGGTGGTGGACGCGCTGGGGCGCAGCGAGCGGCAGTTCCGCACCGTGTTCGAGCGGCTCCACGACGGCATCCTCGTCGCCGACCGGGCGACCCGGCGCCTGACGCTGGTCAACCAGGCCATGGCGGCGATGCTCGGGCGCGAGGCCGGGCAGCTGCTTCGGTTGGCCATCGACGACCTCCACCCCGCGGGCGAGCTGCCGCGGGTGCTGGAGGCCTTCCGGGCGCTGGCCGCCGGAGAGATCGCCAGCGCCGCCGACATCCCGCTGCTGCGCGCCGACGGGGCGGTCTTCCCGGCCGACGTCTCGGCGGCGAGCCTGGAGATGGGCGGCCGGCCCTGCGTGGTGGGGGTGTTCCGCGACGCCGGCGAGCGGCGGCGGCGCGAGCAGGAGATGCTGCAGGCGCAGAAGATGGACTCCATCCGGCTGCTGGCGGCCGGCCTCGCCCACGACTTCAACAACCTCCTGACCGGCATCCTGGGCAACCTGACCACGGCGCGGGACCTGGTGGGCGCCGGGAGCGAGGCGGGCGGCCTGCTCGGCGAGTCCGAGCGCGCCTGCGCCCACGCCGCGCGGCTGACCCGGCAGCTGCTCACCTTCGCCAAGGGCGGCGCGCCGGTGCGCAAGGTCCTCGACCTGCGCGCCGCGGTGCGCGACGCGGCGGGCCTGGCCTGCGCGGGCTCCGACGTGCGCTGCGAGGTGGAGGTGGCGGACGCGCCGTGGGCCGTCTTCGCCGACGAGGGCCAGCTGGTGCAGGCGGTGCAGAACCTGGTGCACAACGCGGTGCAGGCGAGCCCGCGCGGCGGGAGGGTGCGGGTGGCGCTGACCAACGCGCCGGCCGCGGGGGGCGGGCAGGACCAGGCCTGCGTGACGGTGCAGGACTGGGGCTGCGGCATCGCGCCCGAGGCGCTGGGCAGGGTCTTCCTGCCGTTCTTCACCACCCGCGAGCACGGCAACGGGCTGGGCCTGGCGGTGGCGCACTCCATCGTCGCCAACCACGGCGGGCGCCTGGAGGTGGAGTCGCAGCTGGGCCGGGGCAGCACCTTCCGGCTCTGGCTCCCGGCGCGGCGGGGCGACGCGCCGCCGGAGCGAGCGGCGGCGGCGGAGCCCGCCCGCGGCGCGGGGCGGGTGCTGGTGATGGACGACGAGGTGCTGGTGCGCACGGTGGCGAGCGCGGTGCTCTCGCGCGCCGGCTACCAGGTGACCTGCGTCGAGCACGGGCAGGCGGCGGTGGACGAGCACGCCGCGGCCGGGGCGCGGGGCGAGCCGTTCGATCTGGTGGTGCTGGACCTCACCGTGCGCGGCGGGATGGGAGGGCAGGAGGCGGCGCGGCGGATCCTGCAGGCCTCGCCCGAGGCGCGGCTGCTGGTCTCCAGCGGCTACAGCGACGACCCGGTGATGGACGACCCGGCGGGCCACGGGCTCGCCGGCGTGCTGCCCAAGCCGTACTCGGCGAGCCAGCTGTGCGAGGCGGTGGCGGCCGCGCTGCGCGCGGCCGGGCGCTGAGGGGGCCTACAGCAGCCCGACGATCTTGCCGTCCCGGAGGTCCAGGCTCTCCGCCAGCGGCTTCTTCGGCAGGCCGGGCATGCGCAGGATGTCCCCGGTCATCACCACCACGAAGCCGGCGCCGGCGCTGATGTGCAGGCTGCGCACGGTCACCTCGAAGTCCTGGGGCCGGCCGCGCAGCTTCGGGTCGTCGCTGAGCGAGTTCTGGGTCTTGGCGATGCAGATCGGCAGCTTCTCGTAGCCCAGCCGCCGCAGGTCCTCCAGGTCGCGCTCGGCCTGCTTGCTGAAGACCACCTTGCGCGCGCCGTACATCTTGCTGGCCACCGTGAACACCTTCTCCGGCAGCGGCGCCTCCAGCGCGTAGAGCGGGTGGAAGGGCTTGTGCTCGTGCTCGGCGAACTCCACCACCGCCCTGGCCAGGTCCAGCGCTCCCTCGCCGCCGCGGGCGAAGTGCTCGCTGACCGCGAAGGGCACCCCCAGCTGCTGGCAGCGCCGGCGCACGACCTCGATCTCCTCCGCGGTGTCGGTGGCGAACTTGTTGAGGGCCACGATGGGCTGCTCGCCGAACTCGTGGATGTTCTCGACGTGCTTCTCCAGGTTGGGCAGCCCCGCCGCGACCGCGGCCGGGTCGGCCCGGCCGAGCTGGTCTAGCGCGTGGCCGCCGTGGAACTTGAGCGCGCGCACCGTGGCCACCAGCACCACCGCCGCGGTGTCCAGGCCCGCGGCGCGGCACTTGATGTCGAAGAACTTCTCCGCGCCCAGGTCGAAGGCGAAGCCCGCCTCGGTGATGGCCCAGTCGCCCAGGTGCAGCGCCAGGCGCGTGGCCAGCAGGCTGTTGCAGCCGTGGGCGATGTTGGCGAACGGGCCGCCGTGCACGAACGCCGGCACTCCCTCCACCGACTGGACCAGGTTGGGCTTCAGCGCGTCGGCGAGCAGGGCGATCATCGCGCCCGCCGCGCCCAGGTCCTTGGCGGTCACCGGCTTGCCGTCGTAGGTGAACGCCACCAGCGTGCGGTCGATGCGCCGGCGCAGGTCCTCGGCGTCCTCGGCCAGGCAGAGCATGGCCATCACCTCGGAGGCGGCGGTGATGTCGAAGCCGGTCTCGCGGGGCACGCCCTCCTTGTGGCCGCCCAGGCCGATGACGGTGCGGCGCAGCGCGCGGTCGTTCATGTCCAGGCAGCGCCGCCAGAGGATGCGCCGCGGGTCGATGCCCAGCGGGTTGCCGAAGTAGAGGTGGTTGTCGATCATCGCGGCCAACAGGTTGTTGGCTGTGGTGATGGCGTGGAAGTCGCCGGTGAAGTGCAGGTTGATGCGCTCGGCCGGCTGCACCGTCGCCGCCCCGCCGCCGACCGCGCCGCCCTTGACGCCCAGGCACGGCCCCAGCGACGGCTCGCGCAGCGCCAGCACCGGCGCCTCGCCGAGCTTGGCCAGCGCCTGCGCCAGGCCGATGGACGTCGTGGTCTTGCCCTCGCCGGCGGGCGTGGGGGTGATGGCCGAGACCAGCACCAGGCGGCCGCGGCCCGGCCGGGTGCGCGGGTGCGCGAGGATCTTGGGGTCCACCTTGGCGACGTCGCGCCCGTAGGGTTCCCACTCGGAGTCCGTCAGGCCGAGCTGCGCTGCGATGTCCGCGATGGGCTTCATGGAGCCTCCGAGGCTGCGCTGGGGGCCCAAGGCTTATGGCCAAAATGCGCGGAGCCCAAGCCTCAAAACCGGGCCGGGCAACCACCTGATTTTCTTTGGCTATTCTTGGCGGCCTCGGGCCCGAATTCGGTAACGGGCCGGATTCACTCGGGGTTTTCTCGACGCGCCCGCATCTATATATGGGTGAGCCACGTCCTCGTCGATTCGAAGCGCGCCAACGACAACGCCAGCGCCTTGGGCCCCACGTTCGTGACGGTCACCGAGAGCCGAGCGGCGAGACGACTGCGGAGACCTTCAGCGGCGCCTCGACCTCCAGGGGCGGCGGCTTCGGCGGCGACGCGGTCACTGCTCCCGGAATCGCGAGGAGCATGCCTGGGCAACGCTCTGCGCGAAGGTGTGCCGCCCGCCGCACGAGCGCGACAGGCCGCCACTTGGAAGGCTCGGCTGGCCAGTTGGGGACTGCCCCTCCCGTCCTCCCCGTCGCAGACGGGAGAACAGAACTAGCCCGGGTTCTTCCGCTGCTCCGGTGAGGCGATCGCGTCTGCTCGGCGCGACCTCTTGCGCGACACGGAAATCCGCTTGGAGGTCCGTCCACGTGTCACGCCGAGGTATCGCCGAAGGCAACCAACGGGCTCCTCCCCGGAGCCCCGAGTGGACTTGGCTTGGGTCCTTGCATCCCGCTGCGACGGGGAGGCGGGGGTGGGGCGCCGTCGGTGGCGGCGATTTGGTGCAACCAAGACGGCCAGTTGGGGACCGCCCCTCCCGTCCCTCCCCGTCGCAGACGGGAGAACAGAACCAGCCCGGGTTCTCTCACTGCTCCGGTGAGGCGATCGCGTCTGCTCGGCGCGACCTCTTGCGTGACACGGAAATCCGCTTGGAGGACCGTCCACGTGTCACGCCGAGGATCGCCGAAGGCAACCAACGGGCTCCTCCCCGGAGCCCCGAGTGGACTTGGCTTGGGTCCTTGCCATCCCGCTGCGACGGGGAGGCGGGGGTGGGGCGGTGCGTCGGTGGCGACGACTTGGTGCAAACCAAGACGGCCAGTTGGGGACTGCCCCTCCCGTCCTCCCCGTCGCAGACGGGAGAACAGAACCAGCCCGGGTTCTTCCGCTGCTCCGGTGAGGCGATCGCGTCTGCTCGGCGCGACCTCTTGCGCGACACGGAAATCCGCTTGGAGGTCCGTCCACGTGTCACGCCGAGGATCGCCGCACCTAGGGTGCATCGACATTCTTCCTTCGATGCGACATTTTCCGCGCGCTTCCATCAGCAGGTCGAACCCCAAGAGACGAGGCACCTCATGTCGCATCGCGTCCTCCCCCTGACAGCGCTCCTCCTCGCGTTCTCGACCAGCGCCTTCGCCGCCGGCGAGGAGCTGGCCGCCAAGGCCATCGAGATCGCCAAGAACTCGAGCAACGCCAACAAGGGCGCTCAGTTCGGCGAGGTGCTCGCGGGCTCCGGCAAGTCGGCGGAGTGGACCGTCGAGCTCGCCAGCGGCACCTGGTACTCCTTCGGCCTGCGCACCGACGCCAAGAAGGCGACGCTGGTGCTCTTCGCGCCCAACAGCAAGGAGAAGGTCTTCGAGCAGCGCGCCCGGGACCAGCAGGTGGTCGTCCGCCAGCTCGCCTCGATGGCCGGCACCTACAAGGTGCTGGTGAAGATGGACCCCTCCTCCGAGGCGCGGGTCGCCATCTTCGCCGAGCCCAAGAGCGCCGGGGGAGACCCGCTCGCCGACCGCGCGCTCAGCTTCACCCGCAAGACCGCCGTCGGGGCCAAGCAGGTCGGCCCGGTGCTCGCGGCCTCCGGCCGGCAGGTCGAGTGGCGCGTCGAGCTCGAATCCGGCCAGTGCTACTGGTTCGGCGCCGAGACCTCCGGCAAGGGGCTCGCCGAGTACCTGTTCGATCCCGGCGACCACAAGATCGCCCAGGTGGAGCCGAACCAGCCGGAGGGGATGCTGTACTACTGCGCCACCATCAACGGCTCCCACAAGCTCATCGCGCGAACGCTGCCGCCCTCGGACATCCGGGTGGCCGTCTTCGGCAAGGAGCGCAACGCCGACGAGGAGAAGAAGGCCCAGAACCCGTCGCTCGCGCCGTCGCTGGCCTGCGCCGACGCGGGCGCGGAGGGCACCGGCTCCCTCGTCGTCAGCTGCGGGGGCTGCGGCGCGATGGACCTGTGGATCGACGGGCAGCACCAGGCCATGCCGGTGGGCACGACCTCCTGGCAGGTCGACGGCCTGGCCGCGGGCTGCCACACGGTGAAGGTGAACGGCTGGACGAGCCCGTTCCACTACGACCTCTGGTACGACGGCAGGGCGACCGTGGGCAGCTGGCAGATCTTCCGCTACCAGTCCCGCGCCGGGCAGTTCGAGTTCGTGGGCAAGAGCAACATCGCCCCGCCGCCGCCGCGCATCTCCGCCGAGGCGGTCGGCGAGGCCGCCGAGTTCGTCCGCGACGCCCTCGACGACAACAAGGACGACGACAGTCGCTGCCAGAGCAAGCTCTCCGGAAAGCTCGAGTCGCTGCGCGACATGCTTGGCGACCTGCGCCGCGGCGAGGGCGACCTCGACAAGACCGTCCGCAAGCTCCGGGACACCATCGACTACGTCACCGACGAGTGCCACAAGAGGCACGGCGGGCGGATCAACAAGAGCCTGCGCAAGGCGCTCGAAGCCCTGCGCTACTAGGACTCGCAGCCGGTCAGCTCGCCTCGACGGTGAGGGCGCCCGTCGCCTTGTCGAGCGTCACCTGGAAGGACAGCGGCTTCTCGTTGCGGCGGCTGGTGAAGTACAGGTGCGTGCCCGAGAGCCGCGCCCGGTACTGCTTCGCGCCGTCCTCCTCGGAGTCGAGGCAGACCTTGGCCTCCAGGTGCCAGTAGGTCTGGACGAGCTGCGCCTCGACGAGGAAGAGCACGAGCTCCCGCGGCCTGGCCTTCAGCGCGGCGCTGTGGACGGTGCCCATCCGCGTGACGCCGGAGCGGGTGCCGTCGGCGCGCTCCAGGTCGCCGAAGTGCTCGCCGGAGACGACCACCCGGCGCCTCTCGCGGTCGATGGCGAGCAGCGGCTTGCCGGCGAGGTCGTACTTGGCGAGGTGGGGCACGCGCTCGAGCTTCGAGAGGTCGGCGACGGCCGCGACGTGCTTGCCGGACGCCTCCTCCTCGGCCGACGAGGTGTAGCCCTGCCAGGGGCTCTGGCCGCGGTCGATCGCGAGCTCCGCGAGGCAGCGCTGGGGGGCCGGCGTGGAGTCCATGGGCTTGTCCTTGGCGGGAGGCGTCGCGGGTGCGGGCGCGGCCGCGCTGCAGAGGAGGAAGGCGAGGGCGAGGCCAGCGTGGCTCATCGGGCGGCTCCGGGAGGCGGGCATTGTAGCCGCAGCCGCTGGCCCCAACCCTGCTGTCACCCCACATCTCTTCCAGAGGTTCTCACCGGTTCCCCCGCATGACGGCGGCGATGGGTAGAGCCCGGCCTCCGTGCCGGGACGTGTCGGTCGGTTGGTCGGTTGGTCGTGCCAGCGGCCGAGAAAGGCCGCCCCCGCCACGGAGGGCGGGCTCTACCCACCTTCCGCCGACTGAAGATGTGGGGTGACAGCAGGGCCCCAACCGTTTGAGGCATGAGACTGCCGGTCCGCGGGCCGTTTCACCTCGAGGCCACCGTGCGGCTGCTCCAGCGGCGGCCGGCGAACCGCATCGACGCCTGGGACGGCAGCCGCTACTGGCGCGTGCTGCGCGTGGGCCGGACGCCGGTGGTCTGCAGCGTGCGCAACGAGGGGAGCCTCGACGAGCCGCGGCTGGAGCTCGAGACGAGCGCACCCGCCGCCGCCGGAATCGGCCGCCTGCTCTCGAGGATCCTGGGCCTGGACTGCGACCCGAGCTTCGACTTGCCGCAGGTGGGCCAGCCCAAGCTCCGTGCCATCGGACGGGCGCTGAGAGGGGCGAGGCCGCCGCGGTTCCCGAGCTTGTTCGAGTCGTTCTGCCGCGTCGTCCCCTACCAGCAGGTGAGCCTCGACGCCGGCGGAGCGGTCGCCGGCAGGTTGGTGGAGCGCTTCGGCCAGCGAGTCGGGGACCTCTGGGGCTTTCCCGAGGCAGCCGAGGTCCTCGCCGCCTCGCCCGAGGACTTCGCCGGGATCGGCTTGAGTCGCACCAAGGTGGCGACGCTGCAGAACGTGGCGAGGCTGCTGGCCAGCGGCGAGCTTCGCGAGGACGAGCTGGAGCGGATGTCCACGGAGGCCGCGCTGCGCCGGCTGGATGCCCTGCCTGGAGTCGGTCCCTGGACCGCGGCGCTCGTCCTGCTGCGCGGGCTGCGGCGGATGGACGTGTTCCCCGCGGCGGACGCCGGCGTCCAGCGGGGCCTGCGCAGGATCCTCGGCGACGGCGCAGCGATCGAACCGCTGGTCGAGCGCCTGGGCGAGCGGCGCGGCTACCTCTACTTCTACGTGCTCGGCGCGCAGCTCCTGGAGAGAGGCCTCATCCATTCGGCGTAGCGGATGGCACAATCGCCGCCATGCGCCCGTCCGACCTCGCGTTGCTCACCTTGGCCTTGTGCACCGCTTGCACGACGGTCGGCACCCGGCCCGCGAACCGCCGCGCCGGACCCGAGAACGTCGAGGCCTGCCCCGGCGCACGCTGGACCGGAGAGATCGCGAGCTACGACCTCGCCTCGGGAGAGGCCACGCTGGCGGTCGACGCCGCGCCCGGCGCCGGCGAGCGGATCGTGGCGGTCTTGCACCGCACCGGCTTCACGGACCGTCCCGTCGAGGCCGTCCTCGAGACCTCCGCGGACGGCCTGGCTTGGTCCGCGGTCGCCGGCAAGGGCCTCGTCTGCTGGTCCTCGGACAGCGGCAACAACGGAGAGCTGGGCGAGTCGGCGCGCGACTGCGTGGGCCTCAAGCAGATTCGCCTGGGCTATGAGGTCCCGGCGACGGCCGCCGCGGCGAGCCCGCGCTTCCGGCTGGTCCTGCGCGCTGCCGGGACGGGCGAGAAGGCGACCGGCCGCGCGCGCGTGCAGGTCGTCCCCGGGGCCTGCCGCGGCCTCGACGTCTGCTGGCGCGCCAGCGGCAACAACTGCGACGGGGCGCCCCTGTCGAACTGCGACGAGGACGAGGCCGGGCACCTGCGCTGCCCCACCAGCGTCGGGTCCGAGGCGCACGACTCCTGCTGCTCGCGCTGGGGCGAAGACGCGTTCCTCTGCGGCCGCTGCGGCAGCGCGGTGAGCGACCGGGCGAACCTCGCGGGGTGCATGGTGGCCGACCCGCCCGCGGGCCTCGAGCCCCGGCTGCGCAGCAAGCCCGCCGACGGCTTCCCCGGCGGCTACATCCCCTGCCGCGGCGAGTGGGACATGGCCTTCCGCGACGTCGCCGCGGTGCCCTCGCGGCTGTGGAGCTTCGACTTCGACCCGCTGGACCTCACCTGGCGCCCCACCGAGATCACCCGGTCCGCCTCGGTGCGCGGCAAGCCCGCGGCGGTCCCGCTTCCCGGGGCCTTCCTGTTCCCGGCCGACGCGAAGGTGAGGACCATCGACGCGGAGCTGGGCTGGTGCGCCTCGGGAAGGTGGAGCGAAGCGGCGCCGGGCGTGGCACGCTGCGAGTGAGCCGGGCGCGGGATGCAATCGCCGGCCGCCCGGCCCGTAGGAGAATCTGAGGCCCGGCGATCACTCGGGTTTCCGCTGGAGGAGGCGAAGCGCGATGAACCTGATCCTGAACCTGCTCTGGGCCGTCATCGGCGGCGGCTTCATCACGGCCCTCGAGTACCTGCTCGCCGGGCTCCTGTGCTGCGTGACGATCGTCGGCATCCCGTTCGGCCTGCAGTGCTTCAAGATCGCCGGGCTGGCGCTCTTCCCGTTCGGCAAGGACTTCCAGGCCGACCGCAGCGTCCTCTCCTTCCCGTTCAACGTCCTCTGGTTCCTCTTCGCCGGCCTGTGGATCTTCCTGAGCCACGTCGCCCTGGCCGTGCCGCTGGCCATCTCGATCATCGGCATCCCGTTCGCCTACCAGCACCTGAAGCTGGGGATGCTCGCGCTGACGCCGTTCGGCGCGCGAATCACCCGGGCCTAGAGGCGCCGAGCGCTTCAGCCTCCGGCCGCCGCCGAGACCGCCGCCAGCGTCGCCTCGGCCTGCGCCAGGTGCCGGCGCGCCTTGCGCCCCTCGCCGCCTCGGTCCGGGCGTAGCCGCGCACGGTGCGGGCCACCGCCGCCCCGTGGGCTTCGAGGAGGGCGAGGAAGCGCGGGTGGAGGCTTTCGGCCATCGGCAGCTCGAGCGTCGTCGGCGCGTTCACGCCGGGATCAGTCTCGGGAGCCGAGCAAACCTTACAAACGGCCGCGGGGCCACCGCCGGCCCGGGCGGGCTCAGGCCGCCGCGCCGCAGTCCAGGTCGACGGTGAAGGTCGAGCCCTTGCCGGCCTCGCTCTCGGCGCGGACGGTGCCGCCCAGCGCCTCGACCAGGTTGCGCACGATGAACAGCCCCAGGCCCAGGCCGCCGTACTCGCTCGAGGACCGCCCGCGGGCGAAGCGCTCGAAGAGGTGGGGGAGGAAGTCGGCGGGGATGCCGATTCCGCCGTCGCTGACCCGCACGCGGCCGGTCCCCGCCGCGGGCTGCTCCACCGTGACCTCGATGGGCTGGCCGGCGCCGAACTTGATGGCGTTGGAGAGCAGGTTGGTGACGATCTGCTCCAGCTTCCCGCGGTCCCAGTCCCCCACGACCGCGGGGTCGCCGCGGACCGTCAACGGGCAGCGCGAGCGCTCCAGGTCGACCTCGAACCGCTGGGCGACCTCGCGGACGAGCACCGCCAGGTCCACCGGCTCCCGGTCCAGGCTCACCCGCCCGGCGTGGATCCGGGTGAGCTCCAGCAGCTCCTCGACCAGCTCGGTCAGCTTGCGGATCTGCCTCTCGGCCAGGACCAGCGAGCGGCGCAGCTTCTCGGGCGGGGGCAGGGGGTCGAGGCTGCGGTTGAGGCTCTGCACCGTGAGCAGCAGCGAGGTGATGGGGGTGCGCAGCTCGTGCGAGGCGACGGAGAGGAAGTCGTCCCGCAGCCTGACCGCCTCGCGCAGCTTCTCCTGGCTCACCGTGAGCTCGCGCGCGGTCCGCCGCAGTTCCTCCAGCGTGTCGCAGACGGTGCGGCGCGCTCGCTCCGACTCCTCCAGGCGCGCGCGCGTCTCCTCGGCGAGGCGCGCGTCGAAGCCGCTCAACAGGCGCAGGTCCGTCTCGATCATGTCGCGGAACTGCGTCAGCACCCTGCGCGCCAGCTCGCCGTAGAGGTGCGTCTTGGAGTCGAGGACGCAGAGCGTGCCGAAGATGCGGCCGTCGGGCCAGGTGATCGGCAGGCCGAGGTACGAGACCAGCCCCAGCTTGAGGTCCGGGTTGTGGCACCACTCCGGGTCCTCCAGCGCGTTGGGGATGAGCAGCTCGCGGCGGGTGCGCATCACCGCCTCGCAGTACAGGCCGGTGTCCAGCCTCGCCCGCTCGCCGCGACGGAAGGGGTTGGCCTCGGCCCGGCTGGCGACCACCACCGCGATTGACGGCGGCTCGACGCGCATGATCAGCGCCGCCGGCACCTGGACCAGCTCGCCGACGAGGTCGACCACCCCCTGCCACTTCTCGACCAGCGCGGGCGGCAGTTGCCGGCCGTCATCGCTGCCCGCGGCTGAAGCCAGACTGTTAGTTGTTGCACGGTTCATTGAACGGCCCCCGAACCGGTGTCCCACTGCTCTAAGCCGCGGGGTGCGGGGATGTCAAACACCGGCCAGAAATTCGGGGGCCGCCGGGACCGCCCCTACAATCGAGGCGGTGCGCCCACCTCGGTCCTCCGCACGCCGCTGCGTCGCCTTCCTCCTGCTGGCCGCCGTCGCCGCGGCGGGCTGCCGTGCGGCTGCGCCGGTGGTGCCCGAGGTCGAGATCCTCCCGCCGCTGCCTGCGCCCCCGCCTCCCCCGCCGCTGGAGGCCACCGCGGCGCCGCCGCCCCCAAGCCGGGTGCTCGTGCCCCGGGGCGACCCCAAGAGCCTGGAGGCCATCGCCTACGATCTGCTGCTCGAGGACCGCATCGTCCCGGCGCTGCCGGAGGGCTTCGCGCAGGTCTTCCCCGACAAGTACACCGAGGTCCCGGGCGTGCTCGGGTTCCGCGGCGGCCCGCGGCGCGACTTCGGCACCTGGGGCCTGACCCACCTGGCCAAGCGCAAGCTGCGCCGCGCCTGGAACTTCAAGACGGGCGACGGCAAGCCGCCCTGGGGCGGCGGGTCGGGCTGGACCGGCGAGCCCGCGCTGGTGCAGTGGCCCGACGTCATCCGCCACTCGATGCCCCTGCTCAACGGCTACCGCACCAGCCGTGCGCTCGTGGAGGTGATCGTCGGCTCGCTCGACGGGCACGTGTACTTCCTGGAGCTCGCCACCGGCAAGCCGACCCGCAAGGCCATCGACACGGGCAACCCGATCAAGGGGAGCGTGTCGATCGACCCGCGCGGCTACCCGCTGCTGTTCGTCGGCCAGGGCATCCCGCAGGGCCGGCCCATCGGCATGCGCGTCTTCAGCCTCATCGATCACCAGGAGCTGTTCTTCCTGGCCGGCCGCGACCGGCAGGCGCTGCGCGACTGGGGCGCCTTCGACAGCAGCGGCCTGCTCAACCGCGCCACCGACAGCTACCTGCAGCCAGGCGAGAACGGGCTCATCTACCTGATGAAGCTGCACACCGAGTTCGACCCCATCGGCCCGGCCATCTCCATCAAGCCGGAGGTGATGCGCTACCGCTACGCCGACGCCGAGCAGCGCTACCTGGGGACGGAGAACTCCGCCGCGGTGCTGCGCAACCTGGCCTTCTTCGCCGACAACGGCGGGACCATCACCGCGCTGGACCTGACCACGATGAAGCCGGCCTGGGCCTTCGAGTCCGGCGACGACGTCGACGCCTCGATCGTCCTGAGCGAGGAGGAGGGCGCCCCCTTCCTCTACACGGGCACCGAGGTCGACAAGAAGGGCATCAAGGGCGACGCGCTCCTGCGCAAGATCGACGCGATGACCGGGGTCCCGCTCTGGGAGCACGGCTACTCCTGCGTGGGGGCCGCGGCGCACCACGCCAGCGGCGAGGCCAAGGCCGAGGGCAACGGCGAGGCGGCCAACGGCAACGGCGAGGGCAAGAAGATCGACGCGGGGCTCTTCGCCACGCCGCTGGTCGGCAGCGGCGACGTCGCGGACCGCGTGGTGTTCACCCTGTCGCGCTGCCCGGACTTCGAGCGCGGGCTCATCGTGGCCCTGTCCAAGAAGGACGGCAGCGAGCTGTGGCGCCGGCCGCTCAAGCACTACGCCTGGTCGTCGCCGACGGCGGTGCGCGACGAGGACGGGCACACCTTCTTCCTGCAGGGCGACATCAGCGGGGCGCTGAGCCTGGTCGACGCGCGGGACGGGACCATCGTCGACACCATCAAGCTCGACGGCGGCGTGGAGTCCTCGCCGGCGGTGTTCGGCGACATGGCGGTGGTCGGCACCCGCGGCGGGCGCATCTGGGGAATCCGGCTGGAGTGACGACGCCGGAGCTCGTCGGCGACACCGGAGCTCGTCGGCGACACCCCGAGCTCGTCGAGGGGCCAGCGCTCGGTCCTGGTGCACAAGGACGAGCCAGCTGGCGATGGAGCGGCCTTGCCCCCGAGTTCCAGCGGTCCTCGAGAACGGTGAACACGGCCCCTCGACAAGCTCGGGGTGTCGGGGTCGGCAAGTTCGGGGTGTCGGGGTCGACAAGCCCGGGGTGTCGAGGCCGGCGTATCATCCGGGCCTCCCCTGACACGAGGCTCGCCATGCCGAAGCGCAAGACCACCACCAAGTCCAAGCCGGGGCCGTTCGCCAGGACGGTGGCCAATGACTGGGTCGAGGAGAACGGCTACCGGGTCGCGGCCGCCGCGGCGGTCCCCGTGCCGATCCCGGGCGCGCACACCGCACTGTGCACCGCGCTCGAGGCCTATATGATCTCGAACATCGCCCAGATCTACGGGCGGTCGCTGACCATCGGCGAATGCGTGGCGATGGTGCCCACCTTGGGCGGCGCGGTGGTGGTCGGCAAGGCGGTCTCGTCGATCGCCGGCGAGGTGCTGGGGTGGATCCCCTTCGCCGGCTGGGTCGCCAAGGGTGCGGTCGGCGGCGCGACGGCCTACGGCATCGGCAAGGCCGCGGTCCACTGGTTCGAATCCAAGCACCCGGACCAGGAAGCGGCGGATTTCGAGAAGGTGAGCCTGCGCGACTTCGTCCAGGACGCCCTCGCCGAGCTCGGCGTGAAGAAGGGCGACGCCAAGGCGGCCGCGGAGAAGGTCGCCAAGGAAGACGGCAAGAAGGACGAGGACCCGTACGACGACTGAGGGGCTCCGCCGGGCTTCGGGGTCACCTCGCGGCCTCTATCCTCAGGGCAGCGTCGATGGGCCTCAATGCGACCTTGAGGTGACAGCGTCGCAGCGAGCGCCTAGAGGAGAAGGGCGCCCAGGCCCGCGACCGCTTCCGGATCGTCGTTGCGCGCGACGAGCGAAGTCTCTGCGCACCGCCTGCAGAGGAACTCGCGCGTCCGCAGGCACGGGCCGCGCGAGGTGATCCCGGACAAGGTGGCCGGCGCCTGGAGAGGCTCTCCGGCCTCGTCCGCCACGACTTCCTCGAACGGCTGCAGGGTTGCGCAGACTTCGCAGGTCAGATCCACGGTCGCCTCCTCGAGAGGAGGCGACCCTAGCGGCGGAATGCGCGGGCGGGGATCGTGGGGACGCGGCCCGCGGGAGGCCCGTCCGGCGGGCGACGCTGTCCGATTAGGCGCAGGCGCCGTTCGCGCAGCTCCTCCCCTGGCCCTCGCAGTCCAGGGCCTGCCGCGCGGTGCAGCCGCTGCCCTCGCAGAAGCCGCCGCTGCACTGGTAGTCCACGCACTTGATCCCATAAGTGCCGCAGTCCAGCGTCTCCCCGCGCGCTGCAGCCCGTGCCCTCGCAGAAGCCGCCGTTGCAGTAGTGGTCGACGCAGCCGCAGCCGAAGTTGCCGCAGGCCGGGGCGGCCGGCTGCGACAAAAGTCGCAACGGCGCTAGTCTCGGCGCATGGCGAGGTCTCATCCCGGCGATTCGTGGCGACCTCAGCGACGACCGCCGCTGCCTCGAGGCCGGCGGGGACTGCTGCCGCCGCGAAGGAGCTGCGGGTCCTGCTGCGGCGTCGCCCAGGAAAACTCGGAGTGCGCCGCGCCGCGGATGCACGCCACCAACCCGAGCACGCGCTCTTCCGGGAGACGGCCTCCGGGATCCGCAACGCGACCGTGACCATCAAGGGCGACGAGCAGATCGCTGCCCTCAACCAGCGCTGGGAAGATCGGCAGGAACCGAATCGATGACTCGGCCTCACACCGGTGTGTACGGCTACCACGACGACGACTGCCGCTGCGCCGAGGCAGACATGTACTGCAACCGCGACGGCGGCTGCTGGACCTGCTGCGGGGCGGCCAAGGAGGACTCGGAGTGCACCGCGCCGGAGACGCACCCCACCAACCCGAGCCACCCGATCTTCTGGCAGACCGTCGCCGGGACGCGGGACACGCGGGCCGTCTACAGGTCCAACGAGGAGATCGCCGAGCTGTACCGGAAGTGGCGCATCACCCGGAACTGACGCCCGGCGCGGCGCGACGCCGGCTCACTTCACCCGGTGCAGCTTCAGCAACTCCGGGTGCGGCTGCGAGAACTCGACGCCGATCTCCTTGCCTCCCGGCGAGTCGCCGACCCGGCGCACGATGCCCTCCAGGGCGATCATGTTGTGCAGCCGCAGCGGGAGGGTGAACCCGACCTGGACGCCGACCGCGATGGGCAGGTCCTCGTCGAGGCGCAGCTTCGCCCCGGTGGTCGAGAGGTTCACCAGGCTGGCGCCGAAGTGGTTGGTCAGCTTGCCCGAGGCGCCCCACACGCCCCGCACCGGGATGGCGATGCGCCAGCGCTGCGCCCGCCGCTTGCTCGACGGGTCGCCGGCGCCGGGCACCGGCTCGGTCGGGCCCGCACCCGCGCGCGGAGCGGAGGCCTTCACCGCCTCCGTCCTCGCCGCCGGCGCCTGGACGATCGGGTCCAGCACCGGCGGGGCGGTGATGGGCACGATGATGGTCGGCGCCGGGCCGTCGTCGGGCCCGCGCGGCAGCGTCATCTCGTCGAGCGAGGGCTCGGGGTTCGGGACGACGTCCTGCATCAGGCTCTCGTCGATCTCGAAGTCGAAGCCCGCGCCGTGGGAGTGCCCGTGGTGCGGCGGTTGCTGCCGCGCGCGTTTGGCCAGGTCCGCGAGGTGCGCGGCGTGGTCGGCCGCCTCCTTCGCGAACAGGTCGTGCATGAACTCCTTGAGCGTGGCGTGGTTGACGTGCTCGGCGTGGCGGACGAGGTAGCCGCACAGCGCCGCGCCCATCTCCGAGGCCCACTGGTAGCGCTTGGAGCGGTCGTGGTCGAGGCCGGTCAGGACGATGCGCTCGAGGTCCGCGGGGATCTTGGGGTTGATGGCGCGCAGCGGCAGCACCGGCTTGCAGCAGTGCAGCTCGCGGGACAGCGGCGTGGCCGGCGAGGAGTACAGCCGCCGGCCGGTCAGCGCCTCGTAGAGGATGACCGCCAGGGAGAAGACGTCCGAGCGCCGGTCGACCGGCGCGCCGTGCAGCTGCTCCGGGGACAGGTAGGGCGAGGCGCCCAGCGGGGCCAGGCCGGTGGCGGCGCTGAAGTCGATGAGCTTGACCTGCCCGTCGAAGGTCAGCACGCAGTTGTCGGGGGCGACGTCGCGGTGGACGAGCTGCAGCGGCTCGCCGGTGGGGCCGTTCTTGCGGTGCACGTGGTCGAGCGCGTCGCACAGGCCGGCGGCCATGAACGCGGCCAGGTCGTGGGGCACCACCCCCGGACCCGAGCAGCGCGGCAGCACCTGGCGCAGGTTGGCGCCCGGCAGGAACTCGAGCTCGATGTAGAAGTCGTCGTTGACCAGGCCCAGGTCGAACACCTGCGGGATGTTCGGGTGCGACAGCTGCACCGCGATCTTCGCCTCGCGGATGAACATCGCCTGCAGCTCGTGGTCCTTGGCCAGGCTGGGCCGCAGCCGCTTGATGACCACGAAGCGGCTGCTCCCCTGCCGCGTGGCGCGCCAGATCTCCGCCTTGCCCCCCGAGCAGATGCGCTCGTGGAGCAGGTACTTCCCGAACAGCGTCGTCCCGGCTGCTTCCACGGGGCAGACGTTACCACGGCATCCTCCGGGCCCCAGAAAACGGGGCTCCCGGCTCGAGGCCCCGGCCGCCGGGCCGCGAGCCGACTTGTCGAGCGGCCCGACAAGTTCATTCCAAACTTTCGAAGAACCCGGCAGCCCCGAACCGGCATCCAATGCCCCAGTCGTTCGCCGACGCTTGGCCGGCGGCTCGGTTCGAGGAGGCAGCACATGAAGAGCGTCGGAGGTTGGAGGCTGGGGCGGCTGTTCGGCATCGACGTGAAGATCCACTACACCTTCGCGCTGCTCCTGCTGGCCATCGGGGCGGTCCACTTCTTCAGCGGTGGCCTCCCGGCGGCGGCCGCCGGCGTCGCGTTCGCGGCGGCGCTCTTCGGCTCGGTGCTGCTCCACGAGCTGGGCCACGCGCTCGCCGCGCGGCGCTTCGGCATCCAGACCTGGGACATCACCCTGCTGCCCATCGGCGGCGTCGCCCAGCTCGAGCGCATGCCCACCCGGCCCATCGCCGAGGCGGCGATCGCGCTGGCCGGCCCGGCGGTGAACGTGGCCATCGCCGCGGCGCTGGCCGGGTGGATCTGGCTGGTGGGCGCCGCGGAGCCGCTGGAGGCGGTGGGCGTCGCCACCGGCTCGTTCGCCACCCGGCTCGCGGTGGCGAACCTGGGCCTGGCCCTGTTCAACCTCATCCCCGCCTTCCCGCTCGACGGCGGCCGCGTGCTGCGCGCGGCGCTGGCCTGGAGGCTGCCGTACCTCTCGGCGACGCGCATCGCCTCGAAGATCGGCCGCGCGCTGTCGCTGGTCTTCGGCGTGGCGGGCCTGTTGGGCAACCCGATGCTCGTCCTGATCGGCGTCTTCATCTGGTTCGCCGCGGGCGCCGAGCGCCGGCAGGTGGAGGTGCAGTCCGCGCTGGGCGACGAGCCCGTCGCGCGGCTCGCGGTCGGGTCGCTGCCGGCCTTGAGCCCGTCCGATCGCCTGGCGGACGCGGCGCGCACGTTCCTGGGGACGAGCGCGTCGGCGCTGCCGGTCTACGACGGCGGCGCGCTGCTGGGAGCGCTGCGCCGGGGCGACCTGGAGGCGGAGCTGGCGCGGCTGGGGCCCGACTCGTTCGTCGCGAACTCGCGGCTGTGGGAGCTGGCGGTGGTGAGCGCCTCGCAGCGCCTGTCCGAAGGGCTGGAGGCGGTGGGCCCGCGCGGCCTCGCGGTGATCGAGGACGGCCGAGGCCAGGTGCTGGGGCTGATCTCGGCCGAGCAGATCCACTCCTACGCCGCCTTCGCCCGGGCGGTGCGCGAGTACGAGCGGGCGCGGGGCGTTCGCCAGGGACGCACGGTGGACGCGGTCGCCCAGGGCTGACCGGCATCGCGCGCGGGACTCCGCGCCTCTGTCGTCCAGGCGCGCACGTGCACGCTCGGCAGGACGGCCCCCGAGGCCGCGACACGACCGGCTCGGTCTGGCCCGCGCGGCGGGTGGATGGAATGCCCGCGCTTCGAGCCATGACCGTCACCGGAACTGGCCGTCGCCGCGTTGCCCGGTACAATCGCGCGCGCCATGCGCCCCGCCATCAACAACGCCCTGCTGTCGCTCGTCCCCGCCGCCGTGCTGATCCTCGCCTCGTGCTCGCCCAAGGGCCCCTGTCCCAGCGACATGGCGCTCGTGTCCGGGGCGAAGGCCTGCATCGACCGCTACGAGGCTTCGCTCGAGGGCGGCGAGCCCGGCAATCCCGAGGGCAAGGGCGCGACCGCTAAGGCGGTCTCCAAGCAAGGAGCGCTGCCCGCGGTGAAGGTGAGCCAGCTCCAGGCCAAGGCGGCATGCGCCAACGCGGGCAAGCGGCTGTGTGCCCGCGCCGAGTGGCTGGCGGCCTGCAAGGGCGAGTCGAAGCGCAAGTTCGCCTACGGCGAGGCCTTCGTCGCCGAGCGCTGCGCGGACCGGCCGCTGGCCAAGAAGCGCGGCGAGAAGCCGCAGCCGACCGGATCGCTGCCGGACTGCAGGACTCCCGAAGGCGTCTACGACCTCTCCGGGAACGTCTGGGAGTGGCTGGCCGACACCGGTCCGGGCGGCAATCCGGCGGACCTCCTCGGCGGTGGCTACGGCAACGAGGGCAAGAGCATGGCCTGCGAGCAGGAGGAGCGGCTCGGCCAGCCGGTCACGCAGCAGGGCGAGGCGATGGGCTTCCGCTGCTGCAAGGACGCGGCGCCCGCGGGCAAGTGAGCCAAGTCCCTGAATTTGCGTGGCCAAACCGGTGCGGCCGCGGACTGCGATCCAGGCTCCGGGTTCGAGCCGGGGCCCCTCGGATGTGACATTCTGGCAGCGGGGTCGACCGGGCCTGCCAAATTGACTAAGGAGACGGGCAGGGCTGGAAGGCAAACGCCTTGATATTCAAGGGGTTTGGTGGCACGAGGTGATGGCTCGACGGTTGCTAGGAAGGCTCGCGGCCCATAGCCCGGATATCTCAATGCGACTCCGACTGACACCCCTGCTGCTGCTGCTGGCTGCGACTGGAATCTCTGGGAGCGCCTGGGCCCAGACCACGACCGTGGTCTCGCTCAACCAGCCCACCATCGTGATCGCCTCCGGCAACAGCTCCGCGTTCAACCAAGCCACCTGCCAGGTCAGCGAGGGCGGCACCGCGGTGGCCTACGCCTTCCCCTCTGGGTTCTCCCCCGGCGCCACCAAGCTCACCGTCTTCGCCACGGACCAGAGTAGCTGCCCGGAGACCCCGCCCGACGCGGCGAAGGTCCTGCTCAACAAGACGCTGATCACGACCGCCAACCAGTCGGCGACCTTGAGGGTCGTCGCCCGCGACCTCGAGCCGGACTGCCCGGCGCTCACCACCAAGGAGTTCCTGATCTGCGCGGTGACGACGACCACGACCATCAACGCCACGACAGGAGCGCAACAGGACACCGCGGCCTTCAACGAGAACGTCATCGTCACCTACGACAGCCTGCAACCCTCGACGCCAACCATCTCCAGCATCGTCGCCGGGGACAGCGCGGTGACCCTCAACTGGACCTCGCAGAGCGAGATCGACCACTGGATCATCTACTTCCGGCCCAACGGCCCGCCGCCGCCGCCCACCTCCGACCTCTGCAACTCGACCTCGTCGTCCGGGAGCGCGATCACGCAGTGCTTGTGGACGTCGGGTGCGGACGGCTGCGTCGTCATCGACTGCGACTCGGCCGACGCCAACTGCGTCATCCCCGCCGACGCCGCGGCCCCCGGCCTCGACGCCGGACCGACCTGGGACGCCTCGCCGTCTTTCAACCCCAACGACACGGACGGCGGCGCCTGGGACTCCGTGACCATCGACGACGGCAACAACGGCGTCACCTCCGGCCGCGTCACCGGGCTCACCAACGACCAGAAGTACGAGTTCGTGCTGGTCGCGGTGGACCTGGCTACCAACGTCAGCGCCGGCAGCGACGCGGTCGACGCCATTCCGCTGGTGGTCCACGACTTCTACCGGCGCTACCAGTGCGCCGGCGGCAACGAGAAGGGCGGCTTCGGCTGCTCCAGCGCCGGGATGGCGGTCCTCCTCCCCGCGGCGGGCCTCGCGGTCCTCGCCCTGATCCGCCGCCGGAGGGCGTCATGAAGCGCCTCGGCCTTGCGCTCGCGGCGCTGCTGGCGGCCGCCCCGGTCTCGTCGGCCCTGGCGCAGGAGCCCTCCGCGCTCGCCGCCTCCGTCATCGCCTCGGAGAAGGAAGGCCCCTCGCTCGACTCCCCGCGCAACTTCTATATCGAGGTCAACGGCGGCAAGTTCCGGCCTGCGGTCGACGGGCAGGCCGGGCTGACCGGGGCGCCGTACAAGGACATCTTCGGCCGCAACCAGATGTGGGTCTTCGGCCTGGAGTTCGACTGGGAGATCTGGAAGGGCTTCGGCACGCTGGCGGCGGGCCTCGCCACCGACTACGCGGTGGTCTACGGCCACGGCACCACGATCAGCGGCAAGGCCACCTCGGACATCACCTCGCTCAACACCGTCCCGGTGCGCCTGCTGGCCGTCTACCGCTTCGACCTGCTCGCGCGCCGCTGGAGCATCCCGCTCGTCCCCTTCGTCAAGGCCGGGCTCGCCTACACCTTCTGGTGGGTCACCAATGGCGGCGGCGGGATCGCCAAGAACGGCACCAGCGAGGCCCTCGGCGGCAAGCTCGGCTACCAGCTGGCGGCGGGCCTGGCGCTGGAGCTGAACTTCATCGACCCCTGGCTCAGCCGCGAGCTCGACGAGGAGTTCGGCGTGAACGCCGTGACGCTGCAGGCGCAGTTCATGCGCATCTCGGCGGACAACTTCGGCATCAGCAAGGGCGCGATGGACCTGTCGGCCAACACCTGGATGTTCGGGCTCGGCTTCGAGTTCTGACGCCGCCCCAGAGTTCTGACGGCACCCCGAGCTCGTCGAGGGGCCACGGTCCAGCCTCTCCGTTCCTCCCGCCCGACCGCACCCGGTTGGCTGAGGTCCGTCCGCTACATCCCGCTCTGCCGCACGGGCCTGCGCGCGGCCGGCACGACTTCGCTCGGCGTCAGCGACAGCAGGAAGATGGCGATGGCGCAGATGACGTTGTTCCAGACGGTGCCCTGCGACACCCGCGGCAGGACGAACGCCGAGATGAACAGCCAGATCGACAGCGCGGTGTTCAGGTAGCGCGCTTCCGGCACCGCCAGCGCGATGAGCGCGAAGGCCACGCAGAGCAGTCCCAGGATCCAGGTGTTGGTCATCTGCTGCGGCGCGTGCCGCCAGACGAAGGCGCTGATGAACAGCCAGACGCCGACCACGATGTTGGCGACGCGCGCAGGCATGAAACCCTCCCTCCGGCTCGCGCCGGACCTGCTGCAAACCTGAGGAAGAGCGGCACTCCCGGCAAGGAGTGGCTGCCCAGGCTCGCGGGGGCAGGGCTCTGCGCCTGCTTCCCGGGCGACTTGTTGACGCTGCGAACGGAAGCGGTGTTGGGTGTCGCCATGATCGCTCGCCGCGCTCTCTACGCCGTCGCGCTCGCGCCCTTGCTGCTGGCCTCGTGCGCCCACCGCTTCCCGGCCCGAACCGGGGGCGAACGGGAGGCTGTCGCGGGGCTGCCGGTCTCGTTCGGGCCGGCGGAGCAGGAGCAGGTGCCGGCCGGCACCCGCATCCTTTGGGACTTCGGCGACGGCTCCACGGCCGAGGGACCCACCGCCTCCCATGCCTGGCGGCGAGCGGGGGAGTACACGCTGAAGATCGAGGTGGTCGACGAGAAGGGCACGCGCTCCGACCAGTCGAAGGTCCGGGTCGCTCGCCGCCCGCCCGCCACGGCCGTGCCGCCGAGCGCCCGCGCGGCGCTGATCGTCGACCGCTTCTTCGCGCGCCTTCCGCAGCACCTGGCGGTCGCCGAGCGGCTGGCCGGCCCGGAGCGCACCCGCAAGATCCTGGAGACGCTGGAGAGAGTGCTGGGGTTCGATCCCAGCCGGCCCGAGCAGGTCCTGGCCTCGGGCGTCGACCCGGAGGAGGGCCTGGCGCTGGCCTGGATGCCCCAGGACACGGGGACCTGGCTCATCGTCGGCATCTTCGACGAGCGCGCGGCCCTGGAGGCGGCGCGCACCGCCTTCGCCCGGCAGGAGCAGGTGGGCTTCACCCCCGGGCCGGGCAACTCGACCATCGCCGAGGTCGGCAAGGCGCGCATCCAGTTCGGGACCAGCGGCGGCTACCTCTACATGCACCTGGGCGCCGACGAGCAGTCGCAGTCCGGGCTCGACTTCGCCTCGCCGTGCCCGCCCACCGGGCTGTTGAGCGACGCCGAGTTCGCCAGGCTTCGCGCGCAGGTGGCCGGCGACGACGCCTTCCTCTTCGTGCGCGGCAGCGAGATCCCCAAGCGCGACGACCTGGGCAAGGACCTGTCCGAGCTGCGCGCCCACGCCGGGGCGCTCGCCGCCGGGCTGTCCAACCGCGAGAACGTGCTGTCGCTCCAGGCGCGGCTGACCTTCGACCCCCTCGGGCAGGAGGTCCTGGCGCGGACGTTCGTGGCGCCGGGGAAGGTGGAGCTCGACGCCCAGGCGCCGGCGGGCGCGGCGGCGTACCTCTCGGTCTCGCTCGCCGCGCAGGCCATCTCCGACTGGATGACCGGCGGCGACCGGGAGAAGGTCGACCAGGCGCTCGGCTCGGCGGGGCTGCGGCTCGACTCGCTGGCGGCGGCCGTCTCCGGGGGCGTCGCGCTCGCGGCCTACTTCGACCTGGCGACGGTGCTGCGCGAGGTCGCCGGCGGCGGGAGCCCGAAGCTGCTGCTGGTGGGCGGCATGAGCCTGAAGGACCCGCAGGACGCGAAGCGGCGCCTGGACGAGGCGGCGGCGGCGGGCAACCTCGAGCCAAGTGAGGTGGGAGCCCTCGGCCTGCGCGCCGATGGGGTCTGGCGCTTCAAGGGCGCCGACCCTTCGGGCGTGGCGCTCTCGAACGGCGCGGCGCTCTTCGGCCACCAGGCGCCGCTGGCCAAGACCCTGGATCCCTCGCCGGACGCCCGGCGGCTATCGACGGCGGTGCGCGCGGCGGTGCCGGAGAAGGCGCTGGCCGCGGGGCACCAGCTGCTCTTCCTGGACGTGGCCGGCTTCGTCGATCAGCTGCGCAACCCGGTGCTCCCCGGCGGCGACGTGGACTCGCCCCGGCAGAAGCAGCTGGCGATGATGATGGCGGCGATGGTCGAGTCGGCCCCGGAGCTGCAGCCGTTCCTGCCGGTGCGCGACTTCTACGCCGACCTCTTCCGAGACGAGGGCTCGCTGGCGCTGGAGGCGCGGCTGCGCTTGCGCTGAGCCCGGGTGCTCCAAGTTCGTCCCGGGATACGCCGCCCTGAACTGGTAGTAGCCGGCGTCCCTGAACCCTGAACGAACTTGCGGCTGCGCTTGCGCTCGCGGTCCGCGGCGTGGCCCGGCCCGCAAAGTCGAAGCGCCGTCGCTCAGGGGGGAGCGCGACGGCGCCTCGAGGGCTTCGGAGCCTCTGGCCGCTGGCCCGGTGGACCGCCTACCAGGTGTACGAGATGCCGAGCGCCGTGTTCATGGAGACGAAGTCCCCGTAGTAGCTCGCCGACACCTCGCCGCGCAGGGCCAGGCCGAAGCCGAACTGCATTCGAAGTCCCAGGATGCCGTAGGGGCGGATGTAGCCGCCGTCGGAGGTCTCGGAGTAGCTGTAGGCGTAGTTGTAGGCCCAGCCCGACTCCTGCAGCGAGGCCAGGCCCATCTCCGCGCCGAGGCCGACGTACGGGGAGAAGCCCGTCTCGCGGAAGAGGAAGGAGAGCTGGTAGCTGAAGCCGGTCAGGGTGAGCTTGTGGTCGCCGCTGGTCGCGTAGCTGTAGCCGTTGAGGAGGGTCTGGTTGAAGGCCCACTCGCTGCGCCAGCGGTGGCTGCCCACCTCGAAGCCGATCTTGTAGGCTCCGCCGTTCAGGTTGCCCATGCGCAGGTTGCCGGAGTTGGCCAGCTCGGTCTTCACCAGGCCGCCTTGGACGACGGGGCCGGCGGCGGAAGCGGTGGCCGGGACGGCCAGAATCGCCAGGGTGCAGAGGACGGCGGGGAGGAGGGCGCGACGCATGTTCGACTCCTTCGGTCTGGACTGCGTGCCGGCGAGACGAATTGCAAGGCGCGGGCCCAGGAGCCCGGCGGCGAAATGCTCAATGAAATCAGAGGAGGGCTGATCCGGGTGTGCCATGCCGCCGGCCCCACCCTGACATTTTCGCCTGATTCGCCGGGGGGCGGACGGTAGCGGTTTCCGGGCCGGCTCAGGACGGGTCCGAGCCTGCCGATGGGATGGCGCGGAGGGCCGCGGGGCCAGGTCTAGGCGGACTTCTTCTTGGCCTTGCCGGCGCTCTTGCTCTTGGCCTTGCCGTCCTTGGCGACCTTGGCGTCCTTGGCGTCCCGCTCGGACACGACGATGCGGTTGCCGCCCTCGGACTGCGCCTGCCTGAGGGAGAGCGTCGCCTCGCGCAGCAGCGCGCCGTAGCTGATCTGCCCCTGCCCGTCGTAGCAGGCCAGGCCGAGCGAGGCGGTCATGTCCGTCAGCTCGCCCTCGACCGCGGCGATGCGCTCCCGCAGCCGGTTCGCCACCAGCCGCGCCCCGTCGTGCCCGGTGTGCGGCATGAAGACGACGAAGCGGTCTGTGCCATACAAGGCACACAGGTCCACGTCGCGCACACTCTTGACCACGGCGCGCAAGACCTTGCCCATGAACGAGGCCTGCTCCATGGGCGCCAGCGTCGCCGCGCGCTCCTTCCAGCCGTCCATGGAGGCCAACAGGAACGCCAGCGGGTAGCGGTAGCGGCGGCTGCGGTGCACCTCCACCAGCAGCAGGCGGCGGAAGAAGTCGAACCCGCCGGCGCTCGCACCCTGGATGGGCTTGGGCGCGGCGGCCTTGGGCTCGGCCACGGCCACGACCGACTCCGGGAGGATCTCGATCTCCACGCTGCTGGGCCTGGGCGCCGGCGGGGGAACGCCTCCGCGGCCCGACACCCGGCGGCGCAGCGCGCCGATCTTCACCAGGCTGCGCACCGCGCTGTCGAGGTTCGCCCCGGCCAGGGTCCCGGACAGCGAGGCGTCCGCGCCGGCGGCCTCGGCGCGCCAGTCGAGGGCGTCGTCGTCCGCCGGCGAGAGCAGGCAGATGGGCATGTCCGGGTCGATCTTGTGCAGCCGGGGCGCGAGGCTCTCCCCGTCGAGCCCGGAGACGCCCAGGAGCGCCGCGTCCACCTTGGAAGCGCGCGCGCGCGTGAGGGCGGCCTCGGGCGAGTAGGCCAGCTCGACCTGGTAGCCGGCGCGCTCGAGCTGCGCGCGCACCGGGCTCGCAACCGCGAGGTTCGACTCCACCAACAGGACCGAGAGCTTGGCGTCCAAGAAGCCTCCAAAATCCCCAAAACCGGACGGCGCGCAGTCTAACCCGCCGCCATGGCTGATCAAACCAGCCCAGAAACTTGACCGGTCCAGCGGGGCCAGCATACGGTCGTTCGTCGGGCTCGCGCCTCAATTCACCCTGCGCCCCCGCCTGATTCTGCAGAGGAAACATGGGCGAAGTCCCAGCCAGGCCGAAGAGCGTCCCGCCCAAGGCGGCGTGGAACGGTGCTGAAGGCGAGTGGGAGCTTTCGGCCAGGAACGGGGTCGCCAGGTACTGGCGCCGCGACGGCTCTCTCTGCAACGAGTGCACCTTCAGGGACGGCAAGCCCAGCGGCCCCTTCAAGCGCTTCCACAACAACGGCCAGGTCTCCCAGGAAGGCACCTTCCTCGACGGGGAGCTGCACGGCACCCGCACCTGGCACGCCAGCGACGCCCCCACCGAGGAGCAGGTCCTCACCGAGGGCATGTCGGACAAGGTGCGCCGCTCGGAGATGGACTACGAGAAGGGGCGGGTGGTGGCGGTGCGCCACTTCGACGCCGAGGGCACCCGGGTCAGTCCCGACGGAGAGCCGTACCCGGAGCGCCCCCCGCTCGTCCCCGACGAGGCCGAGTTCCAGCCCGAGGTCGGTTGGGTGCTGGCCACCCTGGACGCCCAGGGCCGCCGCCACGGCAGCTGGCAGCGCTGGACCTCCGGCGGCGAGCTGGCCGAGAGCACCGAGTTCGTCGAGGACCTCAAGAGCGGCCCGTCGACGCTGTTCCACCCCAACGGCAAGAAGTCGGAGGAGGGCCGCTTCAAGGAGGACCTGCGCGAGGGCGTCTGGAAGAGCTTCGACACCAAGGGCGCGCTCCTCGCGGAGATCACCTGGCACGCCGGCAGCCGCCACGGCCCGGCGGTCGACCGCAGCGTCGCCGGCCAGTACCGCGACCTCTCCATCACCGCCGAGAAGGGCGACTTCGAGGAAGACCACGCCATCGGCCCCTGGAGCCTCAAGGACGACCAGGATCACACGGTCATCCGCAAGGACCTGGGCCCCAAGGTCGACGCCGACAAGCTCGCCAGATCCCCGGTGCTCGCCAACGAGGGCCGCGCCCCCGACGCCTGGCTGCTCGCCGGCGAGGAGTACCTGGCCGAGAAGCGCCCCGCGGAGGCCATCCTGGCCGCGGCGCGCGCCATGGCCTGCTCGGCGACGGTCAGGGACTTCCTCGACATCCACACCCTGATCGCGCTGCCGCGCGCCCAGGCGCACGCCGCCGAGATCGCCGCGGACGTCACCCGCAGCGAGGTCCCGCTGCCGGTGCTGCTCAACGTGCTGCTGCGCGGCGCCGCCCCGGCTCCGCTCCTGCGCGCCGTCGCCATCCGCCTGGACCAGGAAGGCAAGCCTCGCGCGGCGCTCGACTACATCAACGGCGCCATCCTGCTCGAGCCCGAGAAGGGCGAGTACCTGTTCACCCGCTCGCTCGTCCTGATGTCCCTCGGGCTCGCCGAGCAGGCCATCGCGGACGGCAAGGAGCGCGAGGCCAGCTCGCCCCGGGAGGGCAAGTTCCTGGTCGCCTACGCCCGGGCGCTCTACCCGCGCTTCGAGTTCTGGCCCGCCCGCGAGCAGCCCGCCACGCACTACGACGACCTGCCGCAGGCCCTCGCCCAGCCCCCGGCGCAGATCCGCGTGGTGTTCCTCAAGTACCTGACGCGACTGGCGATCCTGCGCGAGGCCCAGCTGGCCTTCCTCCAGGAGGGCATCGAGCCCGGCTGGCTGCTGCCCGACGTCGAGCCGCTCCTGCCCAAGGGCAAGGTCAAGCTCGAGGAGACCAGCCTGGACGTCGGCGACGAGGACGGCGAGGGCCACGCGGTGGGCCTCGACGAGCGGATGCAGGTCGCCGGCCTGGGGCTGCCCGAGGTCCAGCGCCTGGCGCGCGCCGAGTGGACGGCGGTGACCTGGCTGTGCTGGGCTTGCGGCCTCGAGGAGGTCGCCCTGCCCAAGACCATCGCCGCGCCCAAGGACTTCGGGCAGGCTGCCGGCATGGCGGTCGAGCGGCTGTGGCGGGCGCGCGACCTGCGGCTGACCGGCGGCGAAGGGGCCAAGAAGTCGAAGTCGCCCGGCTTCGCCTGGGAAGGCGTCGAGATTGACCAGCTCCACCCCGGACTGGTCTCGATGTGCGAGAACGAGTACGCGGAGATGGCTGCGATGTTCCGGTGGATCGCCGACGCGGGCCACCGCTCTCCGTGGCAGGACAACCTGAGGGACAGCTGACATGAGCTCCGGCCGGACTGGGAAGACCGTCGAACTGCCCAACCACCTGTGGGACGCGCTCGACGCGATGTCCCAGGAGATGGGGGGCGACCGCGACATGCTGTTGAGCCAGGCAGTCTTCACGCTCGCCCGCCTCAACGGCTACGTGGTTCCGGGACGGCTGGGTGCCCCGGCCGAGGCCGCCGCCGGCAAGCCCGAGGCCGAGGCCGAGGCCGAGGCCGAGGCGATGCCGCTGCCGGATCGCACGCCGCCGCCGCAGGAGATTCCCGAGCCGCTGCCGCCCAAGCCCTCGTCTGGCTCGCGCCCCAAGCCCATCCCGCTGGCCGATTCCGCCGCCGCCAAGGCCAAGATCGAGGAGGAGGAGCCGGATCCCGACGCTTTGCCGGCGAGGGTGAAGGCGTCCGACCGGGTCAAGGCCATCAACGAGGAGGTCGGCAAGAAGTCGCGCCTGCCCGCCCCTGTCGATGCCGACCCGGAGCCTGAGCCCTCTCCGGAACCAGAGTCCGAGCCTGAGCCGGAACCCGAACCGCAGTCCGCCGCGGAGCCCGAACCGGAACCGGAACCCGAGCCGGAGCCTGAGCCGGAACCCGAGCCAGAGCCCGAACCGGAACCCGAGCCCGAGCCAGAACCGGAACCGGAACCGGAACCGGAACCGGAACCGGAACCTGAGCCAGAACCTGAGCCAGAACCCGAGCCGGAACCCGAGCCGGAACCCGAGCCGGAACCCGAGCCCGAGCCCGAGCCCGAGCCTGAACCCGTGCGCGCAGCGCCGGAGGACGACGAAGACGAGCTGCCGCCGGACGCCAAGACGCAGGCTCGTCCGCCGCAGGCTCCGCCGGGACGAGGGCGCGCGGCTCCGGCACCCAAGAAGGACGAGCCGCCGGAGGTCTACCTGCAGGTCGAGGGTGGCGAGCCGATCCAGCTGGTGGTCGAGCGCTTCGTCATGGGCCGCGGCAAGCACTGCGACCTGGTGCTGCTGTCCAACCGCGTCTCGCGCGAGCACGCCGTCATCCTCAGGCAGGGCAACCAGATCGTCCTCGAGGACCTCAACTCCTCGAACGGCACCTGGATGGACCAGAAGCGCATCAACAAGCGCACGCTGGTCGACGGCGACCTGTTCATGCTCGGCAACGTGAAGGTGCGCTGCGACTTCGGCAGTCCGAAGGGGTAGCGGCGACGACGGAACGAGCCGCAAGCGCTCACGCTTGCGGCTCAGAAGATGTTCTGCGTGTTCCAGTTCCCGCCGTTCATCGGCCAGTAGCCGATGCCGATGGCCGAGGTGCCGCAGCGCATGATGTTGCAGTGGTGCGACAGCGGCGAGCAGTGCCCCTCGTTGGCACCGGTCATGTACATGTTCATCTCGCACGCCGGCCCGCAGCCGTAGGCGCAGTTCTGCGCCATGGGGTAGTCGTCGTGGAAGAGGCCGCCCCGGTCGCTCATCTTCTTGGAGTGATTGCGCCCGTGCGCCGACCACTCGACGCTGAAGCGCAGCGGCTCGTGGCACTCCGGCGTGCCCTCCGGGTCGTGGCTGGCGCGGGTGCGGTTGACGACCTCGTACATCTCGCACTCGTCCGCGGTCGGCTCGAAGCTCGGCTCGGCCGTCCCGTCGTCGTTCCAGTCGTAGGCGAACGCGCCGCCCTTGCAGAGGCTGGAGGTGGCGACGCAGCTCGTCGGGGCGTCGGGGTCGCCGGAGAAGCCGGGGTCGCACTCGCACACCTGCACCGCGCCCCAGGTCCGCAGCGTCCCGTGGCCCGAGCAGGCGCCGGTGGAGGCATCGGGTCCGGCGGGCGAGCCGGCGTCGGAACCCGCGGGCTGCGCGGCGTCGGGGCCGGGCGGTGGCCTGGCGTCGAGCCCCGCGCTCGCCGCATCGCGTCCGGCGGATCCGGCATCGGGGCCCGGAGGCGACGAGCCGTCCTCTCCGCCGGTGCTCGAGCCATCCAACGCCGAGGAGCCGGTGGCGTCCGGGCCCTCCGGGAACGGCTCGATGGCGACGAAGCACGCCTGGCTGCCCGCGACGGCGGCGGCGAGGCAGGCGAGGAGCAGCGCAGGGCGTAAGAAGCGAGGTTCCATGGCGCGGCGTCAGGAACCCAAGGATACCCGAAGCGGCGCGTCGCTCCTCCGGCGGCCCAGATTCGAGGCGAGGATGGTCGCGGCGCCGCCTAATGATCCGCACCGCGATCTTCTCGTCGGGCTCACGCCAGAGATTGTCGAGTTCGTAGACCCGCTAGGCCTTCTGGGCGTCGTGGGCGAAGACCTCGAGGACGCGGTCGCGGCAGGACGTATCGCCCTCGAGATGGAACGGGGTGGTGGCGGCGTTGCACGTCGGCGCCGGCTTGGGCGCGGCGCTCGCGCCCGCCTGGCGAGGGTGAGCGGTCGCCCCGTCCGTCAGTCGCTGACCTGCAGCACGATGGCGACCGTCGCCAGCACCGCCGCGACTCCCGCCGCCGCACCCGCCGAGCCATAGAGCTGGTTGGCCTGGTCGGCCCGCGACTGCGCTCCCGGCCAGGTGAAGTTCGGGTTGGCGCTCCCCAGCTCCGAGGCCTGCATCGCCCCGACGATGCCCAGGGCGACGGCCGCCGCGGCGGCCACTCCCGCACCGACCGCGGTCCCGATGACCGCCGGCCGGGTTCCGGTCGGGGCGGGCGTCGGCTTGGCGATCTCCAGCTTCGGCGCGTCCGGCGGCGGGGGCGGGCGCAGGTCCGCCTCGCGCGGCAGGTCCGTCGGCGGCGGCGGGTCGGGCAGCTTCGCGGGCGCGGGGGCCATCGCCGAGAGCTTCGGCGCCAGCGCGACCGCGAAGCCGTTCAGCGAGGCCTTGTCCGCGTCCTTGAGGCTGTCGCGCGGGCTGAGCAGGTCGAGCTCGCCCAGCTTGGCGCCGTCGGCGACGGCGATGGCCTCGAGGTGCATCGCGCAGTTCTTCCGGCTGCCGGCGGCGTCCAGTGCGATCACCACCGCGGCGCCGAGCTTCCTGCCCAGCGCCAGCGAGCAGCCTTCGGGGGCCTTGCACGCCTCGGAGGCCTCGCTCTTGGCGCCCAGCTTCGCCAGCGCGGTGGCCGGGTCCATCGCCAGGCTCACCCCGCCCGCGGCGAGGGCCTGGTGGACCTGCAGCGAGAGCCCCATGAACTCGTTGCCGCTCAGTCCGGACTGGCGGATGGGGACGACGACCGCGCCGGGCTGCGGCGAGGCCTGGGCTGCGAGCGCGACGAAGAGGGCGACGGCAAGCATGAGGGCGAGGAGGATACCACGGGCCCCCGCCGCTACTTCTTCTTGTGGCTGGTCAGGAAGCCCACGAGGTCCTTGCCGACCTGCTCCAGGTCTTCGAGGCTCGACGCCTCCGCGAACGCCTCGGCGTGGGTCTTGAGGATGTTCTGCTCGGAGACCGTGAGGTTCGGCAGCGTCTGGGCTTGGTTGAGCAGCCGAGCCACTTCCTTGCGCTTCGCCTCGAGGGGGCTCGCGGGCGGCGCCGGCCGGGCCGCGCGCGGGGCCTCGGGCCTGGCCTTGGGCGCGGCGGCCTTGGGCTGCGGCTCGGGCGCGGTCGGCGCCGGCTCGGGAGCGGGCCGCCGGGGCTCGTCCGGCGGCGGCGGCTCGGGCTCGGCGAGCTTGGACGGCTGCGCAGGCTCGGGCTCGCGCACCTCGGGCTCGTCGGCCACGGCCTCGGGCGGGTCCGGAATCTGGAGGTGCTCCGCGCTCTTGGGCTCGCGCGGCACCACCACGACCGCCACCGCCATCCCCAGCAGCGCCACCGCGCCGGCCACCGCGAGGCCGATGGCCAGGGTCGAGCGCGGCTTCGCGGTGCGCGCCGTGATCCGATGGGCCTCGGGCACGGGGGTGGGCGTGGAGGGCGCCAGGCTCCGCGAGGTCGGCTCGTCGGGGTCGGGCTCGGGCTCGGGTTCGCCAACGGGCCGCGGCCCCATCACCGTCGACTCGCTCTGCAGGATGCGCCGGTACTTGGAGACCTGCTGGCGCACGACGGCGGCCGACGCGGGCCGGGCCGCCGGCTCGCGCTCCAGCAGCCGCATCACGATCTCGTCGAGCTCCGCCGGCACCCGGGCCACCTGCGAGGCGCGCTCGGGCACCGAGCTCAGCCGCTTGGCGATCTGCTCGACCGGGTCCTCGGTGTCGAACGGCAGCCGGCCGGTCAGCATCTCGTAGGCGATGCAGCCCACCGAGTACAGGTCCGCCCGGGGCCCCACCACCTCGCCGAGCGCCTGCTCGGGCGCCATGTAGTGCGGCGTGCCGGCGACCATCGAGACCCGCGAGGTGCGCGCGCCCGTCGAGCGCTTGGCCAGCCCGAAGTCCAGGATGCGCACGTACGCCTCGCCGTGCGCCTGGCGGACCAGGAACATGTTGGCGGGCTTGAGGTCGCGGTGGATGACCCCCGCGGTGTGCGCCGCCGCCAGGGTGTCCAGGACGTCGTCCAGGATGGAGAGCACCCGGTCGATGGTCAGCGGCGCCTCGCGCTCGATGACCGCGTCCAGCGGCTCGCCCTCGAGCAGGTCCATGACGATGTAGGGCCGGCCGTCGGGCATCTTGCCAAAGGCGAAGACGTCGACGATGCCGCGGTGGCGCACGGCGTTGGCCGCCCGCGCCTCGTCGATGAGCCTGTCGGCCTCGCCCGACTGCCCCAGCGCCTCGGTCTGCAGGATCTTGATGGCCACCGGCTTCTGGATGACGGGCTGCAGGCCGGCGTAGACCACGCCCATCCCGCCCTCGCCCAGCCGCCGGGTGATCCGGTACTCGCCCAGCTGCATCCCCAGCAGCGGGTCGCGCACCGAGGTCGGGTCGACGCCGTCGTCGGCCAGCGCCGGCGAATCCGACACGGGGGGAGGCGGCAGGCTGTCGGGCGAACGGGCCATCCTCGGGGCTTCCTTCAGTGAAGGCCCGAGGATACGGCCGCGCCGGGGCCGGTCAACATCCGGGGCTCACTGGCAGGTGCCGCCGGGGTCGACCAGCGTGCTGCAGCGCTGCTCCGCCCCCAGGCAGAAGCGGGAGCCCTCGCCGCCGCAGCAGGCGTCGACCGGGCCGCCGCAGGTCGTGCACAGGCCGCTCGCGGTGCAGAACCCGAAGGGCTCGCACGACTCCCCGCTAGGGACGCACTTCGACCCGGTGCAACAGCCGGAGCTGCACCCGGTGCCGCGGCAGCAGATGTTCTCCTTCCCCGCGGGCGCCAGCGTCGGCTGGCCGCAGGCGGCGCAGGAGCCGTTGTCGCACTGGGTGAAGGGGTCGGTGCACGCGCCGCCCGTGCAGCACGGCTGGCCGGCGTGGCCGCACGAGAGGCACTTGGGGTAGCCGCCGGCTTCGGGGCCGCGGCTGCAGCCCTTCTCGCCGTTGCAGAAGTCCATCGGGGTGCCGCCGTCGGGCGTGAACGCGCAGCAGTCGTAGTTGGGCGGGATTGCGCAGGCCCCGCAGAAGCCGGCGGCGCACAGCCCGCCGAAGACCGGGCACGGCGTCATGGACGCGACGCACAGCCGCGCCCCCGAGGCGGTGGCGGGAGCGTCGCAGCAGGCGTTGGCCGTGGTGCACGCCCCTCCGCGGCAACAGGGCTGGCCCACCTCGCCGCAGGGGACGCAGACGCCGCCGGCGTTGAGCTCCAGGCCTTCGTCGCAGAAGTGGTCGAACCCCGGGCCGCACGCGCTCCCGCCGGCCACGCCGCAGGCGGTGCAGGTCCCCCGCAGGCACCGCAGGGGCTGGTCGCAGCGGGCGGCGGTCCCTGCGTCCGCCGGGGCGCAGCAGGGCTGGCCGGCCTTGCCGCAGGCCTCGCACCCGCCCAACGCGCCACAGGCGAGCCCCGCCGGGGTGCAGGTCCCGCCCGGGCAGCAGGGCGCGCCCTGCGTCCCGCACGTCACGCACTTCTCGCCGGCGCAGGTGGCGCCCGGGTCGCAGGGGGCGCCGGTGCCGCAGCACGGCGCGGACGGGCCTCCGCACGAGCTGCAGGTGCCCCTCAGGCAGGTGTTGCGGCCTTCGCAGGCGTCCCCGGCGCAGCACGGCTGGCCGTTGGCGCCGCAGGTCTCGCACAGCTGGAACGAGCACACCGTGCCGGCCTCGCAGAAGGGCTCCTGCCCGCAGCACTTCGAGCCGCCCCGGCCGCAGCCGCCGTCGACCGCACCGGCGTCGGACCCGACCGCCGCGTCCTTGCCGGGGCCGGCGGCGTCCAGCCCCTCCACCGCGGCGTCCTCCCCGGGGCCGGCGTCGCCGTAGGCGGCCGTGGCGTCGAGCGCGCCGGCGTCGAGCGCGCCGGCGTCGGAGGGCGGCGCCGCGGCGTCGAAGCCGCGCTTGAGGCAGCGCATCTTGTCGTCGGCCGCCAGGGCGCAGACCGAGCCCTCCGGGCACCCGCCGCCGTCGGAGTCGTCGCACAGGTACGGCAGGCTCGAGTCGGGAGCGACGCAGCGCAGGGCCGGCAAGAGCGCCAGGCAGAGCAGCAGGAACCGAAGGAGTCGGCGGTGGTCGTACATGGGCGGGCATTCAAGCACGAATGCCGCTGGCCCTGAACGGCCCGAGGCCCAGGCGGTAAGATTCCGAGCCGAGCGATGGCCGAACCGACGAACAGCGCTGGCGGCGGGTGGAGATGGGGCACCTTCGTGCTCCTGGCGGTCCTGGTGCTCGCGAAGCTGGGGGGCGGCTCGTCGGGCCTCCGCCCGAGCCCCTTCCCCGCGCCGAACCCTCCCCCGGACTTCAAGGTCCCGGACTTCGCCAGGCTCGACCCGCAGAGGGCGCAGACGCAGCCGCGGGCGCTCGACGCCGACGCGCCCCGGGACGGCCGGCTGCCGGGCAGCCTGGCCCCCGCCGAGGAGCCGCCCGCCTTCAGCCTCGCGGTCGGCACGACGCAGCTCTCGCCGACGATGGAAAACGAGGTGGGGGTGACGGCCGCGGTGGAGCGGGCGTCCGTCGGCGCGCCCCGGCTGGAGCTGCGCAACTCGACCCAGCCGCCGTTCTTCCTGGGCGAGGTCCGGGTCCACCTGCGCTGCCCGGGGGTCGAGGCGCAGACGCTCAAGGCGGGGCACCTGCGCTCGGGGCAGGTGGTGGCGCTGCCCTGGCCCACGGCCCTGGACGCCTGCCGCGAGCCGCCGCTCTTCGAGGCCCGGGCCAAGCACCGCTGGCGGGCCACCGCCGAGGCCGCGGACCAACTGGCCGGCCAGGTGCTGGCCTCGCCGGACCGCGTGCCCGAGGGCGAGCTCGAATACTTCGCCACCCAGTTCACGCCCCGCACCGGGCGCACGCTGGTGCTGCTCGCGGCGCGCCCCTCCAAGGACCAGGAGCTGGCCCGCGACGCCCTGGGCCGCACCTGGCCCACCGCCCGGCGCTTCCTGCTCTCCGCCCTGCCGGCGCTGGACGATCCCGACAGCCCGCTCTCGGCGCTCGTCGGCCTGCCCGAGCGCGCCGCCCCGGTGCTCGCCCTGCCGCAGCGGCTCGCCGGGCAGGGCCTGTACGACGCGCAGGTGGTGGCCATCGAGCGCGACCGCCGGCTGCCCAAGGACGCCTATCTCGCCCAGGCCCAGCGGCCGCTCCTGCGCGACCGCGTGGCCGCCGAGGAGCGCTTCGGGCCCGACGCCAGCGAGGCGATCGAGAGGCGCCGGCGCGCGGCCATCGAGGCGGTGGCGGCGGCGCTGGCCAACTACGCGGACGAGGAGTCGGCCGGCGCGCTGCTGGGGGCCCTGCTGCGCTCCCGCGAGGACCAGGCCGCCCCGCTCGCCGCCGCGCTGGCGCGGATGCCGCGGACCGCGGCGGCGGTGGCCGCGGCCCGGCTGGCCGTCCCGGCGGGTGAAGAGGCCTTCTTCGCCTACCCGCTGCTCTCGGCGGCGCTGCCCGACCTCGACCCGGCGCTGGCGTTCGAGCTCGGGGTGCCGGCGGCGCGGGTCGCCGGCGAGGTGCGCATGCGCTACGAGCGCGCGCGCGCCCAGCAGGCCCGGCTCCTCTGGGAGCTCTCCGAGGAGGCGGACCTGGAGGGCGACGCCGAGCGAGCGCTCGAGAAGGCCCGGGCCGCCGTGGCGCTGGGCCACCCCCCCGGCCCGGCGACGGCGGCGCTGCCCCGCCTGGCGCTCTCCGCGGCGAGGGCGCGCGCGCGCGGGAGGGACTTCGCCGGGGCGCTCGAGGCGGTCTCGCTCGCCCAGCGGCTGGGGGCCGCGGCCGGCGAGGCGGACGGGCTGCGCGCGCAGTTCGAGGCCCAGGTGCTGGAGTCGATGTTCGAGCGCGGCGTGGCGCGCGCCGGGCCGGGGGTGGAGTACGCGCCGGTGCCCCTCGGCGTCGCCCGGGCCGGCGAGCCGGTCGCGCTGGACTCGGGGTGGATATTGGCCACCCTCGGCACCCGGGTCGGCTTCCTGCCGCCCAACACCCGCCACGGCCCGCAGGACCGGCTGGAGGCGGCCGGGGTTCCCGTCTCGCAGATCCGCGCCCGCCTGTCGCGGCTGGAGGCCGAGGGGATCCGCCCGGAGAACGCGCGCGAGGTGTGGCTGCAGGCCTGGTACGAGGAGCTTCGCGACCCGGTCCTGTGGGCGCTGGGGTTGGCGCTCGCCTTCCTGCTCTCGGCGCTGCTGGTGCAGCCGGCCGCGGTGGGCCTGCGGCTCTTCGGGATGGGGCAGGAGCGGCTGGGGCTGGCCCTGGGCCGCTGGGGCTTCGGCCGCCATCCGCCGCTGGCGGCGCTGCGCTACACGCGGATGCTGGTGCGGCGCGCCGAGCGCGTGCCCGGCGAGGCCCGGGCGCGGCTGGAGGCGGCCTCGCACGCGCTCGAGATCTACGGGGCGGACCGCGAGGGCCTGGCGCTGGCGGGGCACATCGCGCTCCTGCGCGGGCAGCGGGAGCTCTCCTACGGGCAGCACGAGCGCTACCTCCAGGGGAGCACCCTCGGCTGGGCGCGGCGGCTGGCGCACTTCGACCTGGCGCGCATCGCGCTCCACGAGGACCGGCTGGAGGCCGCGGCGACGCACGGCGCGAAGGCCGGCGGGGCGAGCGGGGCGCTGCTGCGGGGAGCGGCGCTGCTCGCGCTGGAGAAGCCGGCGGCCGCGCCGCTCCTGCGCGCGGCGCTGGACGGCGGGACCCGGGCGGCGGCGCTGTCGCTCCTGGGGCACGCCTTCCTCGGCCAGGATCGGCTGGGCCTTGCGGCGGTGGCGACGCGCCTGGCGCCGGGCCGCGAGGGGCGCGGACTCTATGCCCGGGCGCGGCTCGCCCAGGCGCTGGGCCGGGTACCCGAGGCGCGGTCGGCGTACGCGGAGCTGCTGCGCCTGGCGCCCGGGCACTCCGGCGCGCGGCTGGGGCTGGCGCTGCTCGAGCGAGCAGCCCGGCCGGCGGCGATCGACGATCTCTCGCGGGAGGAGTCGGACGCGGGCGGGGCGGCGCGCAACCTGCTCGCGCGCGAGGAGCTCTCCCGCGGAGAGGCGCGGCGGGCGGCGGAGCGCCTGAAGCTGCCGCGGGCCGGTGGAGCCAGTGACCTGGAGGTGCTGGGAGCCGCCGAGGCGGCCCGCGGGCGGCTGGTCGAGGCCGACGCGGCGTTCCGGCAGGCCGCGGGGCGGGTGGGCGGGGCGGCGGCGACGCGGCTGGCGATGGAGCGCAGCCACCGGCTGGGGGCCAAGGCGCTGGCGGCGGGCCGGGCCGAGGACGCGCTGAGGATCCTCAGGGACGACGGACCCTTGGGCCTGCTGTCCGAGGCGCGCTCCCGCGTCGTCGCGAGCCTGCTGCGCAAGGAGCCCGAGCTGGGGGTGAGCGCGGCGATGGAGCGTGCGGTGGGCGCCGGCGTCGGGCTGCGCGACCAGGCGGCGGTGCCGATGCCCATCGCCTCGGCGGCGCAGCGGCTGGCCTGCGGCAACTTCGCCGCCGCCACCCAGAGCCTCAACGATCATCTGCGCGACGCCGACGATCCGGCCGCCTGGTTCGTCCTCGGGCTCGCCCGCTCCTGCTGCGAGGACGGCCCGCTGCCGGAACGGATGGGCGAGCTGGCGCGCGCGGCGGCGAAGGCGCCGGCGTTCGCGCCGGCGGCGCACGCGCTGCTCGCGACCGCGGAGCTGGCGGCAGGGCGGGAGGCGCAGGCGCGCGCGGCCATCGAAGGCCTGGGCGATCGCTCGCAGCTCTCCGGACCTGCCGTGGCCCATGTCGAAGGTCTGGCGTTGCGGCTGGGGCTCGCGGCGTCGGGCGCCGTCGGCCGGGCGCTGGAGGAAGCGCGGCAGGGCCGGGCGATCGAGGCGGGCAAGGCCCTGGACGCCCTGGACGGCGAACGCAGCGTGGCGCTCCTGCGGGCGCGGGCGGCGGTGGCGGCCTCGGCGGCGCGGGCGCGCGTGCAGGTGTCGGACTTCGCCGGAGCGGCCGCGGAGCTGGAGGCGCTCTATTCGCCGGCGTGGGCGGGCCAGGACGCGGGCGAGGGTTGCCGCCGCGCGCGCCTGGCGGCCGAGGCGCTGCCCGACGCGCTGGCCGAGCTGTCGCTGGAGGCCTTCCCTCGCCTGGCGACGCGGGATCCGGCGCGGGCGCTGCGGCTGCTCGAGCGCACCCGCGAGCTGCCGAAGGAGCTGGCGCCGCACGCGGTGCACGACCGCGCGGTCGCCGCGCTCGGGGCGTGCCTGAAGGCCGGTGCGGCGGCGGACGAGGTCCTGCTGCAGTCGCTGGCGGCGGCGCTGGACGCGCTGCTGGGGGACCCCGAGGTGCTGGCCGTCTTCCGCCTGCGCCGGCTGGAGCTCTCCGGCGACGGGCCCGCGCCGCCGGCCGACTTCGGGGCCGAGGTGACGCAGAAGATCCTCCACGTCGCGGGCGGCTACCTCGTCTGGCTGCTCGAGCAGGGCGCCGGGGCGAAGGTGTGCGCGGCCCTCGAGCCGTGGGCGTCGAAGGCGGGCGAGGCCGCCGGGTTCGGCGCCGCGCTGCGCCGGGCCACCGATTTGGTGGAGGTCGAGCTGCGCGAGCTGAACGAGGCGCTGCGGGCGAAGCTGGCCTCGCTCAAGACGCTGGAGGCCGCGAGCGAGGAGTGGGCGAGCCACGAGGTGCGGCTGGGCAAGCTGCTCGACGGGCTGCGACACTTGAGGGCGGACACGGGGCTGGTGAGCGCCTGCGAGGACTCCAGCGCGCGCAGCCTGGACGCCTTCAGCGTCCACGTGTTCAACGGGGTGGCCAAGGGCTGGCTTCCGCTGCGCATCATCGAGAGGGCGCTGGCCATCGCCCGCAGCGAGCACCTCCGGCGGCACCTGCTGGAGAACCGCACTCTCATGTCTGGATGAGAGCGACCACGTCGCCGTCGCCGTCGCCGTCGCCGTTCACGTTCACGTCAACGTCAACGGCCACGTCAACGTCAACGCAAGCCTGTGCCGCGGTTTCGGTCGCGGTTTGGGCCTAGCGGTACTCCACGTTCGACTCGCCGGAGATGTCGAGGGTGCGCTTTTGCGGCGCGCCCGCGACTTCCAGGTTCGAGGCCCCGGAGAGGGCGCCACTGACGGAGCCGGACGCGACGATCTGCGCCGAGGAAGCGCCGGAGAGGTTCACGCTCGCCTTGGCGCTCTCGAGCTTCGACAGGCATCCGCTCGAGGCGCCGGAGAGCACGAGGTCGAGCGAGTCGATGGCGCCGGTGAAGGTGAAGGTGCTCGCCCCGCTGCCTTTGGCGACGAGGGTCGCGCTGTCGAGCCCCGAGATTTCGACCTGGCTGGCCCCGCTGGCGGCGGCCTCGAAGCGCTCGCCCGCGGGCGGCTGGGCCTCGACGCGCGAGGCGCCGCTGGCGTCGATGGCGGTCAGCTCGGGCGTGGAGATGCGCACCTCGATGCCCTTCGAAGCCACGATCCACGCCGAGTCGCGCACGCCGATCTTGAGCACGCCCTCCTGCACCGCGACGTCCACGTAGTCGATCACGTTGTCGTCCGTGGTCACCCGGATCGAGGTGGGGCCGGTGGAGATGACCGCGTGGATGGCGTCCGCGACCGAGACCTTCGAGAACGCGGTCACCTCCTTGGATTCGGTGGCGAGCTTGCCGCTGCCCGAGACGAAGTTGCAGGCGGGGAGGAGGAGGGCGAAGCCGAGGGCGAGCAGTGCGCGGCGCATGGGGTCTCCGGGGTTGGGGGTCGCGTTTTGCCTTCTTCGGTGCCCCGCGGACCCCAAGCGATCAAAGCGCGGCCGGCCTCGGTCAAGCGCCCGTGATTGCGCGGGCCTGCGTTGCGTCAAGCGCGGCACCAACCGCACCTGCGCGCCGTAGCGGACTCTGCCGGCGAACCCATGACGAGCCGCTGGCGCCGAGACGACCGAGGTGCGCCGCGCCAGGACCGGCGTGCGCAGGCCGGCACAGAGGCGTTGGCCCCGCATCCTCAACTCTGGGCGCATGGACCCTCGCCGCTGCACACGGAGAGGCGCGCCGCTCTTCGCCCGAGCCGGCCTGCGGCTCGTGGCGAGGTTCTGAGGCCGGGCCGGGCGTGTGCCGAGGGCTGCGCACTGTGCCGCGGCTCGCTCGACGTCGAGCGGTCCGCTCGCCCTGCTTGCGGCTCAATTCCATGGGAAATCGAAGGGTTGCGGCAGCTCGTCCGGCTGGCCCCGCGGCTGCAATTACTCCGCGCGAACCAACGCCGCCGCACACGGAGGAACGCCATGACCCGCTCGCTCTTCTCGCTCGCCGCCGCCCTCGTCGCCGCCTCGATGCTCGCCGCGCCCGGCAGCGCCCGCGCCCAGGACGGCCTCCGCCTGGCGCCGGTTCCCTTTTCTCAGCAGGACGCCCGCGAGCTGAAGCAGACGATCAGCCACTGGCAGGACGGCGACCCCATCCCCTTCGGCTACCACGCGGAGAGGAAGCCGCGGATCGGGCTGCTCGTCGCGGGTTCGCTCACCTTCGCCATCCCCTACGCCATCGGCGCCTTCTCCGCCGCCAACTCGGAATCGAAGGAGATGTTCGTGCCGATCGTGGGGCCGTTCATCACGGCAGTGAACCAGGTGAACAGGCCGTGCAGCAGCACCTTCTTCTGCGGCGACGGCTGGAAGGCCTTCTCGGGCGGAGTCTTCGCCGCCGTCGGCATCGTCCAGGGCGTCGGGGCGGCGATGCTCATCGCCGGCGCGGTGGGCAAGTACACCCTGGTCGCCGACGAGCCGGGCTCCGTCTCCGTCACGCCGATGTACCTGCCCAGCGGCGCCGGGATCGGCGTGTCGGGTCAGTTCTGAGCGGTCAGCGGGAACAGGGTCGTCACGCCGTGCTGGAGGAGGATGGCGCGGATGGCCCCGGCGGTGCGCCTGGTCTTCTCGCCGCCCCAGGCTGGGCTGCTCAGGCCCAGCAGCCACGTCTTCGGAATGCGCAGGTCGAGCACGCCGTCCATGGTGCGGCGCCCGGCAGATCCCCGGGCGCCGCGAGCCGTTTCAAGGGCTCGGGTGCACTCCGGTGCATCGGAGGCGCGCGATGCACGACGAGCAAGCCTGGCGCTGGACACCCGAGGGAGTCGGCCGGCCGTTCCGGGAATGGGACCTGGCGGCCGGACAGCGCCAGAGCGGGAACGGCTGGGTCGAGGGCTGGAACGTCCTGGGCGTGCGCGGCAGCTACCGCGGGACGCCGAAGTCCGAGATCCGCACGCTCGCGCTGAACGGGCGCGCCATCCCCGGCGCCCGGGCCACGCGAGGCCGGTTCGTCCTGGTGCTGCGCGACGGCACCCTCGAGTGGGGCACCTACCAGAACGTCGACCGCTTCGTGGTCACCGACCTCGTCCTCACCTCCGCCTCCGGCCGGAGGCGGACCTTCCGCTTCGAGGCCATGCAGCTGGACCCCAAGACGAGGCGCGTGGAGCGGTTCCGCGTCGCCGAGCTGCTTTCGGACGGCCGCAGCACCCGGCGAGCGCAGGTCCTGACCCGCGCGGCGGGCGAGAACGGCGCAACCGCTCGCGACGAGGGATGAATCCGCCGCCGCGCCGCGCCCCAAAGAGGCCGAGTCAGGCACACGCGCCGCCACGAAGATCGCCGGCAGGCGACCGACGCCACAGCCATGAGGTCGAGGCAGCTCGAGGCAGCTACAGCGCCAGGTTGTCGATGAGCCGCGTCTTGCCGAGATAGGCGGCGACGAGCATCCGCGCCTGGCCGGTGACCTGCTCGATCGGCTCGAGCGTGTCGGGGTCCACGACGGCGACGTAGTCCACACGCGCCCCGACGCTCTCCAGCTCCACCAGCGCCGTCTCGACGAGGCGGGTCCCGCTCTGCTCGCCGTTGGCCCGCAGGTGTGCGGCGGCCTTGAGCGCCCGGGAAAGCCCCAGCGCGCGGGCGCGCTCGTCCTTGGACAGGTAGACGTTGCGCGAGCTCATCGCCAGGCCGTCGGGCTCGCGCACGATGGGCAGGCCCACCACCTCGACCGGCATGAGCAGGTCGCGCGCCATGCGGCGGATGACCGCCAGCTGCTGGAAGTCCTTCTCGCCGAAGAGCGCCACGTCGGGCTCGAAGACGGTGAAGAGCTTGGCGACGACGGTGGCCACGCCGCGGAAGTGGCCCGGCCGCTTCTCGCCGCACCAGCGCTTCTGCAGGCCCTCGACCTCGACGAAGGTCTGCGCGCCGTCGGGGTAGACCTCGCGCGTCTCCGGCGCCCAGACGAAGGACACTCCGGCCGACTGGCACTTGGCGAGGTCGCCGGCTTCGTCCCGCGGGTAGCGCGAGAGATCCTCGGCGGGCCCGAACTGGGTGGGGTTGACGAAGATCGACGCCGCGCACACGTCGGCGCGGTGCGCCCCCTCGCGCATCAGGGACAGGTGGCCCTCGTGCAGGAAGCCCATGGTCGGCACCAGCGCCAGGCGCTTGCCCTTCGCGTGCAGCGCGCGAACGCGCTCGCGGACCTCGGAGACGGTGCGCAGGACGTCGATCATTTCGGCACCTCGGGAGAGGGAGGAAGCAAGAGTAGTGAGGCCGGACACGGCCGTCCACGACCTCGAGGACGCCAAGGTTTTGGTGGGGCGTCCCAGGAATGGTCACACCGCGAACCCCTGCCGAACTGGGCAGGTGCGAAGGCAAGTACATCGGCATGGCGCAGGCCGGGGCTTCGGTCCATTCAGTCCATGGACTGGATGGACTGCATGGACTGCATGGACAAGAGCCGAGTCGCCTCGGGGATCGAATTCGAGCGCGTGGGCCGCTTGAAGAATGGCCGCCCGCGTCACCGCGAGGGCGCCAAGAAGAGCCTTGGCGCCCTTGGCCTTCTTGGCGTTGAAGAAGGCGGCCGCTACTGGATGGAGCCGCCGTAGAGCGGGCCCTTGGGGCCTTCCTCGCCCTCGGCGGCCGGCTCCGGGACGAGCCGGACGGTGGACGAGTGGAACGAGTGCGCGTCGGCCGGGAACTGGCTGGCCTTCACCTCGGTGAGGTACTCGCGGGCCGCGCCGGTGATGGTCTGGAACAGCTCCGCGTAGCGCTTGAGGAACTTGGGCGCGAAGTCGGGGTTCATGCCCAGCATGTCGTAGCAGACCAGCACCTGGCCGTCGGTGTGCGCTCCGGCTCCGATGCCGATGGTGGGGATGGTCAGCCGCGAGGTGATCTGCTGGGCCAGTTCCATGGGGATGCCTTCGAGCACCAGCGAGGAGGCGCCGGCGCGCTCCAGGGCCAGGGCGTCGGCGAGCAGCTTCTGCGCCTTCTCGGCGTCGCGGCCCTGCACGAGGTAGCCGCCCATCTTGTGCACCGACTGCGGGGTGAGCCCGATGTGGCCCATCACCGGGATGCCGGCGCGCACGATGCGCTCGACGGTCTGGGCGAACTCCACGCCGCCCTCCAGCTTGACCGACTCTGCCCCGCCCTCGGCGACCAGGCGGCCGGCGTTGCGCACGGCGTCCTCGACGCTGGCCTGGTAGCTCATGAAGGGCATGTCGCCCACGACGTGGGCGCGGTGCACGGCCCGGGAGACGGCGCGGCAGTGGTAGACCATCTGGTCCATGGTGACCGGCAGCGTCGACTTCTCGCCTTGGATCACCATGCCCAGCGAGTCGCCGACCAGCAGCACGTCGACCCCGGCCTCGTCGAAGATGCGCGCGAAGGCCGCGTCGTAGGCGGTCAGCACGCCGATCTTCTCGTGCGCCTGCTTCATCTTCCGCAGCGTGTGGATGGTGACCTTGGGCGGCTGCATGGCGACTCCAGGCGCAAAAAAACCGGCTCGCCGCACGGGGAGCCGGGCGCCAAGCCACCAGGGCTTGTCCCAACTTTCACCACGTCCCGGTCCCTTGGAGGGGATCCGTGCGGGGGCTGCTATGTCGGTCCAGCAATCAGGCGTCGTAGTCGATGACTCGATCCACGCGCGAGGCCAATACCCTAATGCCGCCTCGGGCCGAATGCCAAGCGCCAGAGCGGCGTGGACGTTGACGTTGACGTGGTCGTTGACGTTGACGTGGACGGCGACGTTGACGGCGACGGCGACGGCGACGTGGTCGGAGGGAGCTCGCACGGCCGGCAGTCGAGCAAGGCGTCCACGAGGACAATCCCGACTCCGAGGAGTTCGTTCGACCACGTCGCCGATGCCGTCGCCGTCAACGACCACGTCAACGTCAACGTCCACGACTACGTCGACGACTACGTCGACGACCACGACTACGTCGACGACCACGTCCGACGACGAACCCCGTGCCTTGCCCGCAATTCCTTCCCGGCGCGGCTTTTTGCTAAGGTGGGCCGTCCAACGCCGTCCCTGCCCGAGGCCCAGTCCCTTGAAGAACCTCGTGTTCGCCGCCCTGAGCGCCTTGCTGCTGGCCGGCTGCCAGTCCGAGATTGAGCACAACCTCAACGAGAGCGAGGCCAACGACATCGTCGTCCTGCTCGAGCGCAACCACATCACCGCCCACAAGGAGAAGGAAGAGGGCGGGCGCGAGGTGACCTGGAAGATCGCCGTCCCCAAGGCCCACATGGCCAACGCGATGTTCCTGCTCAAGGAGAACGAGCTGCCGCGCCCCAAGAACCCGGGCCTGGAGATCTTCAACCGCGGCAGCCTCATCCCCACCGCCACCGAGGAGCGCGCGATGTATCTGCAGGCGCTAGCCGGGGAGCTGGCCCGCACCCTCTCCTCCATCGACGGCGTCCTCGACGCCCGGGTCCACGTCAACATCCCCCAGTCCGACGACCTCGCCGACCGCACCGCCCGCCCCGAGCCCAGCGCCGCCGTGCTCATCAAGTACCGGGCCGAGCTCTCCGCCGACAAGAAGCGGCCGCCGCCCCCCATCGCCGAGGAGCAGGTCCAGGCGCTGGTCGCGCGCACCATCCAGGATCTCAAGACCGCCAACGTCAGCGTCATCGCCATCCCGGTCGCTCCGCCCCGCGCCCTCGACAACGGCCCCGGCGACGTCGACATGCTCGGCATGCGCATGTCCGCCGACTCCGTCTGGACCCTGCGCGGCGTCCTCCTCGTCCTGGTCATGATCATCCTCGGCCTGGCCGCCTACATCGTCGTCTCCAAGTCCCGGGATTTGCGGGGCTCTTCCCGGACGCGGCCGCACACCCAGGCCTGACGGGCCACGCGCTCCACCGACTTCGCCTCGTCCGACGCGCAGCGGTCGCTGCTCGGCGCAGGTGGTTTGCCGTCCGCACCGACGCGGGCGACCCGTGCCGCGTCATTGCCGGTCCGGAGCGCCCCCTGCTACCATCGACAGCCGAGCGTTTTCGAAGGTTTGAGAGGGGTTTGAGCGAGGTTCATGCCGAAGACGAGCCACAGCAATCCCCGTCCGAAAGGCGAGGAGAAGGCTGATGGGCCGGCGCTTCCGGACCGGACCCGGGTCGAGCCTTCGCCTTTCGTGGCCGAGGAGCCGCGGGGCTCTCGCAAGAGCCCGGTGAGCGACCACACCGACCCGGACCTCAACAAGGGCTCGCGCAAGCTCACCGGCCAGCCGTCGATCATCGTCGACGAGGCCCTCGACGCCCAGTCCGAGCCGGCGCCCTCCGCTCCCAAGAAGCCCACCTCCATCCGCCGCGCCGCCTCCCAGCCCTCCCGCAAGAGCGGCGGAGCCGCCGGCGACTGGGACGACCTGCCGGCCTCCGGGCCCGAGGACGCCAACGCCACCCGCATCAGCGCCGTGCCCGACCGGCGCCCGTCCCGCGGCGACGACGTCGACGAGTCCACCGGCGCCGGCCCGCCCTACGCCGTGGAGGTCCTCGCCGGACCCGACAAGGGCATCCGCCTGCCCATCCGCGGCGGCCGGATGATCGTCGGCCGCGGCGACGGCTGCGACCTCAAGCTCACCGACACCTCCGTCTCGCGCCGGCACCTGGAGCTCACCGTCGCCGCCGAGGGCCTCGTCGTCCGCGACCTGGGCAGCGGCAACGGCACCAAGGTCAACGGCAAGCGCGAGGTCGAGATCGCCGCGGGCCACGGCGACCAGGTGGCGCTGGGCGACACGGTCCTCAAGGTCATCGACCAGCTCAAGAGGGACGAGGACGAGCGCGTCGCCGCCGAGGAGCCCGAGCCCGAGCCCGAGCCGGAGGAACAGGAAGAGCCCGAGCCCGAGGAGGAGCCGCAGGCCCCGCCGGGACGCCGCCACAGCCTCAAGCCCCGGCCGCGCATCGAGGTCGGCAACGACGCCGAGGGCCTGTCCGACGACGAGCCGCTGGCCATCGTCAAGCGCAAGGACGACACCGGGGTGATGGACGTCGTCCCCGAGCGGCACCGGCCTCCGCGGGCGGCGCCCGACCTGTTCGCGCGCTTCAACGCTCTGCCCAAGCAGGCGCGCCTGGCCATCATGGGCGGCGCCGGGGTGCTGGTGCTGCTGCTGTTCTTCGTCGTCCTGACGCCCAAGCCGCAGCCGGTGGCGCCCAAGGAGGACCCCAAGGCCGCCGTCAACCGCGACGCCGACTACGACGAGGCCCGCAAGGACGCGCGCAAGTTCTTCGGCGAGCGCAAGTACGACAAGGCGCTCGAGCGGGCCAAGGACGCGCTCTCCGCCAAGAAGACCAGCGAGATGGAGCGGCTGATCGGCACCATCGAGCGCAACCAGGAGGCGGCCAAGGCCCTCAAGGAAGCCAAGGGCGCCGCCGCCCGCGGCGACTTCGACAAGGCCATGGACAAGGCCAAGGAGATCGACACCGACACCGACGCGGGCGAGGAGGCCAAGGACCTCAGCAAGAAGTGGCAGGAGGAGAAGGGCAAGGCCGCCCTCGAGAAGGTGCGCTCCGCCGCCAACGACGGCGACTTCGACACCGCCCGCTCGCTCATCGCCGCCTGCCCGCTCACCGACCAGGAGATGATCAAGCGGGAGATCGCCGACAGCGAGGTCCAGTGGAGACGCGACGAGGGCCGGCGCAAGGCCTCCGCCGCCTCCGCCGCCCAGCGCGCCCTCGCCGCCCGGAAGGCCAAGGAGCGAGCCCAGGTCGACGAGGCCATCTCCCCGGTGGTGCGCAAGATGGAGTCCGGCGACTTCGAGGGCGCCGTGCGCCAGTGCGACCGGGTCGCCGAGACCAACAACGACCCGAAGGTGCAGGCCAAGATCAAGGTGCTCAAGAAGAACATCCCGGGCTTCGGGATGGCCTACAACGACGGCGTCAGCAAGTTCCACGGCGGCAGCTTCGAGCAGGCGGCCCCGGTGCTGCTGCGCGCGCTGTCGCTGTTCGAGAACATGGACATCGAGTCGAAGGTCGAGACCGGCCTGAAGGACAAGACCGCCCAGTCGCTCGCCTTCAAGGGCCGCGCGGCCGCCACCCGGCAGGAGTACGGGGTCGCCGCCCGCGCCTACAAGGAAGCGCTCAAGATCAACCCCTCGTCGAAGGAGGCCACCAGCGGCCTGGCGGCCATCAAGCGCAACGCCGAGGAGATCTACAACGAGGGCTACGCCATCAAGGAGCGCGACCCGGACGCCGCGCGCAAGCGCTTCCAGGACGTCATCGACATGGTGCCCACCGGCGACGACTGGGCCAAGAAGGCCCAGAAGCGGATCGACGAGCTCAACGGAGGCGGCAGCATCCGCGGCGAGTAGCGAGGCTGCCCGGGGGCGCCCAAGGAGCATCGAGGATGGCGACGCTGCGTGAAGAGGCCCTGCAAGCCTTCCGGGCGGGCCGCGACGAGGAGGCCCTGGCGCTCCTCTCCGAGGTCGTCCGCCGCACCCCCTCCGACCACCGCGCCCGCATGTTCGGGGCGCAGTGCCTGGCGCGGCTGGGCGAGACCGAGCGCGCCCTCAGCGTGCTCTCCACCACCGCCGAGAACCTGGCCCGGCGCGACTACCTGCTGTCGGCCACGCTGGCCGCCAAGCTGGGCCTCGCCCTGCGCTCCGACGACGCCCGGCTGCTGGGCGTCCTGCGCCGCATCCACGCCCGCGCCGCGGCCTCCACCAAGCGCGCCGCGGTGCCGCCGCCCCTGCCGCCCGAGCCGCCCGGCCGCGTCAGCGCCGACGAGCTGTGCGCCCACCTGCGCGGCCAGGACCTGCTCGAGAAGGCCTACGAGATCCTGGGCGGCGCCGACGACGGGGCCCTGGCGGTCGCCGGCGTGCGCCCGCCGCTGCCCCTGTTCGCCTTCGTCGACCCCGAGGCCTTCCTGGAGCTGGTGCGCCGCATGGGCCTGCGCGAGGTCACCCACGGCGAGGCCATCGTCACCGAGGGCGAGAAGGGCGAGTCCATCTTCGTCATCGTCGCCGGGCGCGCCCGCGTCGAGCGCCTGGTCCGCGGCGAGCGAAAGCTCCTGGCCACGCTGCCCGGCGGCTCGCTCTTCGGCGAGCTGGCGCTGCTGACCGGCGGGGTGCGCCACGCCACGGTGATCGCCGAGGGCGAGGCCGAGCTGTTCGAGATCTCCGGAGGCGACCTGGAGGCGGTGGCCCGCCGCTTCCCCGAGGTGCCGCACGCCATCGCCCAGTTCGCCGAGAAGCGCGTGGCCTCGAACATGCTGGTGACCGCCGGCCTGTTCGACAACCTGCCGCCGGAGAAGCGCTCGGCCGTCCTGGAGAAGTTCCGCCCGCGCACCGTGCCCCCGGGCGAGCGGATGGTGGTCGAGGAGGAGCCCGCCCCGGGCCTGTTCCTGGTGATGGCCGGCGAGATGTCGGTCACCAAGAGGGACCCCGGCGGCGAGACCGTCTCGCTCAACCTGCTCAAGGACGGGGACGTCTTCGGCGAGATCTCGCTGCTCTCCGGCGGGGTGGCCTCGGCCACGGTGACCGCCGTGCGCCGCAGCGTGGTGGCCATCCTCCCGCGCGAGGAGTTCCCTGCCCTGGTGGCGGGCAACCCCGCGGTCGGCGACTACCTCAGGCAGCTCTCCGAGGGGCGGCTCCAGGCCACTGCCGACTCCATGCGCCCGGCCGAGGTCATCGACGCCGAGGAGCTGGTGGTCACCGGCGAGTAACCACTTTTCCACGGTTGATCTATAAGTCCCGCACGTGCGCCACGCGCACGCGAGCGACGCGTTTCGCCGCCCTCTTTCAATCTAGGAGAAGTCCATGCGCAACGTGAGATTCCTGAGTATTGCCGCGGTTTTTGCCATCTCTGCCTGCGGCCCCAAGGTCACCTCCATCGAGATCGCCCCCGCGAGCCTCGAGCTCGCCAAGAAGGGCGAGATCAAGGCGTTCGCCGCCACGGCGAAGGACGCGGAGAAGAAGACCGTCGAGGCCGTCCAGATCAACTACGCCAGCTCCGACCCCAAGGTCGCGACCGTCGACGCCAAGGGCCAGGTCAGCGCGGTGGAGAGCGGCGACGCCGTCATCACCGCCAGCTTCGAGCAGATCAAGGCCACCGGCGCGGTGAAGGTCTCCATCCCCGGCTCGATCGCCTTCGCCCCGAAGGACGCCAAGCTCGAGGGCGTGGGCGCCAAGATCAACGTCGTCGCCAAGGTGCTCGACGGCAAGGGCCGCGAGATGAAGCAGACCGTGGGCTGGAACGTCGAGGACGCCAAGGTCGCCACCGTGGCCAACGGCGAGGTCACCGCCGTCGCCGCCGGCGAGACCAACGTGGTCGCCACCGCCGGCACCGTGAAGAGCAACTTCAAGGTCACCGTGGTCGTCCCCGTCGTCGCCACCGTCGAGGTCGACAAGGCCGTGGAGATCAAGGTCGGCGAGACCGCGACTCTCAAGCCCGCGGGCAAGGACGCCGAGGGCAAGGCCCTCGCCGCCGCGACCTTCACCTTCGCCTCCGCCGACGAGAAGATCGCCACCGTCGACGCCGCCGGCGTCGTCAAGGCCGTCAAGAAGGGCAAGACCAAGATCACCGTGACCTCCGCCGACAAGACGGCCACGGTCGACGTCACCGTCAAGAAGTGAGTTGGGAGGGGCGGGCCTCTGCGCCCGTCCAGCCAGATTCTCGGGGCCCCGCGGTCTTCCGCGGGGCCCTTTTTCGTGCCCACGATGCGGACCATGGACCGACGACGCATCGCGGCGATCGCCACCGCGGCCGCGGGAGTGCTGCTGGCCGCCTGGCTCCTGTGGCCCAAGAAGCCGGACGACGACAAGGCGCTCATCCGCGCGGCCATCACGCGCATGGCCGAGAAGGCCGCCGAGCGCGACGTCAACGGCATCCTCGAGAACGTCAGCGAGCGCTACCAGGGCGAGGGCGGCGACAAGCGGGAGCTGAAGCGCTACCTGCTGGGCTACCTCCTGCGCTCCGAGGTGGTCACGGCGCTGCCCGCCAACGTGCAGTTCGCGGCGCCCGTCGAGAACGGCAAGGCCAAGGTCTCGTTCGTGGTGCTGCTCGCGCGCAAGCCGGCGACCAAGGTCGAGGACCTGCGCACCGAGGAGCTCGTCGGCTCGCACCGCATCGAGGCCGAGATGGAGAAGGAGGACGGCGTCTGGCGCGCGGTCGACGCCAACCGGCGGGACGCCTCGCCGCAGGACTGGCTGCGGTGAGCCCGGGCCGGAGCTAGCCCGCCGGCGCGACTGCTCGCCCGCGGACGCTGGGACTGTCGGCGGCGCGACGGGCCCGCCGCAGTGCGCGCCGCGGACGTACGACCTCGACCGGCGACGCGTGTATGAGGGCACCCATGGGCTGCCCGTCCGCGCTCCTCGCCGTTGCCCTGGCCGCCGCGCCGGCCGCAAGCCAAGGTCCCAAGCAGGTCGTCGATCTGCCGGCGTTGCTCGAGCAGGCGCGCGAGCAGCCTTCGGTCCGGGTGGCCCGCGCCAGCGCCGAGCAGGCCCACGCCAAGGCCCGCGAGGTGGCGTGGATGTGGGGCCCGTTGCTGGAGGTCACCGCGGTCGGCGGGCCCAGCCAGCGCATCACCTGCTTCCCCTCGGCAGAGGAGTGCATCTCCACCGAGCCCGACCAGACCGGCCTGGGCTTCAGCGGCATCTTCGGGCGGGTGGACGCCAACCTGACGATGCCGCTGTACACCTTCGGCAAGCTCACCGACGGCAAGCGCGCCGCCGACGCCGGCGCCGCGGCCGGAGACGCTCTGGCGGAGGTCGCCTCGCACGGGGCGGCCCTGGACGCGGCGCGTGCCTGGTTCGCCGTCAAGCTGGGGCGCGAGCTGCAGGCGATGCTCGACGAGGGCCAGAAGTACGTCGACGACGAGCTCGCGCGCGAGGAGGAGCTGCTCGCCACCGGGTCGGGCGACGTCACCGAGGCCGACCGCCGCCGGGTGCTGACCCTGCGCGCGGAGATCGCCGCGCGCCGCTCGGAGGCCAAGAAGGTGGAGGAGCTGGGCCTGGCCGGCGTCCACTACGTGCTGGGCACCGGGGACGCCGACGTCGACCCCGCCCCGCTGCGGGCGCTGGCCTTCGAGCTGCCTCCCGTCGGCAAGGTGCGCGAGGCCGCGCTCGCCCGGCCGGAGCAGCGGGCGGCAGCGGCCGGCGCCGACGCGGCCGCGAGGCTGGTGGACGTGGAGTGGGACAAGTGGTGGCCCGACCTCGTCCTGGTGGGCGCCGGGACCCTGGCGGGGTCCTCCTCGGTCGACCACCCGCACAACGCCTTCTTGAACGACCCCTACAACAAGATCAGCGCGCTCTTGGGCGTGGTCGTGCGCTGGGCGCCCGAGCCCTTCCTGCGCAGCCCGAAGATCGACCAGGCCCGGGCCGAGCGGGCCAAGGCCCAGGCGACCATGGAGATGGCCCGCGTGGGGCTGCCCGCCGAGGCCGAGAAGACCTGGGCCGAGGCGCGCGACGCCCGCGACCAGATCAAGGCCGGCCGCGAGGGGCAGAGGCAGGCGAGGGCCTGGCTGGCCGCGGTGCTGCAATCCGAGGCAGCGGGTCTGGTGGAGGCCAAGGACCTCGCCGACGCACTCTTGCAATACTTCGTGATGCGGGCCCGGGTCATCCAGGCGACATTCGACTGGAACGTGAAGGTCATGTCGCTGCAGCAGGCGACCGGGCAGGCGCCGGGCGGGTTGGGTTGGGCCGAAGAGGAATGAACGACATGCGATTTCCAGGCAGGAAGGCCGTGTGGTGCGGCCTGGCGCTGGCGGCGGCGCTCGCCGCGTCGGCGGGGGTGGCGGCGGCGGCTCCCGGGGAGAGCGCCGTCGCGGCCATCCGCAGGGGCAACGACAAGCTGCGCGAGCTGCTCGCCCAGAAGGCAGACACCGAGGCGGAGCGCGAGCGGATCGCGGAGCAGATCTCCCGGGAGCTGCGCGGGCTGTTCGACATCGACTTCCTGGCGCAGCGCGCGCTCGTCGACCACTGGGCCAAGATGACGGCCAAGCAGCGCAAGGACGTGCAGGCGGCGCTGCGGGCGATCATCGAGAAGAACTACCTCTCGCAGCTGCGCGGGAACCTGAACTACCGCACCGAGTACCTGGGCCAGGAGGACAAGGGCGAGGACGTGCTCGTCAAGACGGTGATTCTGGCGGAGAAGGCCGGCCGGCCGACGCGGATCTCGGTGGACTACCGCCTGCGGCCCGAGGGCAACGCCTGGCGCGTCTACGACGTGATCACCGAGGACGTGAGCGTCTTGCAGAACTACCGCGCCCAGTTCAACCGCATCATCGCCAAGGAGGGCGTCGACGGCCTCATCGCGCGGATGCATGCCCGGCTGAAGAAGGGCGGCGCGGCGCCGGAGGTGAAGTCCGCCGAGTAGGTGCCTGCACGCTAGCGGCGCCAGCGGTGGCGGTGCCCGTGTGGCGGCCCGCCGCCCGGCCGCGAGGGCTGCTGCGGCGAAGGCTGGCCCTGCGACGGCGGCGCGGCCTGCGGGTTGGAGGGACTCGGCCGGCCCTGGGGCTTTGACGCAGCGGGTCCGGCCAGGCGGGACACGCGCTCGACCACGGGGCCCTGCGGGCGGCTCGGCGGCCTGCGGTCCTGCGACGGCGGCGCACCCTCACCCGGGCGCTGCGGCCCGTGCCGCTGTCCCTGCTTGCCCGCGTGCGGTCCGTGCGGCGGCTGCTTCGGGGGTTGCTGAGGCTGCCGCTGCTGCGGTGGTTGCTGTTGCCGCTGAGGCTGGGGCTGGCGCTGCTGCTGTTGGTGTTGCTGCTGCGGCTGCCGCGCCGCCTGGGGCTGGCGCTGCTGCGGTGGTTGCTGTTGCCGCTGCGGCTGGCGCTGCTGCTGTTGGTGTTGCTGCTGCGGCTGGCGCGCCGCCTGGGGCTGGCGCTGCTGCGGTGGTTGCTGTTGCCGCTGAGTCTGGGGCTGGCGCTGCTGCTGTTGGTGTTGCTGCTGAGGCTGGCGCGCCGCCTGGGCTTGGCGCTGCGGCTGTTGCTGCGGCTGCCGCGCCGCCTGGGGTTGGCGCTGCTGTTGTTGCTGCGGCTGCCGCGCCGCCTGGGGCTGGCGCTGCTGCTGCTGGCGGCGCTCGTGATGGCGCGCGGGAGGCGGGGCCCGTCCCGTCGGGACGAAGTCGGGCGACAGCTCGCGGCGCACGTAGGCGTTCCAGATCTCCCAGGCGTCCCCGGCGCAGGACTGCAGGCTGCTGTCGAACCCCGCGAAGAAGACGCGCAGGTTCTCGAGGTCCCGTTGGAAGAAGGACTCGGAGAGGCTGTTGTGGGCGGCGGCGACGACCTGGGGGAAGTCGATGATGGTGGGGCCGGCGGCGCCCATGAGCACGTTGTAGGGCGACAGGTCGCCGTGGATGATGTCGGCGTCGAGCATCTTCACGACTTGGGAGCGCAGGTCGCGGTAGAGCGCGCCGGCGGCCTCCGCGGTCAGCGCGGTGTCGATGAGGCGCGGCGCCGGCTGGCCCTGGGCGTCGACCACCAGCTCCATCAGCAGCACCCCTTCGTAGAAGAGGACGGGGGCGGGGGTGCGCACGCCGTGGGCGTGGAGCTTGTCGAGCGTGTCGGCCTCGGCGGACTTCCATGCCTGCTCCGCCGCCTCCCGGCCGAACTTGCTGCCGCGGGCCATGGCGCGTCCGGTGCGGCTGTTGCCGACCAGGCGGCCTTCCTTGTAGGCGGCGTCGTTCTTGAAGCTGCGGAAGTCGCGGTCCCGGTAGATCTTGGCGGCGATCACCTGGCCGCCGTGCTCCACGAGCCAGAGATCGGCCTCCTTACCGCTCTTCAGGCGACCGAGGACTGCATCGATGACGCCGTCGGCGAGGAGGAGCTCGAGGTTTTCCATGGAGAGGCCGGCAATCCGGTTGTCTTGCCCAACGCGTGAGGAGCCGAATCTACTCTCGAGCGGGACCGGCGTCAGCAACCCCGCAGCGTGAACTGGTGTAGGTTGCGCGGCTCGCCATGACTTGGCTCCCGCTCGCCGTCCTCTCCGCGCTCTTCCTGGGCCTCTACGACGTCGCCAAGAAGGCCGCGCTGGACGGCAACGCGGTGCTGCCGGTGCTGTTCGGCTGCAGCCTCGCGGGCGCCGCGCTGGTGCTGCCGGCGGGGATCGCCAGCTGGACCGCGCCGGGCCTCGCGGCGCAGGCGGGAATCCTGGTCGAGCCGCTGACGGCGACCGGGCACCTGCTGGTGATGGCCAAGGCTTGCATCGTGACCACCTCCTGGGTGCTCACGTACTTCGCGATCAAGCACCTGCCCATCTCCATCGCCTCGCCGCTGCGGGCGAGCGCGCCGCTGTTCGTGGTGCTGGGCGCCGTGGCGGCGATGGGCGAGCGGCCGACGGGGCACCAGTGGCTGGGCATCGCGGTGATGCTCTGTGCGTACTGGGCCTTCTCGGCGCTGGGGCGCGAGGAGGGCATCCACTTCACGCGCAACCGGTGGGTGGGGCTCCTGCTGCTGGGCACGTTGGTGGGCGCGGCCAGCGGCCTGTACGACAAGCACCTGCTGCAGTCGGCGAGGCTGCCCCCGATGGCGGTGCAGTTCTGGTTCGCGCTCTACGGCGCGGCGCTGCAGGGGCTCCTCGTGGCGGTCGCCTGGTGGCCGCGGCGCCGGGCCGGGACGCCGTTCCAGTGGCGCTGGAGCATCGTCGCGGTCGGGGCGCTGCTGCTGGTGGCCGACGCCTTCTACTTCCGCGCGGTGGCGGCGCCCCTGGCCCTCATCTCGGTGGTCTCGCTCACAAGGCGATCGAACGTCGTGGTGAGCTTCGCCGTGGGCGGGCTCGCCTTCCGGGAGAAGAACCGGCTGAAGAAGGCCGGGGCGCTCGCGGGGCTGGTGGTGGGGGTGGGGCTGTTGCTGGGGTGAGCAAACCCCCTCCCCCGCCTCCTCCAGCGGAGCTGGAGGAGGGGCTCGCCTCTGCTCGAATCCACGCCTGCGGAGCTAATGGCACCACGCCCGCAGGAGCCCTAGCCCGCGATGATCGAGCAACGAGGCGCGTGGTGCCAGCAGCTCCGACCGGGTCATCGAAGGCAACCCACAGCTCCCCCGCCAGCTCCGCTGGAGGGGGCGGGGGGGGCGGTTTGCTAGAACTCCCACCCAACCCCAAGGTCCCCGCTGAACCCCACCGAGTTCGTGTACTGCAGCGAGCCGAGCGAGCCGTTCTCCTTGGTCTTGTAGGCGTCGAGCTGGAAGGTCTTGTAGGCCCCCAGGTTGATGAAGAGGATGGGCAGCGGCTTGATGCGCACGCCGGCGAACGCGATGGTGTGCTCGTCGAACTTCACCAGCGTCCCGAAGTCGTTGAAGCCGCGCACGTAGAGCGTCCCGAAGACCTGCAGCCAGCTCAGCCACGGGATCTCGAGGTGCGCCACGAAGTCCATGTTCGGGCTCGCCGAGTCGCCCTCGAGCGCGAAGGTCAGGCCGATGGCGTCGCGCACGCCGTAGCTGGCCTCCACGTAGTAGCCGGTCCGCGCCGGCAGCGCGGCGTGCGTCGAGTCGCCCACCACCGACTGCAGCTTGGTCAGCGGCACCTGGCCCGAGCCGGACTTCACTCCCCCGGTGCCCATGTTCAGCACCTTGTCGATCTCGTAGAAGGTGTCGAAGTAGTGCGGCGTGAAGCCCTTCTCGAGCAGCCGCAGCTCGGCCACGAGCCGGAAGGCGTGGACGGGGTCCTTGCCGGCGTTGAATCGGCCCAGCAGGCCCACGGTCAAGCCGCCGCCCGGCGTGGCGCCCGGCAGATCCCCGGTCAGGAAAAAGCGCGAGTAGTCCACGTACGGCTTGATGTCCACGCTCTCCGTCTTGACGATCTTCATCTCCACGTCGACGCCGCCCAGCACCAGCACGCCGCCGTTGGTGGCCAGCTGGTTCTGGTCGGTGACCATCGGGACGTTCGCGGCGGGGCAGGCTCCGGGGACCGGGCAGGCCGGCTCCTTGTCGAACTTGAGCGAGGTCGGCGCCTCCCGGTCCACGGCCGCGGTCACTCCCAGCGAGATGCTCTTGGCGAACCAGCCGTCGCTGAACAGCGAGATGGGCTTGATGAACGCCAGCGCGCTCATGACCTCCCACATCACGACGTTGTTGGTCATGAACTCGACGCCCACGTAGTCGTTGTAGGCGTCGAACTGCAGCCCGGCCTTGTAGTTGTTGATGTCGACGTTGCCGTTGTAGCGGCGGACGATCGACCCGTGGCCGATGGTCGAGGCGTGCTGCTGCCCGACGTCCAGGTAGACGTGGTCTTCCTTCTTGCCGTAGGTCAGGAAGGTGAGCACCCGCGCGAAGTCGCTGGGCTGGTCCCAGTCCTGCTTGCGGATCTGGCCCGCGTGCCGGAACTGGATGATGTGGTTGTCGCCCTCGGCCGCGGGGTCGCTGGGGTAGTTGGAGTTGAAGATCTCGATGTTGAGCGGGACGCCGACGCCGAAGGCCAGCTCGCCGAACTTGAGGTGCAGCTGCGGGTAGATGAGCCCGTACTCGGTGTTGTCCAGGTGGTTGTAGCCGGCGGAGACGACCACCCGGCTGCGCTTGGTGATGATCCGGTCCACGCCCAGCTGCGTCAGCTCGCCCTTGACGAACTCCGGCTCCTCCTTCTTCGGCGCAGCGGCGGGATCGCCCTCGGTCGGCGGCGCGGCGGCGGCCTGCGGCTCGGTCGAAGGCGGCGCTTGCGGGGCTGCGGCGGGCTGGGGAGCGGGAACAGGAGCAGGAGCGGCGGCGGGCGCCCGGGCCGGCTGGGATACGGGAGCCCTGGCAGGTTCGGGCGCGGGTGAAACGGGCGGGGGCGGCGGGAGAAGCTGGGGCTGCGGCGCGGGCTCCTCCACCGTCTTGGCCTCGACCATCGGCAGCGGGGGCGGCGGCAGCGGCGCCGGGGTGGGCTCTGCCGCGGGCTTGGCCTCGACGTAGGGCAGGGTCTCCGCGGACGGCGGTGGGGGCGGTGCGGTCTGGCCCGCGACCAGCGCGGGCCAGAGCAGAGCGGCAACGGCGAGCCCCTTCATCCGGTGCTCCTTTCCTCGGACCTCTTCGGCCGGGGCCTCGAACGCGCGTGAACAGGAGGCGCTCGAGAACGGCAGTGGAGGCAAGCATACCAAGGGTGGAGGGCCGCTGGCCGGGGGCGCGGGGGCGCTCTTGCGGGTGGCGCGGGCCGGTGCCTATCGTCGCTCCTCTCGAAGCACTCACCAGGAGCTCTCCGATGACGCCCTGCGCCGTGCTGCTCGCCCTTCTGGCCGCCGCCGCCCCCGTCCAGGCCCAGCCGATGGCCCCGCTGGCCCCCGCCGGGCCGGCCAAGGTGCTCGCCGACGAGGACCCGCCGGCGGCGTCGTACCAGGGCAACTCCAGCGCCCGGCTGGCGGCGCCGGTGGTCGTCCGCTTCGACCCGGCCTTCCAGGACCTGACGCCGGTGCTGGCGGCCAACGGCGGCGCCAGCGAAGGCACCACCAACGCCGCGTCGGCGGTGCTGAGCCGGAACACCCCGGCGGTCGCGCGGCGCCACTTCGAAGAGGCCAAGTGGACCACCGGCACCGGCAAGGGCCGCGAGCTGGTGATCAAGAGCGTGACCGTGACGTTCCGTCAGGGCCCGAGCTACCAGGTGCAGGTGATCGTCGACCGCGTCCAGGACGGGCGCCGGCTGGGGCAGGCCACCGGCAGCGGCCAGGCGGCCGCGGACCACAGCAAGGACCAGGCGCGGGCGCGGTGGGCTCCGGGGCCGTGGGGCCGCGCGGCGCACAACGAGGCCAGTCGGCCGCACATCTCCGAGGACGCTCCGGTGATCCAGCAGGCGACCATCCGCGCACTCGACACCGCGCTGAATCAGCTGGGCGCGGTGTGGGGCAGCGAGCAGCAGGCGGAGATGTACCGCAAGCAGGCCGAGGAGCAGGTCCGCGCCGCGCAGAAGGCGGCCGCGAAGAAGTAGCTCCAGCCTGAAGCCGGCCGTCTCGAAGAGCCAAGAGGGGCGAGGACTCGCTCGAGGGGATGACTCATGTGGCCCGTGCTGCTGGCGGTACTCCTGTCGACCGCACCGACCAAGCCGGGGTCGGGCGCCGAACCCCTGATGACCAAGGTGGTGGCCCGGAACGTCTCTCCCAGCGTGCCTCGCGACTCCTTCGCCGCCCAGCCGAAGACCTTCTACCGCTCCGGCACGCGCTACGGACGGGTGGAGGAGGCGCCGGACCGGGAGCACGGCATCCACGGGCTGTTCGTGGTCGACGAGCCCAAGGCCTGGATGATCAACCTGGCGACCAAGACCGGGCGCACGATCGTCGACCCCGGGCCGACCTTCGTGTTCCACGCGCCGATCATCTTGCGCAACAAGGGCGAGAAGGCGCCTCCGCTCCTGGAGTTCGGCCTCGAACCCGAGTTCCTGAAGGAGCACGCCGCGACGGCCTCCAAGGTGACCGTGGGGAAGCGCGAGCACGCCGCGCTGACGGCGACCGTCGAGGGCTACCGGGTGACGCTGCTCACCGACCCTTCGAGCAAGACGCCGCGCCGGATCACGGTCGAGCGTGAAGGCAAGGTGGTGTGCGAGTACGAGTACCTCGAGCACCGGCGCGATCTCCCGCTCCAGCCCGAGTTGTTCTCCCCTCCGGAGGGCATCGCCCTGAGCGAAGCCCGGTAGAGAAACAGGTGACGCCATGCCCCAGCGCTTCCCCATCCGCTTCGAGAATTGGTACGGCGGGCTCTCGACCCTGCTGCTGATTTCGCCCGCCCTCTCCTTCGTGGAGGTCGACGGCGACCAAGCGCAGGCGCGCATGGGCTGGGCGTTCCAGGCGCGGTTTCCCCGGTCGGCAGTGGCGTCCGCCAAGGAGATCCACACCTTCACGCTCAGCCGCGGCGTGCACGGCTGGGCGGGGCGCTGGCTCGTCAACGGGGCCGGGCAGGGCCTGGTCAGCATCGACCTGCAGCCCGAGCAGCGCGCCCGCGTCCTCGGGTTCCCGGTGCGGTTGCGCCAGCTGATCGTCAGCGTCGACGACCCGGCCGCGCTCATCAAGGCGCTCGGGAAGTAGGTCGCTCCTACTCGCCGAACAGCTTCACGCACCAGAAGGCCAGGAAGCCGCCGAACAGGACGAGCACCGAGGAAGGGTCCTCGTCGATCTCGTGGGCCTCCATGAGCAGCTCGTCGGTGACCAGGTAGAGCAGCGCCGCGGCGCTCGCGGCCAGCGCCGCGCCGATGGTGTCGTGCGAGGCGCCGCCCAGCAGCAGGTTGCCGACCACGGCCGCGACGACGACCACGGCGCCCAGCCCGGCGGACAGCGCCATGATCGTCTTCTTGCTGGCCTTGTCGGAGGTCAGGGACAGGCCCAGGAACAAGAGCTCCACCGACAGGCCGATGCACAGCACCAATCCCGTCGAGCCTCCGGCCGCGAAGCCGGCGCCGATGATGAAGCCGTCGGTGGCGACGTCGATGAAGGTCGCCAGCAGCAGTCCCTTGGGCACGCCGCTGCCCTGGGCATCCGCCGGCGCGCGCTCGGCCGCCTTCTCGAGGCGCTGCGTGTAGACCTTCAGCCCGAACATGAAGAGGCTGCCGACGGCGAAGGCGAGGATGAGCAGCCAGGGCCGGGCGTGCTCCTTCTCGATCTCGGGCAGCAGCTCCACCGCCAGCGCGGCGAGGACGACGCCGGCGGCGAAGTGCTGGATGAGGCTGCGCGCCTTGTGCGACGGGCGCCAGAGCGCGGCGAGCACGCCTCCGGCGGCAGAGACCACCGCCGGGATGGCCATGAGCAGCAGGTTGTGGAGGGTCATGGGCCGAACAAAAAGCACTTAGCCGGGCGGCTGTCGAGGCGAGTGGCCTGGAAGCGCCGGGAGTCCCCACAGGCGCAGCCCGCTTCAGCGGGCTTCCCCTCAAGCTCAATCCCTCTCAGGTAGAGCCGGGGCGCTTCAGCCCCCGGCGGCGGGAGATGTGGTGACCAAACCGCGGCGCTATGGTTTCCGGCATGAGCGAGGCAGAACTCGTTTCGGCACTTCTCGCCCTCTCGCCGAAGAAGCGAGCGGAGATTGCCGGAATCCTTCTCCGCAGCCTGGAGGTCGGCGAGGCCGACAAGGCCAAGGAGATCGAGCGTCGGGTCGAGCAGATCCGAGATGGCACGGTCCGCACGCTTCCTGGCGCACCGGCCATGAAGAGACTGCGACGAAAGCTGCAGGGAAAACGGACGGACGGCGGCGAGTAGCGCCACGTCTCCCAGGGCGGACCGCGGCTGCGCTAAGGTCTCGCCACCATGCGCACCTCCAAAGTCCCGACCCTTCTGACGCTCTTGGTCTTCCTCGCCGCGCCGGCACTCGCAGCAGCCGCCGCCGCTCCCAAGCCCTCCGCCGCCCCGACCCCCGAGGAGGCCAAGGCCTTCACCGCCAAGGTGAACAAGGACCTCAAGGAGCTCTGGAGCCGCCAGCAGACCGCCGAGTGGATCAAGAACACGTACATCACCGACGACACCGAGCGGAACGCGGCCTCCGCCAACGACGACATGATGGCCTACACCACCCGGGCCATCCTCGACTCGCGCCGCTTCGACGCCATCAAGGCCAAGCTCGACCCCGAGACCGCGCGCTTCCTCTACCTGCTGCGCGTCTCGCAGGCGCTGCCGGCGCCGACCGATCCCGCCAAGCGCCAGGAGCTGGCGGGGCTGGCCGCGAAGCTCGAGGGCCTCTACGGCAAGGGCAAGTACAAGGGGAAGGACCTGCAGGCGCTGGAGGAGACGCTCAAGAAGAGCCGCAGCTGGGACGAGCTGGTCGACGCCTGGGCCGGCTGGCACGCGATCTCGGTCCCGATGCGCCCGATGTACGAGCGCCTGGTCTCGCTGTCGAACGAGGGCGCGCGCGAGGTGGGCTTCCAGGACACCGGCGACCTGTGGCGCGCCGGCTACGACATGAGCAGCGCCGACTTCGAGAAGGAGAGCGACCGGCTCTGGCAGCAGGTCAAGCCGCTCTACGATCAGCTGCACTGCTACGTGCGCGCCCGGCTGCAGGCCACCTACGGCAAGGACAAGGTCCCCGACGGCGCGCCGATCCCCGCGCACCTGCTCGGGAACATGTGGGCGCAGGAGTGGGGGAACATCTGGCCCCTCGTCGAGCCCGCCAAGACCAAGGCCCAGGTCTCGCTCGACATCGACAAGGCGCTCGTCGACCAGAAGTACGACCCGGTGAAGATGGTCAAGCTGGGCGAGGCGTTCTTCGTTTCGCTGGGCCTGGACCCGCTGCCGCAGACCTTCTGGGAGCGCTCCATGTTCACCAAGCCGCGCGACCGCGAGGTCGTCTGCCACGCCAGCGCCTGGGACCCGACCTACTCCAACGACCTGCGCATCAAGATGTGCATCCGGCAGACCGAGGAGGACCTGGTCACCATCCACCACGAGCTGGGGCACGACTACTACTACCACTCGTATTTCAAGCTCCCGGTGCTGTTCCAGCAGGGCGCCAACGACGGCTTCCACGAGGCCATCGGCGACGCGATCGCGCTGTCGATCACGCCCGGCTACTACCAGCAGGTCGGCCTGGCCTCCGCGGTGCCCGACGACGAGCAGGCGCTGATCAATGTGCAGCTCAAGGACGCCCTGGAGCGCATCGCCTTCCTGCCCTTCGGCAAGCTCGTCGACCAGTGGCGCTGGCAGGTCTTCAGCGGCCGGACGACGGCCAAGGACTACAACGCGGCGTGGTGGAAGCTGCGGCGCGACCTGCAGGGCGTCGCCGCGCCGGTCTCTCGCAGCGAGGCCGACTTCGACCCCGGCGCCAAGTACCACATCCCCGCCAACGTCCCATACACGCGCTACTTCCTGGCGCGCATCCTCCAGTTCCAGTTCCACCGCGCGCTGTGCAAGGCGGCCGGGCACACCGGGCCGCTGCACACCTGCTCCATCTACGGGAACAAGGAGGCGGGCAAGAAGCTGCAGGCGATGTTGGCCCTGGGGGCCTCCAAGCCGTGGCCGCAGGCGCTGGAGTCGTTGACCGGCGGCGAGAAGCAGATGGACGCGACCGCCATCCTCGACTACTTCGCGCCGCTCTCGAAGTGGCTCTCGGAGCAGAACAAGGGCAAGCGGTGCGGGTGGTAGCTGCCGGCCTCCGCGCCGGGTCGTGTCCTCTCCGGCGCTTCCCGATGCGCTAGGTCCAGGACGTGCGCACGGTGGCGCGCACCGTCCATGCCTGGGGCCGCCTCGTCGTCCGCGAGCTGATGCGCGGGAAGATCTAGAACCGGTACAGCCCGACGATCTCCTCGGTGTAGAGCGCGTCGATCCGGTCCTTCACGTAGAACCGGGCGCAGCCCTGTCCCGTGTAGAGGTAGCCCTCCTTGCCGAGGGTCACGTTGGGGAGATCGTTGTAGTCGTACGGGTTCGACGGGAACGGATCCCACACGTCGACGGAGGGGTAGGCGACCGGTCCGGGGTTGCCCAGCGAGAACACCTCGCCCGAGGTGTCGTCGGTCGGCGCGTGGTTGTAGTCGTTGGTCTCCCGCACCGAGAGCTTGCGCGCGCCAGCCGAGCCCCACAGGACGAGCGTAGTGGGGAAGCTGAAGGTCTTGTAGTGGGTCGTGACGCCGCCGGAGTAGGTGCACAGGGTCTTCAGGTAGGTACTCGACGTGCCCCAAGCTCCGCAGGTGCCCGACGTCGCATCGCAGGTGCGGGTGCGGTGCACCAGGGTGAAGGCGGCGAGCGCCTTCCGCGACTGGGCGCCGAGGAGCGCGGTGACGTCCGCCTCCGAGAGCACGCCGGTGCAGCTTCCGGGATCATACGGATCGTTGCTCGGGGCGCCCGCGTCCGGGCCGGGCATGGCCGCGTCGAGCCCAGGCGCAGCGGCATCGAGCCCAGGCGCAGCGGCATCGAGTCCGGGCGCAGCGGCATCGAGTCCAGGCGCAGCGGCATCGAGTCCAGGCGCAGCGGCGTCGAGTCCGGGCGCAGCGGCATCGAGCCCGGGCGCAGCGGCATCGGGTCCAGGCAAACCCGCATCGAGCCCGGGAGCAGCAGCGTCGAGACCGGGCAAGGCCGCGTCCGCTCCAGGCATGCCCGCATCGGCGAGTTCGGCGGCGCGTCCTGGCGTCGGGACCCCGACCAGCGAGAAGTCGACCAGGTTGTCGTTGGTGTCCCGTGCCTGCGAGTCCCGCGAGAGGCTCCAGTTCACGGGCGTCGTCGGCGTCGGGCTGCCCTCTCCGGCGAACACCGCGCTGGCGAAGTTGCCGTAGCCGACCGCGTCGATCACCGTCGCGCCTTGCCGCAGCTGCACGCTGTCCGGACCGTTCTGGTAGTCCACGCTGGAGCTGAGCTGGTTGGCGACCGCCGTCAGGGCGCCGCTCGGGTGGGCCACCAGGAAGTAGCCGGAGGCGGGGATGGTGCCCGCGAGCGCGATGGCGTTGTAGTCGGCGCCGCCGTTGCCGTTGACGCCCACCAGGGCCAGGCCGGTGAGCGAGGTGCCCGCGGGCCCGAAGATCTCGACGAAGCTCTCGACGTCGGGGCTGCTGGTGGAGTCGTAGCGGATCTCGGAGATGACCAGGACCGGCCGCGGACCGCAGGCCGTGGCGCTCGAGCACTGACCCTCCGCGCACGCGCTGTAGCTGCTCCAGCGCCGGCAGCCGTTGGGGTCGGACTCGCAGGTGCGCAGCTGCCCGTTGGCGCACTCCGTCGCCCCGAGGGTGCTGCAGCCGTGGGAGCAGGTGCCGCATGCGGTGAGGCTGGCGCAGAACCCGTCGGCGCACGTCGTCTCGCTCGACCAGGCGCGGCAGCCGTTGGCGTCCGCCACGCAGGTCTTCAGCTTGCCGTCGGCGCAGGCCTTGCCGCCGGCGGTCGGGCAGCCGTGGCTGCAGGTGCCGCAAGCCGTCGCCGAGGCGCAGAAGCCGCCGGTGCAGGCGGACCAGGGCGACCATCCCAGGCAGCCGTTCGCGTCCGCCTGGCAGGTGCGCGACTGGCCGCCGGAGCACTGCGCCGCGCCGGCGCTGCAGGCGTCGTTGCAGGTCCCGCAGGTCGTGGCGTTCGCGCAGAAGCCGTCGCCGCACTTCGACCAGGCCGACCAGGCCAGGCATCCGCTGGCGTCGGCCTGGCAGGTGCGGATCTGGCCCGCGCCGCACTCGGTCTGGCCGCCCGCCGGGCAGCCGTTGCTGCAGCCGCCGCAGGTCTGGGCCGAGGCGCAGGATCCGCTGGGGCAGGCGCTGGTGGTCCCCCAGGCCCGGCAGCCGTTGGCGTCGGCGACGCAGCTGCGGATCTTCCCGTCGGCGCACTCGCTCGCGCCGGTCGCGGGGCAGCCGTGGGAGCAGGTGCCGCAGGCGGTGGAGCTGGCGCAGAAGCCGTCGGGACAGGCTGACTCGGCGCCCCAGGTGCCGCAGCCGGTCTCGGAGCGGCCCAGGCAGGTCTGGAGCTTCCCGCCCTGGCAGCGGACGGCCCCGGGCGCGCACTCGGCGCCGCAGGTCCCGCACGAGGTGGCGTTGACGCAGAAGCCGTCCGCGCAGCTCGACTCGCCTCCCCACGCGAGGCAGCCGCGGGCGTCGGCGGTGCAGGTGCGGATCTTGCCGTCGGCGCAGGAGGTCTGGCCGTCGGTGGTGCACTCGTCGGCGCAGGCGCCGCAGGCGAGCCCGTCGGCGGCGCAGAACCCGCTGGCGCAGGAGGAGAAGCCCGACCAGGCGCCGTCGACGCAGGAGCGCGAGTTCGCGTCGACGCACTCGGTGGCCCCGGACGAGCAGGCGCTGTCGCAGACGCCCTCTTCGTCGGTCGCCCCGTCGCAGTCGTTGTCCTTGCCGTCGCAGGCCTCGGTGGTCGGCGTGCACGAGCCGGGGGTCTGGCCGCAGGCGGCGAGGAGCAGCGATCCCGAGCCGACGAGAAGCAGCACACCGAGGAGCAGCAGTTGGAAGGGACGAGCCATGGACGAAGACCTCTGGAACGGACGGAGGACCCGGCACCGGGGCGCCGAGATCAGTAGTTCCGCGAGCGTGGCGAAGTTGGCAGGCGCAGCGGCCTGCCTCTCCGGGAAGTCAGGACTAGAACTTGCGACCTGCGACTAGTTCAGCGGATCCGTGCAGCCCACCGCCGACTGCTCGTGCCACTGGAAGTTGTCGAGGAGCGCGAGCGAGGTGTACACGCCGTCGCCCTCGTCGTGGATGGAGAAGGTCAGCGTGAAGATCTCGCCGCCCTTGACCGGCCAGCTGGTGCGCAGCCAGCCCGTGGACCCGTCGGCGTCGAAGCCGGTGCCGGTGTTGGGGATGGGGTGGAACTTGTTCTCGAAGTAGTTGTTGTTGACCTCGATGGGCTTGCCGTTCGGGTCGAACGAGATGTTCGTCGGCGCGCCGTTGTTGGTCGACTTGGCCTCCAGGACCGCCAGGAACGTGTCGTTGAAGGCCTGGCCCACGTACTCCGGGTACTCCGCCGAGAAGTAGTTCAGGTCGAAGGAGAAGCTGCGCGCGTTCTGCGGCGCCTTGAGCTTCATCGTCACCTGGTGCAGGTCGAACACGGTCGAGCCGGGCGGGCGCGGGTTGGGCGCCTGGCCCATGAACTTGGGCGAGGGGTGCACGAACGCCTCGCCGCTGAGCTGCCCGCCGGTGGTCTGCGGGTCGCCCACCGGGCCGGTGGCGAGCGCGAGCATGCGGTAGCCCTCCAGCGGCAGGAGCCGGTTCGACTGGTACAGCCGCGAGATGGCTTTGACCGCCTGCTTGGGCGCGGGCCCGCGGACGACGACCTCCTGCACGTTCTCCGGCCGCAGGCCCAGCACCACCGGCGGCGAGTCGAACTGCTTGTCGCAGGCCAGCTCCGCCGCCTCGCCCTCGGTCAGCGTGATCCGGTAGGCCTTCATCAGCGCCAGGATGTCGCGCAGCTCGGCGTCCTTGAGCTGGTCGTAGAGATCGCTGACGTAGGCGATGCCCTCGTCGATGGCCTTGGTGTTGGCGGCGCGGTTGGGTTCGAGCGGGTAGGCGATCTTCTTGAGGGTCTCGGCATAGCGCACCACGGCGTCGCCCTTGCGCAGCCCGCGGTCGCTCTGGAGCATCTGGGCGGCCTTGGCCTTCAGGCCCACCTTCTTGAGCTGCCCGCCGATGGGCCGGTACTCCGCCTCGACCTCGAACTGGGCGGCCTGCAGCTTGTCCTGCGGCAGGTTGGTGGCGACGACCAGGTGGTAGAGCATCTGGTCGTTGGGCGAGAGGTACTGAGGCACGACCTCGCTGGCCACCGACGACATCTGCTCGCCGTGGAACTCCTTGACCTTGAAGCCCGGGGGCAGCACCAGCTTGAGGCGCACGTCCTTGACCGCCACGTCGAAGGCGGAGACGAAGGCGCGGTCGGTCAAGAGCTTGTCGATCTCGGTCTCGGCGTCCAGGAACACGTAGGCGCCGCGGCCCTTGTCGGTGACCGCGTTCATCAGGCTGTCGTCGAAGCCCTCGCCCACGGCGATGCCCGCCAGGTAGATGCCCTGCTTGTCGGCGTCCTCGGCGCCCTTGGCGATGGTGCTCGTGGACAGCTCGCCGGCGTTGGCGGCGCCGTCGCTGACGATGATCACGCGGCTGTTGTGGGAGGCGCCCGAGGTCTTCCCGGCGATCTCGTAGGCCGCGGCGATGCCGGCCTCGAGGTTGGTGATGTCGGTGGGCCAGATTCCATCGACGATCGCGTCGACCTTGGCGGCGGTGTCGGGCCCGACGACCGCGCCCTCCAAAAGCTTGTTCGCGGTGCGGTTGGCGCTGACCAGCGAGATCTTCTCGCCGGGCTTGAGCGCGCGGACGAGCTTCTTCACGAAGCCCTTGGCCAGCTGGTAGCTCTCGCCGGCCATCGAGCCGGAGACGTCGACCAGCACCACCACGTTGAGCGGCTTCATCTCGGCGCGGGCGCGGTCCAGGGCGCGCACGCCGATCTGCAGGTTGAACTCGTTCTTGCCGGCGGCGGGGCGCATCTCCGGGTAGAGCGCGACCTCGGCGCCCTGCTGCGGGGCCGGGAAGTTGAACGAGTAGTAGTTGAGGAACTCGTAGGAGCGCACGAAGTCGGGGTGCACGTACTTGCGCGCGCGGATGAGCCGGCGGGCGATGGCCGGCGAGGCCATGGAGTTCGAGTCGTCGGCGGAGAGGTACTTGGTCGTCGGCTCGGTCGGGAAAGGCTCCTCCTGGGGCGCCGGGCGCGGGGGCGGCTCGGCCGGCTTCTGCTGCGGCTTCGGCGCAGGCTTGTTGGCCGCCACGGCCTTGTCCGCGGCCTGCTCCTTCTTGGCCGCCAGGGCCGGCGACGCCGGCTTCGGCGCGGCCTTCTTCGCCTCGGGAGCCGCCTTCTCCGAGGCCATGGGCGCCTGGGCCGCGGCGACCGCGGGCGGAGGAGGCGGGGAGGACGGCGCTTCGGCCTCCGTCGGCGCCACGTCGTCCGACTTGCTGGCGAGCGCCTTCGAGGGAGCCCCGCCGCCGGCCTTGGACTTCATCTGGGGCTTCGACGGGACGTTGCCCGCCGCGCCGCTCTCGGCGGCTTGTGCGTACTCCTGCTGCGGGGGGCGCTTGTTCTGCTCGTACCGGACCGCGATGTCCTTGCACGGCAGCTGCGAGGGGACGAGGAAGGGCTCGGGCGCGACGTCCTTGGCCGCGGGGAGCGCGGCGGACGGCGTGCCGATGCCGGCGGACTGCACGAGCGCGAAGGCCAGCGCGAGCGAGCCGGCGCCGATGCCACAGAGGACGAGGAGACGACGCATGAGACCCCCGGTGAGGCGTGAGGCGTTTGGGAATGGGCTACCACATCCGGTCGCACTGAGCGCAGGCGGGTAGGTCCCGAGCAGCCCGCCGACGTTCGAGTCGAGCGCCTCCACGTAGGTGGCGCTACCCGCTGCGGCCGCCCGTGGGGCAGCCTCGGCTGAGGCGCCCGGCCGACCTCACCCTCCGCGGCTCCATCGCCGTCGCCGCGCGCCAGGTACAGTGCGCGCAGAAGCTTCACCTGGGTTCGGCACTGGAACGCGGCCAGCGCACAGCACCTTCGAGGCGAGCGATGAACGAGCTGCGATGCAGGAGCTGCGGCGCCGCGCTGCGCGCCGAAGATATCCACCAGGACCTGGCGATCGCCAAGTGCGGCTACTGCCACGCCATCAGGGACCTCGCGCCGCGAGGCGACGCCGACCCCGCCGCGCGTCAGCTCCGCCCACAGGTCCCGATGCCCGCGCGCTTCACCCTGGACCGACAGGGCGGGAGGCTCGTCGTCGAGTGGCGCTGGTCGCGCGCCACCGGTATCGCGGTGCTCATTTTTTCCGGGCTGTGGAACGCGGTGCTGGCCGTCAGCTACCGCCTCATGCTCGCCTCGGACGTCCAGCCGGAGGCCCCGCTCTTCGCGCTCCCCTTCGTCGCAGTGGGGCTGGCCTTGTCATGGTTCGGACTGGCCTGCCTGTTGAACCGGACGAGGATCGAGGTCGGCGGCGGGGTGCTGGGCGTGCGCCACTTCCCGGTGCCTTGGCGCCGCGACCGCGAGCTGGCGGCGGCGCAGATCGACCAGCTCTTCTGTCGGGAGATCGTGAACGACACCGACGAGGGGACCAGCCGCAGCTACCAGCTCATCGCGGTCTGCAAGCCCGACGGTCGCAGCCTCACGCTGGTCTCGAATCTCGACGAGGCGCAGCAGGCGCTCTTCCTCGAGCAGCAGGTCGAGGGCCACCTGGGAATCGCGGATCGCCCGGTCGTCGGGGCGGTGCCCAAGGCTGGCTGAGCTGAGGGCCGCGGGCGCTATCGACCCCGGAGGTCCGAGGCGATGGCGGCGACGAAGCTCAGATTGACGAGGATCAGGGCCACGAACAGGCTCGACCAGCAGATGGCGAGGAGAGTCTGCGGGTCGCTCACGGCTGGGAAATATCCCCAGATGGCAATCTCCACGGCGACAAGCCAGCAGAGGGCAGTCGCTGCAAGGCCGAGGGGCCAGACCGAGCCGAGGAAGAGAAGCCTGCCGGGCAGGACTCGGCGCCACCACGCCAAGGATGAGCGGACTCGCGTTGCGTATCCGAAGTTCACCAGGGCGAAGGGCGCGAACCCGATGCCGCCGCCGACCATGATCGCGAGCGCGCAGAGCAGCAGGAAGACCGCGGCGCCGCGCCTGGTCCCGAGGAAGAACACGCTCCAGCCCACGATGGCGAGGCTGACGGTCATGGCCACGAGACCCGTAGCGAGGAAGTTGGGGATGAGTGTGAACGCCTCTTCCGTGCCGTAGGGCCACCACCGCATGGACGGGCCGATGGCCTGCACGATCCGGCCGGGCGTGGCCACGTTGCCTTGCAGGGCCTCGAAAAGCCCGTGCTCGAAGCAGGCGAGCGCCAGCAGCAGCCCGACGACGGTCGCCACGGAGCGGGTCGCCCGGTTGCAGTGCTCGGTCGGCTGCTCCCCGGCGCTCAATGAGGTCGTCATGCGTGGACTCCTCGGGTCCATCAGGGCCCAGGCCGGACCAGCGTCTGGATGACGGCGGTGTTCGCGATGGTCGCGGAGGTCGGCGTCGCGGGCAAGGCCACGCGACCGCGAGCCAGAGGTTGAGGCCTCAGAAGCGACCTCGCCGGACGAGGTCGACGCGGACCGGGGCCGCGGGTCTGCCCCCTGGCGAACGTTGCCCTCCTCCCGACCGAATCGCCGCCAGCGCTGCCGTCCCGCCACCGCTTTCCCGGGAGCCGACTACCGTGGCGCCCGCGTTCCCGGGAGGCCCGCATGGACTTGTGCACGACGCTTCTGCTCGCCGCGCTCGCCGCCGGTCCCGCCCCCGAGGCGGGCGGCGACGCAGGAGTGCCCGCGCCCGCCTTCGAACCCGATGCCGGCGCGAAGCCCCCGGACGTCCCCGCGGTCGCCGAGCCCTCGCAGCTCAGCCCGCCCAAGCCGGCGCCCAAGGTCGAGACCGAGGCCGGACCGCGAGAGCTGTTGGTGGGACTCTCCGGCGTCTTCCGCCCCTTCCTGAGCGTCCAGACCTGGTTCTTCTACGACCGCTTCCCGCCCAGCGGATGCAGCGCCTCCGACTGCGTCACCAGCTTCAGCACCTTCCGCTTCCGCCGCGCCGAGATGGGCCTGACCGGAGAGCTCCTCGACGGGAAGCTGGCCTACAAGGCGACGATCGAGCCGGCCCGCCTGCTGGAGTTCGTCGACAAGACCCTCAAGGTCAGCGGCACGCCCAACGCGACGGTCGTCGCCAAGCAGCCCCAGCAATCGAGCTCCATCCTCAACGACCTGCTGGCCACCTACCTCTTCACGGCGGTGGACATCACCGCCGGCCAGTTCCGCGTCCCGGTGAGCTGGGAGGGCTACAACTCCTCCGCCCGCCTGCTCTTCCCCGAGCGGGCTCTGGTCACGCGCATCTACGGCGATCGCCGAGACATCGGCCTGCGGCTGGCCAAGACCTTCAAGCACTTCGGCTACGGCGTGTTCCTGTTCAACGGCGCGGGGCAGAACAACCTCGACGTCAACAACGGCAAGGATGCCGCGGTGCGCCTGGAGACCTACCCGATCGAGGGCATGATCCTCGCGCTTGCCTACTACGGCTCCGTCGGGCTGCGCGCGGACAAGGGGGCCCGCGACTTCTTGGAGGCGGACTTCCGCTACCAGAGCCAGAAGGTGGGCCCGGTGTCGTTCCTGGTGCAGTCCGAGTTCATCCGTGGCTGGAACCGGCCGGAGACCAATGCCCCGTTCAACCCCTCCTACGGGTTCTACGTGGCCGCCGCCGCCACCGCGCTCGACACCGTCCAGGCGGCGGTGCGCTTCACCCACTTCGACCCCTCGCTGGGGAGGGAGGGCGCCGGCGCGTTCGCGCCCGGGGTGGGCTTCAACTCCGAGGTCAACGTCTACGAGGCAGGCCTGAACTGGTTCATCCGCAAGGACGAGGTCAAGATCCAGGCGTCCTACGGCTTCTTCGACTGGAAGACCGTGCCCGCCGAGCACCAGGTCATCGTCTCCAACCAGCTCTCCTTCTGAAGGCCCCGGCCGGCCTGCCTGGGCGCAGGATTCCCGAGGCGATGACGCTGCCGACCCGCGGGACGTCCGGTTGCACTAGCGCCGGCTGGCGGCGGCGCCGAAGCGGGCGGCGGGCTGCAGGCTCCAGTTCTGCGCCAGGCGCCGCTGCTCCTCTTCGCTCCCGGCCCACCGGACGACCTCCTGCGCCTTCTGGTCTGCGGCGGGCGCGCACAGCGTGAGGGGCACGGTCATGGACGCAGCCGCGTCGGGGGCGACGTCGACCTCCCGGACTCCGGCCGCGCCGCGAGAGGAGCCGCGGCTGGTCAGCCCGATCGCGTCGCGCGCGTTGGCGACCTGCTGCAGCAGCCGCTTGGGATCCACGACCAGCGCGTGCGCTTCCGCGGCTGCGGTCTCCGCACCGGTGCCTGCGCCCGAAAGAAGCACGATCGCGCCGGAGCCCCCGCGCGAAAGCGAGGACCAGCTCCTCAGCTCGCCGCTCAGCAGCGCGCGGTACTCGGCCGCCGAGAGCGAGTGCAGCGGGGAGTCTTCGCGGACCACGACCGCGAGCCGGTCGTAGCCGATCACCTCGCAGGTGAGGCCCTGGCGCGGCGCGACTTCGCCGGCCACACCCGCCAGCTCGGCCGTGCCCAGCGCGAGGTCGCCGACGGGATCGCGCTCTGCGGTGGTGACCGAGAACGTCATCCCGGAGAGCGTCCTGCGCGCGTCCTCGATGACCGACGCGACGGTGGGCGAACCCGCGTAGCGCACCTCGCCTTCGAGGCCCAACTTCGCCGGCGCCTCCGCGCTCCAGCCCACGCGCCAGTCCGGCAGCGCGCGCGCGGCCAGGTCCTGGCCGGCGAAATCGTTGGGCGGCTTCCACGGCGCGTCGAAGTGCACCACGGTCGTCTTGCCCCGGTCGATCCGGACGACCGCCTCGGCTTCCGGCTCCCGCACGAGCCCCCCTCGCGAGGAGAGCCCCGGACCGCGAACGCGATAGCTGCCGGGCGGGAGAAGCAGCTTCGCCGGGTCGGTGTCCCGATAGCCGTTGTCGTCGACTCTCGCCACCTCCCGGCCGCCGGCGTCGAAGACGGAGTACGGCAGGCGGATCTCGTCGGAGAAGATGTCTTCTGTCGGGTGAGCCTCGCGCAGATCGGTGAAGACGATCAGGCCCCCGTTCTCTCCGCCTGCAGCGGCGGCCCGCGGGTCGGGCCCCACCGGGTCGGCGACCTCCAGCGCACCCGTCGAGGCGCACGCGCCGCCGCCCAGCACCGTGGCGGCCAGGAGGAGGAGGCAGAGGGGACCTCGTCGCGAGTGAGCGGTCGGCTGTCCGGACATGGCACCTCCGAGGTCGGCGCCTCGACGGGACTGCCGCGGGCGCCATCCAGAGCGATGCGCATTCGGGTGCGGTCGAGCACGGGCGGCGCCCGAGGCTCGCGGCAAACCGCCAAGCCGCCGCCGGGGGAACAGCCGGGTTGCCGCTAGCGACAGTGGAAGTAGAAGCGGTAGCTCGAGCAGGCGGTGCTGATGTCGGCGTACTCGTCGTGCACGGACTGCACCGAGCAGTGGGCGATGGGCTCGACCCAGGAGGAGCCGGGGGCGAGGTCGGTGTATCCGCCGCCGTAGGACATCCAGACGTCGACCGGGTAGTCGGCGCTGCGGTTGTTCCAGGTGAAGTAGTTCTGCGTTCCGGCGGGCAGCGTGATGCTCTTGGGGACGACGTCCATCACGCAAGTGTTGCTGACGTAGATGTCGACGCCGTTGCGGCCGCCGTCGGGCGCGGATGCTGGGCCCGCGTCGGGGCCGGGAGGCTCGGCAGCGTCGGGGCCTGGGGCCAGCGAGGCGTCGGGCGGTTCGAGGGAGCCGGCGTCGAGACCGGCGTCCGGTGCAGCAGCGGACCCATCGGCAGCAGGCTCACCGGAGTCGGGGCCGGGCGCATCGGCGTCCCGGCCTTCGGTCGCCGCGTCAGCAGCTGGGGAGGATCCATCCGCCTCGCCGGCATCGACTGTGGCAGCCGCATCGCCTCGGCCGGCTGACCCGGCATCTACCTTCGAGGCGTCCGCGGGCAGGTTGATGCCGCCGTCCGAGTCGGCTCCCGCGCCGCCGCCGCAGTCGCAGGAGGAGCCGGCGGCCAGCAGCGCCACGGCCAGCGCGGCCAAGTCCCGACGAATCCGGGCCCGAGCGGTCACTTCATCCACTCGAACACCTGGTAGTGCTCGCCGTTCATGCCCAGGCGCCGATAGACCTCCTGGGCCCGGGCGTTGCGCTTGTCGACGTAGAGGCGGATGCCCTTGATCGTCGGGTCCGCCTCGGCCAGGCGCTTCACGTGCTGGTAGAGCCCGGCGTAGATGCCCTGGCGGCGGAACTCGGGCAGGACGTAGACGCTCTGGATCCACCAGACGTTGCCGCAGCGCCAGTCGCTCCACTCGTAGGTGATCATCAGCGAGCCTGCCGGCTTGCCGTCCGCGACCGCCAGGAAGTAGCGGCCGCGCGAGGGATCCTCGAAGAGCCCCTCGATGCCGCGGCGGCAGATCTCGCCGTCGAGCGAGAGCTGCTCGGTCTCGGCGGCCATCGCGACCTGGAAGTCGACGATCGGCTTCACGTCGCTGCGAGTCGCATCGCGATAGGTGATGGCGGGCAAGTTCGCCTCCCCGGCTCAGCCCTTCGCCGGCAGCAGCGAGAGCACCTCGTCCATCTCCTGGAGCGCCGCCGAGACGGTGTCCGCGTCCTCGCGTCCCAGCCGGTTCTCCTTGGAGAGGCTCCCGACGTGCTCGAGCAGTTGGGCGAGCGCGGTGAGCCCGTCGGCCAGGTTGAGGTCGTCGTAGACCGCCTTGCGGAAGGTCGCCTTGGCCACGCTGATCCAGCCCGGGACGTCGTTGACGCGCGGCTTGCCGCCGGGCGCCGCGGCGAGCACCGCCAGCCCCGCGTCGATCTCCGCGAGGAGCGAGCGCGCGGCGTGGAACCGCTCGTCGGTCAGGTGCAGCGGCTGGCGGTAGTGCGTCTGCAGCAGGCACAGCCGCACCTCGCGCGGCGTGAAGCCGCGCTCCACCAGATCCCCGAGGGTGCGGTAGGTCGCCGCGTCGTAGCTCATCTTCACCTCGTCCACGAAGACGAGCTCGGAGTGGATCCAGTAGCGGGCCTGCGGCTTGCCGGTGATCGCCCGCATCTGCGCCAGCTCGTTCTCGTGGTGCGGGAAGATCAGCTCCGCCGAGCCGGTGTGGATGTCGAACTGGTCGCCCAGGTGGGCGCGGGCCATGGCGGCGCACTCGACGTGCCAGCTGGGGCGCACGTTGCCCCACTCGGTCTTGAAGGCCAGGCCCTTGCGCATCTCGGCCAGGTCGCAGCGGCGGAAGAGCACGAAGTCGCGCGGGTCGAGGCCGTCGTAGCGCTCCGCCTCCTGCGGCGCCGCCCCCGAGGCCGCCGACAGGCCCTGGCGCCCGAGCAGGTCGCCGTAGCCCTTGGTGCGGCCGATGTTGAAGAACACCGAGTGGTACTGCTCGTAGGCGGCGCCCTTCTCCATCAGCTCGCGGGTCAGCGCGATCATCGCCTCCACCGACTCCGAGGAGCGGCAGTAGACCTGCGCGGGCTTGATGGCCAGCGCCTCGAGGTCCTGGTGGAACTCGGCCTCGTGGCGCTGGCACAGCTCCTTGAGCGGCTCGCCGGTCTTCTCCGCCTCGCGGATGGTGAAGTCGTCGACGTCGGTGATGCTCACCACGTGCTTGACCTTGTGCCCCGCGGCCTCCAGCGCGCGGCGCACCACGTCGTCGACCATCATCCGCCGCAGCACGCCCAGGTGCGGCCGCCGGTGCACGGTGGGGCCGCAGGAGTACATGGAGACCTCCTTGGCGTCGGCGCGCGGCTCGAAGGCCTCGTGCTGGCGGGTGAGCGAGTTGAAGAAGTGCAGCCGCGCCGCGGGCTCGCCCGACTTCACCTGGAAGAGCGGCGTCGACAGGTAGCGCTCGCCGCCGTCGGGGAAGACGACGACGATGACGCCGGATTCGATCTGCTTGGCCAGCTCGTGCGCCACGAACATGGCGGCGCCGGCGCTCATGCCGACGAGCAGGCCTTCCTTGCGGGCGAGCGCGCGGGTCATGTCCCAGGCGGCCTCGTCCTCGATGTTCACCTTCCGGTCCAGCGCCGAGGCGTCGAAGATGCCCGGGACGTAGGCCTCCTTGAGGTTCTTCAGGCCCTGCAGGCGGTGGCCCAGGTAGGGCTCGACGCCGATGACGCGGACCTTCGGGTTGAGCTCGCGGAAGCGCTTGGAGCAGCCCATCAGCGTGCCGGTGGTGCCCATGGTCGCCACGAAGTGGGTGAGCTTGCCGTCGGTCTGCTTCCAGATCTCCGGGGCGGTGCCGTGGTAGTGGGCCAGGAGGTTCGCCGGGTTGTTGTACTGGTCGGTGAGGCAGTACTTCTTCGGCTCCTCGTTGATCAGCTCGTAGACGCGCTCGATGGCTCCGTCGGTGCCCTTGGACGACGGGGTGAGCAGGAACTCCGCGCCGTAGGCCGCCAGGATCTTGCGGCGCTCGACGCTGACGCCCTCGCTCATGGCCAGCGTGATGCGGTAGCCGCGCGCCGCGGCGATCATCGCCAGGCCGATGCCGGTGTTGCCACTGGTGGCCTCGAGGATGATCCGGTCCTTGGTCAGCGCGCCGCTGCGCTCGGCCTCGTTGATCATCCACAGCGCAATGCGGTCCTTGATGGAGCCGCCGGGGTTGCCGCGCTCGAGCTTGGCCAGGATCTGCACGTTGGGGTTGGGGCAGAGCGAGCGGATCGGGTAGAGCGGCGTGTTGCCGATGAGCGCTTCGATGCCCGAGCCCGCCGGCGCGGCGGCGTTCTGGACGTGGCTGGCTTCCATGGATGACCCCTTGTCCGTCATTCGCGGACGGCGTCCGGACGGAGGACGACGGCCGATGGGCGGACAGATACCACCGAGTCCGGTGGGCGGGCGAGGGCTGGCCTGGGGCCGGCGGTCCAGGCAGGCGCTGGTATCCTCGGGCTTCGAGGAGGCCTGGTGGACGCATCGGTTCGAGCCCTGGCGCTGGTCGCGGTGTCGGCTCTGGCGGCCGCCTGCGCCAAGGCTCCCGCCGCGCCTCTTCCTGCTGCCGATGCTTCCCTCGTCCAGGCTGCACGCGTGCCCGACGCCGCGGCGCCCGGGCCCTTCCTCGTCCGGGGAGCGTCGGCGAGCTACCACGTCACCAGCTCGCTCACCGTGAAGAACGACGCCGCCGCGCTCGTTCGGCTGGCGGTGCAGCTCCCCGCGCCGCAGAGCAACGTCTACCAGGACGTCTCCAACCTCGTGGCCACGCCGGCGGTCCTCAAGCCCATCCCTCACAGCGACGACGTCTACGCGCTCTTCGTGCAGGAGGCCGACCTGCCGGGCGTCCAGCAGAGCGTCACCTTCGAGCTCACCTACGACGTCACCCTCTACGACTTGCGCGCCGACCTCGCCCAGGTGGGCGCGCTGCAGCCCTACGACAAGAGCAGCGACCTCTGGCGCTGGCACACCGGCCCGAGCGGCGATCTCGTCGTGCCGGACCACCCGACGATCCTCGTGACCTCGCTGAACCTTTGGGCGGCGCACCCGGACGTCCTGGGCTATGCGCGCGCCGCGTACGAGCACGTGGCTTCGAGCTTCAAGTACCTGAACCCGAACACGGGGATGCACCCGCTCTCGGAGGTCCTCGCGGCCGGTGGGGCCAACTGCGGGAACTTGGCCTCCGTCTACATCTCGCTGCTGCGGGCCCGCGGCATCCCGGCCCGGCACCTGGTGGCGATTCGCCCGGACGGCAGCCGCCACGTCTGGGCCGACTTCTACCTGCAGGGCTACGGCTGGGTCCCGGTGGACGTGACGTACAAGCAGGCGAACCCGGCCGGCGACTACTTCGGCAGGGTCGCCCTCAAGGACAACGGGATCATCATGGACAAGAAGGTCGACCTCACCGTCGACAACGCCCTGGGGACCCGGCAGCTGCCGCTGCTGCAGGACTCGGCGTGGTGGTACTGGAGCGAGACCACCGAGGCGGTGTTGACGCCGATCTACACGCTGGTCGCGACGCCGAGGTAGGCGGACGCGACGGGCCGGCTCCAAGAACACGAGTCCCCTCCGACGCTCTCGAAGGACGAGGGCGAGGGAGGGGACGCAGGCAGACGGGAGTCGGCCGCCTATTGGCCGACGGGGTGGAACTTGGCGAGGTCCGCGGTCGCCCCGGCGCCATGGCATCCGGCGCACTGGGACTCGGTGGCGTTGGGCGTCGGGTGGTTGCACGGCCCGGTGATGCCGGTACCGCAGGTCTGGGAGGCCGAGCCGTCGAACTTGGTCGTGTCGTGGCAGGAGAGGCAGATGGCCTGGGTTCGGCCCAGGCGCGTGTTGTCCGCGGGGCTGGCCGGGTCGGCACCCGTGGCGATGGTGGTGTCCGTCACCTCGGCCTTCAGCGGCAGCTTCCAGGTGTCGGTGGCGTGGCAGATGGTGCAGTTGCCGATGTCGCGCGGGAAGGGCAGCGGGAAGTCGTTCTTGGAGCCGCCGAAGCCGATGATCTCCACCGGCGTCTCGCGGACGTCGGCGGCGTGGACCTCGTGGATGAGGACCTTCAGGTCGACCGCCTGCTCGCCGGTGGTGATGGGGGGGGTGGCGGCGCGCCGGCCCTGGTCGGTGGCGTCGGGGTTGTGGCAGACGGTGCAGACCTGGACGTTGCCGGTGCGGTTCTGGCCGTGGGCGTTGATGAGCTCGTGGCAGGCGTTGCACTTGGCGGTGTCCACGACCAGGCGGCGCTCCGCTCCGGCGCCGCCGGAGACCTTGGTGTAGCGGAGGGCGTTGGTGACCGGGACCCGCAGGAACTTGCCCGCGGCGGCGGGGTTGGCCACGGCCGGGTGCCCCTCGAGGACCACCGTGAAGTCCTCGACGCCCGCCGGGAGGTCCTTGGGCGAGGTGACCTGGTAGACGCCGGTCTGCCCCGCGGCGGCGACGGCGTTCTTGAGCGCATCGATGGAGATAGGCTGCCCGTAGCTCGCCCCGCTGCCGGCGTTGTTGTACTCGGTGCTCGGCCAGCCGATGTCCACGGCGAGACGGCTGTCGGAGCCGTGGTTCCAGGGCTCGTCCGGCGGGCCGACCAGGACGTAGGGCTTGTTGGCGGAGGTGGGGTCGACCACGCGGAAGCTGACGACGGGCTTGCGGTCCGCGCCGGTGGTCACGTCGGTGATCTCGTAGGCGAAGCGGCCCATCGCCTGGCGCACAGGGCTGACGTGCTGGGTGCTGATCTCGGTCTGGGTGTGGCAGAGGGCGCAGTTGGCGGTCGCGCCCACCTGACCGCCGGCGTGGTTGCAGGCGGGGGCGGTGACGCCCGAGCCGCAGGGCACCGTGCCGGTCGCGTCCAGCTTCACGTTGTCGTGGCACGAGAGGCACGCCGGGGCCGAGGCCCTCCAGGCGGTGGCGTCCTTGCCCTGGTGGCACACCGCGCAGTCGAGGATGTCCCGCGGGAAGCCCACGTCCGAGAAGTCCACGTCGGTCTGGCGGAAGCCGACGATGTGGAACTTGCCGCCGTTGACCACCGAGGGCAGGTCGCCGCCGCGGTGGATCTTGTGCACCATCGAGCGCAGGTCGAGGTTGGCGAGCGTCTCCGGGTCCTGGTACAGCGTGCCGCGGTCGCCGGCGTGGCAGGTCAGGCACAGCGGCACCGTGCGCCGCTGGTCGTGGGCCCGCAGGACGCCGTGGCAGGCGTTGCAGGCCGCGTCGGTCACGTGCTCGAAGGTGGTGGGCGTGGAGCCGCCGGGCACGAAGGCGAGGGTCGCGCTCACCGGGAAGGACAGCTCGCTGCCCTGCGGCGCGACGACCCGCGTGGCGTAGAAGCCCAGCGTGTGGGACCTCGTCCGCTCCAGCTTGGTGGCCGAGGTGGTGGGCGCGGTGAACGTGTAGGTGTAGACGCCGCCGCCCTTGGCCTGCAGCTGCGCGGTGGGGAACGGCGAAGGCGGCTCGGTGCGCGGCTGCACCGCCGAGCCGGTGGGGTTCTGCTGAACCCCGGCGGAGTCCTTGTACGCCGCGGCGTTGACGGTGACCTCGTAGAGGTTGGTGTAGGTCTGGTCGTCCTCGAGCTGGGCCAGGGTGAAGTGCGGGGTCATCCGCGGGGTGGGCTGGGGCGCGGTGGCGGCGGCGTTGGCGATCTCAGTGGCCAGGTCGTCGATGGGCGTGCCGTCGTCCTCGGTGAGGAGGAAGGTGACGGTCGGGTTGCCGCTCGCCGGGATGTCGGCGGACTGGATCACGATCTTGAACGGCGCGCCGAGACCCTTGCTCGGCGTGACTCCGGCGTCGGGCTGGTTGTTGTTCTTGCTGCACGCCGCGAGCGTCGCGGCCAGGGTGCACACCATGGCCCATCGAGTGACGAAGTGCATTCGAGGCTCCTCGAGCGGGCAGATCCGTCCACGCCGCGCTGGGGCGTGAGGGTGGGGACGGAGGGCTGGGAGGCAAGCCCCTCGGATGGGGCGGCGGCGTTCAGCTCAAGGGCAGGGGTTGGACCCCAGGCTCAGGTCCGCTTCGCTCACGCGCGTGCCGCCGCAGGCCTCGGATCCCGGGCCGAAGGCGAAGAGCCGGATTCCCACCAGGTGCCGGAAGAATCCGCCGCCGTGCCTTCGCGCCAGGAGCCGCGCGACGACCAGGTCCGGGTCCCCGTCGGCCGCGTCCGCCTGCAGCAGCACGGTGGACCCGTCCGCGGCGGCGAGCGCGCCCAGCTTCGCGCAGTCGACGGGAGCGTCCCGCTGGTAGCCGGTCCGCGCCCAGGCGCCGCGGTGGTAGTACCCCAGCGGCCAGTCCTGGAAGGGCATGGTGATCAGCACCTGGCCCGGCCCGCCGCTGGCCTTCTCCACGGCCTGGGCGGCGGACGCGGCCTCGCGCCAATCGGCCTTGAACCAGCGCATCCGCGCGGTCGACAGGCTGAACAGGCACAGGAAGGCGATGAGCGCGCCCAGGACCAGCCGGCCCTTGCGCGGAGCGGAGCCCAGGGCCCACGCCGCCAGCAGGACCCAGCCCGGGGTGGCGACGAGCAGGTAGCGGGGATGCCAGAGCGGCTTCGACCAGCAGAGCGCGGCGTACAGGGCGAAGGGCACCAGCAGGTAGGCGGCGGCGAAGGCGAGCGAGCGCCGCGTGGCGGGGGCGCTGGAGCGGAAGGAAATCGCGGCGAGCGCGAGCGGCGCGAGGAGGGCGGCGGCCAGGGAGAGCGCCGCGGGCAGGTTGGCCCACGCCGGCTCGCCGTCCATGAGGACCCAGCCGAAGAGCGAGTTGGCGAACTCGCCGAGCGAGGAGAGCCTGAAGTGGCCCTGCCAGCCGCCGCTCCCCAGGCCTGCCGACGGCAGGAGGTAGAGGACGAAGGTGGGGACGCACAGCGCGGCGCAGGCGGCCAGCGAGGCGAGCGCCCGCGGGCGGCGGGCGAAGAGCAGCAGGTGGCCGTAGACGAAGGCCGGCACCAGCGCGCCGGTGAAGTGCAGGAAGAAGCAGGCGGCCCCGGCGAGCGCGGTGCCCAGCCACCACCCCCAGCGATCGGTGCGCAGCGCGACGAGGTAGGCCCAGGCGGTGACCAGCCCGAGCAGGATGAGCGGTGCGTACTGGCGCGACTCCTGGCTGTAGTAGACGTGGGCCGGCAGCGCGGCGAGCAGGGCGGCCGCGGTCAGGCCGGTGCGGGGGTCGTCGAACAGCTCGCGGGCGACCAGGAAGGCCAGCGGGATGGCCGCGATTCCGGCGAGCGCCGCCGGCGAGCGCAGCGCGGCCTCCGAGGTGCCGAAGAGCGCGCACCAGACCTTGAGCAGCAGGTAGTAGAGCGGTGGGTTGCCAGGGTCGGCGGAGCCGAGGAGCAGCTCGCCCACCGAACGTCGCGAATGCAGCAGCGAGGCGGCCTCGTCCAGCCACAGGCTCTGGTCGGCCAGGCCCCACAGGCGCACCGCCGCGCCCGCCGCCGTGATGCCCAGCAGCGGCAGGAGGGGGGTGCGCCGGGTCGTCATCAGCCGGGGCTCAGGAGGCCTTGATCTTGGGGTCCGCCGCGCACTTGAGGGTGCCCTTGCCGGCGAAGGTGGTCTCGACGAAGCGGCGCATGGCCGCCGGGTTGGTGCCCGTCTCCAGCTGCTTCCACTCGGCCTCGGGGAGGATGCGGGCGTTCACCGCGACCACGGCCTTGAAGGTGCGGGCCGGGCCGGCCTTGAAGTCCGAGATGCGGTAGCAGGCGTTGGACTTGAAGGCGCGCTGCAGCCAGAGCTTGAGGTCATACGGATCGCTGGAGGTGAAGGTCTTGTCGGCGATGGTGACCTCGACCGGGGCCTCGACGTACATGGGGTGATCGCTCCTCTTGAGGCGAGTGGACGGGCCGCAGCGTACTACGAGTGCGTTGCGCGGGGAGCATCCTCCAGTGCACCATGCGCCCCGTGTTTCGCTTGGCATACAGGACGGCGGGCGTCGCCGGAATCACCTTGAGCGACCTGGCGGCCATGGAGCTGGCTCGGCTGGCCTCGCCCAAGGGCGAGCGCGGGGCGGTGACGCGTCGCTGGATGCGCCGGTACGGCCGGCAGATCCTCCGGCTGCTCGGCGGCCGGGTGGAGACGCCGCTGGACGAGGGCGACTACCTGCCGGGCCGCGACGCCTCCGGCAAGGGCCGCATCTTCGTGATGAACCACCGGTCGATGCTCGACATCTACGTCTACCTCTCGCACGTCGAGGCCTTCGCGCTCAGCCGCGGCGACCTGGCGGGCTGGCCGGTCATCGGCACGGCGGCGCGGCGGGTGGGCACGGTGTTCGTCGACCGCCAGAGCAAGAGCAGCGGCTCGGCGGCGGTGGCGGCGCTGGTCCAGGCGGCGCGCGCCGGCAAGGGCATCATCGTCTTCCCCGAAGGGACCACCTTCGGCGGCGACGAGGTGCGCCCGTTCCGCTCCGGCGCGTTCGTGGCGGCGGCGCGCGCGAAGGTCGAGATAGTCCCGCTGGGCGTCGCCTACGAGCGCGACGAGGCGTGCTTCGTCGAGGACACCTTCCTGGAGCACTGGAAGAAGCTGGGCGCCATGCGCGAGGTGCGCGTGGCGCTGGAGCCCGGCGAGCCCATCGTTCCGGGCGGCGACCCCGAGGACGTGAAGAAGGCGGCGCACGCCGCGGTGCAGGCGCTGGTGCACAAGGCGCGGGCCAGGCTGAACGCGGCTCGCCAGTAGCGTCTGCCAGGGAAATCAAAGAGTTGGGGCCGGTGGCCGCGGCACCGAAGTCCGGTCGGTCCACCCGTCCATCGAGTCCATGGCGTCCATTGAGTCCATGGACTGGATGGACTCAATGGACTGCATGGACTGCGACTCACCGCGGTTCCCGGCCGGGTGCCGAGCTCACGGAGCCTTCAAGCGCAGCTCCAGCCTCTGCGCCTCGCTCGCCACGGAGCCGCCCATGGCCTCCACCAGCAGCTTGGCCTCGTGGAGCCCGAGCCCGGTCCCGCCGCGGATTCCCAGGGCGCTCTTCTCCGTGAACGCCGCGCCGAGCGCTTCCTGGCTCACCGGTGCTCCGACCTGCGCGGAGGCGACGGCCAGGCCTTCGCGGCTCAGCGCTTCGACGGTCACGGTCCCGCCGCGGGTCGAGGCCTCGATCGCCGCGCGCAGCAGGCACTCCAGGCAGCGGCCGAGGAGCAGCGGGTCGCCCGTGAGCGGCAGGGGCGGCGCGGGCCGAACGTCCACGGTCACGCCCCGCGTCTTGGCGGCCGTCTCCACCGCGGCGGCCGCGACGTGCACCGCCGCCGCCAGGTCGACCGGCTCCTTGCGCACGACGAGCGCGCCCCAGCGCAGCCGCTCCATGTCGTGCGCCGCGGCGACCATCTCGGCGAGCCGGTCCGCCTGCCGCTTGGCGCGCTGGAGCAGGTCGACCAGCTCCGGGGGCGCCTCGCCGGCGAAGCCCTGCGAGGCCACGTCCAGCAGGGTGATGAGCGTGCCGATGGGCGCGCGCAGCTCGTGCCAGTAGACGTGTTCGCGCTGGATGGTGTCTGCCACCGTGGTCCCCCTCCGTTCTTCCTGCGGCTAGCGGCTCTCCGGGCGCACCGCGATGCCCTCGGCACGGGCGGCCACCAGGTAGGAGAGGATCTTCGCCTGGCTCTTGGCGTCGATCTCCGTGAACTGCAGCGCCACGCGGTGCTCGGCGCCCTCCGGGGTCAGCGCCAGCACGCTGCGCTTCACCGTGGCCACGCCCTGGGCGCGGCCCCACTCCTCGCCGAAGTCGAGCGTGAAGCGCACCCGCTCGCCCACGGTGAAGGGGTGGTTCGACAAGATGCCCGCGCCGTTGCCGCCCAGCTCCAGGGTGGTCGTCGCGCACTCCTCGCGCGGCGAGCCCTTGGCGTCCAGGCGCACGCACGAGGCCGGCACCTGCACCCCGAGCCGCATGAACCGGCGGCGCTGCGAGCGCTGCGCACCCTGTCCGTTGCCCAGCCACACCGTGGCGCGCTTGCCCGGGGTGACCTCGAGCACGCGCGTCGAGAAGAAGCACAGCCCCTTCTCGTCGCAGTAGCGCACCCGCACCTCGTCGCCCGGGTCGAGCAGCGCCTCGTTGGGCGCGAGCGAGGCCTGGAACTGGCCGTCCCCGACCTGCGACACCACGCCCTCGAAGATGGTCCGGCCCGCCGCGTCGAGGTACTCGAGCGTCAGGGGCTGCTTGAGCTTGGGCTGTTCCGCCATGGGGCCTCGGGACGTAGGACCTTGGATGCCTAATGCTTGCCGGCGAAGCTGGCAGCGAATGCGATCGCGTAGAACAAGCCGGTGACGCCGCAGCACACGCCCATCGGCACCAGGACCCCCGCCGAGGCCTTGCCGCCCGTGGTCCGGTGGATGGCCTTGTAGCCGAAGATGCGGCAGACGATGACCCACACCATGAAGGCGTAGTAGCCGCAGACGGGCACGAGGCCCCAGAACATCGGCGCCTGGGCATAGCAATAGGCGCGCACGGTGGCCTCGAAGGGCCGAACCTGGACTCCGACGAGCCGCAGGGTCAGGTGCTCGATGCCTGCGCCGACGAAGACGGTCATGACGGCGGAAAGAGGAATGAGGACGAGCACCGCGAGGATGACGGCGAGGACGATGCCGGCCACCAGGGCTCCGCTCAGGTCCTTGCCGCTGCCGCCCATCAGCGCGGTGAAGGCCCCGAAGGCGCCGAAGAGACCGTAGAACACCATGAAGCCCGAGGCGCCGAGGAAGGTCGATAAAATGGAAAAGCTGAGCGGATCCCACCACTTGCCGGTCTCGGGCTGCACCCGGTCGAAGGCGGTGTTGGGGTTGAACATGACGCTCTTGGCCGTCTCCCAGTAGGCCTTGAAGAAGCCCAGCTCGGCGCGCCGCTCCCACGGCAGCGGCCCGGTCTCGCCGCCCTGCCGCGCCAGGCACGCCGAGCACACGCCCTGCCCGTCGGCGCCGATGACCAGGCACTCGCGGCAGGCGAACGCGCCACAGCGGCTGCAGATATCCACGGCTGCGCGGTCGGAGTGGAGGGCGCAGTGCGCCGCGCTCGACTGCGGCGGCTCGGGAGAGCTCGGCTGCGCCTGCGCCTGCACCTGCGGTTCGGCGATGACCGGCTCGGGCCTCCAGGTCGGACCGCCCAGACCCGGTCCCGGTTCGGGCTGCGGCGGAGGCGGGGCCGTGACGCTGGCGCCGCACAGGGGGCAGAACTTGGCGGACGCGTCCTCGAGCGGACTCTGGCAGCGCGGGCAGTTCATGGGGCTCCCCTGAGAGGAGCCCAAGTTCTAGCACCCGACACCCCGAGCTTGTCGAGGGCGGGGTCCAATCCGGCCAGCCGTGCGCTCCAAGCCCCTGGCGGGACCCGCGCTCCCCCGGCCAGCTTCTTGAGCCGCTCGCTTCGGGTGCTACGATCGCGGAGCCCATGGTCGTGCGCGCCACCATTCCCTTGCTGCTGGTTTCGGGCGCGCTCTGCGCGGCCTGCGCCACCGCGCCCAAGCCCGAGGAGCCGCGCCGGCCGTTCCTGCCCTACCAGCTGGCCCCGCAGCAGCCAGTCGCCCGGTCGGGGACGGCGCTGCGCAAGTCGGAGACCCTGGGCGAGCGGAAGAAGGAGTTCGTCCCGGCGGTCCGGATCGACAACGAGATCATGGTCTTCGCGCTGCAGCAGCGGCAGTCGCGGTTCACCAGCGAGAAGGGCATCGCCATGCCCCCGGCGGTGCGCAGCAACTGGTCCGAGGTCCTGGGCCACATCGACCGGCTGCTGCGGGTGTCCGCGGACAAGATCCTCCCGCTCGACGCGGTGCGCGCCCGCGTGGCGCTGGAGGCGGAGCTGGAGATGGACCGGGAGCACTACCTGGCGATGCCGGACGGCCTGGCGGCGGGCATCCAGGCGCGCGCCAGGACCCTCGACCAGCGGCTCGCCGAAATCCGGGCGCTGCAGAAGCAGAACAAGCCGGTCAAACGCTTCTTCTGGCCGCTCGATCCCGTCGTGGTGACCTCGCTGTTCGGCATGCGGGCCGACCCGTTCAACGGGGAAGACCGCGAGCACCAGGGCGTCGACCTGAAGGCGGAGGTGGGCCAGCTGGTGCAGGCCTGCGCCCAGGGGACCGTGGTGATGGCGCGCAAGTACGCGGGGCACGGGCTCCACGTGGAGATCGAGCATCCGGGAGGGATGAAGTCCAGCTACAGCCACCTGTCGACCCTGCTGGTGACCGAGGGGATGCAGGTGCCCGCGCGCGGCCCCATCGGGCTGGCCGGCAACACCGGGCGCAGCACCGGCCCGCACCTGCACTTGGAGATCTGGATGGAAGGCTCGCCGGTGGATCCGCTCGGCGTCCTGCCCGATCCCGCCTACGAGGACCTGTACAGCGCCGCGCCATGAGCGCCGGAGGGTTGTGCGAGCGCCCGCGGGACCCCAGACTGCAACCGCCATGGAAACGTTCTTCGCCCCCTTACTGCAGAAGGCCTTCGACCGCGCCCCCGCCCGGGAGGCCAACGCCGCCATCGAGCGCACGCGGCAGCAGCTGGGCGATCAGGTGCGCAGCTTCGAGGCGGTGGTCGCGCCCGACGCGGGGAAGGAGTGGCTGGGCACGGCGCTCTTGCCGCGGATGGTCTACCACCTGGAGTCGCTGGGCATCCGCCCGCCCAAGTTCGGCGGCATCTTCGCCTCGCTGTTCGTCGGCGAGGAGCTGCACTTCGTGCACATGAAGGACCTGATGGAGTTCGCCTGCGCCCAGCTCGGGCTGACGGCGGACGAGATGTACCAGCGCTGGGGCACGGGCGAGGCGCGGCACGCGGTGGACCAGCCCGCGAAGAAGCGCGAGGGCCCGCCGCTGGCGTTGCCTTCCGGGAAACCCGAGTGATCGCCGCGCTCTCCGGGCTGCTGCTGCTGGCCTCGGGAGCGAATCCTCCTCTCTTCGTCGACTCGCACAGCGTCGTGCCGGACCCTGACGGGAGCCGAGCGCGGCCGTTCCGGACCATCGCCGCCGCGCTGCAGGCGGCGAGCGAGGGCGACACCATCGACCTCGGGACCGGGCTCGTCACCGAGCGGGTCGTGGTGGCCAAGCGGGTCACGCTTCGCGGCGGGAAGGCGGCGGTGATCGCCTCGCCGGATGCGACGGGCACCGTGGTCGATCTGCAGGCGCCGGCGACGCTCGAGCATCTGGCCATCCAAGGCGGCGAGATCGGCGTCCGGGCGAGGAACGGAGCGCGACTCTCCGAGGTCGATTGCTCGGGGCAGCGTCGGGCGGCAGTGCTGGTGAGCGGCTCGGTGGCGATCCGAGGCGGGCGGCTGTCGGGGCTCTTCGACCGGCCGGATCTGGTGGGCATCGAGGCCGAAGCCGGGAGCGCGCTGGAGGTGATCCGCACGAGGCTGGAGGGCCCGTTCCGCTGGGCGATTCGGGGCAGGCAAGCCGCGATGGCGCTGAGCGAGGTCGAGGTCGAGGGCTCGGTCGGCGGCGTCTCGTTCGAGGATGGCAGCCGCGGGAGCCTCGTCGGTTCGGTCCTCGCGCAGGGACGCGAGGCGGCGCTGCAGGCCAAGGCCTCGACCGTCGAGGTGAAGGACGTGCTGGTCTCGCGCTGGGAGCGAGGGCTCGACGCGCTCGACGGCTCCGCGGTCACGGTCGAGGACGGCGCGGTCGGCTTCTGCAACGAGGCGGGGCTCACCGCGCAAGGCGGCTCGCGGCTCACGGTGAGGAACCTGGTCTACGTCGGTCCCGCGAGGCTCGCGGCCATCGCCTCCATCGGCTCCCAGCTGCGCGTCTCGGAGGGCTTGGTGCAGGACCCGGGCGCCACCGGGGTCGCGCTGCACGGCGGTCGCGGCGAGGTGACGGGCACCGTCATCCGCGGCGCTCGCAGCGAGACCGAAGGCGACGCCCTCTACGCCGAAGCCGCGGACCTCGACGTCCGAGGTGTGTTTGCCGAGGCCAGCAGCGGGAACGGCCTGACGGTGGTGGGAGGGAAGGTGCGGGTGCTGGGTTTGGAGGTCTACCGCTCCCAAGGTGCTGGAATCAGGGCGGAAAGCGCTGCCCGGGTGCAGGCGGAAGGGGTGCAGGTCCAGGAATCGACGACCGGGGTGTCGGTGGTGGGAGGCAGCCAGGTGCGCCTGGCCTTCGGCCGGTTCGTCGACGAGGCCGTCAAGTCCGTCCGCGAAGGCCCGTGAGCCGGTGCCAGGCTCGGGTCAGACCCGGGACCGCGCCCGCCTCAACTCCTCGGGAGTATTGACGTTTTCCAGCGCGGAAAGCCCCGGGTCGACCGCGGCGAGCTCGCTCTCCGGCACCCGGACCAGCCGAGTCCCCTCGAGCAGCCGAACGAGCGATGGATTGCCGGCCTGCAGCGCCGCCGAGAACGCTGTCACGAGCCGGACGTTGTAGAAGGCGAAGAGCGGCTCCAGAAACCCCGACCGAACCGGGACGACGGCATCCGCGTCCAACCTGTGCCGGGCCAGAAGCTCGATGGGCTCCGGACGAAGGAACGGCATGTCGCAGGCGACGCAGAAAGCCCAATCGGTTCCGGGAGCCAGCGCGGCCAGCGCCGCCTGGACGCCTCCCGGCGCTCCCTTGCCCGGGAACCTGTCGGCGACCGCCCGCAGCGCGAACGGCGCGAAGGGCGCGGCGTCCGGGGCGCAGACCACGACCTGCGCGAACAGCGGCCGCAGCACGTCGAGCTGGCGCTCGAGGATGCTGCGCCCCCCGACCTCCAGGAAGGCCTTCGAGGCCCCGCCCATGCGAGTGCCGGCTCCCCCAGCGACGATGACGGCGGTGGCGTTGGCGATCACGCCCGAAGCCTACAGCCTGGAGCCTCCGGTCTGCAGTCGCAGGGCATCTTTTCGGGGTCGAGGCTGTTGGCCTCGGAAGCTGGCAACCCCGCGAACTAAAGCAGGTTTGCTGCCTTGAAGGGGCTGGGAGCGGTGATTAAGATGGCACTTGGCCAGCAAGCGATCGCAAGGCTGAACGCCCCGCGAAACCTTGCGTCAGGGGCAGTCTTGCTTCCAACCCGTTTCGCCCAAATCCGAGCTGCCGGGGCTTCCCCGGGCGGCCATCGTGCCGCGTCCCGATGATGAAGGTGGTCCACGTGTCCTCGAGCGATTCCGCCGCCCGTCCCCGTTCCTCTCTGCCCATCCGCGTCCTCGCGGTGCTGGTGCTCTTGCTGCTCTGGGGCTTCGCCGCCTCCGACCGGCTGCCGGCGTCCATCAACTCCGCTGCCCACGCCGCCGAGAGCGACCTGCAGAAGAGCGCCAAGGACAAGCCCGACCACGACCTGTCGGCCCTGCGCGTCTTCAACCGGGTCGTGCTGCTCATCAAGGACAACTACTACGACCCCAAGCGCATCCAGCCGCGCAAGATGCTGGTGCAGGCGCTCGACAACGTGGAGCGCCAGGTCGCCGAGATCATGGTCGACGGCGACGAGAAGAGCTCCAAGCTCAAGGTCACCGTCAACAAGGTCAGCAAGGAGTTCGACATCAGCGGCGTCGACACCTTCTGGCGCATGAGCTTCGCGCTCAAGGACGTCTTCGACTTCGTCAACAAGAACCTCTCCGCCCAGTCCAAGGAGGACAGCCGGGACATCGAGTACGCCGCCGTCAACGGCATGCTCTCCACCCTCGACCCGCACTCCATCCTGCTCAAGCCGGACTACTTCAAGGAGATGAAGCTGCAGACCAAGGGCGAGTTCGGCGGCCTGGGCTTCATCATCCAGATGAAGGAGGGCAACCTCACCGTGGTGCGCGTGCTCAAGGGCACCCCCGCCCAGCGCGCGGGCATCAAGAGCAAGGACGTCATCCAGCGCATCGGCAACGAGTCCACCGTCAACATGGACCTGAACGACGCGGTCGACCGCCTGCGCGGCAAGCCGGGCAGCGACGTCTCGCTCACCGTGCTGCGCACCAGCTGGCCGGCCCCTAAGCAGATGACGCTGACCCGCGCGGTCATCAACGTCGAGTCGGTGGAGGCCAAGCTCCTCGAGAACAACGTGGGCTACATCAAGCTCAAGGGCTTCCAGGGCAACACCGCGCGCGACCTGCACGCCGAGCTCAAGCGGCTCAAGCAGGAGGCGCAGCAGAACTCGCGGGACCCGCAGAAGCCGGGCCTCAAGGGCGTGGTCCTCGACCTGCGCGGCAACCCCGGCGGCCTGCTCGAGCAGGCGATCCAGATCAGCGACGCCTTCGTCTCCGAGGGCACCATCGTCACCACCGTCGGCTACTCGGACAAGATGCGCGAGGTGAAGAAGGCGCACGCCGACGACACCGACACCAACCTGCCGCTGGCGGTCATCGTCAACTCCGGCAGCGCCTCGGCCTCGGAGATCGTCGCCGGCGCGCTCAAGAACTTGAACCGCGCGGTCATCGTCGGCCGCCAGTCCTTCGGCAAGGGCAGCGTGCAGGTGCTCTACGACTTCCCGGACGAGAGCGCCCTCAAGCTGACCATCGCCCAGTACCTGACCCCCGGCGACGTCTCCATCCAGGAGGTGGGCATCACCCCGGACATCGAGCTCGTGCCCAGCCGCGTGAACAAGGACCGCGTCGACGTCTTCGCGCCGCGCAAGACCATGGGCGAGGCCGACCTCTCCGGCCACTTCGGCAACCCCAACTCTGACAAGGTGGCCAGCAAGCGCGAGGAGATCGCCCCCAAGGAGAAGCCGCTCGAGGAGCTGCGCTTCCTGCGCGACGAGCCGCCTCCTCCCAAGGACGCCAAGGCCGCCGCCGACAAGAAGGACAAGCCGGACCGCGACGACTACGAGGCCGACGACCTCGAGGGCGAGGACCCGGACACCGACGAGATCGTCGAGGACTACCAGATCCGCTTCGCGCGCGACCTCATCCTCGCCGCCCCGGCCTCCACCCGCGACGCCATGCTGCGCGCCGCCAAGCCCTTCATCGCCGGCCGCCGCGCCGAGGAGGCCGTGCGCATCGAGAAGGCCATCGAGGCCCTCGGGCTCGACTGGAACGCCGGCGAGATGGCGCGCGCCGCCTCCGGCCAGGCGGCGCCCCGGCTGGTCTACGACATGAAGCCGGCCGCCGGCCAGAAGGTCAGCGCCGGCGACACGCTGGCCTGGACCGTGACCATCGAGAACGCCGGCACCACCGCCGTCCACCGCCTGCGGGCCTGGTCGGAGAGCGAGAACCCCTACCTCGACCGCCGCGAGTTCCTGTTCGGCAAGCTGGGCCCCGGCGAGAAGAAGACCTGGACCGTGAACGTGAAGCTGGCCAAGGAGATGGTCAGCCGCCGCGACGACGTGACCCTGAACTTCTTCGACGACGAGGGCGACAAGCTCGAGAGCCTCAAGGGCGAGGTGAACGTCGTCGAGCTGCCGCGGCCGCTGTTCGCCTACAGCTGGCAGATCGTCGACAAGTGCGAGACCTGCAACGGCGACGGCCTGGCGCAGCCGGGCGAGACCGTGGAGCTGGCGGTCGAGGTCAAGAACCTGGGCGCCGGCAAGGCCTTCGACCTCCTGGGCTCGCTCAAGAACAAGGGCGACGAGAAGATCTCGCTGTCCAAGGGCCGCTCCAAGATGGGCGAGGTGCTGCCCGGCCAGACCAAGTCGGCGACCTTCGAGTTCCAGGTCATGCCGGACTTCAAGGCGCAGAGCGCCCCGCTGCAGCTGACCCTGGGCGACGAGGCCACCGACGAGTTCGTCACCGAGAAGATCAGCCTGCCGGTCTCCATGCACAAGGAGCAGGGCAAGCTCGCCCAGACCGGCCTGCGCGCCAACGCCGACCTGCCCGTCTACGCCGCCGCCTTGGAGACGAGCGTGGTCATCGGCACCGCCAGGAAGGGCGCCGTGCTCGCCTCCGACGCGCGCTTCGGCAACCTCTACCGCATCCACCTGGGCAACCGGCTGGGCTTCGTCGCCGCCGGCCAGGTCAAGGAGGCCAAGGTCGTCGAGGCCAAGGCCCAGCCCGTGGAGGGCCTCGAGACCCGCAGCGAGCCGAAGATCACCCTGTCGGTCGACACCTCGGCCGGCGGCATCGCCACCGACGGCGAGAAATACACCCTCTCCGGCAGCGCGGTGGACAAGACCGGCCTGCGCGACCTGTACGTCTTCGTCAACGAGCAGAAGGCGTTCTTCGAGTCGGCCAAGACGCCCGGTGCGAACATCAACTTCTCGGTCGACCTGCCGCTGAAGGTGGGCAACAACTCCATCGTGGTGGTGGCGCGCGAGGACCAGGACTTCATGGCGCGCAAGCTGCTGATCATCCACCGTCGCGGCGACGCCCCGAAGACCAAGGTGGTCGAGCTCAAGCCGGGCGCGCGCAGCCCGGACGCCAAGGAGCGCGACGACCATCGGCTGCGCTCGGCCCCGGAAGGCGGCGTCGTTCCCGCCCCGGTGCCGCAGCAGTAGGCCCGCAGAGCCTGCCGAATCGAGCGGCCCGCCCCGACCTCCGGTCCGGGCGGGCCGCTTTTTCGCGCCCGATTGTCGGAGTTCGCACCAGGGCGGAATTTCAGTCGTGAAATAGTTTCAACGTTGAAACGAGCGGCCTGGGGTCGGCACTAGCAAAATCAGGCACTTGCGCGCCGCCAGGCTTGGCACGCGGGCTGCTAAATACGAAGCCAGCGAAGTGCAGCTAGCAGGGTTGGAGCTGGTCCCCCCCCCGCCGCTTCAGCAGGCTGCTGCACTTCGCGTTTTTTTGTCTCGAGAGTCTGAAGCCCTCGCCTCCGGTTGGAGGCGAGGGCTTCTTTTTTTCCAGCGCTCGGCGCCTGGCTAGCGCGGGCCGCCGCCGCCGCGCTGCCGCCAGCCGAAGGCCGAGAGCGCCGCCAGCAGGAGCAGGCCGAAGGTCGGCCGCGCATCGCCCTTGACGCCGCAGCTCGAGCACCAGCTGTTGCAGTCGGCGTCGTCGCAGTCGACCCAGCCGTCCCCGTCGTTGTCCAAGGCGTCGTCGCAGGTGGTCTCGACCCGGGACAGCCCCGAGCAGACGCAGCCCGAGCCGCACGAGGCGCCGTCGCAGTCGCTGTCGGCGCAGTCGATCTTGCCGTCGGCGTCGTTGTCCACCCCGTCGCTGCAGGCGGTCTCCTTGCCGCAGGCGGGGCTGGCCGCGCAGTCGGCGTCGGCGCAGTCGATCTTGCCGTCGGCGTCGTTGTCCATCCCGTCGCTGCAGGCGGTCTCCTTGCCGCCGCAGGCCGAGGCGCAGTCGGAGTCGGAGCAGTCGGCCCAGCCGTCGAGGTCGTTGTCGAGGCCGTCCGAGCACGCCGTCTCCGGCATGCAGTTGGGGGCCGAGGCGCAGTCGGGGTCGGCGCAGTCGATCTTCCCGTCCTGGTCGTTGTCCACGCCGTCGATGCAGGCGGTCTCCTTCTGGCAGGCGGGGGAGAGGGCGCAGTCCGGGTCGGCGCAGTCCGTCTGGCCGTCGCCGTCGTCGTCGAGCTTGTCGGCGCAGGCCGACTCGTGGCACGCCGGGTCGTTGGTGCAGTCGGCGTCGCCGCAGTCGGTCGTCCCGTCGCCGTCGTCGTCGAGGCGGTTGTTGCAGATCTCGACCTTGCAGCTCGGGTTGCCGGCGCAGTCCGGGTCGTAGCAGTCGATCTTCTGGTCGTGGTCGTTGTCGAGGCCGTCGTTGCACACCGACTCCGTGGACGCGCACGCCGGCACCGAGGAGCAGTCTGGGTCCTGGCAGTCGGCGAGCCCGTCGCGGTCGTTGTCGACGCCGTCGTCGCAGGCGGTCTCGGGGATGCAGTGCGTGTCGGCCGCGCAGTCCGGGTCGGCGCAGTCGGTCTGGCCGTCGCCGTCGTCGTCCGCGGCGTTGGCGCAGGCGGTCTCCTTCAGGCAGGCGGGCTCGGAGGCGCAGTCGGGGTCGTCGCAGTCGGTCTTGCCGTCGAGGTCCTCGTCGAGGCCGTTGGTGCAGGCCTTCTCGGGGACGCAGTGCGCGTCGGCGGCGCAGTTCTCGTCGGCGCAGTCGATCTTGCCGTCGCCGTCGTCGTCGACCTGGTTGGCGCAGGCCGTCTCCACCCGGCAGGCGGCGGCGGAGGCGCAGTCGGGGTCGGCGCAGTCCACCTTGCCGTCCTGGTCGTCGTCCTTGGCGTTGTCGCAGATCTCGGAGGCCCGGCAGGCCGGCTCGGCGGCGCAGTCGTCGTCCGCGCAGTCGGTCAGGCCGTCGAGGTCGTCGTCGAGGTCGTTGCCGCAGACCTCGCCCGAGCAGGAAGGCTCGCCGGCGCAGTCCGGGTCGGCGCAGTCGACCTTCTTGTCGCCGTCGTCGTCCCTGCCGTTGGTGCAGTCCTCGGTGCCGGGGTGGACGGGGCCGGCGTCGCGCGCGGCGGCGGGGGTGGTGACGCCGCAGGCGGACGGCGCCAGGGCCAGACAGACCAGGACGAGCAGCCTCATGTGGTGTTCCTCCCCTACGCCAACGAGCGAAGCGGCGCACCGCCGTGGGGCGGGGCGCCGCTGCTCAATGTACTCCGGGATGTCTAAAGGTTTCAGAAGGCCAGGTGCACGTGGTCGCGGTGGCCGCCGATGGCGCCGATGTCGTTGCCGTTCTTGATGCCGCCGATCGGGTCGTAGAACATCTCCGTCGGCCGGCTCGACTCCATGTAGCGGTAGAAGCGGGCCATCGCGGCGGGCGAGCCGGCGACGTCGATGGCGCGGCCGCTGTAGTGGTACGAGTTCGGCGCGTGGCGGCCGCCCTTGTAGGAGGTGACCGTCAGGCCCATGCGCTCGGCCGTCTTCCACGCGCCCATCAGCTTCTCGTGGTTGGTGCCGCTGGCGGCGGGGCCCGACACCTGGCCGGCGTCGTAGCCGTCCTTGTAGTACTTGGCCAGGGCGCTGTTGGTCTTGGGGCCGACGACGCCGTCGACGCCCAGGCCGCTGGCGCGCTGGAAGGAGGTGACCGCCGCCTTGGTCTTGGGACCGAAGACGCCGTCGGTGCCGCCCGGATCGTAGCCGGCGGTCTTGAGAGCGTTCTGGAGCCGAGTGACGTCCGCGCCGCGAGAGCCGATAGAGAGCATGTGTGTGACCTCCTTGCATTGATTCTCAGGGCCACTCGAAAACGGTTTCCGACGGCCCGCGCGATTGTCCAACTCGTGGAAGTCGTTGGCGAAAGCGACCTGTCAGTCCTGACGGGTCCGGCGCCTCGAAGTGGCGGTCCCTCGCTCGATCGCCGAGGTCCGCGCGCCTGCTCACCGAGCGCCGAGCGCCGAGGGGGGTCCGACAGGGCGATGCCCATATTGGGTGAAGCGCGCCCGGCGGACGTGGCGCAGCAAGACAGGGAGACAAGGCCATGGCTGACGTACGAGCAGAGCTGAACCGGGAGATCTCCACCGCGTCCTTCGTGATCCACTGGAGCGCGGTGCTGGGTGGCAGCTTCGTCGCGCTGGGGACGTGGATGTTCCTGCTCGCCCTGGGAGCAGCCATCCAGGGCGAGAAGAGCCCGAACACCTGGACGGCGATCTACAACCTCGTCGCGCCGATCATCGCGCTGTTCATCGGAGGGGCGGTGGCAGCTCGCACGCGCACCATCGGCGCGCGCTTCGACGGTCTGCTGCACGGAGCGGTGATCTGGGGCTTCACCATGTCGGTCGGCGCGCTGCTGATCGGCGTGTTCGGCAGCATCTTCATGAACTTCAACCGGCCCGGGGCGGCCAGCGCGATGCCCAACGGATTCGCCTGGGCCATCGCCGGGTCGATCCTCTTCTCGCTCTTCGCGGCGCTGCTGGGGACCTCCTCGGTGCGCGAGCGGCACGCGGTCGTGGGGCGCGACGTGCCGCACGAGGTGTAGGGCCGGAAGACCGCCCCCCGGCCCCCTCCAGCGGAGCTGGCGGGGGGGCTTGCCTCTGCTCGAACCGCTCCCCTGCGGAGCTGCTGCACCGCCGTGTTCGCAGCCGGGGCTGGGCGCGAGTCTCCTGCACACGCGTCGAGGTGCCGGGTAGCTCCTACCGGGTCGCCGCAGGCACCGGACGGCCCCCCCTCCAGCTCCGCTGGAGGGGGCGGGGAGGGGAGGGTTTCCTAGAACAGCAGCTGCGCCCCGCGCCTGGCCAGCTCGATGACCTGGCCCGGGCCGATGCCCAGCACGAAGACGAGGGCGCAGGCGAGCCCGAGGCCCCAGTCGAGCGCCACGGACCGCTCCTCGACGAGCGGCTCGCCGTCCGGAGGCCGGAAGTACATGTAGACCACGACGCGCAGGTAGTAGTACGCGCCGACGGCGGAGGTCACCACGCCGACGATGGCCAGCGCGACCTGGCCCGCGTCGATCGCCGCCTTGAACACCAGCAGCTTGCCCATGAAGCCCGCGGTGGGCGGCACGCCCGCCAGCGAAACGAGGAAGGCGGCCATGCACGCCGCGAGGATCGGCCGGCGCCGCGCCAGGCCGCTGAAGCGGTCCAGGTCCCACGCCGTGGCGCCGTCGGCGTCCTTCTTCTCGAGCGCGCCGGCGACCCCGAAGGCGCCGATCGCGGTCACGGTGTAGGCGAGCAGGTAGAAGAGCAGCGCCTCGGCGGCCTCGGTCCGGGTCCGGCCGGTCGCGGCCACCACGCCCGTCAGGAGGTAGCCGGCGTGCGCGATGGACGAGTACGCGAGCATCCGCTTGACGTTGCGCTGGGGCAGGGCGAGCAGGTTGCCGGCCACCATCGTCAGCAGCGCCAGCACCAGCACCACCGGGCCCCACAGCTCCGGGCTGCCCTGGAAGGCGTAGGCCAGCGTGCGGAACAGCGCCGCGAACGCCGCCGCCTTGACCCCCGCGGCCATGAAGGCGGTCACCGGGGTCGGGGCGCCTTCGTAGACGTCCGGGGCCCACATGTGGAACGGGACCGCGGCGACCTTGAAGCCGAAGGCGGCCACCAGCAGCGCCAGCGCCGGGCCGAGCAGCTCCGGGTGCGGCCCGCGCGCGCCCTGCGCCACCGCCGACAGCGCGGTGGTGCCGGTGGCGCCGTAGACCAGCGCGGCGCCGTACAGGAACAGGGCGCTCGAGAAGGCCCCGAGGATGAAGTACTTGAACGCCGACTCCGCCGAGCGCGGCGAGCGCCGCAGCCAGGCCGCCAGCGCGTAGGTGGCCAGCGACATGGTCTCCAGCGCGACGAACATCATCACCAGGTCGTCGCTCATGGCGAGCAGCATCATCCCCGCCGCGGCGAAGAGCATCAGCCCGTAGTACTCGCCGCGCTCCGCCTCGTGCCGGCGCAGGAAGCCCGGGGAGACGAGCACCGACAGGAACAGCCCGGCGGCGATGGTCGCCGCGACGAAGGCCTGGAACGAGTCGCCGCGCGCGGCGCCCTTGAAGAGCGGTCCGGCGGGCAGGCCGGCGCCCAGCTCGTACAGCGCGGCCGCCAGCGCCAGCAGCGCGGCGATCGCCGCCACCACCGACTGGTAGCGCCGGTCCTCGCCCTTGAGGAACGCCTCGGACAGGAGCAGGACGCACGCCCCCGCCGACAGCAGCAGGACCGGGAGCAGGACGATGAGGTGGATGGCGCTGGGGATCATTGGACCGGCCCTCCCCGGCGGAGCGGCAGCGGGTAGGGCTTGTCTCGCAGCCGGTGCGGCGGGTTCATTCCCGGAGCCAGGCTGGGGAGCTGGCGCATCCGTGGCGGGGGTGGGGCCGCGGGAGCGTCGGCGTCGGCGGGGGCCGGCGCCGCGGCGGCGGGGGCCGCGACCTGCGGGGCGCCCGTCACGGCGCCCATCCGCGCCGAGAACGCCTTGGCGGAGGGCTCGATGCGCGCCAGGAACGGCCCGGGGAAGACGCCCATGCCGACGGCCACCGCCACCAGCGGCCCCACGGCGAACCATTCGCGCAGGTTCAGGTCCAGCAGCCGCCGGTTCTCGGGGTGGCGCACCGGGCCGAGCATCACCTGCTGGTACATCCGCAGCATGTAGATGGCGCCCAGCACGACGCCGGTGGCGGCGACGCAGGCCAGGAGCACGGTCTCCATGTTCGGGATGGTCACCCCGGCGGGGGCGGCGACGTTCAGGTCGAACGGGGCCAGGAACGTGCCGGAGAGGATGAGGAACTCGCCCACGAAGCCGTTGGTGCCCGGCAGGCCGATGGAGGAGAGCAGGATGATCAGGAACACGCCGGCGTACATGGGGGTCACCTTGGCGATGCCGCCGTAGTCGGCGATGGCCCGGGTGTGCGTGCGCTCGTAGACGATGCCGATGAGGAGGAAGAGCGCGCCGGTGGAGATGCCGTGGTTGATCATCTGCAGGATGGCGCCGGTGGCGGCCTCCACCGAGGCGGCCATCACGCCCAGCATCACGAAGCCCAGGTGCGCCACCGAGGAGTAGGCGACGAGCTTCTTCATGTCCTTCTGCACGAAGCTCATCAGCGAGCCGTAGACGATGCCGACGACGGCGAGGATGGCGATGGCCGGCCGGTAGTAGGCGGCGGCGTCGGGGAAGAAGGGCATCGCGAAGCGCAGGAAGCCGAAGACCCCCATCTTCAGCAGCACGCCGGCGAGGATGATCGACCCGGCGGCGGGCGCCTCGACGTGCGCGTCGGGCAGCCAGGTGTGCAGCGGGAACATCGGGACCTTGACCGCGAAGGCCACGGCGAAGGCCAGGAACAGCCACTTGCGCGCCTCCCAGGTCAGCGCCCCGGGCTGGTTGATGGCGGCGAGGATGGTCGCGTAGTCGAAGCTGCGCGCGGCGCCGTCGCCGCTCTTGGTCCACAGGTAGAGGATGGCCACCAGCATCAGGACCGAGGCGGCGAAGGTGTAGAGGAAGAACTTCACCGCGGCGTAAATGCGGTTGTCCGAGCCCCACACGCCGATGAGCAGGTACATCGGCACCAGCATCGCCTCCCAGAACACGTAGAAGAGGGCGAGGTCCAGCGCGCAGAAGGCGCCGAGCATCGCGGTCTGCAGCACCAGCAGCGAGAGGCAGAACTCCTTGACCCGGTCCTGGATGCTCTTCCAGCTGGCGAGCATCGCGATGGGGCCCAAGAAGCCGGTGAGCAGCATCAGCGAGACGGCCAGGCCGTCCACGCCGAGGTGGTAGCCGATGCCCACCGCCGGGACCCAGGGCTTGTTGACCACCAGCTGGTACTCGGGGCCGGCGGGGTCGAAGGCCAGGTAGAGCGCCACGGTGAGGCCGAAGCTGACCAGCATCGCGCCGAGCGTCGCGACCTTGAGCTGGCCCTTCTCGGCGCCGGGCAGCACCAGGACCACCGCGGCCAGGGCGAGCGGGGCGAAGACGACGAGGGTGAGGAGGAGGTCGCTCATGGTTGTTCTCGCCTACCTCGCCAGCGCCCAGACGATGGCCACCACGGCGACGGCGATGACGGCGGCGTAGCGCTGCGCGTCGCCGTTCTGCGCCAGGCGCAGCAGCTTGCCGAAGCCTTCGGTGGTGAGGGTGGTGCCGCGGATGGCCAGGCCCTCGATGATCAGCGTGTCGACCAACTGGTAGAGCGCGTTGGCGACGAGCTTGAAGGGCGCCACGACGACGAAGTCGTAGATCTCGTCCACGTAGAACTTGTTGGCGAAGGCGTCGTAGACCAGGTTGCCCGGCTTGAGCGTGGCCGAGAAGCGGTCGATGGCGTTCCTGCGGTAGAGCCAGAAGGCGATGCCCATCCCCGCCCAGGCGATGGCGATGGCCACCAGGAAGCCGAACCAGTTCTCGGCGAAGAAGGCGCCGAAGCCCTCGTAGACGCCGATGTGGCCGTGCGCGATCCGGACCGCGTAGCCCAGCACCGGCATCATGAAGTTCTCGAAGACCACCTGGCGGCCGTCGGTGAGGGTGATCATCGGCAGGCCCCAGCCCAGCGCGAAGACCGAGCCGAAGGCCAGGGACCACAGCGCGAAGAGCACCGGCGTCCCGGACTCCTGGGCGTGCTCGGCGTGCTCGCTGCGCGGCGTGCCCGAGAAGGTCAGGAAGTACAGGCGGAACATGTAGAAGGCGGTGCACAGCGCCGCCGCGGTCCCCACCCAGTAGACGACGTGCGGCACGTGCTCGAAGCCGGCCAGGTGCGCGGTGTGGACGTAGTGCAGCAGCAGGTCCTTGGAGAAGAAGCCGGAGAGCGGTGCGACGCCGGTGATGGCCAGCGTGCCGATGAGGAAGGTGAAGGCGGTGGAGGGCATCTTCTTCGAGAGCCCGCCCATCTTCCGGATGTCCTGCTCGTGGTGGCAGCCCTGGATGACCGAGCCGGACCCGAGGAAGAGCAGCGCCTTGAAGAAGGCGTGCGTCACCAGGTGGAAGATGGCCTGCCACCAGGCGCCGATGCCCACGCCGATGATCATGAAGCCCAGCTGGCTGACGGTGGAGTAGGCCAGCACCTTCTTGATGTCGTTCTGGGCGAAGCCCATCAGCGCCGCGAACAGCGCGGTGAAGGCGCCGACGCAGGTGACCACCACCATCGCCGTCGGCGAGAGGGCGTAGAGCACCGAGAGCCGGGCGATGAGGTAGACGCCGGCGGTGACCATGGTCGCCGCGTGGATGAGGGCCGAGACCGGGGTGGGGCCGGCCATGGCGTCGGGCAGCCAGACGTAGAGCGGGAACTGGGCGCTCTTGCCGGTGGCGCCGACGAAGATGAGCAGGCAGGCGGCGGTGACGGCCTGGCCGTAGGTGAGCCCGAGGACGGAGAGGACGCCGCCGGGGATGGGCGCGTCGACGTTCGCCAGCCGGGCCGCGGAGAGCATCGAGGGCAGCCCGTTCTGGGAGACCGCGTTGATCTCGGTGGTGCCGAAGACCGCGATCAGCACGAAGACGCCGAGCAGGAACCCGAAGTCGCCGATGCGGTTGACCACGAACGCCTTGCGCCCGGCGTAGGCCTTGGCGTCGTCCTCGAACCAGAAGCCGATGAGCAGGTAGCTGCACAGGCCCACGCCCTCCCAGCCCACGAACATCAGGACGATGTTGTTGGCCAGGACCAGGATCAGCATGAAGCCGACGAACAGGTTCAGGTACGAGAAGAACCGGTGGTACTCCGGGTCGTCGCGCATGTACTCGGTCGAGTAGACGTGGATGACGAAGCTGACCCCGGTCACCACCGCCAGCATCACCGCGGAGAGGTGGTCGACGTAGAGGCTGGCGCGGACCTCGATCATCCCCGCCCGGAACCAGGAGCCCAGGTCGTCGGAGAGGAAGAGCGGCGTCGGCTGCTGCGCGAGGATCTGCGGGAAGGCCATCGGCACCAGGATGAAGGCCGACAGCACGAAGGAGGCGAAGACGGTGGAGCAGGCGATGATCGAGACGTTGCCCTTGCCCAGCTGCCGCCCGAGCAAGCGCAGCACGAGCGCGCCGACGAACGGGAGGAGCGGGATGTAGAAGAGCGAGTCCTGGATCGACCGCGCGTCCCATTGAAGAGGCCAGTTCATGTTCGTTTCGGGCTCCTCGTGCTGCGTTCCCTGGGGCGGCTATCGACTATCGACCATCCACTGTCGACTGCATCTCTAGAGCTTCATCGCGCGCACTTCGTCGACGTTGGTGGTGCCGCGCGTGCGGAAGACGGCGATGACGATGGCCAGGCCCACGGCGGCCTCGGCGGCGGCGACGGCCATCACCAGGATGGCGATGGCGTGGCCGGTCAGGTCGAGGCGCTCGCGGGCGAAGGCGAGGAAGGTCAGGTTGGCGGCGTTGAGCATCAGCTCGACGCACATGAAGACGGTCAGCGCGTTGCGCCGCGTGACCACGCCGAGCATGCCCAGGCCGAACAGCACCGCGGCGAAGAACAGGTAGTGCGAGACGGGTACCGAGGTCATGGCCGCCTCCTAGATCCGCGCCTTGGCCACCACCACCGCTCCGGCGATGGCGATGAGCAACAAGAGCGAGACGGTCTCGAACTGCAGCGGCAGGTCGTTGAAGAGCTTGGCGCCCACGGCGGCCACCGTGCCGAAGGTGTTGGGGATCCGGGGCAGCTCCACCGCGGGGGGCGCCTTGGAGAGCACCTGAAAGGCGATCAGGATGCCGGACAGCGCCGCGGCCCCGCCGACGATCTTGAACAGGGTGACCTTGCGCTCGCCCAGGTCGGCGTCGGTGAGCGCCAGCAGCATGATCACGAACAGGAAGAGCACCATGATGGCGCCGGCGTAGACGATGAGCTGCAGGATGCCGACGAAGTGCGCCCCCAGCAGCACGTAGATGGCCGACAGGAAGAAGAAGCTGCAGACCAGCCACAGCGCGCCGTGCAGCGGGTTGCGCGCGAGCACGACGCCCAGCGCGCCCACCGTGCACAGGGCGGCCATGGGATAGAACAACATCTCTGCGCTCACCTTCGCCTCCTCACACTCTGCTGAAACGATCCGGCACGGGGGCCGGGGGCTCCTAAGCGGTGAAAAGCTCGGCCACCTCGCCCCAGGGATGCGGGTAGGGGCACTTCTTGCCCGTGACGTGGGCCTCGAACTCGGGCCGGAACTTGTCCAGGAACGAGTGCACCGGCAGCGCCCCGGCGTCGCCCAGCGGGCAGATGGTGTTGCCCAGGCCCATCGGCGGGAACGGGCAGATGGCGTTGGCCACGCTCTTGAGCTGCGCCAGGTCCTCGGGACCCCCGTGCCCTTCCTCGATGCGGCGCAGCAGGCGCGCCATCCAGGGCATGCCCTCGCGGCAGGGGGTGCACTGGCCGCAGCTCTCCTCGGCGTAGAAGCGGGTGATGCGCCAGAGCGCGCGGACGAGGCAGGTCGACTCGTCGAAGACCATCACCCCGCCCGAGCCGGCCATGGAGTTGACCTTCTTGAGCGCCTCGAACTCCGCGGGGATGTCGATCTGGTCGGGGCCGAGCACCGGGCACGACGAGCCGCCGGGGATGACCGCCTTGAGCGCGCGGCCGCCGACGATGCCGCCGCAGAGGTCGTAGATGATCTCCCGGAAGGTGGTGGTCATGGTGATCTCGTAGACGCCGGGCTTGTTCACCGACCCCGAGACGCTGATGAGCTTGGTGCCGCCGCTCTTCTCCACCCCGAGCTTGGCGTACCACTCGCCGCCCTTCTCGATGATGAGCGGCACGCTGGCCATGGTCTCGACGTTGTTGACGATGGTCGGGCAGCCGAAGAGGCCGACCACGGCGGGGAAGGGCGGCTTGAGGCGCGGCCAGCCCTTCTTGCCTTCCAGCGACTCGATGAGCGCCGTCTCCTCGCCGCAGATGTAGGCGCCGGCGCCGCGGTGCACGTGCACGTCGAGGGTGAAGTCGCTGCCGGCGATTTTCTTGCCCAGCCAGCCGGCGGCGCGGGCCTCCTCGATGGCCTTCTCGAGGATCTTCGCCTGCTGCATGAACTCGCCGCGCAGGTAGACGTAGGCGGTGTGCGCGCCGATGGCCACGCAGGTGATGGCGATGCCCTCGAGGACCGCGTGCGGGTCGTTCTCGATGATCGCCCGGTCCTTGAAGGTGCCCGGCTCGGACTCGTCGCCGTTGACGCACAGGTAGCGTGGCTTGGGGTTGTCCTTGGGCAGGAAGGTCCACTTGAGCCCGGTGGCGAAGCCGGCGCCGCCGCGGCCGCGCAGGTTCGACTTCTTCACCTCGTCGATGATCTTCGCCGGGCCCATCTCCAGGGCCTTCTTGAGGTTCTGGTAGCCGCCATCGCGCTCGTAGGTCTTCAGGGACCTTGAGTCGGTGGTTCCCCAGCGGCGAGTCAGGATCTTCTCGACGGGCATGACCGGGTTCCTCGCTTCAATCCAGAGCGGCCAACGCCTGGTCGATCTTCGCGGGGGTGAGCTCCTCGACGTAGGCCTCGTCCACCTGCATCACCGGGGCGGTGCCGCAGGAGGCCAGGCACTCCACCTCGCGCAGCGTGATGCGCTTGTCGCTGGTGGTCTGCCCGGGGCGGATGCCCAGCTTCTTCTCGAGGTAGGAGAGCACCTTCTCGCCGCCGCGCAGGCAGCAGCTGACGTTGGTGCACACGTCCACGGTGTGCCGGCCGGCGGGAGCCGTGTGGTACATGACGTAGAAGGTCGCCACTTCCTGGGCGCGGGCCGGCGGCACCTCGAGCTTCTCGGCCACCAGCACCATCGCCTCGGGCGAGACCCAGCCCTGGAGCTCCTGGACCAGCCGCAGCGCCGGCAGCATCGCCGCCGCCTTGTGGTCGGACGGGTAGCGCTCGAGCAACTTGGCAATCCCGGCGTCGAATCGGGCCTGCTGCTCCGCGTTGAATGGTCCCGCCATGGAACTTTGCCTCCGGCGCGCCAGAACGAATAACGAAGCCGGAAGGAGCGCGCCGACGCTCCTCCCGAACCTGATTGGACGATGCCGACGCCCCCCGAGGAGTAAGGGCAGCGAACGCTAGAGAGGGCGGATCTCATTGTCAAGACATAGGAATCCCCTCTAACATCCGGGGGAGCTATGCCAACGATCGAGCACCGTACCTCTCCTCGCGTGCCGCTGACGTTGCAGGTCCAGTACCCGGAGAAAGAGGGTTACTTCGCCGACGCCACGGAGAATCTCTCCGCCGGCGGCGTCTTCGTGCGCACGGACCGCGAGTTCAAACAGGGTGACGACCTCACGCTGGTGCTCTCGTTCCCCGGCCTGCTGGCGCCGGTCGATCTGGTCGGCGTCGTGGCCTGGATCCGGCCCGCCAGCGGCCCGGACGCTCCCGCCGGCGTCGGCGTGCGCATCCCCGACGAGCGCGCGGAGGACCGCCGGAAGCTCGCCGAGATCCTCGAGAAGATCCGCTCCGACCGGGCCGAGCCCGGCGCCGACTCCTCGCGCCGCGCCTACCGCATCCTGCTCGTCGAGGACAACCCGCACATCATGGAGATGTACGAATACGTGATGCGCAAGCTGTCCACCGGCCCGGTCGCCATCGAAGTCGTGCTGGCCGCCGACGGCCACGACGCGCTGGGCAAGCTGAAGGAGGGCCGCTTCGACCTCATGGTCACCGACCTCTTCATGCCGGTGCTCGACGGCCTGCAGCTGATCGAGAAGCTGCGGGCCATGCCGGGCGGCGACAAGCTGCCGGTCATCGCCATCAGCGCCGGCGGCGCCGACTCCGCCAACCAGGCCCAGAAGGCCGGGGCCAACGTCTACCTGCGCAAGCCCGTCCGCTTCGTGGACGTGGTCGAGACCGTGCGCGCGCTCTTGAAGCTCTGAGAGCCTTCCTCAGAAAACCAAGGCGGTCCCGGGCCGGGCGGTTTCCGGCCCGCGCCGCTCTTTGAGTGAATCCGCCGGGTTGCGCGGCCGGGCTGCCCGTGGCCCGCCGGTTGCTCAAGGGGTCGGCAACCCTTCACGAGGTGAGTCATGGTTGCCCACCGCCCCCTTCCGCTGCTGCTCGGTTCCCTCCTCCTCGCCGCCGGCTGCCTCCCGCCGGGCGATCCGCCTCCGACCTGTAAGTGCCAGGCCGGCTTCGTCTGCGTCGACAACGCCTGCCAGCCGCTGGCCTGCAGCGCGCTCGACGAGACCGACTGCTTGGGCCGCAGCGACTGCCAGGCGAGCTACGCCGAGACCGCCGACCGCTGCGCCACCCCGGGCGGCGATACCGAGGGCCGCTGCGGCGGGTACAGCCGGGTCTTCATGGGCTGCGAGAACAAGGTCTGCCAGCCGGTGATGTGCGACCTGTACTGCGCCCACGGCATGGCCCGCGACGAGCGCGGCTGCGAGGTCTGCGCCTGCGCCCCGGCGTTCTGCAAGTCCAACCAGGAGTGCCTGCCCAACGAGTCCTGCATCTTCCCGGCGTACGACTGCGCCGAGAACGCCCTCTGCGAGCCGCCCCAGGGCGTGTGCACGCCGAACACCGACCCGGGCTGCAGCTCCGACGCCGAGTGCCGGGCCGGCGAGACCTGCGCGTTCCCCGAGATCGTCTGCCCGCCCAACGCCTTCTGCGCCCCCTCGCGCGGCACCTGCAAGCCGGCCGGCGGCTGCACCTCCGACGCCGACTGCGGCGTGGGCCGCCGCTGCGAGTTCATGGACAGCTGCATGGCCATCGGCTGCCCCGAGCCCACCGCCGGCGGCACCTGCGTGGACCGCACGCCCTGCAAGGACGGCGCGGAGTGCGGCTGGGGCCAGACCTGCGCGATGGACCCCAACGACCCCTGCGTGAACGAGGTCTGCTACTTCTTCGCCCCCGCCCAGACTTACTGCATCCCCACCTGCGACACGCTGGGCGAGTCCGACTGCCTGGCCCGCCGCGACTGCGAGGCGATGTACCAGGGCCCGCGCTGCGGCAACGACCCGACCCCGGCGTACTTCACGGGCTGCAAGCCGGTCGGCTGCCCGCCGGTCATGTGCGACCTGTGGTGCGCGAAGGGCTACCGGGTCGACGAGCGCGGCTGCAACACCTGCCAGTGCGACGACAGCTGCGCCAGCGACGCCGACTGCCTGCCCGGCCAGGTCTGCGTGATGCCGATGGTCGACTGCGCCCCCGGCTCCCCCTGCCCGATGGTCAAGGGCGTGTGCAACACCCTGCCGACCGGCTGCGCGAGCGATGCCGAGTGCGCCGCCGGCGAGACCTGCGTGTTCACCTCCACCTACTGCGGCGGCGGCACCGACGACGGCACCAACCAGGGCGGCGGCACCGGCGGCTGCATCGGCCCGGCGTACGGCACCTGCGTCAAGCTTCAGACCCCCTGCACCGAGGACAGCCAGTGCAAGCCCGGCCAAGTCTGCAGCATGCCCGAGCTGATCTGCCCGCCCGACGTCGTCTGCCCCACCCCGACCGGCACCTGCATCGACGTCCAGCCGGTGGGCTGCACCGACGACAGCCAGTGCCTGGCCGGCCAGCGCTGCGACTACGACCCGATGACCAACTGCGGCGGCGGCATGAACTGCGTCGGCCAGTGCGTCAGCGCCGAGTGCCGCAGCGACGCCGACTGCCGCGCCGGCGAGAGCTGCATCTTCCTGATGAACGCCTGCCCGCCCGGCGACCCGGCCTGCCCGAACACCGGCCTCTGCAACAAGGTCCAGGCCTACTGCGGCGCCGACTCCGACTGCGCCGCCAACGAGCTGTGTGCCCTGGTCGACTGCGCCCCGAACATGGACTGCATGCAGCAGGGCGTGTGCACCGCGCGGCCGCAGTGCAAGGCGAACGAGGAGTGCGCGTACGGCGAGTCCTGCCAGCCCGACCCGACCGACATCTGCAACTCCGGCGAGGTCTACTGCTACGCCGCCGGCCGCACCATCTGCCTGCCCATCCCGACCTGCAAGACCGACGCGGACTGCGCCGGCGGCCAGAAGTGCCTGCCCGACCCGACCGATCCCTGCAACCAGCCGAACGTCGACTGCTTCGCCCCGGGAAGGACGATCTGCCAGTGAGAATTCAGGCTTAGGGCTGGACGCTTAAGGCTTTGAGAGAAGCACTCGGGCCGCTCCTTCGGGGGCGGCCCGATGCTTTTCCGCCTCGAGCACGGGGTCGTCCGGCCAGTCGGGATCGGTGCGGGCGAAGTAGGCGTTGGCGACGCGGAAGGTGTTGTGCGGCACGCCGATCTCGGCCATCAGCGACACCAGCCCGAAGGTGATGCGGTTGAGGAAGACCGCGTCGCGCGGCATGTCCATGCGGAAGAGGTTGGGGTTGCTCACGAACATCGTGCGGAAGGTCTTGGCCGGCCGGTGCAGCGCGAAGTCGTATTCGCCGTCGACGAGGTACGGCTCGTAGAGGTGGCGCATCAGTTCGCGGAAGGAGGCGCGGTCGAACTCCTTCACCGAGGGCGGGATGAAGCCGATGGTGCGCGCCGCCTGCTCGATTCCCTCCGGCGTGTCCTCGCGGGTCGCCAGCGCCATGGCGATCCAGGCGCGGCGCCGCTCGTCGAGGAAGGGCCGGCAGCAGCCGTAGTCCAGGAAGACGATGCGCCCGTCGTCGCGGAACAGGTAGTTGCCCGGGTGCGGGTCGCAGTTGAACAGGCCGTCCAGGTAGAAGCTGCCCAGGTAGAAGCGGTAGAGGGCGCCCTCGGCTCGCAGCCGCGCCTCGCGCGACGGCCCCGAGGCGAGCCACTGCTGATAGGTGCGCCCGTGCTGCAGCTCGGTCGTCAGCACCCGCCGCCGGCTCGCCTCGCGGAAGACCTTGGGCACGACGATCGTCGGGTGGCCGGCGAACCGGCGATGGAACGTCTCCTGGTAGTCCGCTTCCTTGCGGTAGTCGCACTCGTCGAGCAGCCGCTCCTCGAGCTCGGCCAGCACACCCTCGACGTCGGCGCGCACCAGCAGCACCCGCTGCAGCAGCGCCGCGACCCGGCCGTTCTTGAGATCCGAGCGCATGGCCTGGTCGATGCCCGGCACCTGCACCTTCACCGCCACCGGCGTGCCGTCCAGGAGCCGCGCCCGGTGCACCTGCCCGATGCTCGCCGCCGCCAGCGGCTTCTCCTCGAACTCGGCGAAGACCTGCGAGATCTCGCGGCCCAGCTCCTCGCGCAGCACCCGGTGCACGGTGGAGACGGGCAGGGCCGGCGCGTCGCGCTGGAGCACAGAGAGCAGCCGCTGCATCTCCGGCGGCAGGCCGTCGTCGACGTAGCTGAGCATCTGGCCCACCTTCATCGCCACGCCGCGCAGCTCGGAGAAGGTGGAGAGCATCTGCGAGGCGAGCGCCAGGCCGCTTTCGCGCGACAGGGCGGGTCCCTCGCCGCCCAGCATCCGCCGCGCCTTGCCCAGCGCCAGCTTCGCGCCGCCCGACACCGCCAGGGAGCCGAGCTTCACCGCGCGGCCCAGCCTGCCGGTGGCGATGGTCTCCATGGGCCGGCCCGCGCTGCGCTCCATCTCCCGGCGCAGACGGCCGTCCGCGTCCTCGTCCAGGAGCGCGTCGAGGTGCGAGGGCGGGGGCGGGGTCGAGGGATCGGCCATGAGACAGAAGGGTTGGCGGCGGCGGAAGACCGGAGCGGCCCCCGGAAGGCTAAGGCCCAGGGCCGACCGCTGCAGGCGAAACGCCCGAAACTACGGGCCCTTCTTGCCGAAGAACTCCTCTTCGGGGTCCTTCGGCGGCGGCTCGGGCGCCGGAGGCTTCTCGCGGGCGCCGGGCTCGTTGAGCGGGCTCATGTAGCCGCGGTGGCCGAACCGTCGCGCCCGGCGCACCGGCCGATCGTTCGGCCGGCCGCCCGCCAGGATCTTGGCCAGGATGAGCGCCGCGAAGAGCAGCCCGACGAACCAGAACTTGGCGTCGATGTTGAGCACGATTCCTAGACCCTAGCCCCAAACACTGGGCGGCAGAAAGCCCATCCGCCCCCCATGGGAAGCGGTAGGCTCAAGCACGAGCCGTCCGACGGGCGTGGAGGCCCGTCGCCACGAAGAAAGCCGCCAAGTCCCATGACCGAGCCTCTCCTCATCGATAAGGGCTGGCTTCACGCCTACCGGATGTACGACGTCGCCGACGAGATCGATCTCGAGAAGGCCCTCGCGATCTCCAAGCAGGCGGCCACCCGGCTCAAGCTGTCGCGCGAGGGCTCGCAGTACCTGGAGGTCCCCAACCCGCCCGTCGCCTTCCTGCTCGGGCAGCGGCCGGTGGCGGTCAAGGGCGGCACCCTCAGCGCCGAGGTCATCGCCCGCCTGTTCGACCACGGCGCGGTCTCCATCCAGCTGCGGCTGCCGCTGCCCGCGGGCACCACCCTGGGCGACCTGGCGCCGCTCGCCGACGAGATCTACGACAGCGCAGGCATCGACCAGCTCGCCCGCGCCGAGGCCGAGGCGCTGGCCAAGAACCTGTCCGAGGCCTTCAAGAAGCCGCACTTCTGGGAGGGCTCCGAGGACTACCACGTCATCTTCGTGGAGAAGTTCCGCACCGAGCCCACCGCCGACGAGATCCTCCGGCGCGAGAACCTCGCCCGCCTGATGCTGGGCGAGACCGGCGCCAAGAAGCTCAGCGACCACGAGCAGTGGGACGTCACCAAGCACGCCTTCAGCTACTTCCAGGACGACCTGGCGGTCATCGACTGGAACTGCGCCTTCGTCTACGAGCCCTCGGGCAGCCGCGACATCCCCGACATCCTGGAGATCGCCACCGCGCAGCTGCTGGAGATGCGCTACTACGACGACGTCCTCGACAAGCAGCTCTCCCGCCTCTACGACGAGATGGAGAAGAAGGGGCGCAGCTTCGTGTCGCTGTTCTGGTCCGAGTACTCGACCCTGCGCCGCGAGGTCATGGTGCTGATGCTGGAGATCGCCGAGTTCACCGAGCGGGTCGAGAACTCGCTCAAGGTGGTCGGCGACTTCTACCTGGCGCGCATCTACCGCGCGGCGGTCCGGCGCTTCCGCATCCCGACCTGGCAGGAGTCGGTGGACCGCAAGGAGTCGCTGGTCCGGCAGATCTACGACCTGCTCAACGGCGAGGTCGAGCACGGGCGCATGTTCGTGCTCGAGTTCACCATCGTGGTGCTGATTCTCTTCGAGATCCTGATGCCCCTCGTCAAGCTGCTGAAGGGCTAGCGGGCGGAGCGCCTACTGCTTGGTCCGCGGCCGCAGGCAGTAGCTCGTCGAGACGCCCGACCCGAAGATCTGGTTGTACAGGCAGTTCGCGTCGGTGGCGCAGTCGGCCTGGAGCAGGTCGAGGTAGGGCTTGGAGAAGAGGAGCGGGGTGCACACCAGCTCCTTGCCGCCCTGGTAGTCGGGCTGGCAGTCCGTGTTGTCCACGCAGCTGCGGGTGCAGTAGCCGACCGCGTTGCCGTTCGTCTCGTCGGCGTACGAGCAGTAGCCGTTGGTGCACGGCAGGCTGTTGGGGCAGTTCGCCTCGGACGTGCAGTTGATGGCCGTGCGCAGGCACACCTGGTCGTCGCACTCGGCGTTGCCCAGCGAGATGTAGTCGAAGGACGCGGCGCTCAGCTCGCTGACGCCGATGCCGCAGATGTTGTCGTTGTTGGGGATCTCCACGCAGGCCTCGGTCGCGGCGCCTTTGGGCTTGGTCATCTTGCAGCCCTGCCCGTAGTCGGTCTTGGCCGGGCAGGCCGTGAGAGCGAGCAGCGCAGCGAGACAGAGGACACCGAAGGGGCGAGTCATGGAGCGAAGCCTTCCCGTTCGAGGACAGCGGGGCACGCTACCAAAGCGGGCAGGGGCAGGCAAATACGGAGGATTTGCCTGCCGGCCAGCGGTGCGCTTCCCCAGACGTGTGTCCCTCGTCACAAAGTTGCCAATTTCGGCCCAGTTGACGGGCCTTTCCCCGCTTTGGTAAACATCGTCTGCTTAAGGTGAATGGGTGGCGCCAAGGTAGGCCTTTGGGGGCCTCATGCGTCTGGAATCGGCCGGCAAGACTCATGTCGGCATGAAGCGCAACCACAACGAAGACAACTACCTCCTGATGCCGGAGGAGAACCTGTTCTGCGTTGCGGACGGCATGGGTGGCCATTCCTCCGGTGAGATCGCCAGCAAGATCGCGGTCACCGAGGTCTCCGAGTTCTTCAAGTACACCGCGAAGGACCGGGACATCACCTGGCCCTTCAAGATGGACAAGAACCGCAACTACGACGAGAACCGCCTGTCCACGGCGGTGAAGGTGGCCAACGCCCGCATCTTCGAGGCCAGCCAGGCCGAGGCGAAGTACCGCGGCATGGGCACCACCATCGTCAGCGTCTACTTCGCCAACGCCGACACCCTGGTCGGGCACGTCGGCGACAGCCGGGTCTACCGCTTCATCGCCGCCGAGCAGAAGCTGGTCCAGCTGACCGAGGACCACTCGCTGCTCAACGACTACATCAAGGCCAAGAAGCTCACCCCCGAGGAGATCGAGAACTTCCCCCACAAGAACGTCATCGTTCGCGCGCTGGGGATGAAGGACTCGGTGGTGGTGGACGTGACCCGCCTGCAGCCGGCGGAGAACGACATCTTCCTGCTCTGCTCCGACGGTCTGTCCGGCATGGTGACCGACCCGAAGATGGAGGAGATCCTCCAGAAGCAGCCGGACATCGACAAGGCCGCGCAGAACATGATCGACGCCGCCAACGCCGCCGGTGGCAACGACAACGTGTCCTGCATCCTCATCCGCTGGCACGCGTCCTAGGCCTTACCCCTCGGGCTCGAGGCCTGCTGTCCCCCCACATCTCTTCGGGCGATTTCCACCAATTAGCCGGCGAGCTGGGTAGAGCCCGGCCTCCGTGCCGGGGGCGTGTCGGTCGGTTGGTCGTGTCGGGCTGGGACCTGCCGTGATCTTGCCGAAGGGTGCCGGGGTCGTGTCGGTATGTTTGGTCGTGTCAGCGCCCGACAAAGGCCGCCCCCGCCACGGAGGGCGGGCTCTACCCACCTCCG
>DASXVQ010000139.1:0-54584 GCA_036504155.1 Myxococcales bacterium
TCGTCGGCTCGCGGTTTCGCTCCCCGCTTCTTTCAACGCCAATCTCGCGGTCGGCGCCTTGCGGGATCGCTCGGGGTCCCTACGACCAGGTTCCCCAGAGGACTTTCACCTCCTAGTCACGCCCATGCTGGGCACACCAAACGCGAAGCGCCCGGATTTCGTCCGGGCGCCTCGCCGATTCGATTCGCCAGCCTTGGCGCGACTCAGTCCGGCCAGGGCGGAACCGGCTTCTCCTCGCCCACCTTCAGCCCGCCGATGTGCCGCAGCACTTCGTAGTAGTTGGGGTGGGTCTTGGGGTAGGTGACCTGCCCGTCGCCGACCATCCCGCCGGGGCCGGTCGCGCGCAGGTGCATGACGATGGTGCCGTCCTCGAGCATCTTGGCAGTGCCGATCATGTGGATCTCCTATCGCTGGGGAAGACGGCCCGCCATCCCCTGCCAGTACGCATACATCGCCGGCATGTCCCGTTGCAGCGCCGAATCTCCCGCGAAGTAGCGGGCGAACGACTCGGCGTAGGCCTCGCTGGGCCCGGCATCGCCCGACTGCAGCAGGTAGGTCTGGTTCTGCTCCTGCAGGCGGGGCACGTCGGCGGTGTAGGCCTCGCGGAACGCCGTGCTGTCGGAATCGGTGCCGCGGCCGAGCGCGCTGCGCCCGGACACGCCGTGGCCGACCTCGTGGAGGGTCAGGCTGAACGACCCGTGCTGGCGCGAGAGGACGCGGCGGCCGTTGCGGTCCTCGGTGGCCACCACCACCATCCGGCGCGAGGGATCGTAGACGCCGGGAACCTGGTCCCAGGTCGCCCCCGGGGGCCAGCCGCGCGGGCGCACGCCCTTGAGGTCGGTGAGGTGGTCGGTGACCGAGCCCCGCGCCGCGACGATCTGCACGCCGGAGCGCTGGATGGCGTCGAGCACCGCCGGCGGCAGGTTCTGCATCGACCGCGCGACCACGTCGGCATCCTCGGAGGTGCCGCTGCCGCCGGGCTGCACCAGGCGGCGGGCCCGTTGGAACGCCGCGTCGTCGGCGCCGTCGACCGCCGTGGTGGCTGGCGCCACGGTCCTCGCCGGCGTCTCGGTTCGCGGCTGCGTCTCGGTGCGCGTCTGAGTCTGAGTCTGCGGCTCGATCCTGGGCCGCTCGAAGTTGTCGGTGCCTGGCGCCGAGGTGCTGCCGCGCAGGGCGGACCAGGTCCTGGGACCCACCACGCCGTCGGGGTTGAGCCCGTTGGCGCGCTGGAAGTCCATCACCGCCGTCTGGGTGCGCGGGCCGAACTTGCCGTCCGCGCCGAGGGTGTGGCCGCGGGCGAGGAGCAGCTGCTGCAGCTCCTGCACGCTCGCGCCTTGCGAGCCTTGGCGCAGCGTCGGGGCTGCGCTGGGCGCCGCCTGGGGGGTCGTCTGGTTGTTGGTGAGCCGGCCGACTGGGTCGATGGGCACGCGAGTCCTCCGATGTCTGGTTACCCTGTCATCCCATTGTCGGCCCCGGCCCTCTTCTTGTTGCTTCGCCCCTGGCGGAGGCAACCCTCGCTCCCCGGCCGTCCCTCGGGCATAATCCGCCAGTCATCTCGGCCGGATCGGGCGGTCACGACGAGCCCGGACGGAGGAACTCCATGTCGAAGCGCTCCTTGATTGGCGCGGCCCTCTGGGCCGGGCTGGCCTTCCTCGCCTGGGCGCCCCTGGGCACCGGCTGCAGCAAGCCTTCCACCGGCAACCCGGACGCCACCGTCAACGTCCCGCCCGATGCCGCCGGCACGCCCGACACCGGCCCGGACCTGCCCGACGTGGGCACCCCGGACACCGGGCCCGAGCCGATCCCCTGCAGCTACGACGACGACTGCGGCCCCGCCGAGCGCTGCGGCGACCGGGGAGTCTGCGTCGAGGCCGTGGCCTGCAACACGCCCGCCAACTGCACGCCGTCGGACGACACCGACACCCCGCGCCTGTACTGCGAGAACACCACGGTGGGCCTGGGCTGCCGCTGCGTGATGGCCCCCGCCGCCGACGGCGGCGCCGCCGCGGGCTACTGCAAGCGCCGCCTGCCGCCCTGCGCCCCCTGCCAGACCGACGAGCAGTGCGGCTCGGACCCGCTGTGGTTCCGCACGCCGCTGCACGAGCCGGGCAAGTGCGTGACCCTGGACGGCGCCAAGGTCTGCCTCGAGCCCTACGTCCCCACCAAGTGCGGCTGCGGCCAGAGCGCCACCGTCGGCGGCGCCTACTACTGCGCGCCCCAGGGCACGACGCCCTCCTGCGCCGAGGGCGGCGCCTTCCTGTGCTGCCTGAAGGACGGCAACTGCCCGCCGGAGCACCCGGTGTGCGAGACCGCCACCGGCCGCTGCCAGGACGTGTGCTGGTACGACTTCGACAAGAAGGAGACCGTGGGCTGCCGCGCGGACAAGGTCTGCAACGTCGACCCGAAGAACCTCACCTCCAGCTCGCGCAACTACGCCGCCGGCCGCTGCGGCGCGCCCTGCGCCGCCGACGCCGACTGCACCTACCTGCGCGGCGACTTCGTCTGCAGGGCCGAGACGGGCAGCGACAAGCGCTGCCGCCCGCCGGGGTGCCTGGGCGACATCGAGTGCCCGGAGCTGCCCATCGACAACCCCTCGAACGGCTTCTGCGAGCGGGAGACCGGCACCTGCATGACCAACTGCCGCATCGGCGAGGACCCGGTGACCTCCTTGCCGTTCACCGACTGCAAGGGCGGCTTCAAGTGCGCGCGGCCGACGCCCACCGAGCCCGGGGCCTGCGTCGAGCAGACCTGCGCCGAGCAGGGCGGCACGCAGCAGTTCTGCCGCTGGAACGAGATCTGCTGCGGCGAGGACCACGACGGCAACCCCGACACACCGCCCGAGCCCTGCACCGACTCGACCGGCGCGGTCATCGGCCAGCCGGGCAAGTGCTACCGCGCCCCGAACCCGCCGTGGTGCGCCCCCTGCGACCCGGCCGACGTCCTGAGCTGCACCAAGGCCACCTTCCCGACCTCGGCCAAGGACCCCAACCTCTGCATCGCCTTCGGCCCCGACGGCGCCGGGACCGACCGCGGCAACTCCTGCATGTTCGCCTGCGAGAGCTCGAGCCAGTGCCCGAAGGGCTTCAACTGCAAGGACATCGAGCTCACCTGCAACGCCGATCCCTCGGTCTGCGGCGACCCCGCCCGCTGCCAGGACTCGGGCGAGAAGGACGGCGAAGGCAAGCCGATCATGTGGTGCAGGTGCACCACCGCCGGCGACCAGGCGGAGTGCCCGGCGCTGCTCGACGCCAGCAAGCCCACCGGACCGCACGCCCGCTGCTCGGACGATGCGTACCCCAGCAACCGCCCGTGGTTGCACTGCATCTGGACGCACGGCTGCCTGCCCTACATCAGGGCGTGCATGCCTCCGTGAGCTCGGAGCGCTGAGCTCCCGAGTTCTGCTTCTTCGGTCGTCGGTCTCGACATCGCCGGCCGGCTGGGCGCCCTCAGGGGGCCTGGCCGGCGTCCGGCAGCATCGAGGGCGCCGAAGCGGCCGCTGCGGTGGCGGGCCTGCTCCAGGGCAGCACCTTGGCGACCTCGCCCCACGTCAGCCACAGCACCAGGCAGAGCAGCACCGCCACGCCGACCGCGTGCACGGTGGCCTCGATGCGCAGGTCGATGGCCCTGCGCCGGATCGCCGCCAGCGCCACGAAGACCAGCCGGCCGCCGTCGAGCGCCGGCAGGGGCATCAGGTTCATCAGCGAGAGCGCGAGCGAGATCTGCACGAGGATGAAGAAGAGCTCGAGCCACTCCTTGCGCACCGCCTGCACCGTCTCGCTCACGATGCCCACCGGGCCCACCAGCTGCGCCTCGCCCCGGCCGAAGAGCCAGTCCCGCAGGTTGGAGAGCATCCCCAGCGACAGCTCCCAGGTCTTCAGGAAGGCCAGCGGCACGGCCTGGGTGAACGGGCGGATCACCACCTCGCTCTCGGGCCGCACGTCGAGCTTGCCGTCGCCGCCCGGAGTCGCGGTGAGCACCAGCTCGACGTCGTTGCGCACGATGCGCAGCTCGACCGCCTGCTTCGGCTTGGCCGCCAGCGCCCGCTCGACGTCGCCCCAGGTGGAGATGTCGGCGCCGTCCACCGCGAGGACGCGGTCGCCCGGGAGCAGCCCGGAGGCGGCCGCCTTGCGCCCGCGCACCTCCTCGATGACCGGGTGGTTGGTGGGCACTCGGAAGCCGACGGTGTAGAGCGTGGCCAGCAGCAGGAAGGCGAAGGCCCAGTTCCCGACCGGCCCGGCGACCAGCACCAGCGCCCGCTGCCAGGGAGGCCGGCGGTAGAAGCCCGCCGGGTCGTCGGGCGGGAAGTCGCCCGGCGCCATGCCCGCGATCTTCACGTACCCGCCCAGCGGCACGAGGGCCAGCCGGTACTCGGTCTGCTTGCCGCGGAAGCTCACGAGCGCCGGGCCGAAGCCTACCGAGAAGATGTCCACGCGCATCCGGCAGGCGCGCGCCACCACGAAGTGCCCCGCCTCGTGGAGCAGCACGAGCAAGCCTAGCGAGAGGACGGCGGCGAGCGCGGTGAGCATGGCGGTCAGGCGACGCTACCACGCGCCGGCCGGCGAGCGGCGCCCGGCGCGCGATGCCCGCAGGGGTTTGCACGCCTGCGAGTGATCCCTAGCGTTCGAGGCAAGGGCGCGAGAGCGCCATCGGAGGACACATGAACAGAAGGCTCTTGGCCGTCTCGGCGGCTGCGCTCTTGGCCGCCGGATGCGCCTCGGTGCAGAAGGACCTGGGCATGACCGGCCCCACCGTCGACGACCTGCAGGTCGCGCGGCTCGCGCCGGACCAGCTCGGGCAGGTCAACCGGATGCGCACGCAGGTCTCGCAGGCCGACCAGCAGGTTTCCCGCGCCGAGGTCGGCGTGCGCGACGCCCACAACGAGCTGAACGCCGCGCAGGCGCAGTCGAAGGTGGTCGACCAGCAGATCAGCGCCATCAACGCGCGCATCAAGGCCTCGACCGAGGCCCGTGATCAGCAGGCAGAGATGCACGCGCGCGGCGACCTCAACGCAGCCCAGGCGCGCCAGCAGATCGAGCAGGCGCGGCTCGTGTCGGCCAAGTCGCAGGTCGAGCTCGCCAAGGCGCAGAAGACGTATGCGGAGCGCAACCTCACCCTCGCCCGGGCCCAGCTGGAGAACACCAAGTTCGAGGCGCTCAAGATCGCCAACGACCCGGCGGCGGGCAAGTACAAGCCGGCCGACTTCCAGAACGCCATCTCCAAGGCCGAGCAGTCCCTGTCCGACGCCCAGCGCGACGTGGCGGCCAAGCAGGCCAGCTACCAGGCTGCGTTCCAGTCCTGGCAGCGCGTCCAGCAGCGGCTGACCGCGGCCTCGCGGCCTCCGCCCGGCTGACCCGGCTCGGGGCCTGCCTTGGGCCCCACGACGATTATTCGCGCGGGGTCCCCGTCCGGGAGCCCCGCGCAACGCTTTGGGCCCCCGGGTCATCTGTGTCGCACCTCCCGAGGGACGAGGAGGCATGGATGGACCTCTCAACAGCTGGAGGCGGCACATGAAGGCGATGCTCGCGGCGGTGGCGGCAGTGGCGGTCTCGATTCCCCTGCAGGCCCTGGCCTGCGACGGCGAGGGGATGGCGTCGGTGGAGGTCAAGAAGGTCGACGTGCAGTCGCTGGCCGAGATGCAGAAGAAGCTCTCGGTGCAGGTCTACGACGCGAACTCCGAGAAGACGCGCTCCGAGCAGGGCATCATCCCGGGCGCGACGATGCTCACCTCCGCCTCGCAGTACGACCTCGAGAAGGAGCTGACCCCGGTCAAGGACGCGGCCCTCGTCTTCTACTGCGCCAACGAGAAGTGCCGCGCGTCGCACGTCGCCGCCGAGCGGGCGGCCAAGGCCGGCTACACCAACGTCTCGGTCCTGCCCGCGGGCATCAAGGGCTGGAAAGAGGCCGGGCAGAGGACCGTCAAGCCGACGAGCTAGCCGGCGGCCGCAGCCGCGCCTTGCTGACATCGCCAGGCCCGCCTTCGCGGGCTGCGGGGCCGTAGTAGGCTCTGCGGCCCCGTGGCTTCCCTGATCCAGCGCCTTCGCTCGCCCTTCGCCGACCTGCCGCGGCCGGTCTGGGCGCTCTTCGTCGGCAACGTCGTCAACTACGCGGGCAACTTCGTCTGGCCGCTGATGACGCTGCTGCTCACCGATCGCATGGGGCTGTCCGCGGAACAGGCGAGCCTCTACGTCTCCTTCGCGGTCTTCGCGTACATGCCGGGCACCGGGCTGGGCGGCCGGCTGGCCGACCGCTACGGCCGCAAGCGGGTCTTCGTCGCCTCGCGCGTCGCCTCGGGGCTGCTGCTGTTCCCCTGCGCCCTCTTCGAACCGTCGCTCACCCTGATCTGGCTGATCATCGCCAGCCGCACGCTCACCGCCGCCGCGGATCCCGCGCTGTCCGCGATGGCCGCCGACCTCGCGGCCGGCGAGAAGCGGGCGCGGGCCATCTCGCTGCTGTACCTGGGCCTGAACCTCGGATTCGCCGTCGGGCCGCTCGTCGCGGGCCTCTTGTACCGGCACCACCTCGCGTGGATCTTCGCGGGCAACGCCCTCGCCACCCTCGCCTCGGCGCTGGTCGTGGTCCTCTACGTGCCGGAGACCTTGGGACATGACGCCGGCAAGGAGCTGGAGGCCGAGAAGCCCGTCGAGGGCTCGCTCTGGTCGGTGATCCGCGCGCGGCCCCAGCTGCTGCCGCTGGCGGTGACGCTGGTCCTGCTCTCGCTCACGTACATGCAGTCCATCTTCTCGCTGCCGCTGCAGGCGAAGGAGCTCCTGGGCGCCGAGGCGGGCCCGCGGGCCTACGGGGCGGCGATGGGCGTCAACGGGCTGGCGGTGGTCGCCGCCACGTTCCTGACCGCGCGGCTGAAGTATCCCTCGCTGCTGCAGATCGCCTTCGGCGGGGCGCTGTACGCGATCGGGTTCGGCGCCGTGGGGTTCATCCAGGGAGTGCCGGGGCTCATCGCCACCACCCTCGTCTGGTCGGTGGGAGAGGTGCTGGTCGCCAACCACTGGCGCATCTACGTCTCCGACCAGTCCCCCAGCTCGCACCGGGCGCGGCTGCAGGGCGCCATGTCGCTGGTCGTCGGGGCGGGCTTCATCGCCGGGCCGCTCCTCGCCGGACGGGTCATCGGCGGGCGCGGGCTGTCCTCGGTGTGGATGGGGTGCTTCGTCACCGCCGGGGTGGGCTCCGCGCTGCTGGCGGCCTGGCACCTTCGGCAGCAGAGGCTGGCCGCGGCTGCCGCCGTCAGCTCCCGAACAGCTTGAACATCACCAGGAAGATGCAGGCCGAGACCGCCGCCAGCTGCAGCGCGATGAGCCAGGCCGTCTTCTTCATGCGGCTGCGGATGCGCGGGTGCGCGTAGAAGGTGCGGCAGGCTTCCAGGCGACCCGGAGAGTCGAAGTCGGAGGCGACGACGCGGCCGCCCTGCACCAGCATCTGCACGCGGGCGTGGTGAACCTGGAGCAGGTCCGCCGCCGAACCCTTGATCGAGCCGTAGGCGAAGTCTTCGGCGACGGTGGCGAGGTGGGCGGTGCTGGTGGCGGTGAAGACGATCGCGCCGTCCTTGAAGGGGGTCAGCAGGTAGAGGAAGGGCGTCTTCTTGCGACGCGAGAGCACGCCGACGGTGGCGAAGACGCGCAGCGTGCTGGAGGCGAGCTCGCAGCTCTCCCGCTTGCCCGACTTGAGCGGCCCGGCCCACTCCGTGCGCACGCCCAGGCGCCGCAGGCCCAGCTTCTCGACCTCCTGGACGGTGGGCTCGAGGCGCCTCCAGAGATCCGCGACGCTCGGCTCGGAAGGCTCGTTGAAGCGCTGGCGCAGCCAATTCGGCTTCATGGCCAGGATGGCGCTCGGGGCGAGCAGCGCGAAGACCATTCCCAGCGCAGCGAGGGCAATGGTCGTGGCGATGATGCCCGGGAGGACTTCCATGGGCGGCAGTGTCCTTCGCGGCGGAGGCGCGGGCAAGCCGGGGCGTGACCCGGGTCACTTGGGGGCGATAGGTCCCACCCTGCGACCCGCCTCACGCGCCAGCGTTGCCCAGAGCGGCCTCTGGAGGCCCCGCAGCCGAGCGAAATATCCCGAAAATGCCCGCCAAGGAGCCATGTTTACTGGCTGTTTTGGCCCGTCCTCTCAGCCTCCACGTCGGCGAGAGGTAGGCTTGGCTCATGGGATGGCGAGAGCCGAAGACGTGGACTTGGCGGCAGACCGCGCCGCTGAGCGTGCTGGTGGTGGCGCTCATCGCCGGGGTTCTGGCAGCGGCACTCCAGCTTGTCATCGAACCGCCGGAGATTGAGCCCGAGAGCCACAGGCTGACCGAAACCGAGAACACCGAGGTCTTCGGCGTGGGCAAGGAGCTCGGCGTCACTCGCGAAACGCCGAGCGGGCTCCGCTTCGTCTTCGACTACAGGGCGACGGACGAGGAGACCATCCACTACGTGAGGTTCGAGCCGCGCGGCATCGCCACGAAGGAGCAGCTCAAGCTTTCCCTCAACGGGTTCAAGTTCGCCTACCTATCCCGCCGGAGCGACGACTCGAAGCTCCAGCGGCTCAGGCTCCCAAAGCAGCACCTGAAGGCCGGAGCCACGAACGAGCTCGTGTTCGAGAGAGCCGGTGAGCTGGGAGCTCCCGAAACGTGGGCCATCGCGAAGGCCAGGTTGGTCGTGAGACGCAGCGAGCGCGCCCTCGGGATCTACGAGGCCCAACGCTCCTACGATCGCTTCGTCGCCCTGACCGAGCAGAGCGAGCCCGACGCGGAGCACCTCGTGGAGGCGCGGCAGCACCTCGAGACGGCGATCCTCATCCTCATGTCCGTGGACCCCAAGCCCGACCTCTACGACCTGGCGTCCGCGACGCTCAAGGATCTGGCCGAACGCTTCGACCGCCAGTGCCAGCTGTCCCTCGAAGCTTCGAGGCAGGCGGCGGCACAGCGGGAGTTCGCCAAGGCGAGCATGGCTCTCGAACAGGGCCTGAAGTACTTCCCCGAAGAGGACTCGGCGCATCCGTGTCGCCAGAAACTCCTCGACGAACTCGCCAAGCTCCCGAAGCCCAGCCCGTGACTCGACTCACCCCAGCCTGCAGGCCACGTCCAGGAACGTCGTGCGCTTGCGCCGGATGAGCGCCGCGATGCACGACAGCGCGACCACCGCTCCGAACTCGCGCCAGATGGTCCGGAAGTTCAGGAGCACGTCGCGGCTGGTAATCAGACCGTCCATTGCGTCCCTCCTTCCGTTCGACATCCGCACGGCATGAGATGCATCCCGAGGGCCAAGCCCATCCAGGGTGGTGGCTGCGGCCTCGACCTCGACCGGGAGGCACGCCGAACTCGTCTGCTTCGTTGGGCTTTTCCACGGCTGCATGCCCTGCATGCAGGCAGGCCGTCGTTCGGCTGAGTGGGCAGCGCAGTTACCCATGCGTGACTTTCCCGCCCTCTATACGTGGTTTGCGGGACGCCCGCGGCCATCCCACTCCTGGCGTGCGCCCCACCGGGACCGGAGGACCCGCCGCCGTGGAACGACGGCGGCCGCCCCCGTTTCCGGAGGCGGCCGCCTTTTCTTCCAGCTGCCTTCAGCCGATTAGTGCTTGTGCGGCATGCGGCCCACGGTGCCGAACTTGGCGCAGGCGCCCAGCTCTTCTTCGATCCGGAGCAGGCGGTTGTACTTGGCGATGCGGTCGGAGCGCGAGGCGGAGCCGGTCTTGATCTGCCCGCAGTTGGTGGCCACGGCCAGGTCGGCGATGAAGCTGTCCTCGGTCTCGCCGGAGCGGTGCGAGGCGATCGAGCGGTAGCCGGCGTCGCGCGCCATGTTCATGGCCGCCAGCGTCTCGGACACGGTGCCGATCTGGTTGAGCTTGATGAGGATGGCGTTGGCCGTGCACTCCTCGATGCCCTTCTTGAGGAACTTCACGTTGGTCACGAAGAGGTCGTCGCCGACGAGCTGGCACTTGTCGCCGACCTTGTCGGTGAGCTTCTTCCAGCCGCCCCAGTCCTGCTCGGACATGCCGTCCTCGATGGAGACGATCGGGTACTTGGCGATCCAGCTGGCCCAGTAGTCGACCATCTGGTCGCTGGTCTTCTTGCTCTTGTCGCCCTTCTTGTTGACGTAGTTGCCGTCGGCGAAGAACTCGCTGGCCGCGGGGTCGAGGGCGATGCAGATCTGCGCGCCGGGCTTGTAGCCGGCGGTCTCGATGGCCTTGATCAGGAACTCGATGGCCTCTTCGTGGCTCTTGAGGTTCGGCGCGAAGCCGCCCTCGTCGCCCACCGCCGTCGGGTAGCCGCCCTTCTTGAGCAGGCCCTTGAGCGCGTGGAAGGTCTCGGTGCCCCAGCGCAGCGCCTCGCGGAAGTTCGGCGCGCCGACCGGCATCACCATGAACTCCTGGAAGTCGAGGACGTTGTCGGCGTGGGCGCCGCCGTTGATGACGTTCATCATCGGCACGGGCAGGGTCACGGCGCCGGCGCCGCCCAGGTAGCGGTACAGCGGCTGGCCGGTCTCGACGGCGCCCGCGCGGGCGGCGGCCATGGAGATGGCGAGGAGGGCGTTGGCGCCCATCTTCGACTTGGTGGGGGTGCCGTCGGCGTCGATCATCGCCTTGTCGAGGGCGGCCAGGTCGAGGGCCTCCATGCCCAGGACGACCTTGGAGAGCTTCTCGTTGATGTTGGCGACGGCCTTGAGCGTGCCCTTGCCCAGGTAGCGGGCCTTGTCGCCGTCGCGAAGCTCGAGGGCCTCGTTCTCGCCGGTGGAGGCGCCCGAGGGAACCGCGCCCATGCCCAGCGCGCCGCTCTCCAGCTCGACCTCGGCCTCCACGGTCGGGTTGCCACGGGAGTCCAGGATCTCTCGGCCGGTCACGCGAACGATGCGGCTCATCGACGCCCTCCTTGCGATTGGGAATTCACCCGCTGGATGCGGGCCGTTGAAAGTGGCGGGAAGCTACCCCAGCGGGGCCCGGGAATCTAGGGACGAAACCCGCGGCGTCCGGGTTGGTCGATAGTCGATGGTCGATGGTCGATAGTGGGTCCGCGCGACGCGCGCTAAGCTCCCGACTTCCGGCCCGAACCTCGATCGGCCTAACGCAATTGGACTCCCGCCTGTCTCCCCTCCGGTGACCTCCGACGGCACAGCGGCCCTGGTGGCCCGGGCGCAAGGCGGCGAGGCGGCGGCCTTCGAGGCCCTGGTGCGCCGCCACTTCCGCGCCGCGTTCTCGGTGGCGCTGGCCGTCCTGCAGAGCCCGGCCGAGGCCGAGGACGTCGCGCAGGAGTCCTTCCTCGCCGCCTTCCAGCGCCTGGACAGCTGCCGCGAGCCGGAGCGCTTCGCGGGCTGGCTGGTGCAGATCGTCCGCAACCGCGCCCTCAACGCCCTGGAGTCGAACAAGCTGCGCTCGCGCACGGCGGAGCGGGCCAGCGAGACCCGGCCGGAGAGCGCCCCGGCGCCCGAGTTGGCGGGAGAGAAGCAGCGGCTGGTGGCGGCGCTCTCGCAGGTCAGCGCGGCGCAGCGCGAGGTGGTGCTGCTGCACGACCTGGAAGGCTGGACGCACCCGGAGATCGCGGCGGCGCTGGGCATCAGCGAGGTGATGTCGCGCCAGCACCTCTTCCAGGCGCGAAAGACCCTGCGCGGCCTCCTCGCCGAGGCGGCGCCACCGGAGACGGAGATGCAGATGCAGTCGCAGAAGGAGGACCGTCATGACGACCGATGACGACAGGCTGGACCTCTCGGCGCTGGACCCGACCCGCGACGCGTTGCGCTTCGAGCGGATGGCGCGCTCGCTGGCGGCCAAGGCCGTCGAGCAGCACTCGCCGCAGGCCGATCCCTTGAGCTTCGCCGTCCGCTGGTGGCGCCCTGCCCTGGCGCTGGCGGCGTCCCTCGCGCTCCTCGCCTGGGCGCCCTCGCTCCTCGGCGCCTCCCCGTCGTCGTCGTCGAGCCAGGCCACCGCCGCCGACCCGAGCACGACACTGCTCTCCTGGGCTTCCGGCGAGGGCCCGTCCTCGGCCGTGGACGTGCTCGCGACCTTCGGGAGGACGCCATGACCGAGATCGGCCGCATGCGACTGAGGGCCTTCGTCCTGCTCGCCGGGATGTTCGTGGTCGGCGCCTTCGCCGGGGCGGGGCTGGTCCGCCTCCTGGGCCGGCCGAACCTGCCCCCGCACCGCCCGCCGGGGATGGAGCCGTTCGCGCGGCTCGGCCTGACCCCGGAGCAGGAGGTGAAGGCCCGGGCCATCGTCGAGAAGCACAGGCTGGAGCTCGACGCGATCGTCCAGGAGACGATGCCGCGCGTCCGCGCCGTGCAGGATCAGATCGACCGCGAGCTCGCCGACGTGCTGACCCCGGAGCAGATGCGCCGGCACGAAGAGTTCAAGCGCAACCTGCCGCCACCCGGTCGTCCCGGCATGGGGCCGCCGCCCGGCATGGGGCCTCCGCCCGGGATGCCTCCGCCACCCCTGCCGCCTCCGGGCGCGCCGGGCCTGCCGCCGCCTGCTCGGGATTGAGGCTGACGCGCGCGCCCCGGACGCCCTAGGCTCCGGGACGAAGGAGGCGCGATGGCCGCCAGGCTCCTGCAGAAAGCCGAGAAGATCTCCGTCCGGCCGGACGGCTCGCTCAAGCTCGCAGTGGTCGCGGACACGCACTCCAAGCCGCATCCTTCGCTGGCCGGCCACCTCGCCGCCTGGCATCCGGACGCCATCCTCCACGCTGGCGACGTGGGCGATCCCACGGTGCTGAAGGACCTAGGGGCCATCGCGCCCCTGTTCGCGGTCCGCGGCAACATCGACGAGCACGCGCCCACGCTGCCCGACGTGCTCACGCTGGAGATCGTCCACGGCGAGCAGCTGAAGGTGCGCGTCCTGCTCCTCCACGTCGGCGTCGCCGGGCCCAGGCTCCGGGCGGACGCCGCGCGCCTGGCGCGGGCAGGAGCGGCTTCGCTCGTCGTCTGCGGGCACTCGCACGTGCCCTTCATCGGCCAGGAGCGCGGGCTGACCGTCTTCAACCCGGGTTCGTGCGGCCCGCGCCGGTTCCACCTCCCCATCGTCTTCGGGACCCTCGAGCTCACGCCGACGCAGGTCCGCCTGGGGCACGTGGACTGCGAGACGGGCCGGCCCTGGAGCCCTCCTTAGCGCCGCGCCGCTCCTTCGCCGCTAACGCTTCCAGGCGCCCGCCGGTCCTCTGCTTCGAAAGCCCGAAACGCGAACCCGGAGGAAGCCATGAAACTCGGATGGAAGCTCTCGCTGGCCGCAGCCGCCGTTCTCCTCGCAACCTCCAGCGCATCCGCCCAGCCGCGCCAGGGTCCCGGCGGCCCGGGCCACCGTCCCCCCAAGGAAGCCCTCGACGCCTGCGCCAGCCTGAAGGTCGGTGACGCCTGCTCGTTCACGCTCGAGAGCCGCACCCTGAAGGGAACCTGCCGCGGCCCGGCCGACAAGCCCGCCGCCTGCGCGCCGGACGACATGCTTCCGCCGGGCGAGCACCGCGGCCCGCCACAGGCCGCGCTCGACGCCTGCCAGAGCCTGCGCGCGGGCGACACCTGCTCGTTCTCCATGGACGGCCGCGACGTGACGGGCTCTTGCCAGGCCTGCCCCAAGGACGGGCGGATCGCCTGCGCCCCCGCCGACATGCGCCGTGGCCCGCCGCAGGAGTCCCTCGACGCCTGCGCGAAGCTCGAGGTCGGTGACGCCTGCTCCTTCACGCATGACGGCCGCTCGCTGACCGGCACCTGCCGCGGCCCGGCCGACAAGCCCGCTGCCTGCGCCCCGAACGACCTGCCGCCCCCGGGCGAGCACCGCGGTCCGCCGCCCGCCGCCCTCGACGCCTGCAAGAGCCTGCGCGACGGCGACAGCTGCTCCTTCTCCATCGACGGACGCGACGTGAAGGGCTCCTGCCGAAGCGGCCCCGAGGGCCAGCCGGCCGCCTGCATGCCCAGTGACATGCCTCATCCGCAGCAACGGCGCTGAGTTTGTCGTCGCAGCGGTGCGCGCCCGGTCTCCCGCCCCCGGAGATCGGGCGCGCCTTTTTGTGCCCGGGCCCGTCTGCGCACGCGGCGCCCGGCTCAGGGCTGCCGGCCCGCCGTCCCGACCAGCGCCTTGGCCTCCAGCTCGTCGACCTCGCGCAGCAGGGTGCCCTGCATGGGCGCGGGGCTGCGGATGATGAGCGCGCGGGCGGTGGCGAAGTCGCCGTCCTTGGCCTGCATGCGCACGTTCTGGACGATCGCGTCCTCGCGGGCGGTGGTCCAGCTCTTGAGCAGCGACTCGAGGCGCGCGCCCGTCGTGCCGCTGGCCTTGATGGCCTTGCCCTTGGCGATGGCCAGGTCGTACTGGCCCCGGGCGGCCGCGTCCTGGGCGCTGTCGATCTGCCGTTTGACCTGAATCGCCTCGCGGCACCGGGCCACGAACCTTCGCACCTCCGGCCCGTCCGCCAGCCGCTGGGCTTCGTGGCCGCGCCGCAGGGCGGCGTCGTACTGCTTGGCGTCGAAGAGCTTCTCGGCGTCGCCAAGGACCAGCACCGAATCGCCCACGCGGGGAGCGGACGGCGCCTCTTCCTGGCCGGCGCGGCGGGACGACAGGAAGAGGGCCACCAATAGGATGACCACCGCGAGCCCAATCGAGCCGACCGCCACGTTCCCCCATCGTCCGGGCGGGAGCTGGCGGCGCAGGCCCTGGGTGACCGCGGGCAGGCTCTTGGGCCGCAACGCGTTCAAGATGGGCCTGGTGGCCTCCAGCGCCCGGCGCGCCGTCGACATGCGCTCCGGGCCGCGGCGGACGACGACGACCGCCCGGCCCAGGCCGATCCGATCGCCGGGCCGAAGCAGGGTCTTGGAGACCTCCCTACCGTTGACCCGCGTGCCCGCGCCGTTGCTCAGGTCGTGCAGCTCCAGTCCGTCGGGCCCGTCGACCAGCTCCAGGTGCAGCCGCGCGACCGCCGCGTCGGCGAGCAGCAGATCGCACGGGGCTTCGCGTCCCACGGTCAGCCGCGGACCCTTCATGGCGACCTTGCGCCCGATGTCGTGCCCGCCCACCACCTCGAGCACGACCAGCGGCGCCGCGTGCTTGGGCGGCGGCTCGACCTTCTGAAGCTCGGTGGCGCTGACGTGCACGATGACCGACGCCGGCGCCTGCGCGGAGGGCGCCGGCACGGAGGGCTTCCACGGGACGACCGAGGTGCCGGGGCGCGTCGTCGCGTTCGACAGCGGGTCGCCGACCTGGACCTCCCTCGTCTCGTCCTGGCCCGCGGGAGCGGGCGCCGCCACCGGGTTCGTCGCCGGGAGCTCCGTCTTGCTCGGGCGCCTGGGCGCGGCCGCGGGCGGGAGCTGGACGTCCCGGGTCTCCATGTGCTCGAGCGCGAGGGCGCCGTGCAGCTTGCTCCCTGCGTGCGCGGCGGCCGGGACTGCAGTCTGGCTCGCCCTCCTCGGCGCCACTGCCGGCGGATCTGCCTGCACCTCCCGCGTGTCGTCGACCCCGTGGACGGTGGGTGCGGGCTTCTCCGCCGAAGGGGCGGTCACCGGAACGGCGAGCTGGCTGGCTCGACGCGCGGGTGCCGGGGAAACCGTGGTGTCCGGCGCAGGCTTCTCGGGCGCCGGGACCGCTGGGACCGCGGTCTGGCTTGCCCGCCGGGGCGCGGCCGGTGGCGTGGAAACGGTCGTGTCGGCGGGCTTCTCGGCGCTCTCGACGGGGCGGCGGACCGGCGCGGGCGAGACCGCGGTGTCAGCGGGCTCCGCGGCGGCGGCCGGGACGGCCGTCTGGCTGGGGCGCCGGACGGGCGGCGGCGAGACCTCCGTGTCCCGCGGCTTCGGCGCGGCCGACGCCTCGAGCCGGACCTCCTGCGTGTCGTCGAGCTCGCGAGGCGCCACCTCGGTGAAAGGAAGGTCGGGCGCGCCGGGCTGGGAGTCGGTCAGGTCCGACTCCTTGAGCTGCTGGAGCGGGACCGTGGTGTCCAGGTCGGTCGGGCGCTCGACCTCACCGACGGTGGTGGTCTCGTCGTCCGGGCCGGGCTTGGCGGCGGGCGAGGTGGGCCCCGGGCCGGGTCCCTGGCCCACGACGCCGCTGTCGTCCGGCTTCTTGGTGCTCATGAGTGGTCCCAGCCGAGGGCGATCGTACTTTTCCGGCCAGGCGGCCGCCAGCGTTGCCCGTGGCTGTGGCGGCTTGGTACGGTCGAACGGTGCGTGTCTTCCTCGGCTTGCTCGCCGGCTGCCTGGCCCTGACCTCGGCCAGCTGCACCAAGCCTCGCCCGCCCGACGCGTTGCCGACGCCGGACGAGATCGCGCTGAACTACCTCGCCTACTCGGCGCCGACGCCGCTCGACCGGAAGGTCCTGCAGTTCAAGCTGCTCGTGCCGCGCGAGTGGAAGGAGCAGCCCCTGCAGGTGGACGCGTCGACGCTGCTCTTCGACGACGCGCTCTTCGTGCCACTGGCGCGCTTCGTCGCCCCCGCCGACGAGAAGGCCGCGCAGGGCGCGCCGGCAGCCCTCGAGGTCTCGTACCTGCGGCTGCGGCGTGAGCTGGACCTGGGCGATTTCGTCGACGACTACCTGCGCGAGCAGGACGTGCAGGTCCTGTCGTCCATGCCGGCCCGGTTCAACGACGAGAGCGTGGTGGACGTGAGCGTCTCCGAGGGCGGCCGCCGCGGGCGGCTGGCCTTCCGCAAGGCCGGCGCCATCGTCTTCCTGGTCGCGGGCAGCGCCGCCGAGGCGGAGTTCGCGCGCCACGCGGGCGCCATCGGGGCGGCGCTGATCTCGTTCGAGCACCCCGGGGAGTCCAAGGACGCGTTCGCGGAGAAGGTGCGGCTCTACGAGGCGTCGAGCGCGCTGGGCCTGAAGATCCACAAGCCCGACTCCTGGCTGGCGGCCCCGGTCACCGGCGCCCCGGAGGGCTGCGGCGGCGTGGACATCGCGCTCAAGGAAGACCAGGCGGTCCGGGCGATCCTCCGGCTGCGCTGGGCCGACAAGCTGAAGGCGAAGGACGACCTCGCCCAGGGCCTGCCCGAGGCCACCTGGAAGGAGTTCCTGGTGGCGGGGGTGCACGACATCGACTTCGTGGGCAACGGCCGGCTGCCCGGCTCCTCCGAGAAGTCGTCCAACGGCACCGTGGGCCTGTGGATGGGGACCGTCTCCGCCCACCCGGTGCTGATGCGGGCCGCGACGTACGAGAGCCCCCGCTCGGTCTACGCGCTGACGCTGCTCGGGCCCGCGCGCGAGGAGAGCCCGGAGCTGTGGGCGGCCGGCGCGCGCTTCTTCGCCCTGGTCTCGCAGGACGTCGCGGCGCGAGTGGACTCCGAGTAGGAGCTGCGCGCCGGGCTCGCCCATGCGGCCTACTTCTCCTTTTCGCCGGCCGGGGGGCTCTTGACCCAGGCGGCGATCTGGTCGCTGAGCGCCGGAAGGATGTCCGTCGCCTGCCGGTCGGCGATCTCCTCGAGCGCGGCCAGCTGGCCGGTGTCGGAGAACGGGGAGCCGCCCTTGGCCGGATCGTGGATGACGTAGAGGGTGTCGAGGGCGTCCCTGCGGTCCTCCATCGCCCCGCCGATCTTGAGCGTGTCGGCGAAGACCTCGCGCAGCCCCGCCGAGACCTGGCCGCACGCGTCGCGCGGCACCTGGTCGGCGACCACCGCCACCTGCATGAGCCCGGAGCGGGGGTCGCTGACGAGGGCCGTGCCGCCCAGGGACGGCCGGTGCTGGCCCGCCTCGACGCCCCACTTCAACCCGAACTCCTTGGCGACCGCCTCGTCGAGAACCCGGTTCACCACCACGTAGCGATCGCGCGAGGAGAGCGAGACCTGGGCGCCCACCTCGACCTTGATCTCGGCGTACAGCTCCCGCTTGTTGAGGTCCCACGCCCGCGAGTCGGCGCTCGCCAACGCCCACTCGAGCCTCTTCTTCGTGCCCGGGTCCTTGAGGGTCGCGGCGGTGCGGGCCGGGTCCTTGTTGACCAGCTTGAACGCGGTCTCGGGCTTGTAGCGGTCGTCCCAGAGGCCCTTGGGAGGCAACGCGCTGCCGTCGTAGTCGGTGGAGACGCGGGAGGTCTGCCGGGCGAGGACGTAGTCCCCGGTCTTGAGCAGCTCCCACCGCTTGACGCCCTTCGCCGGAGGCTCGAGCCGCCTCCACATCCCCAGCGGCGCGCGCGCCAGCGCTTCCTGCAGCTTCTTGCGCGGCGGCTGGACGATCTCCTTCGCGGCCTCGCCCTCGAAGAAGCGGTCGCCCATGCCGAGCGCGAGGTACGCCGGATCGTCTTCCGTCTTGGGAGCGGCGCCGGCGCCGCAGGTGCAGCGGGCGGCCTTCGACCCGCTCTCGCCGTCTTCGGCTCCGCCGCCGAGCAGGCCCATCACGCCGGCTCCTGCAGCGCCCCGGGCGCCGGAGCACTCGCACGGCCCCTGGGCGCCGGCACAGGTCCGGGTCCTGGCCGCGGAGGCGTCGATCGTCGCGACCGCCACCGATGCCCTGCTGGCCAACGTGCTGCCCGCCTCCACCTCGAAGAGCGCCTTCCTGGCCGCGGCGGACGAGGCCGCCGCCTTCTCCGCCGCCGCGGCCTCGTCCCTCGCAGCCGCCTTGCCCTTCGCCGCCGAGGCCGAGGTCGCGGGAGCCTTGGCCCCCGGCGCGGCGACGCGGACCTCGACGGCCTCTGGCTCGGCGGCGGCCGGACCGGCCTTTCCGGCCCACGAGCCGGTGGAGACGAAGCTCAGGTCGAGCAGCGGCGGCGGCTTGTCGGAGATCGACCCGGTGGCCTGCAGCCGGCGCTGCTCGATCAGCCGCCGCTCGGCGAGGTTGGGGCCCACCCCCAGGAGGTTGCCGTACCCGCCGCGCACGTTGTTGAAGAGCATCGCCAGCGCGAAGATCGGCATGGTCAGGGCGATGACGAAGAGGATGGTCTCCTTGGGCGCCATCCCGCGGTCGCGGCGGCGACGTCCGAGCTTCCTGGCGGTGGCTCGCGGGGAGGACTCCGGGGTCATCACCTGCATTATGACCCGAGAAGCGCGCACCGTTGCGCCAGCCTCACCCCGCGCGCAGCGTCACCAGCGAGATCTCCGGCGGCACGCGCAGCCGCACCGCGGGCCCGCCCCGGCCGTAGCCCAGGCCCGCGCTGACCACGAGCCAGTTGCCGCGGACCCGGTAGACGCCCTTCAGGTAGTGCTGGCCGACCTGGTGCGCGATGGCCTCGGTCACCTTGGGCACGACGATCTGCCCGCCGTGCGTGTGGCCCGAGAAGCAGACGAGCCCCGCGTCCCGCGGGAGCTGGTCGGCGGTCTTGGGCTGGTGCGCGAGCACGAGCCTCGAGCCGGTCTTGCCCACCCCCGCGAACGCGCGCGCCACGTCGGCGCGGCCCACCTGCTCGTCGTCGATGCCCACCAGGGTCAGCGGCGCGCCCTTGACCTGCAGGCTGCGCGACTCGTTCTGCAGCACCGCGTAGCCGTCGCCCACGAGCTCCGCCCTCACCCGCTCCGCGTCCACCCAGTGATCGTGGTTGCCCAGGACCGCGAACGTCGGCGCCTTCAGGCCCGCGAGCGCCGGCCCCACCCGCGCGACCGGCTTCTTGGAGAAGCTCACGTAGTCGCCGGTGAGCACCACCACGTCCGGGCGCAGCGCGTTGAGGGTCTCCACCGCCCGCTCCACCCGCCGCTGCGGCGTCGACAGCCCCAGGTGCACGTCGCTGACCTGCGCCACCACCAGCCCGTCGTGGCGCGGGTCCAGCCCGGCCACCACCAGCTCCTGCTCCACGACCTGGAAGTCCTGGCGCGCCGCCACCGCCCGCCCCACCCACACCGTCACCAGCGCACCTGCACCCACCAGCACCGTCCTGCGGCCGAGCAGCGGCATCGCGTCCTCCACCTGCTTTCGTCGAGGTTTCGTCATCCTGTCGCGGCCTTCGACGCCTGCCGCGGCGTCCCGGCCCTTCCGCGGGGTGGTTTTGCAGCCGGCGTGCCGCGCCTTGCCTCGGCCCGCCGCAGGCCTCTAGGCTCGCCGGAGCATTCGACGGGGACGGGAGAAGGAGAGAGCGCTTGGCGCTGATGCCCGAGCGGCAGCTCAAGCTGGCCGTGCTGTCGGTGGAGAAGAAGCTCGCGACCGCCGACCAGGTGCTCGGCGCGGTCTCGCTCTGGGTCGCCGACCCCAGCCAGACCCTGGGCCAGTGGCTGGAGCGGACCGGCGCGCTGAGCGCCGAGGCGCGCCAGCAGCTCGAGGCCGAGGCGATGCAGGCCCCGCTCGGCGCGGACGAGACCCTGGCCTCCACCCCGCGCGGCCTGCCCGCGACCTGCGAGTCCCCCAGCGCGCGCCTGACGCTGGTCACGCCGGAGAGCCCCGAGCGCTACGAGTTCCGGGGCGAGCACGGCAAGGGCGGCCAGGCCAAGGTCTTCCTCGCGCTCGACCGCCACCTGGGCCGCGAGGTCGCCTGGAAGGAGCTCGCGCGCGAGGACTCCCGCGAGCCGCGCGAGGCGGGCTCCCTCGGCGCCACCTCGCTGGACCGCTTCCTGCGCGAGGCGCGCGTCACCGGCCAGCTCGAGCACCCCAGCATCGTTCCGGTCTACGAGCTGGGCCGCCGGCCCGACGGCGCCTTCTACTACACGATGCGCCTCGTCCACGGCCGCACGCTCTCGGCGGCGGTCAAGGGCTGCAAGGACCTCTCCGAGCGGCTGCGCCTGCTGGGCCACTTCCGCGACGTCTGCCACGCGCTGGCCTTCGCCCACAGCCGCGGCATCATCCACCGCGACGTCAAGCCGGCCAACGTCATGGTCGGCGAGTTCGGCGAGACCGTGCTGCTCGACTGGGGCATCGCCAAGATCCGCGGCACCGACGACGTGCGCGGGCGCGAGCTCGAGCACCGGATGAAGGAGCTCGCCCAGGACACCTCCGGCCAGACCCTGGCCGGCGACGCCCTGGGCACCCCGTCGTACATGAGCCCGGAGCAGGCCGAGGGCCGGGTCGAGGACGTCGACGAGCGCTCCGACGTCTGGGGCTTGGGCGGCCTGCTCTACGAGCTTCTGACCGGCCACCCGCCCTTCCTGGGCACGACCGCGCTGGCGACCCTGGGCCTGGTCTCGCGCGAGCCGCTGACCCCGGTGCGCGCGCGCGAGCCGGGGGCTCCGGCGGAGCTGTCGGCCATCGCCGAGAAGGCCCTGTCCAAGCGGCGCGACGAGCGCTACCAGACGGCGGCCGAGGTGGCCGCGGACGTCACCGCCTACATGACCGGCCTGCGGGTGGCGGCCTACGCCTACTCCTCGTGGGAGCTCCTGCGGCGCTTCGCCTCGCGCTACAAGGCGCTCTTGGGCGCGGTGGCGGCGGTCTTCGTGGCCACGCTGGCGGCGCTCGTCGCCACCCAGGCCGCGCTGACCAAGGAGTCGGCGGCGCGCGCCCGCGAACAGGAGGCGCGCTCGGCGGAGTCCGTGCAGCGCCGCAGCGCCCGCTACCACCTGGCCCAGGCCTACGCGCGCGAGGCCGAGCGGCTCACCGACGAGCGCCAGGGGATGGCGGCGCGCCTGTTCGCGGCGGCCTCAATGGAGCAGAACCCGGCCCACCCGGCCAGCCTCGACCCCGACCCGCTCTTCGCCGAGCGCGAGCCCGCCTCGGCCTGGCTGCGCGTCGACGCCCTGTCGCTGCTCTTCCAGGCCCGCGACCACCGCATCGAGAGGCTGGTGAAGACCCTGACGCTGGAGGAGGCGGTGTACCGGGTCGCCTTCTCGCCCGACGGCAAGCTGCTGGCGGCCGCGGACTTCGGCGGCAACCTCGCGGTCTGGAAGGCGGACGGCTTCGAGCCGGTGATGCTCGCCGGGGCGGGCAGCGCCCTGCGCGCGCTGGACTTCACCCCGGATTCGCGGTTCGTGCTCACGGGCGGCCTGGACCGCACCGTGAAGATCTGGGACCCGGCCACCAAGTCGCCGGTGCGCATCCTGCCGCCGGTCGAGGGCTCCATCGAGTCGCTGAGCGTCTCCCCGTCCGGCAAGCTCGTCGCCATCGGCGACGAGTCCGGGGCGGTGCACCTGTTCGACCTCGACTCCGGCCAGGGCGCGCGGCTCGAGCCAGCCCACTCCGAGCTCGTGCGCCAGGTGGCCTTCAGCCCCGACGGCTCCTCGCTGGTGAGCGTGAGCTGGGACAAGACCGCGGTCCTCTGGGACGTCGCCTCCCGCTCGCTCCAGCATCGGCTCTCGGGCCACACCGACGGCCTGTACGGCGCCGCGTTCTCGCCGGACGGGAGGCGCCTGGCCACCGCCGCCTACGACCGGACGCTGCGGCTGTGGGACCCCGCCACCGGCGCGGCGCTGGCGACCATCGACAACCGCAACGAGGCCTACTCGGTGACCTTCTCGCCCGACGGGAAGATGCTGGCCTCCACCGACGCCTCCGGCGCGCTGCGCCTGTTCGACGCCGCGACGCTCGCGCCCGAGGCGGCGGCGCTCGCCCACGGCAGCTCCGGGGCGATGGCGGCGAGCTTCCACCCCGGGGGGCGGCTCCTGGCCAGCGCGGGCATGGACCGCGCCGTGCGCATCTGGTCGCTCGCGGCCGAGACCGGCACCCCGCGGCTCGTCCACCCGGACTGGGTCTACGGCTTCGCCTGGAGCAAGGACGGCAAGGTCCTGGCCACCGCCAGCTGGGACCGCAAGGTGCGGCTGTGGGACACCTCGACGCACGCGCTGCTCAAGACGATGGCCGGGCACGAGGCGGGCATCATGCACCTCGAGCCCAGCCACGACGGCCGGCTGCTGGCCTCCTCCTCCTACGACTCGACGCTGCGGCTGTGGGACGCCAGGACCGGCGAGGCGGTGCGCACGCTCGCGAGCGGGCGGGGCATCGTGCGCGTCGCGTCCTTCTCCCCCGACGACTCGCTCGTGGCGTGCGCCACCAGCAACGCCGCGGCCGTGGTCTTCGAGGTGCGGACCGGTGCGGTGAAGGCGACCCTGGAGCACACTGCGGGCACGGGGGTCTTCGGGACCGCCTTCTCGCCGGACAGGAAGCTATTGGCGACCACCGGGCAGGAGAAGTCGGTGCGCCTGTGGGACACCGCGACCTGGACGATGGTGCGCAAGCTGGAGGGCCACACCGACTGGGCGTCGGGGCTGGCGTGGTCGCCGGACGGCAAGCTGCTGGCCTCGAGCGGGAAGGACGCCCAGGTGCTCCTGTGGGATCCGGCGTCGGGCAAGCTCGTCGCCAGGCTGTCGGGCCACGACAAGTGGATCGACGACGTGACCTTCTCGCCGGACGGGAAGCTGCTGGCCAGCTCGGGCGAGGACGCGCGGGTGGTGGTGTGGGACGTGGCGACGCGCTCGCCGCTGCTGCGCCTGCGCACCGCGCGCGAGTCGCTGCGCTCGCGCTTCTCGCCGGACAGCCGGTCGCTGGTGGTCGCCGACCACTTCGACGCGGCGATCTACAAGCTGGACCTGCCCTGGACGGTGTCGGACCCCGCGGCGCTGCTCGAGGCCACCCAGCAGGCGGCGGGGCTGAAGCTGGAGGGGTTCTCGACGTCGATCGCCGCGCCGCCGGGGGCGGCTTCCAAGGCTCCCTGAGCGCGAAGCGGCCCCGGAATGCCGGCTCGGACGGCCTCGCGCTCTCGGCGCGCTTCACCCCACCGGCCAGCGCAGGCACGCGCCTTCTGGAATGGGGATCGACAGCTGGGCCTGCCCGCCGCGCTCCAGCTCGACCGAGAGGTGCAAGGACGGCGGGTCGTCCTCGGCCCGGCCCAGCTCGAACCTCCCGGTGAGCCAGCCGCTGGAGACGCACAGCTCGAGCAGGTCGCCGCCGTTCACCGGGCGGCCGTCCAGGTAGTACTTCATCCGCGCCGGGCGGAGCTCGAGGGTGGCCATCGGCGGCGCTCCGGCACTTCTGCGACTGGGGCACTAGGAGTCGAACCTAGATAAGAGGATTCAAAGTCCTCTGTCCTGCCTTTGGACGATGCCCCAAAGACCGGGTGAGGCTACCCACGCCGGCGGGCAGTGACAAGCGTCGGCACCGACCCCCTCCGGCGAGGCGCTTCGACCCGCCGCCTCCCCCCCTTGGTGAGGCTCGCGGCAACTCGACTGTGCTCCGGGCATCCATATCTGCATTCGAACGGTGTGTCGGAGGTCTATATGGCGAGCGGGCTGGGGCGCGTCGCGCCGGGAGCATTTTCGAAGGTCAACCTGGCCATCGATCTGGCGCTCCTCGTCCTGTCGTTCTGGATCGCGCTGTCGGCGACCGGCGGCGTCCCCGTCCACCTGCCGCTGCTCATCATCGGCGCCGGCGTGGTCGCCTGGGTCCTGGCGGGCACGGCGCTGCGCCACTACGACCCGCTGGCCGTCCGCGCGCTCTTCGACGACCTGGCCATGGTCGGCGTCCTCGTCCTCTCGCAGGTGACCATCCTCGCCGCCTTCGCGCTCACCCCGGAGATCAACCTCGCGGCCATCGGCTGGTTCGTGGCGTTCGAGCTGCCCCTGGCGTCCGTCGCCCGCATCGGCCTGCGCCCGCTGCTCGCCCGCGAGGGTCCCGTCGAGGACGTCCTGGTGATCGGCGTCGGTCCGCTCGGGCGGGCGACCGCCGCGGACATCGACCGCCACAAGCGGCGCCAGCACGTCGTCGGCCACCTGGAGCTGCCCGGAGAGAGCGCTCCGCCCGACTTCCAGGGAAGGCCGCTCGGCACCTCCGCGGACCTCTCGCGGATCCTCTCCGCGCTGCCGGTGGACGAGGTGTACCTGGCCGGCAACCCGGCGCGTCACGGCGAGGCGATGCAGTCGGCCATCAAGGTCTGCGAGACCCTGGGCGTCCCCTTCGCGCTGCCCCAGTACAGCTTCCGCTTCGACCGCGCGGTGCCGGTGGACGCGCGCCAGTCGGCCGACGGCTACAACCACTTCATCTCCATGGAGCCCAAGCCGGCGCAGCTGGCCCTCAAGCGGCTCTTCGACATCGTCGTCTCCGGCACCGCGCTCTGGCTCCTGCTGCCGCTGCTGGTCGGCGTCGCCGCGCTGGTCAAGCTCAGCTCCCGCGGGCCCATCTTCTTCAAGCAGGTCCGCGTGGGCCGCTTCGGGCGCCCCTTCCACATGCTCAAGTTCCGCTCGATGGTGGTCGACGCGGAGCAGCTTCGCGAGCGCCTGGAGGCCCTCAACGAGCAGAAGGGCCCGGTCTTCAAGATCGCCCTGGACCCGCGGGTGACGCCGCTGGGCCGCTTCCTGCGCAAGCACTCCATCGACGAGCTCCCGCAGATCATCAACGTGCTGCGCGGCGACATGAGCATCGTCGGCCCGCGCCCGCCCATCCCCACCGAGGTGGCCAAGTACCAGGCCTGGCAGCGCCGGCGCCTCTCGGTGCGGCCCGGGCTGACCTGCATCTGGCAGGTGAGCGGCCGCAGCCAGATCTCCTTCGACGACTGGATGTACCTGGACATGCGCTACATCGACCACTGGAACCTCGGCGAGGACGTGAAGCTGGTCCTCAAGACCTTCCCGGTGGTCGTCAACGGGCGCGGAGCGGCGTAGCCGGACCCCCATGCCCGAGGCCCTCGCCCCTCCCGCCGCCGCACCCGTGGCCGCCTCGCGCGAGGCGCTGCTGGCGGCCAGGAACGCCTTCAAGCTGGGCGGGTCGCTGGTGGCCACCTGGGGCGTGGCGCTGGCGGTGCGCATCCTCTTGCCCCGGCACCTGGGCCCGGAGCTGTTCGGCCCGCTCACCTTCGCCGACGCCTTCGCCACCCTGTGCTTCGTGCCGCTCTCGATGGGCGTGGAGCTCTACATCCGCAAGGAGGTCGCGCTGCGCCCGCAGCACGCCAGCGACTTCTTCGGCGGCGTGGTCCTGCTGCGCGCGCTGGCCACCGCCCTGCTCTTCGGCGTCATGGCCCTGGTGCTCGAGCTGACCGGCCGGCCCCCGGAGGTCCGCGCGGTCGTCTACCTCTTCGGCGCCGGCCAGTTCTTCGTCTACCTCAACACCAGCCTCGCCGCGCTCCTGCACGCCCGCGGCCGCGTCGACGGCCTCTCGCTGGTCTCGATCGCGACCAAGGTCGTCTGGGCCGCGACCATCCCGCTGCTGCTCGTCGCCGGCCTCGGCCTGCCCGGCATCGCGCTGGCCTTCCTGCTCTCCGAGGCGGTCAAGGCGGCGGCGCTCTCGCGGCTGGTGGGCAAGGCCGTAGATCTCGAACTGCGCCTCGACCTGCGCGCGACCCTTGCGGCGCTGGCGGCGAGCCTGCCCTTCTACGTCAACCAGCTGGCGCAGACCGCCTACTCCAAGCTCGACGTCAACGTCCTGGCCTTCACCGTGGACGACGCCTCGGTGGTCGGCTGGTACGGCGCGGCCTCCAGCCTGGCCGGGCTGGCGCTCCTGGTGACCCCGCTCATCGGCTGGGTGCTGACCCCCTACCTGTCGCGGGAGCTGGAGCGCTCGCCGGCGGCCTTCGACGAGGCGCTGCGGCGCTCGGTGCAGGTGGTGCTGGCCATCGCCATCCCGACCTCGCTCATGCTCGCGGTCGGGGCCGACGTGTGGGTGCGGGTGATGTTCGGCGAGAAGTTCGCGCCCGCCGCCGCGCCGCTGCGGCTCTTGGCGCCGACGTTCGTGCTCACCTACGTCAACACCCTGACCGCCATCGCCCTCATCGTCCTCGGCCGCGGCTGGGAGGTGACCCGCACCTCGCTCCTCGGGATGGTCGCCAACCTCGGCCTCAACGTCGTGCTCGCCCCCGCCGGCGCCGCGCTCTGGGGCCCCGCGGGCGCCGCGCTCGGCTGCGCCGGCGCGATGGTGCTCACCGAGGCCTTCACCGCCGTCCGGCTCCTCCTCGGCGTGCGCGGGCGCTCGTTCGACCGCCGCAGCCTGACCGCGCTGGCCGGCTCGCTCGCCGCCTGCGCCGCGGCCGTCCTCGCCGACCGGCTCGCCGCGGGACTCGGCCCCGCGCGCCTGGTCGTGGACGCCTCCGCCTATCTCCTGGTCGCGGTCGGCACCGGCGCCGTCCCGGCCCGGGAGCTCCTGCAGTTCAGCCGCGCCGCCCTGAGCCACCGCCATGAAGACGCCTGAATCGATCGTCCTGCTCGCCGTCTTCGCGGCCCTGCCCCTCCTCTCCGCCGCGGGCTGCGCCTCGGTCGGTGCCTACACCTGGGTCGACGACCTGCCCGCCGGCAAGGCGGCCCGCGAGCCGGCCGGCTACCTCATCGCGGCGGGCGACCTGCTCAACGTCCGCGTCTGGAACCAGGACGCCATGTCCGCCAAGGTCCGCGTCCGCGCCGACGGGCAGATCACCGTGCCGTTCCTCAACGACGTGGCCGCCGCGGGCTACGGCCCGACCGTGCTCGCCGCCCAGCTGCAGACGCGGCTGAAGGACTTCATCAACAACCCGGTGGTCACCATCACCGTCGAGGAGACCAAGGCGCTGAGCGTGCCGGTGATGGGCGAGGTCGCCAAGCCCGGCGTCTACCCGGTCGACCCCGGCTCCGGCCTGCTCCCCGTCCTCGCCGCCGCCGGCGGGCTCACCAATTGGGCCGGCCACGAGCGCATCTTCGTGCTGCGCCCCGGCTCCCCTCCGCAGCGCATCCGCTTCCGGCTCGACGCCCTCCAGCGCGCCGAGGGCGGGGCCGGGACCTTCCAGCTTCGCGGTGGCGACCAGGTCGTCGTGGAGTGACCGATGATGCTGGCCCCGGCCCTGGCGCTCCTCGCCCCGCTGCTGTGCGCCTCCGCCCCGGCCACCGAGGTCGAGGCGGGCGTGCGCAGCGAGGCGCGGGTTCGCGGCGCCCAGGCGTCCTCCACCTCCCTCCAGCCGTCGTTCGACTTCGAGATCGACCCCAGCGCCGCGGCGCGCCTGGCCTGGCACGCCGCCGACCTCTCGCTCTCGTACTCCCCGCAGCTGATCGTCCCCACCTCGGGAAGCTCGCTCGTGCGCCTCCTGCACCGGGTGGACCTCTCGCTGGAGGGCCGGACCGAGAGCGGCGTGCGGCTGTTCCTGACCGAGCGCGCCAGCTACGGCGACGCCGACCTCTCCCCGGTCTCGCAGGCCCAGACCGATCCGACCGCGCCCCTCCAGACCCTGCCCGCCACCTCCATCACGGTGCACTACCTCTCCTCGCAGACCGGCGCCGGACTCGACGCCGCGCTCTCCCGGCACGCCCGCTTCTCCCTCTCGGCCGGCTGGCTCGTCAGCGGAGGCATCGACCGCGCGGCGCAGCAGGCCCTCCCGCTGCAGCGAGGACCGCTCGGCGAGCTCTCGCTGTCGGTCGAGGCCACCCGCCTGGACACGCTCCAGACGCGCCTCGACGGCTCCTCGGCGCTCTTCACCACCGGCCTGCGGGCGACGGTGGCCGGCCTCGAGGAGAGCTGGCTCCGGGCGCTCGCGCCTTCCTGGTCGCTGAGCCTCGGCGCCGGGCTCGGCGTCACCGACGTCCAGGGCGCCGCTCCCTCGCGCCTGCGCTGGCTCCCCATCGGCGAGGCGGGCCTGTCGTACAAGCCCGCGGACCGCGGCGGGGCGGTCCAGGCGGGGCTGAGCGTGCGCGCGGCGCCGGTGATCGACCGCATCACCGGCGAGGCCTACGAGCGGATCGACGGCCGGCTCGCGGCGGGCTGGGCGCCCCGGCGGGACCTGCTCCTCTCGGCGCAGGCCGGCGCGGGCGTCGTCGCCACCGGGACGCAGAGCGGGAGCACCCTGGCGCTGTTCCAGGCGGCCGCCACCTACGCCTCCGGGACCGACTGGGCGCTGAGCCTGGGCGTGCGCGCCGCCCACCAGGCCCTGCCGACCTCCTTCGACGAGTTCGGCGCCTTCCTCGGCTTCGCCGCGCAGGTGAAGGGACGGCTCTGACATGGGGAAGCTGATCCTCGCTTCGGTGCTCTTCGCCTTGGTCGCCATTCCGGCCCACGCCGCGCGCGACCCGAACCCCCGCCGCGGCCTGAAGCGCGCGCTCTGGCAGACCCTGCTCTTCGACGCCGCCTATGCGTTCGCAGTCCTCTTTGTCTACCCGCGCATCTAAGGAAGCACTTCCCCCTCGAGGTCTTCCATGGACGCCAACACCGCCCCCCGCATCCTCGTGGTGGAGGACGACCCGCCCCTGCGCCGGCTCGCCCGCGTGTGCCTGGAGTCGATGGGCCTGCAGGTGGACGAGGTCTCCTCCGGCAAGAACGCGCTCCTGCATCTCGAGAAGAAGACCCCGGCGCTGGTCTGCCTGGACCTGATGCTCCCGGAGATCTCCGGCTTCGACGTCTGCGACCACATCCGGAAGACTCCGCGCCTCTCGAAGATCCCGGTGCTGATCATGAGCACCCGGACGCACCCGGTGGACCGCGCCTACGCCGAGGAGGCGGGCGCCGCGAGCTACATCACCAAGCCGTTCAAGATCGACGAGTTCCAGGGCGAGGTGCGCAAGCTGCTGCGCTCGACGGGGGCGCTGCAATGACGCCGGGGACGCCGCCCGGAGCCGGCCGTGCCGAGGAGGCCGGCGACCTCTTCGACTGGTCGCTGGCGCGCGCCTTCGTCGGGTTCGGCCTGCGCGCCGTGCGCCGCCACTGGGTGCTCGGGCTGGGCTCCTTCGTCTTCGTGCTGGGCATGGCCGCCGCGGCGCTGGCGGTGCTGCCCAAGACCTACCAGACCGGGGTGAAGATCCTCACCGCGCGCAACCAGGTGATGACCGGCCTGGCCAACCCCGGCCGCGCCGTGCCGCGCGAGGCCGACGCGCCGACCCAGGCGGCCTCGGAGCTGATCCTGCGCCGCGACAACCTGGTGGCGCTGACCAAGCAGACGAACCTCCTCGACCAGTGGGACGGCAGCCGCGCCCCCGCGGTGGCCGCCAAGGACTGGCTGGTCGGCTTCTTCCGGGGCCCGCCCTCGGAGGAGGACCGCCTCAACGCGCTGGTGGGCGTCCTGGAGAAGCGCCTGAAGGTCACCACCGGCGACGACGGCACGGTGACCATCGACATCGAGTGGCCCGACGCGCAGATGGCCTACCAGCTCGCCGACGCCGCGCAGCAGAACTTCATCGAGACGCGGCACGCCGTGGAGGTCTCCACCATCACCGAGGCCATCTCCATCCTGGAGTGGCACGCCTCGTCCATGGGCGACAACGTGCAGTCGGTCCTCGAGGAGCTGCGCAAGGCGCGCGAGGCGTCCGCCCCTCCGCCCAAGCCCGGCGAGAAGCCCGTCGCGCGTCGCGCCGAGCCCGCCCGGCCCCGGCGCGCCCCGCCCGACCAGGAGCTGGCGCAGGCGAAGGCCATCCTCGCCGCGCGGCAGCGGGCCCTGGCCGACCTCGAGGACTACCGGCGCAAGCGGCTCGCCGAGCTGCAGGGCCAGCTCGTGGAGCAGACCGCCACCTACGCGCCCGCGCACCCGCTGGTCGTCGCCACGCAGGAGAGCATCTCGGCGATGGCCAAGGACTCCCCGCAGACCGAGGCGCTCCGGCGCGAGGTGAAGGACCTGGAGCGCGAGGTGGCGTCCCGCCAGCCCCCGCCCCAGGAGGCCTCGCCCGCCGCCTCCCTCGCCGCCACGCCGGCCGGGGCCGCCGCCCGCGCCGACGCCGTCTTCGCCGAGGCCCGCAGCGAGGTCGCCGCCGCCGGCAAGGCCGACGTCGACCCGTCGACCGAGTACCTGCGGGCCCAGCTCAAGGTCGCCATCGACAAGCACCAGGACCTGCTCGGCCGCATCGACGGCGCGCGGATCGAGCTGGACACCGCCCGCGCCGCCTTCAAGTACCGCTACAGCGTCGTGCGCCCGGCGCAGGTGCCCAAGGAGGTGGAGCGGCCCAAGCCCGCGGTGGTCCTGGGCGGCGGTGCGTTCGCGGCGGTGCTCTTCGCGCTGTTCGCCTGCGTGGCGGCAGACCTGCGCGGCGGCCGCATCGTCGAGGCGTGGCAGGTCGACAAGCTGCTCGGCGTCCCGGTGCTGGCCGAGGTCCGGCGCTCGTGACCGAGGCCGCGATGCCGCGCTGGGCCTTCGCGGCGCTCGTCGCGGCGATGGGCGCGGCCACCGTCGGCGCGCTCGCCGCCGGGTCCGGCAACCCCTTCGTCGCCGCCGCGCCCGTGCTGGCAGGCAGCGCGGTGTGGGCCGTCACCCGCCTGCCGCTGCGCCAGACCCTCTCGGTGCTGCTGCTGGCGGTCCTGGCGATCGACAACCCCCAGGAGCGCCCCGCCGCCGGGGAGTGGAAGTCGCCGCTCTACCCCATCGGCAGCCTGCTCTTCGAGAACCTGAGCAAGGTCACCGGGGTCGACGCCCTCCGCTTCGCCTTGATCGACCTGCTGCTCGTCGGCCTGGTCGCCCTGGCGCTGCTCCGCGGCTCCGGCGAGCGCAACGGCGCCGAGCGTCCGCCGAAGGTCCTGACCGTCTCGCTCCTGGTGGCCCTGGCGGGACTCGCCGCCGGCCTGGCCTGGGGCTTCGTGCGCGGCGGCGACCTCAAGGGCGCCCTCTGGCAGGTCCGCCAGCTCGTCGCCTTCCCGGTGCTGGGCCTGCTCTTCCTCTCTGCCTTCCGCGAGCCGCGCCACTTCGCCGCGCTGGGGAAGATCGTCGTCGGCGCCGCCGCCTTCCGGACGCTGGAGGGCGCCTACTTCTACGAGGTCATCTGCCGGCCACGGGACTTCAAGCCGCCCTACGTCACCACGCACTCGGACACGATGCTCTTCGCGCTGGCCATCCTGCTGCTGGTCGTCTTCTGGAACGAGGCGCGCACGCGGAAGAGCTTCTGGGCCATGGTGCTCGGCGGGCTGTGGCTCCTGCTCGGCATCTACCTGAACGGCCGCCGCCTGGCCTACGTGACCCTGGGCGCCTCGGCCTTCGCGGTGTTCCTGCTCGCGCCCTGGACGCGCCTCAAGCGCGCGGTCGCCCGCGTCGCGCTCGCCAGCATCCCCGTCGCCCTGCTCTACGTCGCCGTCGGCTGGAACGCGTCCGGCGGGGTCTTCCGGCCGGCGCAGACGGTGAAGTCGATCCTCGTCTCCAGCGCCGACCGCTCGACGCAGACCCGCGACATCGAGAACTTCAACCTGGCGATGACGCTCAAGTCCAACCCGCTGCTGGGAACCGGCTTCGGCCACGAGTACCTCGAGCTCTCGCGCGCCGACGACATCTCGCGCCTGTTCCCGCAGTACCGGCTCATCCCCCACAACAGCCTCCTGGGCCTGTGGGCCTTCGCCGGGCTCTTCGGCTTCTGGCTCCTGTTCCTGCCCGTCGTCGTGGCGATCTTCCTCGCCGTCCGCGCCTATCGCCTCGCGCCGACGCCGCTCACCCGCACGCTGGCGCTCTCCCCGGTGCTGATGGCCATCGCCTACCTGCTGCAGGCGTACGGCGACATGGGGCTGCAGAGCTGGGGTGGGGCATTTCTCCTCGCCGCGGCCCTCGCCGCGCCGGGCCTGCTGGCGGTGCGAACCGGGGCCTGGCCGACGCAACAGTGACCGTGGGCGGGCATCCAATCGGGCGTGCTTCTCTCCGCCCTCGAAGTCGTCCTCACCGTGGCATCCCTGCCGGTCCTCGCGGCTGCCGGCTACCTCTTCGTGTTGACGCTAGCCTCGCGGCGGCCCCCTTCGGCGCCGCCGGCGGAGCCCGGGTCGCGCCGGCTCCGCTTCGACCTCGTCGTCCCCGCGCACGACGAGGAGGCGGGAATCGCCCAGACCGTGCGCAGCCTGCTGGCGCTGGACTGGCCCGCGGAGCAACGCCGCGTGGTGGTCGTCGCCGACAACTGCAGCGACCGCACCGCCCGCGAGGCCACCCGCGCCGGCGCCCACCTCGTCCTGGCCCGCTCCGACGAGGAGCTGCGCGGCAAGGGCTACGCGCTGGCGATGGCGTTCGGCCGCAGCCTCTCCGACGGCTTCGCCGACGCGGTGGTGGTGGTCGACGCCGACACCGTCGCCGACCGCAACCTGCTCACCGCCTTCGCGGCGCGCCTCGAGCGCGGGGCGCTCGCCGTCCAGGCCGACTACGGCGTGCGCAACCCCGAGGACGGCCCGCGCACGCGCCTGATGTCGCTCGCCTTCACCCTCTTCCACCGCGTGCGATCCCTCGGCCGCGAGCGCCTGGGGCTCTCCAGCGGGCTGCGCGGCAACGGCATGTGCTTCGCCACGAGCCTGCTGCGCGAGGTGCCCTACGCCGCCTTCTCGCTGGTCGAAGACGTCGAATACGGGCTTCGCCTGGGCGAGGCCGGCCACCGCGTCTGGTACGCCGACGACGCCCGCGTCCTCGGAGAGATGGTCTCCTCCGCCCGCGCCTCGGCCTCGCAGCGCCACCGCTGGGAGGAGGGCCGGCGCGCCCTGCGCGAGCGCGGCGGGTCGCTGCTGCGCCGGGCGCTGCGCAGGGGAGACCGCGTCCTGGGCGATCTCGCGCTCGACGTCCTCGTCCCACCGCTCGCGCGCCTGGCCGCCCTCGCCCTGGCCGGCGACACCCTCGCCGGCGCGCTGGTCCTCACCGCGGATGCCTCGCCGCTCGTCGTGGCGCCCTGGGCCGCGAGCCTCCTCTTCCTGGCCGTCTACCTCGCCCGCGGCGTCCAGCTGTCCGGCTCCGGCTCGCTGAAGGCGCTGGCGTTCGCTCCCGCCTACCTCGTCTGGAAGCTCGCGCTGCGGCGCTCCGGGCAGGCTCCGCAGGGCTGGGTCCGCACCGCGCGTCAAGGAGAGGCTCCATGAACCGCCCCATCCACCGACTGGACGCCGAAGCGAAGGAGCCGCCGGAGGCGGACGCCGTGGGCGGCATGCCCTGGGGCCAGTCCTCGCACGTGATCCAGCAGCTCTGGTTCTCGGTCATCCGCCACGACTGGCGCTCGCTGGCGGTCGTCCCGGTGGCCCCCGGCCGCGCGGGCCTCGAGGTGGCCAACGCCCTGAGCGAGGTCGGCGGGATCCACCGGCGCAGCCCGCTCATCGTGTTCGACGGCCTCTCGCTGGAGCTTCGGCAGGTGGCGAACCTCCTCGACGAGCTCGCCAAGGAGAACGAGGCCAACGAGCGCTCCCTCATCGCGCTCGACAGCCCGCTCTCGAACCTCTCGGGGGTCCCGGTGGCGCGCGCGGCAGACAAGATCCTGCTGGTCGTGGAGCTGGGCCGCGCCAGCTTCGCCGGCGCCCGCAAGCTCATGGAGATGGTCGGCCCGGAGAAGGTGCTCGGCTCAGTGGTCTTCGAGGGAGGCCGGCCATGACCTCCGCTTCCGCCCCGCGCATCTCGGTCGTCCTCGCCACCTACAACCGACCCGAGCTTCTCGTCCGCCTGCTCGAGCAGCTTGGCCGGCAGACGCTCGCTCCCGCCGATTTCGAGGTGGTGGTGGTGGACGACGGGTCCACGCCGCCGGTCAGGGCGCGACTCGCCGAGCTGCAGGTCCGCTACGAGCTGCGGGTGGACGAGCAGACCAACCGCGGCGCCGCGGCGGCGCGGCACCGGGGCATCGTCGCCGCGCGCGGGGAGATCCTGGTCATCGTCGACGACGACATGCAGGTCGCCGAGGACTTCCTCGAGCAGCACCTGCGGCGCCACGCGAGCGGCGAGCCGAAGGTGGTCCTGGGCTGCATCGAGCCCGACCCCGACCTCGCGATGCCGCTCTTCGAGCGCTGGCACGCCGCGAAGATCGCCGAGCGCAACGCGCGCTTCGCCTCGGGCGCCGAGGCCCCCGCGGGCGCGGCGCTGTACACCGGCAACGTCTCGCTGCGCCGGCGCGACTACCTGGAGGTCGGCGGCTTCGACCCCGCCTTCGGCAACTCCGAGGACGTGGAGCTGGGGCTGCGGCTGCAGAAGGCCGGGGTGGCCTTCGAGTTCTCGCCGGAGGCCGTCACGCTGCACGCCTCCGACCACACCTCGCTCTCCGCCTGGCGCGCCCGCGCCGCCAAGTACGGCGCCTTCGACCGGCGCATCGCTCACAAGCACCCGGACCTGCTGCGATCGAATCCGTGGCGGTTCCTCTTCGAGCTCAACCCGGTCTCGCGGCCGCTGATGGCGGCGACGGTGGCGGCGCCCGCGCTCGCGCGGCCGCTGGGCCTGGTGGCCTACGGCGCGGCGGACGCGCTCAGCCGCCTGGGCCTGGAGCGCGCCGCGCTCGCCGGCGCCAACCTCGCCTTCGGGCTAGACTACTTCCGCGGGCTGCGCCAGGACGCCGGGAGCCTGCCCACCAGCCTGAGGGAGCTCGCCTCCTACAGCGCGCAGCGGCTCGTCGCCCGCGGGAAGGGCCACCTGCTGCTGCGCGCGCTGGACGAGACTCGCGCGGACCAGGCGGCCATGCGCCGCTACGAGCAGAAGTACGGACACGCGGCGCCTTCCAGCGGCCGGCTCGCCTCGGATCTCGTCCAGAAGATCGGCCTGCAGGAGCTGGCCGGCTACCGCCTGATGCGGGCGCTGCGCGACGCCGGCCTGGCCACCGCGGCCAAGGTCGTCTCGCGCTCCATGCGCCACCTCTACGGCTCGGACATCCACTGGGACGCCGAGCTGGCGCCGGGAGTGATGCTGGTGCACGGCTTCGGCCTGGCGATCAGCCACGCCGCCAAGGTCGGCCCGGCGTGCATCCTCTTCCAGAACGTGACCCTGGGGATGGGGACCGATCCCGAGACCCGGCAGACCGGCGCCCCGACCCTGCAGGCCAACGTCCACGTCGGCCCCGGCGCGACGCTCATCGGGCCCATCACGGTCGGGGCCGGCTCCAAGATCATGGCGGGCGTGACGCTGGCGCACTCGGTGCCGGCCGGCTCGGTCGTCGCCGCGGCGGAACCCGAGGTGCGCAAGCGCGCCGAGGCCACTCCGCTCGCCGCCGCGGAGCTGCGGCAGGCTGCGAGGGGCGCATGAAACCCATGGCCGCCCTCCTCGGATTGGCCGCGACCCATTCGACAGGCTCGGCGGAGCCTGAAGCCGCGCCTCACGTGGCGAAGCCCACCTGCGCGGGCTGGGTTCTGGCCAGCTTCGTCGCCGTCGCCCCGTTCCTCGCCTGCTGCACTCGCGCCGGCGCCGAGGTTCCCGCGCTCGCCGGGCTGCGCGCGCCGCTCGCCGCCACGCTCCCGCGAGAGGTCCTCTACGACGGCGGTCTCGGCGACGACTGGAAGGACTACGGCTGGGCGCCGCGCGAGCTGGGCACCGGCCCGGCGCAGCTCGACCTCTCGGAGCACGGCGGCTGGATCGTCGCGCACCCGGGCCTGAAGGGCCGCTTCGGCGCTCTCGTCTTCCGCTACCGCGCGCCGGCGGCGGTGGGCGACTTCTTCGAGGTCCGGCTCGACACTCCCGGCCCGTCCGTGTTCCCGCGCGTGAAGCCCACCGCCTCCCACCGCGCCGACCTCGGCGAGGGCTGGTCCGAGATCCTGATCTCGATGGCCGAGCTCAACCCGCGCGGCGCACCCTTCGACCGCGTGGTGCTGCGCTCCTACCGCACCATCCCCGGCAACCGCGTGGAGATCGACAAGTTGGCCCTGACGGTGCTCGAGGGCGCCGCCGCCTCGGATCCCGGCGCCGTCACGACCGGCACCACCGCGTTCCCGGCGCGCTTGGCCGTCGACTGCCGCGCCCCCGCCAAGCCGATCAGCCCGCTCATCTACGGCATCGCCTACGACGCGCGGCTCGACCCCAAGGAGTCCCACCAGTTCCAGCTGGGCGCCACGGCGCGGCGCTGGGGCGGCAACATCACCTCCCGCTACAACTGGGAGCTGGGCAATGCCTGGAACACCGGCAACGACTGGTTCTTCCGCAACGTGTCCTTCGGCAAGCCCGGCTTCACCTACGACGACTTCCTGCGCGACAACCAGCAGCACCGCTTCGCGACCGCCCTGACGGTGCCGATGCTGGGCTGGGTCGCCAAGGACCGCGAGTCGGCCAGCTTCCCCGTCTCGCAGCACGGCCGCCAGCGGCGCACCGACCCGTACCAGGGCGACGCCGGCGACGGCTTCACCCCCGGCGGCGACGCCATCCCGCCCGGCCCGCCCACGCGCACCAGCGTCGCCATGAGCGCCGCCGACGTCGGCCGCTGGGTCGCCGCCATCCGCGAGAAGGACCGCGCGCGCGGGGTGCGCAGCGTCGAGCACTACATCCTCGACAACGAGCCGGCGCTCTGGAACTCGACCCACCGGGACGTCCACCCCGAGCCGCTCACCTACGACGAACTGCTGGAGAAGACGCTCGCCTACGGGTCGGCGGTGCGCCGCGCGGATCCCGAGGGCGTCATCGCCGGACCGGCGGAGTGGGGCTGGCCCGCCTACTTCTTCTCCGCCGCCGACGCCGTCGCCGGCTTCCGCTCCAAGCCCGACCGCCGCGCGCACGGCGACGTGCCGCTCCTGCAGTGGTACCTGCGCAAGCTCGCCGAGCACGAGGTCACCACCGGCGAGGGGCTCCTCGACGTGGTGGACGTGCACTTCTACCCGCAGGGCGACGGCCTGCAGCACGGCACCGGCGGCCGGACCGACCCCGACACCAACGCCCGGCGCATCCGCGCCACCCGCGCCCTGTGGGACCCCAGCTACGTCGACGAGTCGTGGATCGGCGAGCCGGTGAAGCTCATCCCGCGGCTCCAGGAGTGGATCGACCAGGAGTACCCGGGCCGGAAGATCTCCATCGGCGAGTGGAGCTTCGGCGCCGAGAACCACCCGAGCGGCGGGCTGGCCCTGGCCGAGGCGCTGGGCCGGTTCGGCCAGCAGGGCGTCGACTCCGCCTACTACTGGACCTACCCGGCCAAGGACTCCTTCGCCTTCCAGGCCTTCCGCGCCTACCGCGACTACGACGGCAAGGGCGCTCGCTTCCTGGACTTCTCGCTGCGCACGCGCGCCTCCGAGGGGACGTCGGTCTTCGCCTCGCGCGACGCCTCGGGCAAGCGCCTCGTCCTGGTCGCCCTCAACTTCGATCCCGACAAGCCCGCCGAGGCCTCGCTCGAGCTGGAGGGCTGCGGCGCGGCCACCGTTCGCCGCTCCTTCACGATGCGGTCCGACGCGCCGGTGCTCGCCCAGCAGGCCAGGGCGTCGCCCGTCGAGAAGCCCCTGGACCTCGCGCCCTACTCCGTCAACGTCTACGAGCTGGAGCTGACCCGGCCGCTGGCCGAGATCCGCTGAGCGAGGCGCCCCTCCATGTCCCTGAGCGATCGCACGGTGCTGCTCTTCTACCGCGAGCCCGAACGCGACCGGCTCCTGCCCGGCGACCGGCACCTGCGCCGCGCGCTGCGGCCGCTGGCCCGCCGCCTGCGCGGGGGACAGGCCGTCTCGGGCTTCGGGGTCTGGTTCTCCTCCCTGGTCGGCTCGCTGCGCCGCGCGGGCGCCCACGTGGTCGTCAACGACCGGCGGCTCGCCGCGCTCCACCCGGAGCACCCGGTGGGCCTCGTCGGCTCGCCGGAGATTCTCGACGGGTGGGACCTGCCCAACCCTGCCGTCCTCGGCCCCGGCATGCTCGACCACCCGAGCCTGCGCCCGGACCTGACGAAGGACCCTCGCTTCCGCCGCTACCTTCTGACCTGCGGCTGGATGGAGGACCTGTTCCGTCCCTTCTACGGCGAGGCCTGCGCGCGCTGGTATGGCGCCATCGACACCGGCGAGTGGCCCGATGCCCGCCGGGCGGCCAAGGACGTCGACGTCCTCGTCTACGACAAGATTCGCTGGGGCCGGGAGCGCTACGAGCCGGAGCTCCTGCAGCCCGCGCTGCGCTGGCTCGAGGCGCGGGGCCTCTCCTACGAGGTCGTCCGCTACGGCCGCTACCGCCAGGAGGACTACCGACACCTGCTGCGCCGCTCGCGCTCGATGCTCTTCCTCTGTGAGCACGAGACGCAGGGCATGGCCTACCAGGAGGCTTTGGCCTCGAACGTCCCGGTGCTCGCCTGGGACAACGGCTTCTGGCTCGACCCGCGCCGCTCCGAGTGGACGAACCAGCCGGTGCCGGCCAGCTCCGTTCCCTACTTCTCCGAGGAATGCGGCAGGACCTTCCGCGGGGCGCTGGACTTCCAGGCCGCGGCCTCCGGCTTCTTCGCCGACCTCGAGACCTTCAAGCCGCGCCGCTTCGTCGAGCGCGAGCTCTCGCACGAAGGCTCGGCGCGGCTGTACCTGCAGCACTACCGGGCCCTGATGCCGCAGCAGCGTCCGGCCGAAGCGCGGCGGGAGCGCGTGCGGATGGGGCAGGTCGAGATCGACCGCCTGACCTTCGGCGAGGCGCTCGACGCGATCGCAGGGTTGGTCCGCGCAGGCCGGGGCGGCGCGGTCTTCACGCCGAACGTGGACCACGTGGTCAACGCCTCCACCGACGGCGCCTTCCGCGAGGCGTACTCGCGCGCCGACCTGTCGCTCGTCGACGGAGTGCCGCTGCTCTGGGCCTCGCGCCTGCTCGGCGAGGCGCTCCCGGAGAAGGTCTCCGGGTCCGACCTCTTCGAGCCGCTGGTCGCCCGCGCCGCCCGGAACGGCTGGCGCGTGTTCCTCACCGGCGGCGGGCCCGGCGTCGCCGAGCAGGCCTCGGCCCTGCTCACGGCCCGGCACCCCGGGCTGCAGGTCGTGGGGACCGACTGTCCTCGCATCGCGGCCGACGGCTCGTCCGACGACAGCGCCGCGGCGCTGCGCAAGATCCGTGAGGCTCGGGCCGAGCTCGTCCTGGTCGGCTTCGGCTCTCCCAAGCAGGAGCTGTGGATCCACCGGCACCGGGCCGAGCTGACTCCGGCCGTCGCCGTGGCCTGCGGTGCGGCCATCGACTTCGCCGCCGGCACGGTGCGCCGGGCTCCGGCCTTCCTCTCGGAGCACGGCCTCGAGTGGGCCTACCGCCTCTCGAGGGAGCCGCGCCGCATGTGGCGCCGCTACCTCGTGAACGACCCGAAGTTCCTGCTGATCCTCGGCGCGGATCTGCTGGACCAGGCGCGGAGGGCGCCATGACCTCGACCTTGGCCCCGGTGCTCCTGACCGCCGCCAGCTACTACGGAACCCTGGCCGCCGCCCGCTGCCTCGGCCGCCGAGGCATCCCGGTGACGATGGCCGAAGGGCGGCTGCTCGCCCCGGCGCGCTGGTCGCGCTTCGTGAGCCGCCGCGTGAGCTGCCCCGACGTCGGCGACGCCGGCGAGTTCCTGCGCTGGGCGAAGCGCTTCGGCGAGGCCTCGCCCGGGCACGTGCTCTACCCGACCACCGACGACCTCGCCTGGCTCCTCGCGAAGCACCGCGACGAGCTGGGCCGGAGCTTCAAGCTCTACAGCCCCGGCGTCGACGCGGTGTACGCGCTGCTCAACAAGAAGCGCCTGCACGCCGCGGCGACCGAGGCCGGGCTCGAGACGCCGCGCACCTGGTTCCCGCGTTCGCGGGAGGAGCTCGCGGGCATCGCCGGGGAAGCGCGCTTCCCGCTGCTCGTCAAGCCGCAGACCCAGGTCCTCTTCGAGTCGCACTCCAAGGGCGCGCGCGCCGAGGGCCCCGGCGATCTCGCCGCAAGGTGGAGCGACTTCGCCGCCGCGAACCGCTGCGGGCCCAAGATGCTCGAGTTCGATCCCGAAGCCGGCACGCCGATCCTCCAGGAGCTCCACGCCGAGGCCGCGCAGGGCATCTACAGCCTCTCGGGCTTCGTGGACGAGACCGGCGAGCTGTTCGTCTGCCGCGCGTCGACCAAGGTGCTGCAGCGCCCGCGCAAGCTCGGCATCGGCCTGTGCTTCGAGGCCGCGCCGGTGGACGGCGAGCTCGCGGAGAAGGTGCGCCGGATGTGCGCGCGGCTCGGCTACTTCGGCGTCTTCGAGGCCGAGTTCATCGGCGTGGGCGACCGCAAGCTGCTCATCGACTTCAACCCCCGGCTCTACAGCCAGATGGCCTTCGACGTGGACCGCGGGATGCCGCTGCCGCTCCTGGCCTACCTCGGCGCGACCGGCGACCGCGAGACGCTGAAGGCCGAGGTGCTGCACGCGCGGCTGCGGCAGGCCCGCACCCAGCCGGAGCGCGTCTACACCCACCACTTCATCCTCGAGGTGCTGCTGCGCGGCCAGGGCGTCTCCGGGAAGCTCTCGGCGGACGAGGTGAGCACCTGGCGGCGGTGGCTCGCGGAGCACGACCAGTGGACGACCGATGCGGTGGCCGACCCGGACGACGGCCTGCCGGCCATGGTCGACGTGGCGCAGCACCTCTTCGGCTACGCGCGCCACCCGCGGGCATTCGTGCGCTCGATGATCCTGGACGCGTGAAGGGGCGAACGTGACCGAGACCACCCAGGCCGCGTATCAGGCCTTCCGCAAGGCGCGCTTCTTCCCCGCCCTCGACGGGCTGCGGGCCCTGAGCATCCTGGCGGTCATCTGGCACCACGCCGGCGGCGAGGGAGCGCCCGGAGCGCTCTCGCGCGGCTTCCACGGCGTCTCTCTCTTCTTCGCCATCAGCGGGTTCCTGATCACGACGCTGCTGCTGCGCGAGCAGGACGCCAACGGGCAGATCTCCCTGTCGCGGTTCTACCTGCGGCGGACGCTGCGCATCTTCCCGCTCTACTACGTGGTGCTCGCCCTCTACTCCGCGCTCGTGCTGCTCGTGGACCGGCACAGCGCGGCCGGCGAGGGCTTCTCCGCGCACCTGCCGTACTTCCTGACCTACACGTCGAACTGGTTCATCGAGCGGGACGCCGGGACGCGGGTCATCTTCTACTTCGCCTGGTCCCTGGCGACCGAGGAGCAGTTCTACCTGGTGTGGCCGAGCGTGGTCCGCTTCTCCCGCCGCTGGTGGGCGCCGGTGGCGGTGATGGCGGTGCTGCTGGCGGCGAACCTCGCGGGAGCCTGGGCCGTCGCGAGCGGTCTCGTCTCCGGCGCCTCGCTGCCCATGCGCATCCTGCTGAGCGTGGCGGCGCCCATCGGCCTGGGCTGCCTCGCGGCGTATCTCACGCACCGCCCTGGCGGCTTCGCGATTGCCTGGCGCCTGGCAGGTCACCGCGCGAGCGCGCCGCTGGCTCTCGCGGCCATGGTGCTGGGGCTCTCCTTCGACGGCGTGCCGGATCTCGCCATCGCCGCCGCGATGACCTGGCTGGTGGTCGCGGTCTGCATCCGCGCGGACCACGTGCTGCGGCAGGCGCTGAGCAACGCCCCGCTGCGGCACATCGGGACCGTCAGCTACGGCATGTACCTGATGCACATGCTGGCGATGAACGTCGTGTCGCGGGCGCTCCCGGGTGCGGGCGGGCTGGTGCGGTTCGTCGGAGCGTCCGTCCTGGTCATCGGCATGGCCACCGCTTCGTACTACCTCTTCGAGAAGCGGGTCCTCGACTGGAAGGAGCGGCTGATGGGGCTGAAGAAGGCGGAGGGCGCGGCACGGGCCCAGCCGGCTTCAGCCGGGTTGCCAAAGGTAGCCGGGGTGCTTTAGCCGCCCCCGGCGGCTCGCCGCCTCTTCCGCCTATCGCGCCGCCACGAACGGCAGGAACTCCACCCCGGTCTGCGAGGTGACCAGCGACCGCGTCCGCTCCAGCATCGCCCGGCTCTCCTCGTAGGTGCCCGCGACCGTCACCGCGTACCCAAGGCGCAGCAGGAAGGTCTTCGGCGGCACGCCGTGCTCCTGACCCGCGCGACCCCAGAACTCGAAGTCCACCAGCCCGGGCACCAGCGGCCGCGCCACCAACTCCCCGCGCTGGGTCTGCTCGTAGGCGGGGACGAAGAAGCCGACGCTCGCGAAGCGCCCGGCCTGCGGCGCGACCTCCAGCGACAAGCCGACCGCGGCTCGCGCCACCGCGTCGGACATATCCACGCCGCGCGCCAGCTCGACCAGCCTCGGGATGCGTCCACCCGCCAGGCGCCCGCCGACCTCGATGACGACGATCCCCATGGGCCCGCGCTTGAGCTCGGTGTGCACCGCGCAGTTGTCCAGGCCCAGCGCGCGGACGGCCCGCGTCACCACCTCGAGCGTCTCCTCGACCTCCGCCGCCCCGAGCCGCGTCGGCACCGTGTGGCTGATCTCCTCGAAGTACGGCTCGGCGCCCTTGTACTTGTCGGTCATCGCCGCGTGCAGGATGCGCCCATCCGCGATCACCGACTCGACGCTGTACTCCTCGCCGCCGACGTACTCCTCCACGAGATAGCCGCCGTACTTCCAGCCTCGGTCCTCGCGCGACTTCGCGACCAGGCGCTCGGCCTCCGCGATGCCCCGCTCGTCCTCGAGCTTGAGGACGTGGATGCTCCCTTCGCCCCGCACCGGCTTGAAGACCGCGGGCAGACCCACCTCCGCCACGGCCGCTCGCACGTCGCCTTCTTCCACAGGCGCGAGCTTCGGGACGACGAGCCCCGCCTCGGCCAGGCAGCGCCGCATCAGCGACTTGTCCCGCACGCGCTCGGCGACCTCCGGCCCGAAGAGCCGCAGCCCCAGCTCCCGCGAGATCCGCGCCGCCAGCGGCACCTCCGTCTCCACGTAGGTGAGGACGCCGCCCACCGGATGCTCCCGAACCTCCTGGCGCACCGCCTCCATCGCCGCCTCGGGCGAGGCGAGGTCCGCGACGACGTACCGATCGATGTACGCGCTCTCCCAGGTCGGGGGCGCCTCGCACAGCAGCGTCACCGGGAAGCCCTGGCGGTGGATGGCGGCGAGGATGTAGCCGCGCATCGCCTTCGATCCGCCGCCCACCACCAGCACTCGGCGGCCCTCGTCGTGCGGCCTCAGGTGTCGGTTGGCCTCGAACCTCAGCAGGTCGGCGGCGCGGGAGTGCAGCAGGCGGGTGACGACGCTCATGACGCCCTCGTGACGACGGCCTTGGCCGTGGTGATGCCGAGCCCGAAGAGCGTGTCGATCTCGGTAGCGGAGGTGACGCGCACCTGCTTGCCTGCCAAGTTCGACACGAGCGCGTCCACGAAGCGCCGGTCCGCCCCGACCTCGCCGGCGCCCTCGTCCTGCACCTCGGCGTCGTCCTCGGTCGCGTGCTTGGCCACGTTGCCGGAGACCGCCGCCGCCGGCCCTCGCAGGCGCAGCTCGAGGGCGCGGCGAAGCTCACCCGCGATGGCCTTGTAGAAGAGCAGGCTGCCGCGGTGGAAGAGCTGGACGCTCCGGCACTCGGTGACCTGGGCGCCCCACTTGGCCTTGTAGGAGGCGAAGCCCGACATCAGGTTGAGGCCCGCGCCCCGCGCCTCGATCACCTCGCGCATCAGCAACGGGAAGATCAGGTAGCCCGGGGTGAGCTTCGAGAAGCGGTCGTCGAACACCACCTGCGGCACGTGCAGCGTGCCCGCCTGCTCGTTGGAGATGCAGCCGGCGATCGGCAGGCCGCCGAGCAGGACCAGGCCGATGCCCACCCGGAACGGCATGCGCGGGTCGAGCAGGCGGCGGAAGAACGCGACGCGCCGCTCGTCGCGCCCGATGGTGCCCGCGACCCGCACCTTCCAGCTCCGGCGCTCGACGTCGAGGTAGAGGTCGAGCATCGCCGGCGTCGCGTCCGGATCGGCCGAGTACAGGAACCGCACCTCGCCCGCGGCCAGCAGGTGGCGCAGCTGCCGCTTCAGGTTGGCGCGGAACTTCTTGTCGAGCGCCGCGAGGTATCCGTCGAGGGTCGCGAAGCGGTTGGGGATGACGCTGACGGTGGCCGCCTCGAAGGTGCGGACGTAGTGGGCCTGCAGCCCGGCGCCCGCGGGCGGGAACAGCGCGGCCCCCGGAGCCTGCTGCTTGAGCTCGAGCATCGACCAGTCCGCCTTGCGCGCCAGCAGCTCCCGGTAGAAGGCCTCCACGCAGCGGGCCTCGTCCTCCGGCCGGCTGACGACGTGCGGTTGGACGACGTCGTGGGTCGCCAGGAACTCGAGCCTGGCCGCCTTCAGCGGGCCGATGCGCTCCCAGGTCCGGCGCAGCGCGAGGTAGCCCACCGGCGCGCCGCCCTCGAAGGCGACCAGGAACCAGACCTGGAGGTCCACGCCCTCTTGCAGGAACTCGTCGTGGGCGAGGTACGCCTCGTAGAACTCCAGGGTGGTGAAGGGGCTCTGGCGCGGCGAGGAGCGGTGGAGCTTCGCGAGCTGGCTTCGCCACGGCGCGAGCGCCGGGAGCGAGTGGAACACCTGGACGTCGAGCACAGAGGCCCCCGCGTGGATCGTTGTCGTCGTTGAGCGTGGAATGGATGCCTCGGGCGCTCGGTGGTTACTCGCCGCTGCCCGATCTTTCGGGCGTGGCGTGCCGCCTCACCGCCCGGAGGCGATCAGGTGCGTCGTCTCCGCGCCGGCGTCGGCATCGAGCGACCACTCGTAGACGTACCAGGCGTCCGCATAGGTCCCGGGCGAGGCGAGGACGAGCTCCGCCTGGCGGCCGGCCGCACGCGTTCCCGCGACCCCGATGCCGTAGTCGACCAAGACCAGCCTCCCGCCGTCGTCGGGGAAGAGCTCGACCACGAAGTAGTCGTGCGCGTCGGTGACGGAGGCCTCGGCGAAGAGGTGCACCGGCGCCCCGGTGGCGCTCGAGGCCCAGCCGATGCCGGCGGTGGCGTCCGAGGTGAAGTAGAGCGGGCTCTTCCGGGTCCGCTCCAGCGCTCCGACCAGCGGGTTGAAGTAGAAGCCGCCGGCGGTGATCGCCAATTCGCGCATCGGCGTCAGCAGCCTTCCGCTCGCGGAGTCGAACACCGAGGAATCGCCCAGGCTCGCGGAGGCGACCTCGAACCCGGCGCCACACGCATTCGCCGCCGCCAGCCCGATGGAGGCCACCACCTCGTCGTCGGCCGCCTGGCCATCGGTCAGAACCGTGGCGCGCCCCAGGCTACACAAGGCGGAGAACGCCACGGGGACGCAGGACGTCTCCAGGCACGTCTCTCCGGCAGCGCAGTCGGGGACGCAGCGCGGACCGGCATCCGGCTCCGCCGCGTCAGGCTGCTCGGCATCGAGGCCGGCGGCGGCGTCCAACCCCGCGATTTGGGCGTCCGCTGCCTCGCTCGCGTCCAGGCCCGGCGCTTCGGCGGCATCCTCTCCGGGCGTTGCGGCATCGGATGCGGCCGGGAGCGAAGCGTCGGGCGACACCGAGGGGGCGGCGTCCGCACCGCCGGCGGGCGACGAGCCGTCCGAGCCGGAGGCGGAGGCCGCGTCCGCGCCGGAAGTGGAGGTGGGGCTGCCGCAGGCGGCGACTGCCGCGAAGGCTGCTGCCAGCGTGGCGAGAATCGTCAGGTCCATGCGCATCCAGGGTCCTCCCGAACAGGAGACTGCTTGGATGCGCCACCCCCTCGGGGCGATGCGTGCGCCTGCCCATCCCCTGTCGGGGGCGGATCGCCCGCTCCAGCGCGTGCCTACCGTGCCTCCAGGCCGGACCGTCGGTCCGTGAGGAGGTACCCTTGGGCTCGCGCGAACTCTTGATGATCCCCGGACCGGTCGAGTACGAGCCCGAGGTGATGGGCGCGCTCGGCGCCAAGACGGGCAGCCACGTCGGTCCCCGGTTCATCGCGACCTTCGGCCGGGCTCTCAAGGGTCTGCGTCAGCTCTTCCTCGCCCCGACCGCGCAGCCGTTCGTGCTCGCCGGCAGCGGCACCCTGGCGATGGAGCTCGCGGTCGCCAATCTGGTCGAGCCGGAGGACGCGGTCCTGGTCGTGAACACGGGCTACTTCGGCGACCGGATGGTCTCCATCCTCGAGCGGCACGGGGCGCTCGTGGAGCAGGTCCGCGCGCCGGTGGGGGCCGCGCCCTCGCTCGGCGAGATCGCCCGCGCCTTCGACGGCCGGCACTTCAAGCTCGTCGCCGTCACCCACGTCGACACCTCGACGGGCGTGCTGGCGCCGGTGGAGCCGATCGCTCGGATGGCCTGCGAGCGCGGCACCCTCTCGCTGGTCGACGCCGTGTGCTCGGCCGCCGGCGAGGAGCTGCGCCAGGAGGATTGGGGCGTCGACGTGGCGGTGACCGCGAGCCAGAAGGCGATGGGGGTGCCTCCCGGCCTGGCCATTGCCAGCGTGGGAGCCCGCGCGCTCGCGGCGTACCGGGCCCGCCGCCATCCGGTGCGGACCTTCACCTGCGACTGGGGTCAGTGGCTGCCCGTCTTCCAGGCCTACGAGCGCGGCGAGGCCGCGTACTTCGCCACGCCTCCGGTCAACCTGGTCAACGCCCTGGAGCGCAGCCTGGCGTCGATCCTCGAGGAGGGCGTCGAGCCGCGGGTCGCCCGCCACGACCGCATGGCGCTGGCGCTGCGCGCCGGCTGGCGGTCGCTGCAGCTGGAGCTGGTGCCGCGTACCGACGACGTGACCGCGCACACGATGAGCGCGCTCTACTACCCCGCGGGCGCCGACGCCTCGCTGCTCGCGCGCATCCGCGACGAGGGCGTGATCGTGGCCGGCGGGCTGCACCCGGAGATCAAGCCGCGCTACTTCCGCGTCGGGCACATGGGGTCGGTGTCTGCCAACGACGTCCTGGCCACCGTGGGCGCCGTCGGCCGGGCGCTGCGGCGGATGGGCGCGCGCGTCGACGTGGGCGCCGCGGTCGGAGCCGCCGAGCAGGCGATCGTCGAGAGCGAGATCGGCTCGGATCAGTAGCAGGCGACGTCGGGGATCCCCTCGGCGTCCCACAGCGTCCCCACGCAGCACTGCCCGGCGGCGTCCACGATCCCGTCAAGCCCGCTGGCGGTGCAGGGCGAGCCGTTCGAGACGTCGCCAGACGGATCCTGCTGGGCGCAGCGGACGGTGCACTTCTGCGGAAAGGTCGTGCCCGAGTCGACGACCGTGATGCTCCACGGCCCAGCCTCTGTCCCGGCGAGCCTGCAGGAGGCCGCTCCGCTGCCGTCGTAGACCTTCCCGATGAGGACGCAGCGATGGTAGGTCCCCACCTGGAACGTCTCCGTGGTGTCGACGGCCTGGAAGACCAGGTCGACCGTGATCCACCGGGGCCTGCACGCGCCGTCGGCCCAGCCGTAGCCCTCGACACACCCGAACCGGCACTCGGTCGCGCTCGGAGCCGGGTCGTAGCTCCCCACCTCCGACGGGGACCACGCGGCCCCGTCCCAGGTCTGGTTGATGGACGTGGCCGTGTTCCACACCGCGTTCGCAGGCAGCCCGGTGCAGGTCGCCGTCCGCTCCTCCGCGACGCAGTGCAGGCCGTCGCCCAAGTAGTGGGGCTGGCAGGTGCAGCTGCGCGAGCCCGGGACGTTGGTGCAGGTGGCGAGCGGGCTGCAACCTCCGTTGGAGTCGGCGCACTCGTCGACGTCGATGCAAGCGCCGCTCGCTCGCTGGTACCCGTCCCGGCAGACGCAGATCCGGAGGCCGGAGCGGTCCAGGCAGTCGGCGTCGGCACCGCACTCGGAGGAGGCCGTGCACAGCCGCGACGCACAGATCCCGCTTCGGCAGATCTTGGCGGCGCAGTCGCCGTCGCCCCGGCAGCCCAGACCTTCGGAGCACCCGGGACAGCTGCCGCCGCAGTCCTTGCCGGTCTCGTCGCTGTTCCAGAGGCCGTCGAAGCAGGAAGGGCCCTGACAGGTGCCCGCCACGCAGGCCGTCCCCTCGGCGCAGGAGATCCCGACGCACCTCGCGTCGACGCACGCCCCCTGCGCGCAGACGCTCTTCGCCTCGCACGTCGCGCCCGAGCAGTCCTTGGGGAAGCACTGGGCCGCGGCGCAGGCCTCGCCCTCCGGGCAGCTCACGCCGACGCATCTCGTGGCCGTGCAGACCCCGCTCACGCACACCTCGCCGGCCTCGCAGGGCGCCCCGACCGAGCAATCCGGGAAGTAGCAACGGCCCGCGGCGCACTCCTTGCCGGTGGGGCAGCTCATCCCCACGCAGTCCTCATCGAGGCAGGCCCCGCCCGCGCAGACCTCGCCCTTCGCGCACTGGGCCGACGGGCATTCGGCCGGGTAGCAGCGGCCCTTCAGGCACCGCTCGGAGCCGGCGCAGGTCGCCTCGCACTGCGCTTCCACGCACGCCGCCGACTCGCAGATCTGGCCGGTGGAGCACTCCGAGTCGGCCTTGCACTTCGCCGCGGGGGATGGCTGCAGGCAGCCCCACGGCGCGAGGACCGCAGCGAGCCCCACGACCACCAACCTCGAGATCCAGGTCTTCATGTGGAGGCTCTTCCCGGTGCAGTCGCCGGCGCTCACGGCGCCTTGAAGCTCGCGAAGTCCACCGCCCCGAGCCAGCCGCGGACGAGCTTGCCGTCCGGCCCGAACCAGAAGCTGGCGGGCAGCGCGGCGTCGAGGTTGAGCCTCGCCGCGGCGCCCGGCGCGAAGGCTCCGACCGGGAAGCTCGCACCCAGCTTCTGCGCGGCCTTGGCCACCTCGTCGTCGGTCCCGTCCACCGAGAGCCCGACCACCTCGACCTCCGGGTGCGCCCTGGCCCAGGCCTCCAGCGCCGGCATCTCCTTCGCGCAGGGCTTGCACCACGGGGCCCAGAGGTTGACCAGCAGGGGCTTCGCGGCGGCGGAGCGCTTCAGCCTCTCGCCCAGCGCCGCGGTCGCCGCCTCGGTGAGCGCGCCGGCCATCGACGCCGAAGTGCCCAGGTGGCGCATGTCGTCCTTGGGAGGATCCACGCCGAAGACGCGCGCCGCGGGCCGAGGCTGGATCTCGGGCGCCTCGGCATCCTCTCTCGCCAGGACCCTCGAGCCGGCGGGCACGTCCACGGCCTTCACCACCTTGCCGGACAGGAACTTGATCTCGACGCTGTCGGCCTTCGCGGCGCCGCCGAGGCCCACGTGGATCGCCAGCGGCTTCTGCGACAGGAACCCGGTGCCGGCCAGCACCTGGCGCACGAAGGTGCGCTCGCCGACCTTGGCGGTGACCGTGGCGTTGAGCCCCATCGCCCTGCCCGAGACTCGCACCTCGATGCTGCCGCCGGTGGGGCCGTCGTTGCGGAACAGCGAGAGCTTGGGGATCTGGATCTGGCGCACCAGCAGGTCGAGGTCGCCGTCGCCGTCGAAGTCCGCGTACACCGCGCTGCGGCCGTCGCCGACGAGGTCCATGCCCGAGATGCCCCCGGTGTCGACCAGCGGCTTGCCCGGCACCAGCCGCGTGAAGAGCCGGTCACGCTCGTGGCCGGAGAACGACCGCCCGGGTCCCAGGCGCTTCCACAGACGGATGTCGTCCTGGACCTTGGTGTTCTCCGGGGCTTCCTTCTGGGACGCAAGCACGTTGCGCCAGTAGGTGCTTCAAAGCTCGTCTTCTCTCTCCGAGCTCTGGAAGCCGCAGGGAGAGTGCACCTCGAGCCAGCCGTCGTCGTCGGCGTCGAACATCTGCACGCCGTAGGACCAACCGCCGTCGTTGACGCCCAGCTCCACGCCCGCCTGGTGGTACTTGAGCCCGCCGGGCTCGCCCAGCCACAGCGTGTTGCCGCGGGTCGCCGCGTCGAGGCGGGCGCGAAGCTCGGGCGGCCCGCCCACGAAGCCGTGGCTGATGCGCTGGCCGGCGTTGGAGTGCATGTTGCCGAAGTACAGGTCGAGGATGCCGTCGCCGTCGAGGTCGGCGACCTCCACCGACATGCCGTTGGCGCGCTCGGTGCCCGGCCCCGCCGCCTCGCCGACGTTCTCGAACCTGCCGCCCACGTTGCGGTGGATGCGCTTGCGGCCGAAGTCGTCGGCGGCCACCAGGTCCACCTTGCCGTCGCCGTCCAGGTCGACCAGCACCGCGGACTGCGTCCAGCCGCGCTCCTTGAGCCCCCACTTCACCGCCTCGTCGACGAACTTGAGCTTGCCCTTGTTGATGGCCAGCACGTCCTGGGCCCCGTCCTGCGAGTCGAGCAGCGACTTGGGCATCGCCCCGGCGAAGACGCCGTAGGCGCCGGCGAAGACGTCCACCAGCCCGTCGCCGTTGACGTCCCCGGCGGTGAGGTGGAGGTAGGCCGAGGGCGGCGGCCCGGCCAGGCTCTGGACCTTGGTGAACTTGCCCTTCTCGTTCTTGTAGAAGCCGATCTCGCCGCGCGTCTGCGCCCCGCGCGTCGCCAGGACCAGGTCCAGGTCGCCGTCGTTGTCCAGGTCGAGCAGCAGCACGCCGCGCGAGTCGCCGGTGCTGGCCACGCCCCACTTCTTCGCCCGGTCCTCGAACGTCCCGTCGGGCTTGGCGAAGAGCAGCAGGTTCACCTTCTCGCCGCTGACGAAGAGGTCGTCCAGGCCGTCGCCGTCCACGTCGCCCACCGCCAGCCCGCCGCGGTCGAGGTTGTCGCCGTAGAACTGCGCGTTGGCGCTCGCGTTCGGCTCGGGGATGTCCGCGGGGATGCGCGCGGCCAGCGTCACGTTCTGGAAGTGCGACCAGTCGCTGCTGACCCGGATGCGCTCCTCGAAGCCGATGCGCGCCACGCGCCAGGCGTCCAGGCCCTTGCCCTTCGGATCGCGCTCCAGCTCGACGCGGACCTCGCCGGAGTCCTGCACGTGGGCGCCGTCCGGCCCCAGGCCGGCGACGAGCATCTGGAAGCGCGCCTCGGCGACCCGCGGCTCCCCCTTGCTGAGCACGAAGAAGTGGAACCCGACCGAGCAGCGCGACCTCACCGCGATGGGGGCGAAGTAGCGCTCCAGCGCGGCGGCGAAGTCGGCGGGCTTCCTGGGGCCGGGCTCGCCGGCGAGGGTGATCCGCCGCGAGGTCCAGGCGCCCGAGCCGTAGGGCTCCTCCTTGGCGGCGGCGAGGTCCGGGGCGACGAGGTTGGCGTCGAGCAGCTTCTCGACCTTGCGCGCGTCGGCCTTGATGGCCCCGCACCAGCGCTTCTTGAGGAAGAACTCGACGTCCTCGGCGTGCTCGTCCCAGGTGTCCAGCAGGTCCTCGGGCGGCAGCCCACGCGGAGGCACGGGGTCGGCGGCGAGGATCAGCGCGGCGAGCGCGGCGGGGGCGAGCAGGCTCACGTCGGCCATCCTTCCAGAGCGGGGCCGGCCTGCGCAACCTCGCGCTCGGCGGCATGCAGCAGGGCGGATGGCTGCCGGCCAGTCGCCGCCACGTCACGCGAACAGCTTCGACTCCACCGGCTTGCCGGGCAGCGCCGCGAGCGTCGCCCGGAGCTCCGGCGTCAGCGCCACGGGAAGGATCACGTTGCGGTCGGCGGGGCTTCCCTCGCCCTTGTTCGCCAGGCCGGCGTGGACCTCTCGCAGCGCCAGGAAGCGCGAGGCCTCGGCCAGCGCGCCCAGCGGCACGTGGTCGGTGTCGAAGTCGACCATCGTCAGCCACAGCTCGGCGGTCCCGTCGCGGCGGTCGACCAGCTCCACCAGGCGCGACTGCTGCGGCCAGGCCACCAGGCCCGCGGTGGTCACCTCCCAGTAGCCCAGGTGCGGCGTGGCGCCGGGACGCGGGGTCACGAGGTTGTCGTGCGTGTGGCCGACCAGGTGGAGCACGACGTTCGGGCAGGCGTTGAGCTTGGCGCGCAGCTTGTCGCCCGTGCCGACGATCGAGTCCGAAGGGTGGTGCGAGGCGACGACGACCAGCACCTGGTCGGCCTCGGCCTGCGCCAGCGCCGAGCTCACGAAGCCGTCGATCTTGGAGTTGGCGTAGTAGCCCGCGGCGCTGCCCGCGGCGTTGGTGTTGAGCACCAGCAGCCGCAGCGGCAGCCCCGGCACCGGCTCCACCACGTAGTCGCCGTCTCCGCTGGAGGCCAGCGTCTGGCCGAAGCCATGGCCCGCGGGCGCCCCCATCGCCGCCGCCACCGCTGCCATGAAGTCGCCCCGGGTCAGGTTCGCCCGCGCCGGGTCGGCGGGCAGCGTCCCGGCGGCCAGCCCGGCCGGCTCCGTGGGGATGCACCGCGGCGGCGTCGGCGACTCGTTGGCCGGGATGGGGTTGCAGACCGGCGGGTTGACGCGGCCCAGGTCGTACTTGCCGATGGTGCCTCGCCGGGGGTCGCCGGTGATCGGCGAGTAGTCGTAGAGCGGCGGCGTCATCGGCAGGTTTCCCTGGATGAGCAGGTCGTGGTTGCCGGGCGCGACGTACCAGGGGATCGCTCCGAGCCCCAGCGCGACCATGGCGTCGTGGGGGTCGTTGTCCGCGCCGGGCAGCGGGTCCTCGCGCTCGCCGGAGTTGGGCTGCAGCGTCCCTCCCTCCAGGACCTTCAGGAACCAGCCCAGCTCGTTTTGCTGGTTGTTGTCGATGAGGTCGCCGGTGAGCAGCGCCAGGTCCAGCGGCCGCACCGCGTCCAGGGCGCGCAGCTTGCGCACCATCGCGTCCAGCACCTGGGCCGAGTGCGCCTCCTGCGCGTGCCAGGCGGCGCCGGCGACGCGGTCGAGGTTGATGGTTCGGGCCGGCGACTCCTCGTCGATGACGTGGAGGTCGGTCAGGTGCGCGAAGTAGAGCAGCGAGGCCTCGGCCCCGGTCGACGCGTCGGCCCCCGCGTCGACGCCCAGGTCGTCGCGGCGCTGGTGCGGCTCGCCGGGGACGCGCCGGGTGACGCCCCATAGCGGCTTGAGGCTCTCCCCGTGCTTCTCGCTGGAAAGGACGCCCTCGACCCGGGTTCGCACGGTGGTCGTCGGCCGAGGCGCGGGGCTGGCACCTGCATCCGGCTCCCCCGCGTCGGGCGCGGCCTGGGCGTCCCGCGCATCCACCGCCGCGTCCGCCCCGGGACTGGAAGCATCCTCGCCGGCGGAGACGTCGGGCAGATCGGCTGCGTCGGGAGCCCAGGAGCCGTCGGCTCCGGCATCGCTCCCCGCACCGTCGCCCACCTCGGGCCCGTGGGCGCCGGGCGGGTCCGAGCAGGCGGGGGCGACCAGGCTTCCGGCGACGATGGCCAGCCCGCCTCGGAGCACGTCGCGTCGGGTCGTTCGGCGTCGGGTCATCGGGGTGCGCTCCTCGCGTCGTTCGCGGCGAGCCTCTCGTGCAGGCGCACCGGGAGGAACCGGCGCGCACGCGAGGGCCTCGGCGGTGTTCGACACCTTGCATTAGCATCAATGGCGAGTCAGATAAGCGACCCTACTACGCCATCTTTGCTCCGGCCGGTCCGCGGGGCTCCACCAAGAGGGTGAGGCGTGCGCAGGAGGCTCGCCCCGCAGCTCAAGCAGGTGCTGCTCACCCTCGTGCCGTTCGCCTGCGGCCGGCGGGCTCAGCCTCGCAGGAACTCGGTGAGCAGCGCGTTGACCCGCTCGGGAGCGTCCTGCTGCACCCAGTGCGTGGCCCCGGGGATTCGGACCACGCGGGCGTTGGGCACCAGCCTGGGGTCGGGCTCGGCGAGCTCGCGCCGCAGGGCACGGTCCCGCTCTCCCCAGATCACGAGCACCGGCGCGTCGATCCGCCGCGGCCCCGGCGTGAACGGGTGGCGCAGCGCCGCGCGGTAGTAGTCGATGCCGCCGCGCAGCCCCGAAGCGCGGGCGGCGTCCACGAAGCGATCGATGGCGGATTCCGGGAGCTCGTCCGCCCGGAAGGACCTCCGCAGGGGCGCGTAGTCGTGCATCGCCAGAAAGCGCTCCGGGACCCACGGCAGCTGGAAGAAGAAGACGTACCAGCTGCGCAGGAGCTGCCTCGGGCAGAGCAGGCCCTTCAGCATGCGCCGCGGGTGCGGGACGTTGAGGATGGCCAGCTTGCGCAGCCGCGCCGGCTGGGCCATGGCGAAGGCCCAGGCCACCAGGCCGCCCCAGTCATGTCCGACCACCGAGGCCCGCTTCTCGCCGAGCGCATCCATCAGCCCCACGACGTCCCCGACCAGCCGGTCGATCCGGTAGTCGGCGACGCGCGAGGGCTGGTCGGAGAGGTGGTAGCCGCGCAGGTCGGGAGCGACGACCCGGAAGCCCGCAGCGGCGAGCGCGGGGATTTGAAACCGCCACGACCACCAGAACTCCGGGAAGCCGTGGAGGAGGAGCACCAGGGGCCCGGCGCCGGCCTCGACGCAGTGCAGGTGCACCTCGCCCGTGTGCACCAGCCGCGCCGTCGCGCCGGGGATGTCCAGCTCTTCCATCGGCCGGCACGGTAGCGCCGCGAGAGTTCCCGGCGAATGCGCCGCGTCCCCGTCGCCGGCCGAGGGTCCGGTCGGCGACGACGGGTCTTCGGCCGCTCAGTCGAAGTGCTCGACGTCCGGCGGAAGGGCGGC
>DASXVQ010000140.1:0-48860 GCA_036504155.1 Myxococcales bacterium
TGCTCCACGTGGAGCAACAACGTCGATACCCGGTGCCAGTGGACCGATGCCCGTGCCAGTTGCGCCCATGCCCGGTGCCGAATGGACCGATGCCCGGGCCGCTTCCGCCGATTGCCGCGACTTCTGTGGCGATGCCCGCGGCTTCGCGGTCCTTGCGGTCGGCCTCGCGCAGGTTCGCCCAGAGTGCATTCCCCACGATCACTGGGTGCACCTGCGCGCAGCCGTCTCGCGAGCGCTTTTGATCGCTTGCCGCGAGGCTGGCAACCAACTCGCTCGAAAGGCCGATGCGAAAGCAGACGGCCCGCCCCGAACCCGAAGGAGACTGCAATGACCTCGATCCGCTCCCTCAGCATCGTCGCCGGCGCCGCGATGGCGCTCTTCGCCTCCGGCTGCATCTACAACGACTGGCGCAGCTGCGGCAGCGAAGGCGGCGGCGGCTGCTGCTCGGGCTCCTGCTACGACGTCGGCCCCGACGGAGGGTTCCTGCGGCCCCCCGGAATCTGCCAGGCGAACGCCGACTGCGCCGCCGACGAGTACTGCGTGAAGGGCACCTGCCGGTTGGTGCCCACCGACTCCAAGACCTGCCTGCTCGGCACCGACTGCGCCAAGGGCCAGATGTGCATCAACGGCGTCTGCTCGTCGCTGTGCGCCAAGGACTCCGACTGCGCCACCGGCGAGATCTGCAAGGAAATGTTCTGCACTCCCAAGCCGGTGGATCCTCCTGGCCCGGACGCCGGCACGGTCGAGCCCGCCCCCGAGGCCGACGCCGGCATCGTGGTTCCCAATCCCGAGGTAGATGCCGGCACCGTGATCCCTGCCGACGCCGGCAGCACCGGGCCCAAGCTCTGCCAGTTCAACGCCGACTGCGGCGAGGGCCTGTACTGCATCAACCAGGAGTGCCACCTGGGCTGCGCCTCCGACAACGAGTGCCCCGCCGCGCAGATGTGCAAGGTCGGCGTCTGCCAGGACCGCCCGGCCGCCGAGTGCACCACCGGCGCCGACTGCGCCGTCGGCCAGGACTGCGTCGACGCCACCTGCAAGATCCGCTGCTCCACGGGCGGCCAGTGCAACGCCGGCGAGATCTGCAAGCTCGGCTACTGCACCCCCGGCTCCGGCGGAGCCTGCGTGACCAACTGTGACTGCCCGACGAGCGAGCGCTGCGTCGCGGGAGTCTGCCAGCCGTAACGTCGTCCACCCTCTCTTCGGCCCTCGGACGACGGGGCGCGACCGGATTGGCCGGTCGCGCCCTTTCTATTTGGGTCCGCTCGTCCGGTGCCGGAATCGAGCGACCCTTGATTCCTCGGCTCCAACGCGGGAAGGTGCGCGCCCTTCGGGGGTCCGAGGAGCCGACGGTGTCCGACGAAGCCAGCCTCGAGGCGCCCGACCTCGACCCCGAGCCCCCGCGGCGGAGGCGCTGGCTGCGCACCCTCCTGCGCCTGCTCCTCGGCCTGTTGGTCCTCTGCCTCGTCGCGGCCTTCCCCGCGACCCGCCTGGTGCAGGGCTGGTGGCGCCAGTCGATCGTCCTGGTCGACGCGCACCGCGAGCACCGCATCGCCCACGCCGGATGGAGCTTCCCCGCGCGCGTCTACTCGCAAGCCGTCCCGCTGACCGAGCCCGCCTGGAAGCTGGTGGCCGAGGCCCGCGCCCGCGGCTACTCGGAGAGGTGCCCCACCCCGGGCCCGGGCGAGTTCTGCGAGAAGAGCGGTGCCGTCGTCCCCCGCTCCGGCAAGGAGCTCGAGCCGCTGAGGCTGGGCTGGGTCGTCGGCCCCACCGGCGAAGTGCGCGAGCACCTGCCTCTCTCCGAAGCGCCCAAGCACCTCATCGACGCGATCGTCGCCGCCGAGGACCGCGAGTTCCGCGAGCACAAGGGCGTGAACTTCTCCGCCGCCGTGCGCGCCGCGCTGGCCAACGCCCGCGAGCACTCCTGGTCGCAGGGCGGCAGCACCCTGACCATGCAGGTGGTCCGCGCCATGGTCGGCGAGCGAGAGAAGACGATCGCCCGCAAGATCCGCGAGGCGGTGATGGCGCTCGCGGTCGACGAGCACCTGGGCAAGGACGGCGTCCTGCAGATGTACCTGGACGCCCCGTACCTCGGGCAGCGCGGCGGGCTCTCCATCTGCGGCTTCCAGGCGGCGGCGCGGCACTACTTCGGCAAGGACGCCAAGGACCTGACGCTCGCCGAGTCGGCGACCCTCGCAGCCATCCTCCCCGCCCCCGCCCGCTTCGCCCCCGATCGCTACCCGGAGCGCGCCAAGGAGCGGCGCGACCGCGTGCTCAAGGCCATGGAGGCCGCCTTCGGCTACGACGTCGTCTCCGCCATCTCCTCGCCCATGGCCACGGTCCGGACGACCTCGCTCGACGAGCGCTTCCCGGCCTACCTGTCGGCGACGCGATCCTGGCTCGAGAGCCACCTCTCCCGCGACGCGCTGTACGGTTCGGGGCTGGTGGTGACCGTGGGCATCGACGTGCCGGCGCAGCTGGCCACCGAAGAGGTCTTCCCGGCCAAGACCCGCCACCTCGAGGGCCTGCTCGGCAAGAAGCCCGGGATGCTGCAGTCGGCCGGCGTGCTGCTGGAGGTCGCGACCGGCCGGATGCTCGCGGTCTGGGGCGGCTCGGGCGACTCGTCCACCGGGTTCAACCGCGCGACGCAAGCCCGCCGGCAACCCGGCAGCTCGTTCAAGCCGCTGGTCTATGCCCTGGCGCTCTCGCAGGCGCCCGGGCCGGACGGCAAGCCGCGCTTCACCGCCTCGTCGACCGAGCCCAACGAGATCCGCCTGTTCAAGACGCCGCAGGGCAACTGGACGCCGCACAACGTCACCGGCGAGTACACGCCCACCGCCTCGCTGGCCTACGGCCTGGCGCTCTCGCAGAACGTGGCCACCGCCTCGCTGCTCCAGGATCTGGGCGGGCCGATGCCGCTCATCGACCTGGCCGGCAAGTTCGGCTTCGACACCTCGCACTTCCCGGCGGAGATGGGCCTGGCGCTTGGCCAGGGCGAGGTCACCCCGGTGGAGATGGCGCAGATGGCGGCCATCGTGGCCAACGGCGGGCGCAAGGTCGCGGGGCACCCGGTGCTCAAGATCGTGGATGGGTCGGGCGCCGACCGCACGCCGGCCCTGCCCAAGTCCGAGCAGATCCTGGCGCCGGAATCCGCGGCGCTGCTGCGCGAGCTGATGCGCCTGGTCGTGGACTTCGGCACTGGCGGCCCGGTGCGCGGCGTGGGCGAGGAGCCCGGCTACAAGGGCCCGGTGATGGGTAAGACCGGCACGACGGACCTGGAGCGAGACGCCTGGTTCGTGGGCGCGACTCCGAGGTGGTCGGCGGTGGTCTGGCTAGGCTACGACCAGCCGCAGCAACTCGGCGGCTCGGCGTCGGATCTCGCGGCGCCGCTGTGGGGCTGGTGGTTGGGGAGGCTCACGCGGCACGAGGCGCCACTGCCGACGTTCCCGGAGACGCCCAAGCTCAGCCACAAGTGGATCTGCACCATCAGCGGCAAGCTCTCGAGCCCGACCTGCCAGGGGATCTACGCGCCGTTCGTGCCGGGGACCGAGCCCAAGCTGACCTGCGAGGACGACCACACCCCGCCTCCGCCCGTCGAGGGCGAGCCTCCGAGGGTGAAGTACGAGAGCCTGTGGCAGCGGCTGGCGCGGGAGAAGGCGGAGCGCGAGACGCCGGACGCGGGCGTGGGCGAGGCGCGGGCCGATGCGGGAGAGGCCGGGCCTGCAGAGACGCCGCCCGGCGAGAACTGAGAGAGGCACGCAGCTCCTCGCCTCCGGTGCCGCCCCTGCTGCCCCCTGTCCAGCACAGCCAGCGCCCACCCGCTCTTCCGCTTGTTCTCCTCCGCGGCCTTCGTTAACCACCTTCCGACCATGAAGAGCGTCGTCATCGCCGGGGCGGGCATCTCCGGGCTCTCCCTCGCCTGGGCGCTCCGAGGCTACGGGATCGGCGTGCGCGTCTTCGAGGCCGACTCCCGGCCGGGCGGCAAGCTCAAGAGCGACCGCATCGCCGGCTTCCTCGTCGAGACCGGGCCGCAGTCCTTCGGCTTCCGCGACCCGGCCGCCGCCTCCCTGGTCGCCGATCTCGGGCTCGACGACCGGCTCCTGCGCGCCACCGGCGCCGCCCGGAGCCGCGCGGTCGTCGCCGACGGCACCCTCCACCACGTCCCCCTCTCGCCGCTGAGCTTCGCGCGCACCCCGCTGCTCCCCGTGGCCGCCAAGGTCCGCCTGCTCTGCGACCTGGCGCTGCCCCGCGGCCCGACCAGCCTGGGCGACGACGAGTCGGTCGCCGAGTTCGCCCGCAGGCGCTTCGGCGCGCGCGGCGCCCAGCGCGTCTTCTTCCCCATGGTCTCCGGCCTCTACACCGGCGACCCGGAGCTGTTGAGCCTCTCGGCGGCCTTCCCGCGCCTGGCCGCCCTGGAGAAGCAGCACCGCAGCGTCCTGCTCGGCGCCCTGGCGGGCCTGCGCGCCTCGGCGTTCGCGACCCAGCTGGCAACCTTCCGCGAAGGGATGGGCACGCTCACCGCCGAGCTCGGCGTGCGGCTGGGCAGGGACCTCGCCCTGAAGGCCTCCATCACCTCCATCCGCTCCTCGGGCTCCGGCTGGGACGTCCACGTCCTGCGCGGCGTCCACCGGGAGGTGGTCCACGCCGACGCCGTCGCCCTCACCGCGCCGGCGCACGCGCTGGGCCCGGTCCTCGAAACCGAGGATCCGGCGCTGGCGGCCAGCATCTCCCGCATCCCCTACGCGCCCATCGCGGTGGCCTACCTCGGCTACCGGCAGTCCGACCTGCCTCGGCTGCCCAAGGCCTACGGCTTCTACACGCCGTCGACCGAACCCAACGGGTTGCTCGGCGCGGTCTTCACCTCCGCGCTCTTCCCGCTGCACGCCCCGGCAGGCCACCACCTCATCGCCTGCCGGATGGGCGGCTCGCGCCAGTCCGAGATCCTCGGCCTTCGGGACGACGAGATCGCCTCGGGCGCGCACCGCGAGCTCTCGCGGCTGCTCGAGATCCGGCGCGAGCCGGTCTTCTCGCGAGTCGTTCGCCACCCCCGCGCCCTGCCGCAGTACACGCTCGGGCACCTGGAGCGCCTGCAGGCGATCGACGCCGCGCTCTCCCACCACTCCGGCCTCTTCCTCACCGGCAACGCCTACCGAGGGCTGGGAATCCTGGACTGCCTGCGCGAAGCCCCCCTGCTGGCGCGGCGGATGGCCGAGCACCTGAGCTGGCCGTTCTCAGCGAACCCCTAGAATTTTCCCGGCAATTGTGAAGAATGCCCGTTACCCAACGCCCACATCGCGTCACCACCTCGCGCACTCCCGGATAGGGCAGTCGCCCTTGATCAGGGCAGAAAATCGCGGGGATGACCGTTCTGTAGTGCCTGACCGGCGGCACCCACGACAGGCCCATCGCTTGCTTCGCCGCTGGCTGGAGACACGACCATGACCACCGCAGTAGCCACCTCCCAGCCTCCCGCGGTCGCCCAGAAGAACACCGCCGCCGCGACCAGGGCCGAGGTGAAGCTCATCTCCCTGCTCGCCGGCGGGCTCGTCCTGCTGGGGGCCGTCCTCCAGCTCTTCATCACCCCCGGCGCGGTCGCCTTCGTCGTCTACACGACACTGATGACGGTGACGCTGGTGGTCACCGCCTACGTGGTGCGCGGGCGCCTGCTGGACGCCGTCGCCGGGTTCCGGCTGGCCGCGGTGGCGCTGACCATCCTCGGCCTGGGCGCGGCGCTGGGCACGCTCGTCCTGCAGAACAAGCCGGAGGCCTACTACCGCACCGAGCTGGGCGGCGTGGGCAGCCTCATCCTCGCGCTGCGGCTGGACGACCTGTTCCACAGCTTCTGGTTCGGCGGCGTCATCGCGCTGATGAACACCGGGCTCATCGCCTCCGCCGTCCGCCGCTGGCCCGTCACCCGGCGCAACGTCGGCTTCTTCCTGGTGCACCTGGGCATCATCGTGACCCTGCTGGGCGCCGGCGTCTCCGCCGTCTTCTCGGTCAAGGGCCGCATCGACCTGCGCGTCGGCGAGTCGGCGAGCACCGTCAACGTCACCAAGTCCGGCCTGCCCTCGCCCGCCGAGGTGCCGCTCAACGCCTCGGTGCAGCTGCTCGACTTCGACGTCGACCACTACGCCGACATGCCGCGGCTGCGGCTGTTCCTGCCGGCCAAGAAGGGCTCGGGCTACGACTTGAAGGCCTCCTTCGAGGGCGAGGTGGGCGTGACGCACCGGCTGCCGGGCGGCAACGCCTTCCGCGTGAAGGCCTTCTACCCGGACCTGGTGCTGGGCGAGCGGCTCTCCGAGACCGGCGGCGACAAGCCGGCGCTCAAGCTCACCGTGGACGGAGCGCCGACCTGGCTGATGGCGGCCACCGGCGAGCGGCAGCGCGCGGACACGAAGGACGGCAAGGTGGCGGTGCTCTTCGGCTGGCAGCGGCCGGCCCTGAAGATCGACGCGCCGCTGCACACCGTGAAGAGCGAGAAGGGCGAGCCGGTGCCGGTGCGCCTGGGCGAGACGGTCACGGTGGACGGGATGAAGGTCAAGGCGCTGCGCTACTTCCCGCAGTTCACCTACGACATCTCCACCAAGACCGCGGTCAACGTCAGCGACCGGCCCATCAACCCGGCGCTGGAGGTCGACATCGACGGCAAGGCCACCAAGTGGCTCTTCGCCAACATGCCGGGCTTCGGCCACGGCGACGGCCCGAGCCTCGTCTACGCCTTCTCGCCGGAGGGCGGCAGCTCGGCGGCGACCGTGCTCGCGGTGGCCGGCATCGACAAGACGGTGCTGGTGCACAAGCCCGACGGGACCGAGCAGACCGTTCCCCTGACCGACGGCCTGGAGCTCGAGGGCGTCAAGTTCGGGGCGCTGCTCGAGAAGGCCGCGATCTCGCGCGAGCCGACCACGGCGTCGCAGGAGATGAAGAACCCGGGGCTGCTCGTGGAGGTCACCAACGAGGGCCTGAGCCGCGAGGTGATGATGATGGCCGGGCAGAAGGACCCGGTGCAGGTGGGCAACGGCTTCTTGACCTTCGAGACCCGCGTCGACGACGTGAAGGCCTTCCGCTCCTCGGTGGCGCTGCGCCTGGGCGCGGGCGGCGGCGAGCCGCAGAAGGCCGTCGTGGCGGTCAACGACCCGGTCGCGCTGGGCGACTGGAAGCTCTACCAGGTCAACTACGACCCCAAGGACCCGACCTACTCCGGCTTCGAGGCGGTGAAGGACCCCGGCGTCAACTGGGTCTTCGTGGGCTTCGCCCTGCTCTTCTCGGGAGTCTTCTACATGATCTACGTCGGCCCCCGGTTCCGCCGGAAGGAGGCCTGAGCCATGGACCTCACCCTGCTCAGCTCGCACCCGCTGTACGCCTTCACCGGCGCCGCCTACGCCGCCGCCTTCGCCTTCTACGCGATGGCGTTCAAGTCGACCAAGGCGATCGTCGGGCGCCTCGGCACCGCGCTGATGGCCACGGCGATGGTCCTGAACCTCGGGCTCATCGTCTCGCGCTGGATGACCGCGGACCGCCCGCCGTTCAAGTCGCTGTTCGAGACGCTGGTCTTCCTGGCGGTCTGCTTCGCGGCCGTCTACCTGGTCATGGAGCTGGTGCTCAAGACCCGGGTCTTCGGCGCGCTCTTCGCGATCTCGTGCCTGGGCGTGCTCGTCTTCGGGCTGACCAAGTGGGACGCGGAGATCGTCAAGCTCCCGCCGGCGCTGCAGAGCGCCTGGTTCGTGCCCCACGTCATCGTCTACTTCGTCGGCTACGGCGCGCTCTTCTTCGCGACCGCCATGTCCGCGGTGCAGCTGTTCAAGCCGACGTTCACCATCCAGGCGGGGACGATCTTCAAGGGCGCCATCAGCCTCGAGGACGTGGCCTACCACGCCGTCCGCTTCGGGTTCGTGACGCTGACCTTCGGCCTGCTGGTCGGCTCCATCTGGGCCAAGGGCGCCTGGGGCGACTACTGGGTGTGGGACCCGAAGGAGAACTGGTCGCTCGTCAGCTGGCTGGTCTACGCCGCCTACCTGCACGTGCGGCACGTCAAGAGCTGGCGCGGCAACCGCGCGGCCTGGCTGACCATCCTCGGCTTCGCGGTGGTCATGTTCACCTACCTGGGCATGAGCATGCTGCCGACCGCCGCCGAGAGCGCGCACGTCTACCAGGAGCCGGGCTGAGCCGAGCGTCCGGCAATCCGGTCCCGAGGCGGCCCCGCCGGTGCTCCGGCGGGGCCGTCGTCTTGGGAGCGCTCGACGGCCCGCTGTCTGCCTCCCCGCGGTCGGTGGTAAGAAGGATGCCTTCGCCCAACGCTGCGCCGTGACGATGGACAAGCCCTTCCGATACCCGCTCGCCGGCCCGATCGACACCACGGGGTTCGCCGAGTTCCTCTCGTCCGAGCTGGGCACGCCGGGGGCCAACGTCCGGCGCTTCGTCGCGGAGCTGTGCGACGCCTTCGGGGCCGAGCGGCTGACGCTGGTCAACTCGGGCGCCTCGGCGGTGCTGGCGGCGGCGTTCGCGCTCGCCGAGCAGACCGGGCGCGGGCAGGCGCTGGCCTCCGGCTTCACCTCCGCCACCACCCTCTCGGCGCTGCAGGCGGCCGGGTACGAGGTGAGCCTGGTGGACGTCGAGGCCGACGGCTTCAACGTCGACCTCGAGGCCCTCGAGGCGTCGATCGGGCCGTCGACCAAGGTCCTCTGCGTCAACCACTTCCTGGGCTTCCCGGCGCCCATCGACGAGATCCACGAGCTGGCCTCGCGCCGCGGGCTGCTGGTGCTGCAGGACTGCTCGCAGTCGATGGACCTGCGGGTCGGCGGCGGGCCGGCGCACCGGCGCGGGACGCTGGCCACCTGGAGCTTCGGCCACGCGGACCACCTGTCCAGCTTCGGCGGCGGCGCGGTCGTCAGCCCGGACGAGGACTGGCACCGCAAGGTCGAGTCGCTGGCCTGTGGCGGCCAGGCCTGCACCTGCCACACCGAGGCGCTGGACTGCGTGGCGCCCGAGGGCCTCGAGCACCATGCCTGGTTCGAGCGGGCCGGCTTCGACCTGCAGCTGAGCGAGCTCAACGCGGTCTTCGGGCGCTCCCAGCTGCGCAGCTTCCGCGTCCAGGAAGACCGGAGGCGGCGCTACCGCACGCTCTACGACTTCCTCCACGGCCACACCGCCCTGCGGCTCTGGCCGGCGCCGGAGGACAGCGGCTCGCCCGCGTTCTTCCCCGTCACGGTGCGCGAGGGCGACCCCGAGGACATCGCGGCCCGGCTGTGCGCCCGCGAGGTCGAGGTCCGCTCGCTGGAGACCGCGGTGGCCTGCGGCCAGCCCGCCTTCCGCAACCTCCCGCACGACGGGCTGTCGCGCTGCACCGCGCTGGCGGCCTCGACGTTCCTGGTGGGCATCCACCAGACGCTCAAGGACGAGGAGATGGCGGCGGTGGCGCGGCTGATCAACGAGGAGGCCGTGCTGTAGAAAGGGCGAAGGCCCCCTCACCCCAGCCCTCTCCCAGGGTTGCCAACGCCACCGCTCTGCCGGGAGCGACCTCCGCGGCTCGAGGCGCGCTCCTCTCGCTCCACGCGGGAGAGGGGGCTCCTGCGTGCTCGACTCCACCTGCTCGGAACGCGACGAGGGTAGCGTCGAGTTCCGATGGTGGTCGCGAAGGCCCTCACCCCACCCCCTCGCCCAGCAGGATCGGGAGACAGGCCATCGCTCAGGGCTCCTTCTTCCCCGGCGCCGCGACGATCGACAGCACCTCGACGCGGCAGTCCCCGGACCCGGCGCAGCGCTTCACCTCGAGCCAGGTCCCGGCTTCTCCGGTCAACCAACCGGTCTCGGCGACGAGGTCTCCGGACGCCGACCTGTCCGTTCGCAGCGGCGGGTCCCGCGGCGCCGCGAGAAGCTCCTTGGGCGCCTCGAGGCTGATGTCCATCGAGACGCAGAAACGGCCGTCCACGCGGCGCCAGACCGTCGCGTACTGCCCTCGCTCGGGCTCGGCACTGCCGGCGCGGAACTCGTAGCGGCCGGTGGTCCAGCCCAGCTCTCCCGCCGACGACGCCGCGGCCTTCTCGGGGACCCACGTCAGCTTTACCTCGCCCCCGGCGATGAAGGGCGCCCAGCGCGACAGCGCCTCCTCGCGCCCCGCCGCGAGCTTCCGGCCGCCGAACAGCGCGTCCGCGCAGAGGAGCCGTCCGACGCCCTCGGTGTCGTGGGACTGCGTCGCCCGATCGAAGGAGACATCCGTTTCCTTCAGCTCGGCTTCGACGCTCGCGGCTCCGGACCCGGAGCCCAGGGTGGCGCAGGCCGCCAAGGCCGGGATCCACAGCAAGAGCGGGAGGATGGGGAGGCGCATGCCTCAACCTATCGTGAAAGGAGCTAGGCTTTCGGCCTCCTCTCAGAAGCGCTCGGAGGCAGCCATGCCAGACCTGGAAGACGGCCAGTCGGCGGAGGTGAAGGGCTCGGGCTCGGCGCCGTACACGCTCAAGAACGTGGGCGGCGTGTACTCGTGCAGCTGCCCCGCTTGGCGCAACCAGTCCGCCGGCATCGAGCGGCGCACCTGCAAGCACCTCAAGGCCTACCGCGGCGAAGAGGTCGAGCTCGCCCGGGTCCTCGGCGCCGGGGTCTCGCCGCGCAAGCCCGAGGCTCCCGGCGATCCTTCCGCGCCGAAGAAGGAGAACGAGGGACCACCGGTGCTCCTCGCCGAGCGCTGGGAGGGCGATGTCCAGCTCCAGGGCTGGTGGATGAGCGAGAAGCTCGACGGCGTGCGCGCCTACTGGGACGGCAAGGCCTTCATCTCGCGCCTGGGCAACCGCTACCTGGCCCCGGACTGGTTCCTGGAAGGCCTGCCCGACATACCGCTCGACGGCGAGCTGTGGATCGGCCGCAAGTCGTTCCAGCGCACCACCTCCATCGTGCGCCGGCAGGACAAGCCCGACCTGTGGAGGGAAGTGAAGTTCCTGGTCTTCGACGCCCCGGCGATCAAGGAGCCGTTCGAGCACCGGGTTGAGGCCTGCCGCGACCTGCTCTCGTCGCGGTCTCCCAAGTTCGCGGCCTGGCACCCGCACGAGCCCTGCCAGGGCGTCGACCACCTCAAGGCGGAGCTCGAGCGGGTCAACGGCCTGGGCGGGGAAGGGCTGATGCTGCGCAAGCCCGGCTCGCTCTACCAGGTGGGCCGCTCGTCCACGCTGCTCAAGGTGAAGACCTTCCACGACGCCGAGGCCACCGTCCTCGAGCACCTGGGCGGCGCCGGCCGCCACGAGGGCCGCCTCGGTGCGCTGCTGGTCCAGCTCCCCGACGGCACGCGCTTCAACGTGGGCACCGGCTTCTCCGACGCCGAGCGCGCGTCCCCGCCGGCGGTGGGCAGCGTCATCACCTTCCGCTACCAGGAGCTCTCGGACGGCGGCGTGCCCCGCTTCCCGTCCTTCGTGGGCCTGCGCGCGGAGGCCGCGGCACCAGCCTCGCTCGAGCCCGGCGGGAAGGCCGAGCCGCGGCCGTCAGCGCCACCGCCGCCGCGTCCTTCAGTTGCGCCTGCCGCGGCCGCCTCTTCGGACGCGCGCCGCCACTTCGAGTTCGCCGACGACGGCTCGTCCAAGTTCTGGGAGGTCGAGCTCAAGGGCAACGAGCAGATCGTCCGCTTCGGCCGGCTGGGCTCCGGCGGCCAGACCAAGGTCAAGACGTTCTCCGACGCCGCCGCGGCAGCGCAGGACACCGCCAAGCTCGTCGCCGAGAAGACGAAGAAGGGCTACGTCGAGAAGTAGCCCTCCCTCGATTCCGACCGTCCGTCTTCGGGCTGCTACGGCGGGCAGCTCGCCAGACAGGAGTGGTTGGCGCAGGTCCAGGTCGGCGGGGTGCCGTCGGCGCAGGTGGGCGAGCCCAGGCCTCCCGGGCAGTCCCAGTCCCAGACGCACGCGCCCATCTGCGTGCAGCGCAGCTGCTGCACCGAGCCGCACATCGGGCAAGGATCGCGGCAGTACTGACCCTGGGAGCACCCGCCGCCGTTCCAGTCGCAGCCCAGGCCCTCGTACGGCAAGCAGGCCCCGGCGTGCAGGACCTTCACCCCGGCGCAGGTGGCCTCGCACTCGCTGCCGTAGGTTCCGTAGTTCTCGCCGCAGACCGGGGTGCCCGGCGAGCACTTGCAGCAGGCGCCGCAGACGGGCCCGGTATCGCAGCCGTTGGTGTCCCGGCCGCCGGGGTTCGGGCACTGGTTCGACAGGCAGGTGCTCGGAGGCGGGACCGGGCAGGTCTGGCAGCAGCCGCCCCAGCACGACTCGGAGCCCCAGATGCACTCCAGGCCGGTGCTGCAGAACGCCTGGTCGTACAGGCATGCCGGAGTGGAGCACTGGCCGGGGCACGGGCAGGTGAGGCAGTCGAGCATCCAGGCGCAGGTGCCGCCGTTGGGGCACTGGCTGTCCTCGTGGCAGCCCGCGACGCACTGGTTGGGCCCGGTGCAGCCCGGCCCCGGCTCGCAGACCGTCCCGGAGCCACATGCGGCATCGCTCTGGCAGCCGGGCTTCGTGGGGTAGCACTGCGCGGGGCACGGGCAGGTGTCGCACAGGACCTGCTCGCAGGACTCGCCGGCCTGGCAGCCGTAGCTGTCGCGGCAGCCGCGCATGCACGACTTGGGGCCGGTCTCGCCACAGCCCTCGCAGATCTCGCCTGGCTGGCACTCCGCGTCCGTCTTGCAGGCGGTCTGCACCTTCACGCAGTTGCCCGGGCAGCAGGCGCCGCAGTAGCCGCGCATGCAGACCTGGTCCGCGCCGCAGTCCTTGTCGACGAAGCAGCCCGACACGCACTGTCTCTCGCCGGTGCAGCCCGTGGGGTCGTTCAGCGGGGCGCAGACCTGGCCGGCGGCGCACTCGGAGTCGGACGTGCAGCCCTTCGGCTTGGTGTAGCAGGTGCCGTGGTCGCAGCCGCAGCCCATGCACGGCGGGGGCGGCGCGCAGCCCTGGTCGGGCCGGCAGTCCTTGTCGGTGCGGCATCCCTCCAGGCAGTGCAGATCGCAGCGGCCGGACTCGGTGCCGCAGACCATCCCCGCCGCGCACTCGGTGTCGAACTCGCAGCCGGCCTTGGCCTGGCACTGCCCGTAGCAGGGGCAGTTCGGGCAGTTGGCGCACAGGAGGATGGCGCAGACCTGCCCGTCGCCGCACTGCGCGTCCTGGTGGCAGCCGGCGAGGCAGGAGCGCTGCGTCCCGCCGTAGTCCGAGAACTCGCAGACCGAGCCCGCCGGGCACTGGTCGTCGGAGGTGCAGCTGGGGGCGTCCTGGCAGGTCCCGACCGGCTCGCCGCACTTCGGCATCGGCAGGTAGCAGACCTTGCCGGCGGGGCAGTCGGTGGAGTCATGGCAGCCGGCCTGGCAGGCCTTGGCCCCCTGGCAATCCGCGAAGCAGTTTTGGCCGCTCGGGCACTCGAGGTCGCTCTGGCAGCCCGGCTGGCTGCAGTCGAAGTTGCAGCGGCCCGCGGTGCACGCCCAACCGCCGATGCAGTCCGGCCCGCCCAGGCTCTGGCAGGCGCAGTGCTCCTTGATCTCGCACGCTCCGGGGTCCTTCTCCCAGACCGTCGGCAGGGACCGGGTGCTGCACGTCCCGCGGTCGCAGAAGGCCGCGGCCGGAGCGCAGAGGGTCGACGGCGGCGCGGGGCAGTCCGAGTCCTTAACGCACTCGACGCCGCCACCGTCGCCGCGGGGCCCGGGTCCGGCATCGGCCTCGCCTCCGGGCGGCGAAACGGGGCTGAAGCAGGCAGGCAGAGCCCAGAGAGCCGCGGCAGCGACGAGGACGATTCGGGGGACGGGACGCATGGTGGAGCCTCCTTCGCGATTCGACACGGTCGAGGCAACTCTCACGCCGCGGCGTCGGCCTCCAAGTATTCCGCAAATCCGGACACTTGGCCGCACGAGCCCCGGCCCGAGGCAGCAGAAGACCCTCGCCGACCCTCAGAAATCCGGCGACCTAGCCGGCGTCGGCGGTGGCGGCGAGCCGCGCCAGCACCCGCTCCTCGAGGAACTGCTCGACGCGCAGGCACAGGAGGTCCGGCTGCTCCATCAGCGCGGCATGGGTGCCGCCGGGGATGATCAAAAGCTCGGCGCCGGGGATGCGCCGGACGAGGTCGTGCGCCAGCCGCAGCGGGGTGAACAGGTCCTTCTCGCCGGCGACGACCAGGGTGGGCACGTCGATGCTGGGGAGCAGGTCGGCCGCGTCGTGGTCCTGCAGGCTCTGCGCGAGCGCGGCGTAGCTGCGGAAGTCCGTCCGCGAGAGCTGCTCCAGGTACGGCACCATCAGCTCGTGCGGGGCCAGCGTCGGGTGGATGATGCCGAGCATCCGCACCGCCCGCTCGGCGACGCCGGACAAGAGCAGCGGCCGCAGGGCCTGCGAGAGGCCGTTGGGCGCGACCTGGACCACCTTCTTGAAGACCTCGAAGGCGGCCAGCGACAGCCGGGTGTCGAAGAAGGTGGCGATGGCGTGGCCGGAGGTGCACAGCGTCGGCACCAGCGCCGCGACGCCGTCCCGGTGGCGCCGGTAGTACTCGAAGCCGACCTGGCCGCCCATCGAGTGGCCGCAGAGGATCGGGTCCTCGATGCCCAGGGCGGCGACGATCGCCTCGGTGTCGTCGACGCAGGTGGCGATGGAGATGTCGGTGGGCTCGGGCGGGCCGTCGGAACGGCCGTGGGCCCGGAAGTCGAAGCGGGCGACGCGGCAGCTGCGGCCCATCTGCCGGGCGAACGGCTCCCAGAACGACATGCAGACGCCGATGCCGTTGAGGCAGACCAGCCACGGGCCGCGCCCGCCGTCGAGGCGGTAGTAGAGCCGGCCCTTGGGCCCGTCGACGAAGCCTTCCCGGATGCGCGCGCTCATCGGCATTTCGTCCCTCAGGATGCGAGCGGCCGCGCCCCACGGTGAGGGCGCGGCCGCGATGTTTCGGCACTGGGATCCCCGGCGCTACTCGCGCTCGAGGATGTTGAACTCGGTGCGGCGGTTCTGGGCGCGGCCCTTGTCGGTGGCGTTGGAGGCGATGGGGCGGGTCATCCCGTAGCCCGCGGCCTCGAGGCGCTCGGTCTCCACGCCCTTGGAGGCGAGGTACTTCACGCAGGACTCGGCGCGGGCCTGGGAGAGCTTCTTGTTGTTCTCGGCGGTGCCCACCGAGTCGGTGTGGCCCTCGACGCGGATCTTCTTGATGGCCGGGTAGTCCTTCAGGACCTGGACCACCTCGTCGAGGATTTTGAAGCTGTCCTTGCCCTTGATGGTGGCCTTGGCGAACTCGAAGTTGATCTGCTTCTTGATCTCGATGCGGTCCTTCTTGACCACCACCAGCGTCATCTTGCGCGGGCAGCCGTTCTTCTTCGGGTCGGGGTCGGGCACGCCGGGCTCGTCGGGGCAGGCATCCTTCTCGTTCTCGATGCCGTCCTTGTCGCGGTCGAGGTCCGGGCAGCCGTTCTTGGCCGGGTCGGCGTTCTTCAGGCCGGGCTGGTCGGGGCAGGCGTCCTCCCAGTCGAGGATGCCGTCCTTGTCGCGGTCGAGGACCGGGCAGCCCTTGTTCTCGACGGGGCCGGGCACGTTGGGGCAGCCGTCCAGCTTGTCGGTGATGCCGTCGTTGTCGTTGTCGTTGTCCGGGCAGCCGTCCTCGTCCTGGAAGCCGTCCTTGTCCTCGGGCTCGGTCGGGCAGCGGTCGAGCTCGTCGACGATGCCGTCGCCGTCGGTGTCCTTGACCACCGGGCAGCCGAAGTTCTCCTTCGGGCCGGGCACGTCGGGGCACTTGTCCTCGGGGTCGACCGTGCCGTCGTTGTCGCGGTCCGGCCAGGGGCAGCCCTTGTTCTCCTTGGGCCCCACGACGTCCGGGCAGCCGTCGTCGGTGTCGAGCGTGCCGTCGCCGTCGCGATCGGTCGCTTCGATCTTCACCACGACGTCCTTCTTCTCCTTGATGAGCACCTGCTTCGGGCCGCAGTCCTTGGAGAGCACCAGGGCCTTCTTTATGTTCTCCTCGGCGATGGAGATGTGCTCCTGGGCCCGGGGGCTGTTGCCCTCTTCCACCTCGCCGTAGGCGAAGTCGAGGTTGGCCTCGGCCAGCGCCAGCTCGCGCGGCGCGCAGCGGTAGGCGCCGGACTTGCGGGCGCGCTGGATGTCGGACTGGATGACCTCGCCGTCGGCGCGGATCTTGTTGCCGCTGACGCAGCCGGCCAGCAGCGAGGCGGCGAGGGCGAGCCTGGCGAGGCTTTCGATCGGTCGCATGCGGTGGCTCACTTGGTGCTCTCGGTCGGCGGCGGCGGCGGGACCACCACCGGAGGCGTCTCGGTCTTCTCGACCTTGTCGACGGTGATGGCGTCGGACCTGCCCTCGGCCCGCGGCGAAGGCGGCGGCAGCGTCGGGACGTTGGGGAGCGCGCCGTCGGCCTTGGCGGCCATGGACTTCTTCTTGGCCTCGGTGGCGAACTTCACCGCCTTCTTGCCGAAGTCGATGGAGATGTCGAAGTCCGAGTAGCCCTGCTCCTCGCGGGCCTTGTGCAGGTAGACCTCGGCGGCGGTGAACTCGTAGGGCGCCAGCTTGGGCGCGTCGGCCATCCGGGCCGCCTCGAGCTGGACGTCGCCGTCCATGATGAGGGCGGTCGACTGGGTGGGCCCACAGGCGGTCAGGCCGAACCCGAAGAGTGCGACGGCCAGGAGTCCGGCCGCCGTCCTTCCGAGGGGAAGCTGCATTCGAACGACCCCGTATCCGGACGCAGCTTCGCGCCGCAGATCATCGAAAGTACTCGACATTCCGAATGGTTCTATGGGGTTTCGCAGAGTGAGTCAACAGTCGGGCCTGCAGCCCGCTTCTCAGGCCGCCCGGACGCAGACGACGGTGATGTTGTCGTCGCCGCCGCGGCTGTTGGCCAGGTCGATCAGCGCCTGCGGGATCGATTCCATGTCGGGGCGCGCGGCGATCTCCAGGATTTCGCGCTCTTCCATCATGTTCGACATGCCGTCGGAGCAGAGGATGAAGGTGTCGCCGGGCTGCATCACCAGGCCCATCACGTCCACCGCCACCTCGGACTCGAAGCCGACGGAGCGGGTGATGATGTTCTTGTAGCGGCTGTGGCGCGCTTCCTCGGCGGTGATCATCCCCGCCTTGATCTGCTCGTTGACGAGGCTGTGGTCCTCGCTGATCTGCTGGACCAGCTCGCCGCGGACCAGGTACGCCCGGCTGTCGCCGACGTGGCCGATGAAGGCGCAGTCGCGGTGGACGAGCAGGGCGATGGTCGTCGTGCCCATGCCCGCCAGGCGGCTGTCGTTCTGCGCGGTGGTGAAGATGTTGGCGCAGGCGGCCTCGACCGCCGTGCGCAGCACCTCGGGGACCGGCGAGTCCTCGATGCTCCCCTTGGCCTCGAAGGGGTTGTCGGCGCGGGCGCGAGCCTTGCGGATCTCGGCGTCGATGGTCTCCACGGCGATGCGAGAGGCCGTGCCGCCACCTGCATGGCCGCCCATGCCGTCGGCGACCACGAAGAGGGAAAGCTCCTGATCGATCAGGTAGCTGTCCTCGTTGTGGTCGCGCTTGCGGCCAACGTCGGATACGCCTTTGCAGAGCACTTTCATGGAGGAGATTCCAGAAGTGCCCGCGAATCTACCGGCCTGCCGCCAGACAGGTCAACAGCCGTGGCGCCAATACACTCATTAGCGACGCCGCCGCCGGGCCGAGGACTCGAGCATCTCCTCGGCATTCTTGAGCGCCGCGGGCGTGATCTGCACCCCCGCCAGCATCCGGGCGATCTCCTTGGTCCGGGCCGCCGGCGAGAGCACCTCGACCTTGGAGACGGACCGGCCGTCCTTGACCCGCTTGGCCACGGTGTAGTGGCTGTCGGCGCACGCGGCGATCTGCGGCAGGTGCGTGATGCACAGGACCTGGCGCTCGCGCGAGACCTCCTTGAGCATCCGACCGACCACCTCGGCCACGGCCCCGCCGATGCCCGAGTCCACCTCGTCGAAGACGTAGGTCGGCACCGGGTCGGTCTTGGCCAGCGCCCGCTTGACCGCGAGCATCACGCGCGAGAGCTCGCCTCCCGAGGCGATCTTGGCCAGGGCCCGCGGCTCCTCTCCTGCGTTGGCGGAGATCAGCAGCTCGCAGGTGTCCAGCCCGCGGGGCGTCAGGGCGCAGCCGTCCACCCTCGCCTCCCCCGCCCCTGCCCCCACCCCCGCCTCTCCCGCGCTCGGCAGCGGAGCCAGCCGAGCCCGCAGCTCCGTCTTGGCCATCGCCAGCTTGGCCAGCTCGGCCTCGACGGCCTGGGCGAACTCGTCGGCCGCGGCGTGGCGCTTCTCGGAGAGCGCGCGGGCCTGCACCAGCGCCTCGCGGCCCAGCTCGGCGCACTCCTGGTCGAGCGCGGCGAGCCGCTCGGCGTGGCGCTCCACGCCCGCCAGCTCGGCCTTCATCTCCTCCAAGCGCCGCAACACCGAGGCCAGGTCGCCCCCGTGCTTGCGAGTCAGCCGCTTGAGCGCCTCGAGCCGCTCGTCCAGCTCGGAGAGCTTCGCCGGGTCCGCGTCGACGTGCTTGAGGTAGCTCGACAGCGCCCGCGACGACTCTTCCAGCTCCACCCGCGCCGCCTTCAAGGAGGTCACCAACGGCTCGAGTGCCGGGTCGATCGACGCTGCGTCGGTCAGCTTCCCCAGCGCCGAGCCGATCTGATCCGCCGCGGCGCAGTCGCCGGAGTAGAGGATGCGCTCGGCCTCCTCCGCCGCGCTGCGCAGCTTTCCCGCCGCCGCCAGCCGCCGCCGCTCCTGCGAGAGGTGCTCGTCTTCTCCCGGCTGCGGCGCAAGCTGGTTGATCTCGGAGATCTGGAACGACAGGTAGTCGGCCCGGCGGGCTCGCTCGGTGTCGTCCATGGCCAAGCCGACGCGCTCGGCGAGCCGGGCCGCGAACTTCTCGTAGGCCTCGCGGTAGCGCCCGACCTCGCCGTGCAGGCCGGCGTAGCCGTCCAGCAGCGACAGGTGCAGCTGGGGGTCGAGCAGGCTCACGTGCTCGTGCTGCCCGCTGATGTCGACCAGCCCTCGGCAGACCTGCTCGAGCAGGCCCACGGTCGCCATGGCGCCGTTGATCCATGCCCGGCCGCGCCCGCTGCGGTGGATGACCCGGCGGATGAGCAGGTCGCCACCGCCGGTGGGCAAGCCGAGCGCGGCCAGGCGGTCTCCGAGGTCCATGCCCTCGAAGAGCGCCTCGACCGCGGCCTCGTCGCACCCGGTGCGGATGACCTCCGCGCTGGCGCGGCCGCCCAAGACCAGGTGGAGCGCGTCCACCAGGATGGACTTGCCAGCGCCCGTCTCGCCGGTGAGGGTGTTGAACCCGGGGCCGAACCGCACCTCGAGCTCGTCGATGATGGCGAAGTTCTGGATTCGCAGGGCGTTGAGCATGACCCGATCGTTAGCACGCGGGTCAGACACTGAACAAGCGTCCAGTCCGAAACACCAGCTGCAACGGCAGCTTACGCCGCCGGTCCGACACTACCTGGCGATGCGCCCGGCTCCGCACAGGTAGCGCCGATTGAAGCCCTCGAAGCCCGGGGCCGAGTGCTTCACCAGCACCGCGACGGACTTGTGGTTGGCGGAGAGGCGCACGGCATTGAGACCGTAGTCCCAGCCGCCGCGCCCCTGGTACACGGTCTGCGCCTTGCCACCGACGACGAGGCGCACGCCGATCGAATCGTCGCGGGTGCCCTTCTCCTCGTCGACCTTGCCCTGGCGCACGTCGAGCTTCACCTCGACCGTGCGGCCTTCGACCGTGAACTGCGTCGCGCGCGCGGTGCCCGACTTGTACATCTCGGCGCCCTTGTCGCGGCCGAACTTGAGCGCCTCGAGGTGCTTGGCCTGGGCGGCCTTGAGCTTCTCCAGCGCCGCCTTGGGCTCGCCGGCTTCCTCGAGGGTGAGCGCCTTCGATTCGGCGTCGGCCTTGCGGCCGGTGGCCGTGGAGACGACGTTCAGCTCGGCGTGCGGGAAGCCGCTGCCGTCGTAGACGCCGTAGGTCCAGTAGGCGAAGAGCGCGGCGTCGTCGCTGAAGCCGACGACCTCCAGCTCGTCCTTGTCCCCGGCGACGGCGAGGGCCGGGAGCAGGAGCAGGAGCGCGGCAGCGGCGACGACCAGGGTGTGCGAGCGGGCCGACATGCTTGGAATCTTACCGCACCCGAGCGCCGGGCCTGCGACGAACCTTGGTCACTGCGGCCCGCAGCTCCCCTGATCCGGGCAGGGGACCGGATAGAAGGTGAAGGTCGCCAGGTCGATGCCCGGGTAGATGGTCTGCTTGGCCCAGGACGCGAGTCGGCGCGCGCTGCCTTCGTCGATCGGCATGTTCTGCGAGAGGGGCCTCACGACGACCGCGTTGGTGCGCAGGTTCCAGAAGACCCGGCCGTGCGCGCCGGAGATGAAGTAATCGCTGATCCAGCCTCCGACGTCTGGAGCGAAGACGTACCTGCGCTCCGGGCTCCAGCCGGTCCAGGTCACGCCGTAGGAGCAGGTCGTCGCCTCGTGCACCACCAGGAGCGAGCTGCGGCCCCACTGTTTCCAGTCCAAGTCCTCGCAGGTTGGCTTAGGGGGCGCCTCGTCGCCGAAGGCCGCGGAAGTGCCGAGAGCGAGAACCAGAGCCGTCAGGAAGATCGGGCGCATGGCGCTGTCAACGCGCCGGTCTCGGAGTCGATCTGCTCAGAGCAGGCAGCAGGCTTCCTTGAGGGTCTGCTCGAAGGTCCGGATCGACGCCGCGAAGCCCACCATCGCCGTGAAGTGCGCGGGGTTCCCGACGATCCACGGGATCGGCCGCTGGGCGGCTCCAGCCTCCTCCGCGGTCTGCGCCTCGACCGAAGCCATCAGCCGCGCTTCGTCCACCGGCCGGATCAGGCGGACCATGGCGCGCACCAGGTCGTGCCCGCTGATGGGCCGCCCGGAGCAGACGTTGACCGTGGGCGAGTCGACGAGGCCGGCCAGCGCGAGAAGGGCCTTGGCCGCGTCGCGGGCGTCGATGTAGTCGCGGGTCGCGCCCAGCTCCGGGATTCCCTTCATCCGGGCCGCCTGCACCCGCCCGGCGAGGTCCAGGAGCCTCGGGCTGGGCTCCCGCGGGTCGATGACCTCGAACAGCCTCGCGATGGCCAGCCCGAAGCCGCGCCGCCTTGCCAGGTCGACGAGGCCCCGCTCGACGGCGAGCAGCGCCTCGGAGGCCTCGTCGGTGGGAGCCGCGTCCTGCTCGCGGAGGGCGACGCCCGGCTTGAGGACGCCATAGACCGAGTCGCAGCTGACGAGCACCACCCTCGGCCGCACGGCCCTTTCCTCGGCCCAGACCGTGAATTCCTGGGCAGCCTTGAGCGCATCCTCGGTGCGGCGCAGCCGCGTCCCGGCGGCATCGAGCACGAGCGTCGTGTCGCCGCCCGGGCGCAGCTGGTCGAGGTCGGCGCGCAGGGCCCTGCGGTCGAACGGGTCGCAGGAGAGCGCGCGGGCGGCCTCGTCCTGCTCCAACCAGAACGAGAGCCGGGTGCTCTTCCCGAAGAGGATCATGCCGTCCCCGACGCGTTCGCTTCCTTGCGCACCACCACGTTCTGGCACTGCAGGTGGACCTGCGCCGGGTGGTTCGAGAACTCCAGCCGCACGACGAAAGCATCCTCCAGCGGCTGCGCCACCAGCCCCACCACCCGGGGCGGCTCGGTCGCCGCGAACAGCTCGGGCAGCGACAGGTAGCCCACGTCCTCGCAGAGCACCTCGACCAGGTCGTCGCCGACCACGGCGTAGAGCGCCACGTCGCGCCGGGCGAGGTCGACCTGGACGCCGCGCAGCGTCGCGCCCTGCAGCCAGCGCACCGACTCCAGCCGCTTCTCGTCGTCGACGGAGAGCTCGCGCATGCCTACCTCGCGCCCCAGCGAAGCTTCGTCCGCAGGATGCTGAAGTAGTCGAGCCCGGGGTTCTTGATGAGCATCAGCTTGTTCTTCGACTGCTTGATCTGCACCCGGTCGCCCGGGAGCATCGGCAGGCCGGTCTGGCCGTCGAGCGTCAGGTACATCTCGGTGGTCTCGGACATCAGCCGCAGGTTGATCTCCCGATCGTCGGGCACCACGATGGGCCGCTGGGTGAGCGTGTGCGGGCAGATGGGCGTCACGATCACCGCGTTCATGGTCGGGTAGAGGATGGGCCCGTTGGCCGACAGCGAGTAGCCGGTCGATCCCGTGGGCGTCGAGACGATGATCCCGTCGGCCTTGTAGGTGGTGATCGGCACGCCGTCGATGGTGGCCTCGAGGTCGGCGATGCGCGCCATCGCCCCCTTGGCGATGACCACGTCGTTGAGCACCTCGGCGTCGTGGACCTTCTCGGCGCCGGCCCCGCGGTGCAGGTGCACCCGCAGCTTCATGCGCGGCTCGACCCGGTAGTCGCCGGCGAGCACGCGGTCGAGCATGGGGTAGACGTCGGTCCGCGGGATCTCGGTCAGGAAGCCCAGCGAGCCCATGTTGACACCCAGCACCGGCACGGCGCTGCCGTCCAGCACGTAGGCCGCATGCAGCAGGGTGCCGTCGCCTCCCAGGACGATGCACAGGTCGGTGGCCGCGATGTCCGCCGGCGCGCCGAACGGCAAGTCGAGGATCTTGCCGGCGTGCTCCTCGAAGAGCGCGGCGATGCCCTTGTCGGCAAGGTACTTGGCGAGCTCGGCGCCGAGGCTCAACGCCTCGGGCCGGGTCGCGTTCGCGACGAAGCTGACCTTCTGGATGGTCATGGTGGAGCTCCACGATAGCAAACCCGGGCCCGCGCCCGCCCGCCCCAAAGCCTTGCCCCTGCCGAACCGATGAACACCTTTGGAGGGCGACGGCTGCCGGCCTCGTGCCTGCCCCGTCGGGAGGCGTCCATGAAGGTCTCCGACATCCTGAAGAAGAAGGGGCACCAGGTCTTCACCATCGCCCCGGAGCGCTCCCTCCTCGAGGCCGCCACCCTGCTGGCCGAGCACGGCGTGGGCGCGGTGGTCGTGGTCGAGGCCGACGGCTCGATGCTGGGCATCTTCACCGAGCGCGACCTGGTCCGCGAATGCGCCGGCAAGCGCGTCAACCTCGAGCGCATCCCGGTCGGCGAGGCCATGACCCGCGACGTCGTCACCTGCCACCCCGACGACGACCTGCGCATCATCGAGGCGCAGATGCGCGAGCGGGGCTTCCGCCACCTGCCCGTCCTGGAGGACGGCAAGTCCCTGGTCGGCATCGTCTCCATCCGCGACGTCCTGGCCGGGCTGTACGAGTCCGCCAAGGAAGACGCGAACGACCTGCGCGACCACCTCGCCGGCCACTACGTCGTCTGCTGAAGAGGCTGGCACCGCGGGCACCACCAGGTGGACCTCGCCTGGCTGCCGTGCCGGGCCCAGGCGATGGCCGTGCCGCACCTCGGGCACGGCCGGCCCGTCCGGCCGTAGACGAACGCCCGCCGCGCCGGGTCCATCGAGCCGGTGGTCCAGCGGCCCGCCCCGCGCATCGGCTCGGCGACGTTGCGGCAGAGCAGCTCGCGCGCCTTCTCGACGAGCTTGCGCAGGCCCGCGTCCCCGACCGCGCTCACCGGTGAGCACGGGTGGATGCGGCAGATGAAGAGCAGCTCGGACTTGTACTCGTTGCCCACCCCCGCCATCACCGTCTGGTCGAGGAGCGCCTGGCCCATCTCCCGGTCCGGCCGGGCGCGAAGCCGCCGCAGCGCCTCCTCGAGGTCGAACTCGGGGCCCAGGAGGTCCGGACCCAGCCGCCCCACCACGCTGCGCTTCAGGTCCTGCTCGCCCAGGAGCTCCGCCTCGGGGACGTCGAAGCCCACCGCGAGGAAGGCCCTGGTGGCCAGGACGATCCGCGCCCGGCTTCGCGCCTTGCGCCACCGCTCGTCGGGACGGTAGAGGTGCCAGGCCCCGTTCATCCGCAGGTGCGTGCGCAGCACCAACCCGCCGGACAGACGCATTAGCAGGTGCTTTCCGGCGGCCGAGACACCCTCGACGACGCGTCCCTCGAGCTCCACCCTCGCCAAGGCCGGGTAGGCGGTCTCAAAGCGCTCGATCGTCTCTCCACGCAGGGCCCGATCCAGCGCCCGCGCCGCGCGGAAGAGGGTGTCGCCCTCGGGCATTCGTCCGCTCCCAGAGGGATGAAATGCGTTCGCCCGAGCCCGGTTGCGGGGCTCGGGCGAAGAAGCTGAAACGCAGGTCGTCTCGCCGCCTACTTGAAGTCGTCGACCTTGATCACCTTGGCCGTCTCGTTGGCGATGATGGTCACCTGGCGGGTGGCCGTCCGGCCGTCGGAAGCGGTGTAGGTGACGGTGTGCGAGCCCGCCTGGACGTCGATGGGCTGCGCGGGCGGAGTCGGGGTCCAGCGGCCGGTGTCCTTGCCGTCGATGGAGATCTTGGCGATGGGGTTGGAGCTGGTCAGCAGCTTGCCCATCGGCTTGTTCGACGGCTTGGGCTCCTTGGCCGGCTGGTCGGGCTTCTTCGTGTCGGCCGGCTTCTTGGGGTCCTTGGTGTTGGTGGCGGTCTCGGGCGGCGGCTTGGGCTCCTCGGCCTTCTCCAGCGAGAAGAACACCGCGACGATCTTCGCCACCCCGTCCCACTCCACCGGCTTGGTGTCCCGCTTGTAGCCCTTGAGCGTCACCGTGATCGACTTCACCTTGGCCGGGTCGATGGCCTTGATGGTCGTCGGCGTCCTGCCGCTCTTCTTGCCGTTGATCTCGATGTCGGCGCCGGTCGGCGTGCTCTCCACCTTCAGGTCGGGCAGCGCAGGCTTGGCGGCCTCGGGAGGCGGCTTCTTGGGCTCCTCGGGGGGCGGCTTCTTGCCGTCGTTGGTGGCGACCTTGGGATCCGCCGGCTTCTTCGGCTCCTCGGGCGGCTTCTTGGGCTCCTCCGGCGGCTTCTTGCCGTCGCCCACCTTGTCGGGCTTGGCCGGCTCGTCCGGCTTCTTGCCGTCGCCGGCCGCGACCTTCGGGTCCTCGGGCTTGGTCGGCTCCGCCGGCTTGTCGGGCGCCGGCTCGTCGGGCTTCTCCGGCTTGGCGGCCTCGTCCGGCTCCAGCTCCACGGGCAGGGCCGTCTTCTGGCCCGCCTGAACTTCGATGGACTTCTTGAACGGCTTGAAGCCAGCGGCGGCGACCACGACGGTGTGCGGACCTGCCGGCAGCGCCACCGGCGCTCCCGCCTTCACGGTGAGCTTCTTGTCGACGGTGATCTCGGCTTCCTTGGCCGCGACCTTGACCACCAGCGTGCCCGTGGCCGGAGGCTTGAAGAGGACTGCCGCGGCGACGATGAGCACCAGCAACAGCGCGCCCACGCTGACGAAGATGAGCGCGAGCTTGCTCGTACCCTTCTTCACCGGCGGCTTCGACTGCGGCTTGCCCACCACCGGCGGCGGCCGCGAGACGGGCTGCTTGGAGCCCGTCAGCCTCGGCGGGGGCGGCTGCGAAGGCCGCGGCACGGGGCGCTGGGCGGTCGGCCGGCGAGGCTGGACGGCCGGCGCCATGCGCATCACCGTCGCGTTGGGGTCCTCGACCTGCTCCTCCTCCTGCGGCTCCTCTTCCTGGCCCTCGTCGTAGCCCTCGTCCTCAGGCGGCGCAGTGGCGGGGCCGTCCTCTTCCTCTTGCTCCTCCGGCTCGGGCTCGGGCCTGCGCGGCGCCGGGCGGGCGGGCTTGACCTGGCCGTTGGGCCGCTTGGGGGCGGGCACGCCGATGACGGTCTTGACGACCTCGCCTTCGCCGTTGTCCTCCTCCTCGCTGGGCTCCGGCTCCTCGGGCTCGGGCTCGGGCGGAGGCTCGATGATCGGCTGGCTCTTGGGCAGCCGGGTGCTCATCCGCTTGGACTGCTTGGCGGAAGGACCGGCGGCGGGAGTCGCGGTGACCTCGTGGTCGTCGCCCAGGGCGGGCGCCGCGGCGCGCGTCGGCTTGCGCTGCGGGGCCTTCTTGGCCGACGGCTCGGGCTCGGGCTGGAAGATCTCGGTCCGGTCGGCCGGCGGCTCGTCGTCGAGCTCGCCCGGCTCCGGGGGCGGGATGATCGGGTTGTAGGGGTCGACGCCCATCAGCGTGGCGTTGGAGTCGAGCTCCTCCTGCTGCCGCGGCGGGGCGATCGGCGCCCGGGTCGGCCGGCGCTTGGGCGGCGGCGGAGGCTCGGGCTCAGGTTCGGGCTCCGGCTCCGGGGCGCGCTGCTCGGGCATGACGTTGGGGCCGCTGTTGCCGCTGGAGGCGGTGACCCCGGAGACCTCGACCATGTCCGGGCGGGCCACCGACGCGTACTTCTCCAGCCGCTCCTGCTCCGCGTTCTGGTCGTCGGAGAAGGCCTCCTTCATGAAGCTCGCGAGGTGCTTGGGCGAGTAGATGGTGTCGCCGGAGAGCAGGTACCTCATCAGGTCTTCCTGCATGTCCGAGCACCACTGGTAGCGGTCCTCGACTTCGCGCGCGAGCGCCTTGAGGACCACCTTCTCCAATCCGGGCGGGATCTCCGTGTTGAACTGCCGCGGCGGCAGCACGTCGGCGTTGCGCACCTTCTCCAGGGTCGAGAAGTCGCTCTCGCCCACGAAGAGGCGCTCGCCGGTGAGCATCTCGTAGAGGATGACCCCCACCGCGAACAGGTCCGAGCGGTGGTCGATGGGCAGCCCGCGCACCTGCTCCGGGCTCATGTAGCCGAACTTGCCCTTCAGGATGCCGGCCTGCGTCTTCTGCGCGCGGTTGGCGGCCTTGGCGATGCCGAAGTCGATGAGCTTCGCCTCTCCCTCGTAGGAGAGGAGGATGTTCTGCGGGCTGACGTCGCGGTGGACGATGTGCAGCTCCATCCCGCGGGCGTCCTTCTTGCGGTGCGCGTACTCGAGGCCCTCGCAGATCTTGCTGGCGATGAAGGCGGCCATCGCGGTCGGCATGACCGAGCGCTGCTTGCGGTAGTACTCGAGCAGGTGCCTCAGGTCCTTGCCCGAGACGTACTCCATGGCGATGTAGTACGAGTCGTCGTGCTTGCCGAGCTCGTAGATCTGCACGACGTTCGCGTGGTTGAGCTGCACGCTGATGCGTGCCTCGTCCAGGAACATCGTGATGAACTCGGTGTCCTCGACCATCGTCGGCAGGATTCGCTTGATGGCGAGGAGGCGCTCGAAGCCCTCGACCCCGAAGGCCTTTCCGAGAAACACCTCCGCCATCCCGCCCACGTTGATGCGTTCGAGCAGGAGATACTTTCCGAACGGAATCGGCTTTTTCATTCGCCCTCGAGTTGCCGGTCCCGCCACGCCGGCCTCCGCCGGGCGCAAGCAGAATCGCCTCCGTAACCATTCGATTTTACGCTGGATAATCGCGGCGGGTCAAACACGCGATCAACCCGACCGGAATTGCTCGATATCCGAGCAATTCCGGGAGGTTCACTTGCCTGGAGGGGGGGATGCCTACTCAGCCCGCTTCACCTTTTCGAACAACTTGATGTACCGGGTGGAGGCGAAGTCGACGATCTTGTCCTCCTGGATCTTTGCGGCGTTGCTGCGCCCGATCAGAGCGTCGAAGAGCTTCTTCTTGTCGTCGATGGAGTCCAGGACGTCGACTTTGACGGTGGAGGCCAGGGGGTTTTCCTTGATGACCTTGGTGGCCACCAGGCACACCTCCTTGTCGATGGTCTCCGCGGAGGCCGCGACCCAGGTGACGTAGGCGACCACGTGCGAGGCGGAGGTGTCGAGCTTGACCTCCTTGAGGCGGGAGGCGATGTCGGTGCCCTGCAGGGCGGTCTTGGTCAACTCCTCGGCCTGCTTGGCGACCGCCTCCCCGTCCTTCTCGCCCTTCTCCACCGCCTCCTTGAGCCTCTTCTCGGTGGTCTTGAAGTTCTTGGCGATGGCGGGCAGGCGCTGCTTCTCGGGCATCTTCTGCACCCGCGCGTCGGTCAGGGCGCCCTGGTAGTCGCGCCAGAGGCCGAACTCCTCGGCGGTCATGGCCAGGTCGGCGGCACGCGCGGGTGCCGGGAGGACGAGCGGGAGAGCAAGCGCGGTGGCGGCGAGGAGGAGGCGAAGTTCCATGGGGCTTTGGCTCCGGGGGTGACCTGGACAGGCGGAGGACAAAGTCTAGCCAAGCGCTCGCGCACCCTACAAGCATGTTGCTGGCAGGTTTCTTGAGTCGGGTTCGCGCGCTTGCTAAAGGGATAGACCATGCGCGTCACCTGCTATTCATGCGGTGTCGAAAACGAGTTCCCGGGCCCGCTGGGGCGGCGCGACCACTGCTCCGGCTGCGGAACGGACCTGCGCTGCTGCCTGCAGTGCAAGGTCTACGACCCCGACGCGACGCCGGAGTGCCGCGAGCAGTCGGCGGAGCTGCAGCGCGACCGGAACCAGGGCAACTTCTGCGAGTTCTTCATGCCCGGCCCGGGCCGCAAGAAGCTCGACCGCGACGCCGAGAGCGCCAAGGCGGCCTTCGAGGCGCTGTTCTCGAAGAAGAAGTAGCGCCGGCCCGCTCTTCCCTACCCCTACCCCACCGACCCGGTCAGCCAGGCGAGGTACGGCGCGTGCCCGGCGGCGACGGGCAGCGCGACGACTTCGGGGCAGCCGTAGGGGTGCAGCGAGACGACCCTCGCGCGCAGCTTCTCGAAGGCCTCGGCGCGCGTCTTGATCACCATCAGCGCCTCGGCTTCGTCCTGCACCTCGCCCTCCCAGCGGTAGATCGACCGGACGGCCGGCAGCACGTTCACGCACGCCGCCAGCCTCTCCTCGACCACCGCCCGGGCGATCTCCGCGGCCTTCTCCGCCGAGGGCGCCGTCACCAGGACCACCACCACATCCGCCGAGCCGGCCATCCCACGCCTCCTTGCGCTTCGCACTCTGCGCGGTGTGCTGCGCCGCTTCGCTCGGGTCAGGGTTCGTCGGCCGGGTCGGCGTTGACGAGCCTGCGCTGAGCCCGGCCCGTCCCGGGCGCGGTCGAAGGTTCCTTGAACGCCGGCCAAATCGTCTTCAGGCCGCCGTCCACCAGGTGCTCCCAGCCCGCGACGTAGACCACGCAGCCGTGCCTCTCGCACAGGCGCGAAAGCCCCTCGGCCACGTACGCGTCGCGCGCGGCCATCGCCTCCGCCTCGCTCGTGCCGAAGTGGTAGCGGAACAGCCCAGGGTCGGCGAAGTAGCGCCGCGCGAGGGCGTACTGCTCGAAGATGGGGTCGAAGGCGCGGCCGACCTTGGCCTCCTGCTCGAGCAGGAGCGCGACGTTGGGCGCCTCCAGCAGCTCGCCCTCGAGCAGGGAGACGGCCTGCGCCGCCGGCACCGGGTCGTCGAGCAGCTCCAGCGCGGCCCCGCTCTGCCTCGCCCAGGCCTCCGCCGCGAGCAGCTCGAAGGGCACCTCCAGCGCCGCCGCGAGATCGCCGGCCACCCCCGGAGGACGCCCTCCGGCCTCGACCGCGTCCGCGAGGTCGCCGCGCAGGCAGTGCCGCAGCGACGCCGCCAGCTTCGCGCGCAGCGCCTCGCCCCGCTCCCGCCGCAGCTTCACCGACGGCATCGACAGTTCCAGGCCCACGGCCTGGGGAGCGAGCCGGCGCAGCCAGGAGAGCAGCCGCGCCTCCCCCTCCGGGTCGCGGTGCACCACCCCCAGCATCCACAAGCCCTGCCCCGCTGCGCTCGCCTCGGCCACGCCTCGCTCCCGCTGGGATGCTGCCCTCTCGACGTTCGAAGCCCCGGCCCCCCGTCGTCGGGGGCGGCCGGGGCCTCGTCCGATGCTCGTCGTCAGAACTCGAAGCTAATAGCTCGTCGAGTCGCAGGCGCCCACGTCGTGGTCGGCGCCCTCGAGCTGGTAGCACTCCTGGGCCTGGCTCGCCTGCGGGCAGCCGCTGGCGCCGTCGGGGACCTTGCAGTAGCGGCGGCAGATGCCGGTCTGTCCGGGCAGCTGCTGGCAATGCAGGCCCTTGCCGCAGTCGGAGACGATGCGGCAGCCGGCGCCCTCGACGTTCTTTCCCCCCGCGGCGCAGGAGGCCACCCGGGCGTAGATGTCGAAGTAGCAGGCCTGGTCGGTCGGGCACTTCTGCGAGAGCGGGTCGCACGGCGTCACGCAGCGCACGACGTCGTTGAAGTGGGCGCACACGTCCCCCGCCGCGCAGACCGCGCCGTTGACGCCGTTCTGGCCGCCGCACTTGCACACCCCGTCCTCGGGGTCGCAGGCCAGGCTGGCCCCGCAGGTGATGCCCGCACAGCGGTCGCCGCCCAAGCAGGCCTTGCGCAGCACGTCGCAGCTCTGCCCCGCCTGGCAGATGGGCCCGCCCGGTCCGCCGCAGCGGCACTGCCCGTCGGCCGGATCGCAGGTGGTCCCGCCGGAGCAGACCTTGTCCGCGCAGCGGGCGGCCACGGCGCAGCGCCGGTCCTCGTCCCGGCAGGTGGTGCCGGTCAGGCAGGAGCACAGCTCGCCCCACGCGCACGGCCGGCCGGCGGCGCCGCCGCACTTGCACAGGCCGTCGGCCGCGTCGCACAGGGCCCCGCCGCTGCAGGCGACGCCCGCGCACGGCTCGGAGCTGCACTTGCCCGCCGCGCACACCTGGCCGCCGGGGCAGAGGACCCCTCCGCACTTGCACGCGCCGTCGGCCGGGTCGCAGGCCATGCCGCCGCCGCAGGCGACGCCGACGCACTTGCTGGCCACGAAGCAGGTGCGGGTGGTGGTGTCGCAGGCCTGGTTGGACTCGCACGCCACCGTGCCGCACTTGCACTTGCAGTCCAGCGGGTCGAGGGTCGTCCCGCGGTCGCAGACCATGCCGCCGCAGGAGTAGACACAGACGCCGCCGGTGCAGACGCCGCCGGAGGCGCACAGGGTCCCGCCCTCGCCGCCGCACTTGCACAGGCCGTCGCCCGGGTCGCAGGAAAGGCCGTTGGCGCAGGTCACGCCGTCGCAGCGCGTCACCGGGGTCGGCGGCTTGTTGCCCCCGCAGGAGAGGGCCAGGAATGCGACCGCGAGCAGCGCGAGCAGGCCCAGGGCGCGGACGGGCGGGAGCTGCGGGGAGCGACGCCGCCTCAGCAGCGACAGCAGGCCCAGCGCCGCGGGCCAGAACGAGAGCGCGCCGGAGCCCGCGGAGCAGCCGGTGTCCACCGGCTGGGGCGGGGGCTGGTCGACGCGCACGGTGATCGACAGCGCCCGGACCGCGAAGCGGCCGGACTTGGTGTCCTCGGCGCGGACCAGGAAGCTGTAGATGGTCCGCGGCGCGATCGCCCCGGTGTCCGGGTCGGGCGCGGGCTCGCTGAGCACGCAGACCCCGTCGGCGGCGCAGGTCAGTCCGTCCGGGCAGCCCTTGGGCTCCTCGGCGGGCTCGTTGCAGTTGGCGACCGTCACGGTCGTGAGCCTGCCGTCCGCGGCCAGGGTGATGCCCGGAGGCGGCCGCTGCCAGCAGGGCTGGAGCACGCCCTCGGCGTCGTAGCGCGGGGTGCAGGTGACGGTCCACTTGATCGTGACGTTGGGGTCCGCCTCGCCGCTCGCCAGGCTCGACGAGTAGGTCTTGCCGGCGATGGCGTCGGGGAGGCTGACCGTGACGATCTCCAGGCCGCGCTCGTAGCGGATGTGGAGCACGAAGCTGGCGTTGTCCTCCGCGCCGGAGAGGTCGACGACCTTGAGGGTCACGATGTAGGTGCCCACCACGGTGGGCACGCCCTGGATGCGCGTGCCGCTCTTGTCCGACACGATCTGCAGCGGCTCGGGCAGCCGGGTGGTCGAGGACGGGACGGTCTCGGTGGGGTCCGTCGGGACCTTCTGCACCTCGACCACCGTCCAGACGTAGGGCGGCTTGCCGCCGACCGCCTGCAGGGGCGCGAGGTAGCTCTTGGCCAGGGCCCCGTCGGGCAGCGTCTGGGTGGCGATGGTCAGCCGGTCGGGGGCGATGACGATGAAGGTCAGCCCCGCGGTCGCCATCGAGCCCTTGGCGTCCAGGACCTCGACGCCGAAGGCGAAGGAGCCGTCCTTGGCCGGCACGCCCTCGAGCGTGCCGTCCTGGCCCAGCGCCATGCCGGGCGGCAGCTCGGCGCCGGCGGCGAGCGACCAGCGGTACGGCGGGCGGCCGCCCACCGCGGCGAGCGAGGCCTTGTAGGCCTTGCCGAACTCGGCGGCCGGCACGTCCTGCGAGACCAGCGTGAGCGGCAGGCTGGCGGGCACCACCTTGAGGGTGAAGTGCCCGCTCGCCGTCTTGCCGGCCGAGGCGACCTGCGCGTCGAAGGCCACAGCGTCGGTGGGCGCCACCGGGACGCCGAACACGTCGCCGGCGGAAGAGAGGGCGAGCCCCGCCGGCAGGCCGGCGCCGGCCGCGAGGCTGTAGGCGTAGGCGCCGTCGCCGCCGGAGGCCTTCAGGCGCACCGAGTACGGGGCGCCGGCCTGGGCGTCGGGGAGCGCCGCGCCGGCGAGCGCCAGCGTGTCGGAGACCACGGTCAGCGGCGTCGCGGCCGAGCCCGAGTTGTTGACGACGAGGATCTCCGGGAGGTCGGCGTCCGGGTTGACGATGACGCCCAGGTAGTACTGCCCGACGGTGAGGTCGCTGGGCAGGGTGACCCGCTCGGTGGACTTCTCCTCGCCGAAGGCGGGGATGCCGGTGGCGAGCTTGGCGAGCCCGGTGACCGGGAACAGCTGGCGGTCGGCCAGCGTCACCACCGGGTTCTCGGACAGGTAGATGGCGTAGCTGACGGGCTTGGCCACGCAGGCGCCGGCGTTGCATCTCTCCCCGGGCAGGCACACGTCGGAGGACGTGCAGGCCGGGGTGTCGCAGATGCCGCGGGTGCAGGTCAGGTTCGCGGCGCACTGCTCGGGGCCGGTGCAGGTCTGCCGGCAGCGGCCGGCGTCGCAGGTGCGCCCCGCGCCGCACTCGGCCTGGGTCGCGCAGGGGCCGGACAGGGCGTTGCCCTGGTTCTTGAGGGTGCGCGTCACCTGCACCGCCTCGCCCGCCTTCGCCGTGACCTTGTCCACCAGGACCTCGCCCACCGTGAGGTCGGGCTTGGGGCTGCCCAGCGAGGCCATCAACGCCGTGCTGCGGTTGTTGTTCTCGTTCTCCTCGGCGACCAGCTGGTCGGCGTCCACCACCGCGAACAGGTAGAAGGTCGTGCCCGTGAGCGTCTCGGGCAAGTTCAGGGAGACGAGCACGTCGCGCCGCTGCTGCACGTCCACGTCCATCGCCCGGGTGCTGCCCAGGTCCACGTCCTTGGTGGTGTCGAGCGTGCCGTCCAGCGACAGGTAGAAGTGCAGCGACACGTTCCAGGCCGCCTCGCCGCCCTGGTTGAGCACGGTCGCCCCCATGCGCATGGGCGAGCCGGCATAGCCCTCGTCGTCGGCGTAGATGCGGGTGAGCGTCAGGTCCGGCAGCGGGGTGAAGGTGATGAGCTGGTTGGGGACGAAGTCCGCCACGCCGCACTGGGCGCCCGAGGGGCTGTAGAGGCCCGCGTCGCCGGTGACCGCCGGAGGCTGCTTGGTGGTGCAGCTCGAGCCGGGCAGGCCGTTCTTGCCGCCCGTCGCCTGGATGCCCACCGCGGCCCTGGGGGCCTTGTCGTAGTCCGGCGGCTCGTACGACGACATGTACGAGGGCCCGTAGCTGAACTCGATGCGGTTGCTGGTCTCGTACAGCTTCGCCTGGAAGGTGGCCCCGTGCGAGGTCTTCCCGGAGGTGTCCGGGGTGTACCAGACGCGGTCCCACTGGAAGGTCACGACCCGCTGGGGAGGCAGGCCGCTGACGCCGTAGGAGACCGCGCCCGGCAGGCACTCCCAGCTGCCCCACCACGGCGCGATGAGCGGGAAGGCCGAGGTGGCCGAGGGGATGCCCATGCTCTGCGCCTTGGTGGCGTTCCCGCCGCCGAAGGCCAGGTAGCCGCGGCAGCCGACGTTGACGGTGTTGAAGGCGTCCCCGTAGACCTTGAAGGCGAACGGCAGCGCCACCGACTGCTGCTGGGCCGACGACTCCACCGCCACCGCGGTGCCGCCCACCAGCGGCTCGAAGGTCTTGGTCGAGGTGGGCCACAGGCGGTACTCGGCGCGAGCCGGGCCGGCGGCCAGGAGGCCGACGGCGAGCGCGGCGGCGGCGAGCCCCGCCCGGCGCCGGCGCAGCCACAGCGGCGCGAGCGCGAGCAGGCCGAAGATCGGCATCAATCCCGCGCCGCCCGCCGCGCAGCCGCCGCCGGTGGAGGTGGCGGGGATCCACGGCTTGGACAGCACCCGCAGGGTGAGCGGGACGAGCGCCTCGGCCCCGGACTCCTCCCTCACCAGCAGCAGCGCGTCGTAGCTGCCGGGCGCCGCGTCCGCGGCGACCTTGCCCACCAGGCGGCCGTCGGACTGGAGGGCGATGCCCGGGGGCAGCCGGCCGCCGAAGATGGCGAAGGTGCTGTGCGCGCGGGCGTTGAGCGAGAGGTTGATGGAGATCTCGTCGTCGGGCTTGAGCTCGGGCAGCTCGGGCATGGTGAAGCTCGCCGCGCGCGGCAGGACGGTGAGGATGAAGGGGCTCTGGTCGGTGAACCCCGCCGAGTCGCTCACCTGCAGGACGACGGGCCAGTAGCCGACCTTGGTGGGGTTGCCGAGGATGGAGTCGCCGGTCAGGCGCAGGCCGTCGGGCAGCGCGCCACCGGCGACGGTCCAGGTGAACGGGGCCGTGCCGCCGCCCGCCTGCAGCTGCTGGCGGAAGGTGGCGCCGGCCTGGGCCTTCTGCAGCGTCGTGGTGGCCACGTAGAGGGTGCCGGGCTCGACCGCGCGCATCGACATCTCGGCCACCACCTTGGTGCCGAACGCGTCGGCCACCGAGACGCTGAAGGCCACCGTCGTGGCGTAGGCGCGGGTCAGCTTCCCGGAGATCTTGCCGGCGGGGTCGAGCGTCAGGCCCTCGGGCAGGGCCCCGGACTCGAGCAGCCAGATGTAGGGCCGCACGCCGCCGACCGCCGACAGGTTGGCGGCATAGACCTGGCCGCGCACCGCGGTGGGCAGCCTTCCGCTCATCACCTGCAGGGCGCCGCTGGGCAGCACCACGCGCATCGCCAGCCGCGCCAGCGCCTCGCGGTTGCCGGACTGGACGCGCACGGTGAAGACGAAGCCGCCGGCGGCGGTGGGCATGCCCTCGAGCAGGCCGTCGGCCGACAGCGTGAGGCCCGGCGGCAGGTCGCCCTGCTCCGGGGCCACCGACCAGGCAGCCGAGCCGTCCCCGCCCGAGGCCACCAGCTGCTGGAGGTAGGTCACGCCCACCAGCGCGTCGGGGAGCGAGCCGGTCTCGACGCGCAGCGAGTTCGCGACGATCTCCACGGTGCCCAGGGATCCCAGGGCGTTGTTGAGCTCGTCGAGCTCGGGCAGCTCGCCCAGCGGGTCGACGATGAGCCCGACGTAGTAGGTGCCGGGCGAGATGTTGGCGGGGACAAGGACGTTCTCGGTGCCGCGGTTCACGTCGGCCGGCCCGAGCCGGCCGGTCCCGTAGGTCTGGGGGTTGCCCTGGCCGTCGCGCACGAAGAGCGGGATGTCCTCGGGGGAGATGATGTCGTTGGAGGACAGGTAGTACTGGTACTTGAAGGCCGGGGTGGACGGGTCCAGGTTGCCGCGGTTGCCCAGGTTGCGCAGGACGCGGTAGACGGGCATCACCTCGCCCGCGGCGCCGGCCGCCGGCGACTGCAGCTCCGCCGCCATGTAGTCGGCGGCGGGCTGGCGCACGTACACCGGGTTGGGGATCGCCGACTTGTTGTTGGCCTTGTTGTTCTCGGCGACCTTGTTGCGGCAGTCGGCGATCACGCCGATCCAGTACTTCCCGTCGACCAGCGGCTTGCCCGGCGCCTTCTCCAGCGGCACGGTGACGTCCACCTCGTAGGAGTGGCTCTCCTGGCCCACGAAGGTGAGGTTGGACAGCGGCGCCGAGGCCGGCGTCATGTCCTGGTCGAACAGCGAGATGACCGCGGTGTCCGACAGGAGCACGCACACGTTGAAGTCGGTGGCGGTGCCGCCGCCCTCGTTGGCCACGGTGAACTTCACCCGGAGCTTCTCGCCGAAGTAGCCCTCGGTGGTCGGCGCGTAGGGAGGCAGGGGCTCGAAGACCCCCACGTCCTTCACCAGCAGGTCGGTGGGCGAGATGGTGACGGCGGTGGGGGTGACCGCGGTGTTGTTGCTCTCGCTCGTCTCCGCCACCGCGGCCCCGGAGTCGATGATCAGGTGGTAGTAGTACGCGCCTTCCGCCAGCGGGGACGGCAGCGTGGCCGGAGGGTTGATGATGAGGGTCTCGCCCCCGCCGATGCTCGGCACGTCCCCCGTGTACAGGAGCGTGTCGGTGGTCTTGCTCAGCACGTCCTTGGTGGACAGCCACAGCTGGTACTGGAAGGGCGTCGCGACCGGCTCGGTGCCCTTGTTGTGGATCCGCACCTCGGCCCGGACGTTCTCGGCGGGCGCGGCCTTCTCCGGCCCGGTGATGCTCCCGTCGAGGTCGATGGCTCCGATGAGGTAGCCGGCGCTCACCCCGGTGTTGTTGTACTCGATCACCTCGGCCACCGCCCCGTTCGGCGTGGTCGGCCCGGGCGGATCGACGTAGATGCCCAGGTAGAACGTCCCCGCCGCGGGCTTCTCGAACTGCAGGCCGGTTTCGGAGAAGGTCGCCTCCTGCTTGCCGGCGATGGTCTCCAGGGCGGTGTGCGAGCGCAGCAGCTGGCACTTGGTGGGGTCGGTGGTGGTCACGGTGTTCTGGCTGCACAGGTAGACGTCGAACCCGAACCCGACCGCGTCGTTCTGGCCCCGGTTCTTGAGGGTCACCGACACGTCTGCCCTGAACCCCGGGTTCCCGTTCACCGTCGTCGGGGTCAGCGCCGAGCCGATCACGTCGGCGACGAAGAGGTCGGGCTTGACGGCCGGGGCGTAGCTGATGACCCTGCCCGCCGGCCACTGGGTGTTGTTGCAGTGGCTCGCGTTGTTGCTGCAGGCCAGCCCCACGATGCCCTGGGTGCCGGTGGAGTCCTCGATCCCCACCGCGGCCTCGCCGTCGGAGGAACTGGGGGAGGCGATGGCGCCGTAGTAGACGTCGATGGCGCCGCTGTCCTCGTGCAGCTCGATCTGCACGGACCGGCGCGAGATCGGGCCCGAGTAGGTCCCCCAGTCGTCCAACTTGATCGCGAACACCTGCGAGCCGGCGCTCCCCGACGTCGCCCACTTGCCAGTGCCCGTCGCCGAGTAGCCGTCGTCCCACCAGAACGCGATGATGCCGTTGGGCGCCGCGGCGTCCGGGATGTCGTGCGCCGTGGAGCACTTGGCCGAGTAGCTGCTCGTGCAGACCTTCGACTGGTTCTCGAACATGATCAACCCGTCGAGGTTGATGTCGAGCGAGGTGTAGGTCTTTCCGTAGAAGGAGAAGGGGAACGGCAGGGCCAGCGTGGCGATGCCCGAATCGCCGCCCGCCGTGCCGCTGCTGTTCTTGAGCGTGAAGCTCGTCCAGGTGGCGTAGGTGGGCGCCGTGGCGACCGTCGGCGCGGTGGCCAGGTAGAGCACCTGGGCCTGCGCCACTTGGGAGCCGCCGAGGATGATGGCTGACACAACGAGGGTGAAGGCGATCCGCTTCCTCATGGTCCTGCTCCTACCGCCGAGGCCCGGCGTGCTCCCCAAGAAGGTTTGTCTCTCAGCCAGCCCGCATGTGCGCGACGACCCATCCGCCCCGCGCTAGTGCAGGCAGGCGACGTTGTAGCTGACCTCGATGGTCGAGCCCGGCTCGGGGACGGCGAGCAGCTCGAAGTCGATGGCCGTGACCTGCGAGTTGTACTTCCAGCGCACGTCGCCGCTGGTCCCGGTGGCCTCGTAGGGGACGCCGTCGACCGTCACCACCAGCGGCTTGCTCATGTCGGGCGTGTTCGAGAGGAAGAAGCGGGTGCGGTAGCCGAAGGCGTTCTGCCCCAGCGTCTCCAGCGTCTGGTTCCAGTTGCTGTCGCAGATGTTGCCGCGCACGCCGCCGCTGGAGTCGATCATCTGCACGACGCGCGGGAGGTAGTCCTCGCTCCCGTCGCCGCTCTCCGCGCAGGTGCTCTCGTCGTCGGGGCGCACGATGCCCGAGAACGAGAACATGTTCTGGTGCCGGAAGCCCTTGATGGTGAGCAGGGCGTTCACGTAGAAGCCGACGGGCTGGTCGTCCTGGTCGCCGGCGTCGGAGACCACGACCACCGCCAGCGTGGCCTCGTCGCGCAGGAACCCGGTGTTGCAGCCGGTGAGGTTCGGGCTGGTCAGCGCCAGGTAGGACGGGCGGATGAGCAGCTCGTAGCCGTTGCCGTTGGTGCCCACGTTCACGTTCTGCTTGAAGACGCCCTCGCCGTTGGGGGTCAGCGGGGTGATGACCCGGGCCCGGCTGCCGTTCACCGGCACCGAGCAGCCGTTCTCGTCCGGGTCTCCCCAGCTGCTGTTGTTGGCGCTGCCGCCGTGGGAGATGTCCACGCCGGTGGTGGTGACCGCGATGTGGTAGTCGACGCCCTGCGCCAGGGCGAACTTGATGAAGGACTCGAAGTTCGAGCCCAGGCTGTCCTGCTCGCCCTCCATCGAGCCCGAGTTGTCGACGACGAAGAGCACGTCGACCTTGGGCTGGGGGTCCTGGGCGAAGATGTCGGTCTGGATGGCGGTGGTGTCGCCGCGCCCGCTGATGGGGACGACGACCGTCACCTGCGAGGACTTGACCGCGATGCTCGCCTGGTCCTCTCCGACGTCGGTGGGCGAGTACTTGACCCGGAAGTCCACCGACTGCCCGGCCGGCAGGTTGTACTTGAGCATCGGCGTCTGGACGAGCTGGAACTCCGTCGACAGCCCCTGCTGCAGGTCGATGGCCTCGATGCTCTGCGCGGTGGTGCAGACGTTGTAGATGGTGAAGGTGCGCTCGCGGGAGCTGCAGTTGACCTGGATGACGCCGAAGTCGAGCTCGTTGGGCGCGACCAGCATGCAGCCCTTCTTGGTCGTCCCGGAGAGGGCCACCTTGCCGTCCGGCTTCTCCTGGCTGGAGATGTAGAACTCGACCGTGCCGCCGTAGGTGCCGTCCTGCTTCGGCGAGAAGCGGACGGGGACCTCCAGCGTCTCGCCTCCGCGGACGATCTTCCCGGTGAGCGCGCCGTCGATGAGCGTGAAGGTCGACGCGGTGTCCCGGGTGAAGCCCAGGGTGGAGACGAGGCACTCGTCGGTGGTCTTGGTGGCCTTGTTGCGGATGGCGAACGACAGGCTCAGGCTCTTGCCCGCCTCCACGTTGCCGAAGTTGAGCTGCGGCGGGATGACGTCGTAGTCGCAGGGCGGGAAGGTGGCGCCGGCCCCGAAGATCTCGATGATGACCACCGGCTTGGCCGGGTCGTTCGAGTAGACCTTCAGGTTGGCCTTCTTGTCGCCCACGCTGATCGGCGCGATCTTGACCTTCAGGTCCACGCTCTCGCCGGCGGCGATGCCCTTGGCGGCGTAGCCCTCGGGCGGCCACTCCACCGAGAACTCCGAGGGGTCGCCCTGGACGACCTCGAGCTCGGCGATCTTGTCCGACCAGCATTGGCCGCGCTGGCAGATGCCGCTGGTGCAGTCGGTGTTCTTGGTGCAGGTGGTCGCCGGGTCGGGGACCATCAGCTTGAGGTTGTCGTCGGTGGTGCCCTGGATGTCGGTGCCGACGTTGGTGATGGTCAGGCGCCGCCTTTGGAAGGTCTTGGTCGCCACCGCGCCGAAGTCGATGCGGTCCGACGGCTGGGCCTCGATGGCCGGGCCGCCGCCGGTCCCCTGGAGCAGGACGTAGCCGGCAGGGCGCTTCTGGTCGGTGGACTCGTACTGGAGCTTGCCGTTGTACTGCCCCAGCAGCGTCGGCAGGAACGACATGGCGATCCTCACGGACTCGCCCTTCTTCACCTCGACGACCTCGGGCACCTTGCCGTCGTCGCCGCTCGGCTCGACGGCGAGGGCGTCGCCCTTGGTCGTGTCCTGCTCGACCTTGAAGCCCGAGAGGTCGATGTCGGAGTTGCCCAGGTTCTTGAAGGTGACGAACCCGGTGGCCTTGCTGTTGGGGTTGACGAAGCCGAAGTCGAGCAGGCACTCCCACTTCTCGCGCCCGGTGGTGGCGTCCTTGACCAGGACCTTCGGCTCGCACTCCAGCACCTGCTCGACGCCGGTGCCCACCAGCGGCAGCACGGCGGGTTGGCACATGGCCGGCGCGGGGATGGACAGCGCCGCGTAGTGCAGGCCGACGTGGTTGGGCTTGAACTCGATGGGGACCAGCACCTCGCCGTGCATGGGCACGGTGATCTCGCCGGGAGTGAAGTTGTTGAAGACGAAGACTCCCTTGTCGGCGTCCTCGAGGATCTTTTCGACGTTGACCTTCCAGTCGACCTCGCTGCCGTTGGCGATCTTGATCATCATCACGTACGAGGTGCCCAGGGCGACGTTGCCGAAGTCGGCGGTGTCGGCCGGGGTGATGGTGCAGCCGCCCTCGATGCCGCTCGCCTTGAGGTGGATCGAGAGGACGTCGTTGCTGGCCCCGTCGAGCAGCACCCGGATGGTGGCCTCGTAGACCCCGACCTCCTTGGGCTCGAAGAAGACCGACACCTCCTTCTCGGTCTGCACCTCGACCTCGTAGGCGGCGGGGATGTCGTAGTTGAAGACGGTGGGGAACGGGTCGCTCAGCTCGAGCGAGCTGAGCATCATGTTCGAGGAGCCGATGTTGCGGATGACGACCTTGCGCTCCACGCGGCTGTCGAGAATGACCGCGCCGAAGTTGACGGTGATCTCCTCGACCTCGTTCCTCTCGCCGGACGCGCCGAGCTCGATGATCCGCCCCAGGCCGAGCGCCGCGGTCGTCTCCCCGCCGCAGTCGCAGCCGGGCATCCAGGGCGCGAGAATCGAGAGCGTAGCGACGACGAACCACTTGCTGTGGCGCATGGTGAACCTCGAGAACTTGGCGTGCGAAGGTCGCCTGTTCCGGCCGGAAACGAGCGCTCCACTCTAGGCGTCCGCTCGGAGGGCCGTCAAGCGGCGGACCCCCCAAGAAGCGGAGGAAAATCGGGGCCGTCGGGCCTCTTGCGGCCTCGCGCGGCCGGCTATACTCCGCGCCCATGCAACCGCGCGCGATCCTCTTCGACCTCGACGGCGTTCTGGTGAAGAGCAAGGAGGCCTGGTTCCGCTCCGTCGAGGAGGCCGGCAGGGTCTTCCGGGGCCGACCGGTGACCCGCGAGGAGTTCGAGCCGACCTTCGGCCAGGGCACCATCGCCGACGTGCGCGAGTTCGGCCTGTCCTGCGCGGTGGCCGACCTCGACCGCTTCTACACCGACACCTTCCCGCGCCATGCGCACTCGATCTGGGTCCACCCCGACGCCGCGGCGCTGCTCGCGGACCTGAGGGCCGCCGGGAAGAGGTTGGCCCTGGTGACCAACACCGTCTCGACGCTGACGCCGGCCATCCTGCGCGCGGCCGGCATCGAGCGGTCCTTCGAGCACCTGGCCTGCGCCGACCTCGTCCCCCACCCCAAGCCCGCGCCCGACCTGCCGCTCTCGGCGCTCGCCGCGCTGGAGGTGGCCGCCGCGGACGCCTGGCTGGTGGGCGACTCGCGCTACGACCGCGAGTCGGCCCGGGCGGCCGGGGTGTTCTTCGTGGGCCTGGGGATCGACGGGGACGCGCGGATCGAAGACCTGAGCCAGCTGCGGGCCCTGCTCTAGCTAGACGCCCTGCAGCTTCTTGGCCTCGGCGCCCGGCTTGGGCTCCTCGGGCTTGCTGGGCGGCGGCTCGACCTTGCCGTCCTTGACCTCGGCCAGCGCGGGCCTGGGCGCGCCGGCGATGGCGGCGGGCGGGTAGTCGGGGCGGGTGTGGTAGATGCCGCCCAGGGTCCGGTAGAACGCGCGGGCGATCTCGTTGAGGTCGCGCAGGGTCAGGTCGCACTCGTCGAGCTGCCCGTCGGCGAAGATGCCGTTGATGATCTTCTGGACGAGCGCCTGCAGCTTGGACGGCGAGGGCTCCTGCATGGCGCGGGAGCTGGCCTCGACCGCGTCGGCGATCATCACCAGCGCCGCCTCCCGCGTCTGCGGCTTGGGCCCGCCGTAGCGGTACAGCGTCTCCTCGACGTTCTGCGCGTCGGTCTTGCCCTCCTGGTCCTTGAGGGCCTTGTGGAAGAAGTAGCCAACCAGCCGAGTGCCGTGGTGCTGAGGGATGGCGTCGGCGACCTGGCGCGGCAGCTTGTACTGGCGCGCCATCTCCACGCCGTCGGTGACATGGCGCTTGATGATGAGCGCGCTCATCTGCGGCGCGAGCTTGTCGTGGCGGTTCTCGGTGCGCTGGTTCTCGGCGAAGTAGAGCGGGTTCTTGCCCTTGCCGATGTCGTGGTAGTAGGCGCAGACCCGGGCCAGGAGCGGGTTGGCCCCGATGGCCTCGGCCGCGGCCTCGACCAGGCTGCCGATGATGATCGAGTGGTGGTAGGTGCCCGGCGCCTGGACGATGAGCTCCTTGAGCGCGGGGTGGTTCAGGTTGGCCAGCTCGAGCAGCTTGATGTCGGTGGTGTAGCCGAAGGCGGCCTCTACCAGCGGGGTCACGCCCATGACCAGGATGGGCACCGCCAGCGCCCCGCCGAGGAAACCGGCGAAGCAGGCGACGAAGGTCCCCCACCCGTCCACCTTGCTGGAGAGCAGCGCGAAGCAGAGCACGGCCACCGCGTTGACGGCGCCGGTGTAGAGCCCGGCCCGGAAGAGCGCCGCGCGGTCCTTGGCCCGCGCCACCCGCGCCGAGGCCACCAGCGAGCCCATCAGCGCGTACAGCGAGAACTCCAGCGAGTTGCCCACCAGCACCCCGGCCAGCCCGGCGAAGACGATGCTGTAGACCACCGCCGCCTCGCTGGTGAGCACGAAGCGGATGAGCATCGCGCCGAACGCGAACGGCGCCGCGTAGTAGAGCGTCTCGTTGCCGATCTGCGGGAAGCGGTCGCGCAGGGCGTCGGCGATGGTGATCGACAGGTTGATGAGCCCCAGCGTCGTCACCATCGTCAGCGCGCCCAAGAGCGCGTCCTTGCGCGTGGGGCGGAAGCGGCGCAGCGACGAGCGCGCGAAGAAGTAGGACACCGCCACCAGCAGCATCGCGAACAGGCCGCCGCCCAGGCGCACGAACAGGCTGTCCTCGATCTTGGTCTGGCTGCGGATGGCCGCGAAGATGACCAGGTGGCGGTGCTCGATGCGCTCGCCGTCCCCGATGATCTTCTCGCCCTTCTTGAGCTGGATGACGACCGGCTTGACCGACTCGCTGGCGGCCTTGCGCCGGTCCTCGGTCTCCTCGCGGTTGTTGCGCAGGTTGGCGCGGACCTCGCGGGAGGCCAGGGTGGCCAGCGCCCGGCGCAGCGACGCGGGCAGGTCCACCGACAGGTCGGAGGCCCAGCGCTCGGCCTCGGCGCGGATCTCGTTCTGGTCGCGCACGGCGCTGACGTCGTTGAGCACCTTCTCGCCCACCACCACCCCGCCGCTCTTGCGGCGCACGGTGATGCCGCGGCCGGCGGAGAGCGCCAAGGGCTCGCGGTAGTCGGCCACCATCTGCCCGTTGGCCCGCGTCACCAGCTTCTCGGCCTCGTGCTCGACCTCCTCGGAGAAGCGCGCCTCGGCGAACGCCTTGAACGACTCCTCGTCCAGGTGCGTCTCGAGCCGCCGCTGCCACTCCTCGCGGTGCTCGGAGAAGACGCGGGCGAGCGCCTCGGGCAGCGCCGTGGCCGGCGTGGGCGGCTCGTCCTTCTTGGCGAGCCCGGCCGCCTTCTTCGGCGCCTCCAGGCGGGCGTCGGGCGGGGCCGCCGCCTTCAGCTTGGCCTCGGCGTCGTGCCCCACGTCGCGCAGGTACTTGAAGGCCGAGCGGACGCGCTCCACCGCCGCCTCGGCCACCGTCACGTCGTAGTCGTAGACCGGCAGGATGGCGTCGCGGGCCTCGTCGCGCTTGCGCCGCGTGGTCTCCTCGTCCGGGATGTCGTAGTCGCGGGTGGCCTTGACCACCGTGTTCGAGAACTGGCCGATGGAGTCGTCGCCGTAGGGGATGCGCTGGGCGAAGAAGCCGGGGGTGAGCAGGTAGGCGCAGGCCAGCGCCACCAACCCCAGCACCGCCAGGTTCGCGGCCCGGTTGATCCAGCGGGCCCGCTTCTCCTCGGGGCCGGGCGCACGCTCCGGAGCGGCATCGGACTTGCCAGTCACGGGGCCGGTGGCGGCCGCCGCGGCTGACTTGGTCGAATCCGCTTTGGGGTCGTTGGCCATGGCCTTGAAAGGAAATGCCGCGCTCGAAACGCGCGGCCAGCGGGGATCGTGCCCGACCCGACCCGGCTTTTCAACCGCCGCCTGCGCCTTGCGCCCTTGACGCGCCTGCTGCCCAGGCGCTACCCCATCCCATGGCCCGCTCCGAGTTCCGCGATCTCAAGTCCTCGCTCTCCAAGGCGCTGCGCCAGGTCGCCGAGGTCGGGTCGGCCAGCCTGCTATCCCCCGTCTGGGGGGAGGCCATCGGCGAGGGCTTGGCCGCTCACGCCCGGCCCGTGCGACTGGTGGACGGGGCGCTGACGGTGTCCGTCCGCCCGGAGTTCGCCGCCATCCTCGCCGCCGAAGAAGCGACGCTGCGCGAGCGTCTCAACGCGCGGCTCGGGCCGGGGGCCGTGCGCGTCATCCACTTCGTCACCGAGGGCCGGGAAGCATGACCGCCACGCGATCCGCCCTTGCCCTTGCCCTCGGCGCGGCCGGGGTCGTCGTCGCCGCCTGGGCCGTCCCCTCGCCTGCCGCCGGGGCCGACGACGGCACCGCCGCAGGCTCCCCACCGACCCGCTCCGAGGCTCGTCTGGAGGCGGCGGTGGTGCGGGCCTACCGCGCCTCCGGGACGCAGGGGGTCCCCCGTTTCGACGCGGCCCTGGGCCGGGCGGCCCAGGCCATCGCCAGGCGCGCCGCCGCGGACGGGCTCTCGGCCGCCACCGCGAGCGATGCGGTGGCCCGCGAGGTCTCGCTCGCCGGCGGATGGGATCCGATGCCCCGGATCATCGCGGCCCGCTCGCCCGCCGCCGGGCTGGCGGTCCCCGCAATCGAGGCGCGCACCGACCTGGCCAGCATGCCGGCGACGCGGTTGGGGACCGGCGTCGCCCAGGGCGAGCCGGAGGTCGCCATCGTGCTGCTCGCCGACCGCAAGGCGATGCTCGACCCCTTCCCGCGCAGGGTCTCGGTGGGCACGAGCTTCTTCCTCTCCGGCCGGCTGGTCTTCCCGCTCTACGACGGCCGGGTCGTCGTCTCGGGACCGCGAGGGGTCATCCAGACCGCGCCCGAGGACACCGGCGAGCGCAACCTCTTCTCCGCCCAGGTCGCCTTCCCGGCGCCCGGCGAGTACTCGGTCGAGGTGGTCGCCCAGAGCATCAAGGGCCCGGAGGTGGCGGCGCTCTTCCGCGTCCTGGCGGGCTCCGACCGGGAGGTCCGGGCCGCGGCCACGGCGACCGCCGGCCCCGTCGCCGAGAACGACGACTTGGCCAAGGCCGAGGCCCAGGTCCTGGCGGCCCTCAACGCCCGCCGCAAGGCCGCCGGCCTCAAGCCCTTGGCGCGCAGCGCGACCCTCGACTCGGTCGCCTCCGACCACTCGGCCGAGATGGCCAAGCTGGGCTACTTCGCGCACGTCTCGCCGGTCTCCGGGGACCTGACGGCGCGGCTGGCGCGGGTGGGGTTCGCCTTCCGCCGGGCCGCCGAGAACCTGGGCGAGGCCGGCTCGGCGCTGGACGCCCACCGGAGCATCGAGGCTTCTCCGGGCCACCTGTCCAACGTCCTCGACCCGGCGGTCGACCTGGTGGGGCTGGGCACGGCGCGGGTGAAGCGCGGCGAGATCGACAACGTGCTGCTCACCGAGGTGTTCGCCCGCGCGGCGCCCTGAAGCCCCGGACGCGCCGGGCATGGTATCTTCCGCTTTCATCTAGGGCCGGTGGGGGTCTTGGAGGAACGTTGGGATACCCGTCAGCGGGGGCGGTCTCCGACTGGCCGTCGGGCCGCGCCGAGCTCTACCGCGCCCTCATGAACGTGCCGGGCCTCGAGCTCGCGCACTGGGTGGACCCCATCTTCCTCGGGCTGCCGTTCCGCCTGGGCGAGACGGCGGCCGACGCCGCCTACCCATTCGCCTTCGACGACGACTTCAACGACCTGGCGAACTTCGCGGTCGACGACCTGACGGACCTGCTGCGCCGGCGCCGCGAGGCCGTGGAGAACCGCCCCTCGTCCACCCCCGAGGTGGAGATCGGCGGGCGCGGGCTGCGGCCGCCCAGCTGGTCGCTGGCGCCGTTCACCGAGGGCTCGCCCGGCCTCTTCGCGGCCCGGCGCGGCGTCTTCCTCGACGCCGTGCTCGATGCCACCCTCTTCGAGGCCTGGATCCCGCGGGGCCACGGCGGCCCGCTGTTCGACCGGCTCTCGCTGCTCTACACCCGCCTCTTCGAAGAGGACGGGCGCGCCGGCGCCGGGAGCGCCCCCGCCCTGCTCGCGCTGGGAATCCTGGGGACCATCTCCCACCTGGAGACCAAGAAGGCGCGCGCCAAGGCGTTGGTCACCCGCCAGTTCCCGCTCGAGCGCATCGACCGCACGGTCGGCTCGGCGCTCTTCTCGCTGGTCGAGGCGGCGCTGGCCCAGGCCCTCGCGGCCGCCCCGGCCTCCTACGCCCTGCAGGCCCGGGCGCTGCTCTGCCCGCTCTCCTTCTACTCGTTCCGCCAGCAGCCGCTGCTCTTCGACATCAACCCCTGGGGCCTCTCCGAGCTCTTCGCCAGCGCGGCGGACCGGGTGTGGCTGGCCCTGCTCGAGGAGAACCCCGACCCGCGGGGCGGCGAGCGGCGGCTGGCCGAGGCCTTCCACGCCGATCCGGACCTGTACCGGCGCGCGGCGGAGGCCGGGGGCGTGATGCTCATGCGCCGCCGGGCCCTCGACTGGCTGGCGATCTACGACGGGCACGACGCCGACCTGTCGGCGGCCCTCGTCTCGGTGGCGGTGAACACCGAGGCCCTGTGCACCGCGCTCTCCGAGCCCAAGGCGCTGCTCGGCCGGCTGGCCCGGTTCGCCAAGTCCCTCAAGCCCGACGCGGCCGGCGAGGCGGCGACCGCGGCGCTGGCCGACTCGCTCAAGAAGGGCGCGTTGCGCGAGGACACGGTCCCCGACGTCGCCACCGCCTACTCCGTCCTCGCCCTCGACCGCGTGATGGTGGAGTGCACCGACCGGGCGCGCACCCGCCTCAAGGACCGCCGCGCCGAGTACACCCGCGAGCAGCTGGTCTCCGACTACCTGGCGGGCCGGCTCTACCGGCTGTCCACCGACGGCAAGCCGGTGCGCCGCACGCCGGTGAAGAAGACGCAGGGGCACCTGTTCATCGACCTCAAGGGCTTCACCCAGCGCACCTACCGCGCCAAGGAGCTCGTGATGGCCGAGTTCCTGCGCACCGAATTCTACGAGCCCATCCTCGCGGCGGCCTCCAAGCGGGTCGAGGGGCTGGGCGGCGAGACGCAGCTCGTGCTGCAGAACCTGCTCGGCGACGCCGCGGTCTTCTCCGGCGAGATGGCGGCGCTGGTGGACCTGGCCCAGGACATCCAGCGCCTGTGCCGCGCCTACGCCGAGAAGCTGCGCAGCCGCACCGGCACCGACGGGCGCGACGTGGACACCCGCCGCGCCGAGGTGGAGGCGCGCCTGCGCGCGGAGCTGGAGCGGCTGCGCTCGGAGGCCACCGCGCTCGAGCGCGGCATGCAGTCCAAGCAGGCGATGCCGGTGGCGGACCTGGAGCGGACGCTCTTCGGGACGCTGGCCTTGCGGGTGGCGGAGCTGGAGGGGCGCCGGCGCGAGGCGGCGCAACGCGGCCGCGCCCCCGAGGCGCAGCGCCACCAGGAGGCCGTCGCGGCGCTCAAGGCGCGGGAGAAGGAGCTCTTCTCGCGCATCGAGAACCTGTTCGGCCCCTCGCGCGACAAGCTGGTGGCCGACCTGGCGCTGGTGGAGGACCGCAACCATCTCAAGGAGCTGGAGCGGCGGGCCGCGGAGGCGCGCGCCTGGGCCAAGGGCCAGCTGCGCTCGCTCGACGAGGAGGTGCGCGCCAGCCGGGGCGGAGGGCTCGAGGCGGGCCTGTTCATCACCTTCGGGGCCAACGCCGAGATCGCCTCGATGGCCGACCAGCAGTTCGGCCAGGTCAAGGTCGCCATCGCCGAGAAGATCAACGAGGCGGCGCGCGGCACGGCGCGCAACGGCATCATCAAGAGCAAGCTCGACGGCCTTTTGGCCCGGGCGCGCGTGGAGGGGAACAACGCGCGCCTGGAGCTGCCCTTCCGCGTGTACGTGGACTCCGCCTACAACCTGCTGCTCCCGTCGGAGCTGTCCGAGCTCATCGACGGCGCGGTGCGCGACCGCGAGCCCAACCGGGCGCGCGAGGCGGCCAAGGCCATCGCCGAGATGGTGCTGCGCGACCTGGCGCGGGCCATGGCCATGGGCGACGGCCAGCCCGCCGAGGTCCTCTCCAGCCTGTCCGACATCTACAACACCGGCGAGGCGCTCTCCGGCGAGGCGCTGGCGGCGCTGCTGACGCAGACCTCGGCCTCGCGCACCTGGTTCCGCCGGGTGCTGCAGGTGGAGGAGCTGGACGCCGAGTTCCGCGACCTGTTCGTCTTCGTGCAGGACTCGCTGGAGATCATCGTGACGCTGCCGCCCGACGGCGACGTCGACCGGGCGGCGCTGTTCCGGCGCGCGGGGCAGGTGCAGTTCCGCGGCTTCGAGGCCAAGTCGCCGACCTCGGTCTGGGAGCTGCTGCGGCCCGACTCGCCCTTCGCGCTCCTGCTCGCGCAGAAGCACCTGCCGCTGTGGACGGCGGAGGCACGCGGGCGGCTGGCGGGAGAGCTCCCGGCCTAGGCTTCAGGCCCGAGGCCCGAGGCCCGGAGTCGGCCCGCGGACGCCGACCGCGCTCGCGAAATCGGCATAGGGGCTGACGGGGTTCGTCCCCGTCAGTCCCCTGCCACACCACCGGACGTGCGGGTCCGCATCCGGCGGTTCGGTTGGTTGAGGTTCAACAAGATAGCCTCGGCAGGCCCTGCCTGTCGTAGTAGCGAGTG
>DASXVQ010000141.1:0-4578 GCA_036504155.1 Myxococcales bacterium
GGTTACGAGTCTCCCCTCGCGCTCCCCTCAATCCACAGCCCCCCACGGAGGAGATCATCGACCCAGACGCATCGACGACTACTACGACGACCAAGTAGATTGACCACAACCCAACCGTCTACCGAAGTGGATCAACCCTACGACCCCCGCCACGGAGGGCGGGCTCTACCCACCTCCGCCGGCTGAAGATGTGGGGTGACAGCAGCTTTTCAGGATCCTGAAAGCGCATCCTGCGGCGGCCGGACCATGGCGTCTCAGGATCCTGAAAAGACGGCCGGCTTGTGATCCCTGCACACGGATTCAGGATCCTGAAAGAGGGCAAGCGCGCGGATTTGCTGCAGGTCCTCGACTGGGGGCCCTACCTCGACCCAGGGTTCCGCACCTCCCGAAGCCCTGGGCAGGCTTGCCCGAGACCGGCCTGCGGCCCACGCGGCCTTCGTCCAGCCCGCGACGGTGCTGCGCTGGCACTGCGCAGGATTCCGACTCTTTTGGCGCCTCAAGTCGGCGCCGGTCCGAGCTTGCCGGCGCGCAGGGCCGAGTGCCTCCGCTCCAGGCCCGGCCGCCTACGCGCGGCGCTCTCTCGGTCCTCGAAGACCTGCTCGATGGTCCAGCCAGCGGCCAGGGCCCCGACGTCGGGGCGCTGGTTCTCCACCGTCTGCCGCCCGTCCTTCTTGCCCACCCCCAGGTCCGCGAAGCGATGCAGCCCATGCCTTCCTTCTTGCCGGTGGTGGTAGCCACGCGGGCAACCACACCTCTGGAGGCGGCCGAAGGCGAGTCCCGGGGCCGCCTTGGAGGCACGCGCGGCCACGGTGTAGATTCCGGGTATGTCGAAGGACGCCAAAGAGCTGGAGCGACTCGCCAAGGAACTGGCCGACCTCACGCCTGAGGAGCGGGCGACGGTGATTTCGGCCGCCACCCAGGCAGACCGGTTCCGTCCGTTCCCCCAAGGCTGGAAGCCGCCCGTTCTCGCTGGCGGCACGCACTGGGACGGCGGCCCCCTCACGCGAGAAGACCTGTACGGCGACGATGGCCGCTGAGTCCGTCTTCCTCGACACCAGCCTCATCGTGGCGGCGTCGGTCCAGAGCCATCCCGCCTACCTGCCGTCCCTGTCCTTCCTTGCCCAGCTTGCCGAGAGCGGGGCGGCGCCCTGCATGAGCCTCCAGGTCTGCCGCGAGTTCATGGTCTCGCTTACCCGCGCGCCCATCGGCGGTCAGGTCCACACGACCGGCGAGGCGCTGGCCGCTCTCGATGACTGGCTGGTCGCAACGACGCTTCTGTTCGAGGACAAGGGCGTTCTGCGGCATTGGGAGCGGCTGGTCGAGACGTACGCCGTGCGCGGCAAGCAGATGCACGATTGCCACATCGTGGCGACCATGCTCGGCAGCGGCGTCACCCGCATCGCGACGCGCAACCCCGCCGACTTCGAACGATACGCTGCCGAAGGCATCCGCATCTCCGGTCCGACGGCCCACTGAGTCCGTCGACGCCTCTCCCGCAATGTTCGAGGGGGACCCTCTTCTGGCGCTCTCCTGCGCGCCAGAGCCAAGGCGGATGGGCCTCACCGAAGTCCTCAGCGCCCACCGCTCTGGCCTGGCAAGAATCCCTTCGCCGAACGCGTGATCGGCTCCATCAGGCGTGACCGCGGGATGCCGACGGATCCGGCAGCCGCCCCGCTGCCCGCTAGGCCCTGCTTTGACGCATCCCTGACGCGCTGCTCGAGCATTTCGGAGGGACACGGGTGGCGGGCGGAGGTTGTATCGGACGAGGAAGGCCAGTTTCCATGCGCGGCCCCGCCGCGGATCGCAGCCGACGTGCCTGCTGGCGGACAGCTCGGGCTCCTGGTGAAGGAGGCGGGTTGTCGGGCTCGCAGCCGGGACGTAGTCCCTTTCCCGCGGAGGAAAGTTCCGCTCACGGGAGAGGCACATGGACCGTTTTCCGGGCCAAACCGTTTCACCCCGACGCCCTTGGGTCGCTTCCTATCCGGCGGGCGTGAGCGCCGAGCCTCGCCCGCTGCCCCACCAAAGCCTGGCCGAGATGGCGCGCGCCTCGGCCCTCCGACACGGGGAGCGCCGCGCCTGCACGATGGTCTTGCCGAACGGCATGGAAGCCTCCCTGACCTTCCAGGAGGTGCATGAACGCTCGGAGGCGTTCGCCGCCTTCCTGCGCGCGAAGGGGATCAAGCGGGGCGAGCGGGTCTTGATCTCGCTGCCCGACTGCCCGGCCTACGTCGTCTGCTCTCTCGGCGCCTTCAAGGCGGGCGTGGTCCTGGTCAACTCGAACCCGCTGTACACCGAGCACGAACTGCTCGAGCAGCTGCGCGACTGCAGCCCCAGCGTCGTGGTCGGGCTCGACAAGTTCGGCGACAAGATCTCGCGCGCGGCGCAGGCCGCCGGCGTGCCGTTGGTGGTGCTCGGCAAGGTGGCCGACTTCTTCTCGCCCCTGAAGGGCGCGCTGATCCGGACCAAGCTCAGGCTGTCGCGCGAGATTCCTGCGGTGCGGGGGCCCTCCGTCTCGCTGGCGTCAGCGCTGAAGCAGGGACGGGCCGACCTCGAACGCCACGGGCCGGTGCAGGTGCCGCTGGGCCGCGACGACGTCGCGCTGCTGCAGTACACCGGCGGAACCACCGGGGTGAGCAAGGGCGCGATGCTCACCCATGGAAACCTGCTGGCGAACCTCGCGCAGATTGCAGAGATCACTCGCGGATGCCTCAACGAGGGCGACGAGACCGTGCTGACGGTGTTGCCGCTCTATCACGTCTTCGCCTTCACGATTAACCACCTGTACTCGTTCCACTGCGGCTTCCACAACGTCCTCGTCCCGAACCCGCGCCCGCTCCGGAACCTCGAGCCCGCGCTCAGGCACAAGATCACCTGGACCACCGGCGTGAACACCTTGCTCAAGGGGCTCCTCCGCGAGCCCTGGTTCGTGGCGCAGCCTCCGCGCGGGCTGAAGGTCGTCTTTGCCGGCGGCATGGAGGTCGAGCCGGCGGTGCGCGAGGGTTGGGAGGAGCGGGTCGGCTCCGTGGTCGTCGAGGGGTACGGTTTGAGCGAATCGAGCCCGCTGGTGACCTTCAATCCCTTCGTCCCCGGCGAGGGCGGCCCGCGGCGATCGATGCAGGAGGCTGGCGGGGCCGGCCTGCCGCTGCCCGGGACCGAGGTGACCATCGTCGGCGAGGACGGCGCCGCGCTTGGACCCGGCGAGCGCGGGGAGATCCTCGTCCGCGGCCCCCAGGTGATGCTCGGCTACTGGCAGCGCCCGGAGGAATCGCAGCGCACCCTCGAAGGCGGCTGGCTGCACACCGGCGACATCGGCACGATGGCCGAGAGCGGCTACCTGCGCATCACCGACCGCAAGAAGGACATGATCGTGGTGAGCGGATTCAAGGTCTTCCCCGCCGAGGTCGAGGCCTGCATCGCCACGCACCCGAACGTCGCCGACGTCGCCGTGATTGGCGTCCCCGACGAGCGCACCGGCGAGGTGGTGCGCGCCTTCGTCGTTCCCCGGTCCCCCCCGCTGACCGCCGAGGAGGTGATTGCGTACTGCCGGCCACTGCTCACCCCCTACAAGCTGCCGCGCGCGGTCGCCTTCCTTCGCGAACTGCCCAAGAGCCCGGTCGGCAAGACGCTGCGACGCGAGCTGCGCGCCATGATGGCCCTGTCGCACCCCGCCTCGGTGTGAAGACAGTTCACGAGGGTACCGGGCCGACCCAGACGAGGAGGACGGGGTCGTGATCGGGCGAAGCGCGGCTGCCGGTCCCTGACGCGGGAGGCCAAGACAAGGTCAGCCGAACAGGCGTCGAGCCGTCGCTGCGTGAGCTGCCGCCCGATCACGCACTGCGAACCTGGCGGCCTGGTCGTGCTCTCATGCGGCCGAGCTCATCTGATGTGCGCGCAGGGCGTGTCCAAGGAGCCGTCCAGCGAGCAGGCCTTGCGCTCGCTCTCCTTCGTCGCTCGCCTGGCGACGAAGCCTCGTGAGCCGGCCCGCTGACTCAAGTCGCAGCGGGCCCGCCCCCCCCTGATCGCTCGAGGTCCTCGATCGCCCGCGAGCAGCAGCAGTCAGCCGCCCATGGAAGCCTCGCTTCCCGCCGTGCCGCGATAGGGCAACAGGTGCGGCCACGATCTGCCCCCGCGCCGGACGCGCATGGAGCGGGAATGCGGCCTGGAGGGCGTAGCGGGCCGGAGAAGCTCACAGGGCAGCGCGTCCCCGAAGTCGCGCGCGCTCACGGTCACTCCTCAGCAAGTGTCACTTTCACCCTGCAGAGCTGAAGCGACGAGCCGATTGCTCGCCCATTCTCCACCCTGAAGATCTTCCCGAGCACGGAGATGAACCGAAGACCCTTTGCGGCCGCCCGGTCGGCAACCTCGGCGAGGAGGCCCTCGCCAACCAAGACGTCTGACCTGTTTAGCGTGAGAGTCATCATCGGTCGCGTGCTCCCTCTAGCGTGAGTTCCCGGGATTCGGCCCCGATTCCGTCGCTTCTCATAGGAGAACCGCGTTCTGAGGCCGTGGGACCTAACTTCTTGGTTCGCTTTCTCCTCGCGAAATCGAATTCGGCCAGCTTCGCTCCCGGGCGCGGCG
>DASXVQ010000142.1:0-12680 GCA_036504155.1 Myxococcales bacterium
GTGCCCACCAACACCGCCATCGTCATCACCTTCAACCGGAAGATGGCGCAGAACTCGATCACCGCGCCGACCACCGTCCAGCTCTCCGCCGGGGGCTCGCCGGTCGCGATGCAGCGCGACGCCTCGGGCGATCCGTCCTTCATCTTCCAGCCGCAGGCGGCGCTGACCGCCAACACCCTCTACACGCTGGTCGTGAAGGGCGGCGCCAGCGGCGTCAAGGACGAGGTCGGCAACACCATGGCCGACGACTTCACCTCCACCTTCACCACCGGCGCCGGCCCCGACGACTCGCCGCTGGAGGTCGTCTCGGTTACCCCCGCCGACGCCGCGGCCGGCGTCAGCCAGGTCACCACCGTCACCGTGACCTTCAACAAGCCCATCCAGCCGTCGCGGCTCTTCCTGAGCTACCCCGGCACCGCCGGCACGTTCCGCTTGAGCAAGTACGCCGACCTCTCGTTCCCGGAGACCGGCAAGCTCGACCTCACCGCCAACCCGACGGTCACCTTCACGCTCGACCCGGCGAAGACGCTCGAGCTCGAGCGCACCTACCACCTGCGCCTCACCGGCGGCGCCAGCGGCGTGAAGGCCGTCTCCGGCGCGACGCTGGCCGCGGACTTCAACTCGACCTTCACCACCCAGGGCCCGGACAACGCCGACGGGACCCTCGCCGACCTGCGCGCGGCGAGCGGCGTGTGCGCCATCCGCGTCAAGGGCGTGACCATGACCTTCTTCCGCGACCAGCCCAACAACTGGAAGGGCTTCTTCGTGCAGAAGGACCAGGCCGGGCCGGCGATCTTCGTCGTCACCGGGAACACCAAGCCCCTGTTCCCCATCTACCCGGACCCGAGCGCGAGCGGCTACCCCACCATCGACTTGACCGCGACCCGGGTCATCGACGACTCGGGCTTCAAGGAGGTCACCGCGTTCTCGATGACCCGCGGCGCGACCACGCTGGACCTCAAGACCGTGCGCGAGACGCTGGTGCAGGTCATCAGCGACGAGACGCTCGGCGTCGAGCACGAGTCCGAGTACGTCCAGGTCGACGGCACCCTCGGGAACTACAAGCTCGGCTCCAGCGCCGAGAACCGCGAGTTCGACCTGACCTACGGCACCGCGCGCAAGGTGAAGCTCAAGGTCAGCCAGTTCGGGATCATGGACCCCATGGGCCTGGCCAACGGCAGCAAGGTCCGCGTCACCGCGCCGCTGCAGAAGGACCAGAACGGCTACTTCCTCAAGCCGTACGTCTACACGACCGAGCAGGCGATGACCGCGGCGGACCTGGACCTGCCGGCGAACTACGACTACGCCCTGGACATCGTGAAGCTCGCTCCCTGAGCGCGGATGGCGGAGGCCTCTTCGCGGCCTCCCTGCCTCCGGCCCGCCGATAGCGTCATCGTCCGGGCGGCGAGATCGAACCGGGCCCACGAGTCGGGCTTGTAGAAGCAAGCCCGGGTCTGCTCCGGCCCGCAGCGATGGCGCTGATCCCTCGGACCTAGGACTCGCCCGGCGGTTCTTTCCCGGGAAGCAGGCCGCCCGACGGTGCCAGGCGCGCGGGCCGGCTGCTCCTGGCGCGTGCTACGGTCTGGGGCCATGGACTACCCGGTTCTGGCCGCCTTCGTGCTCGGGTCGCTGGCCCTGGGCCTCCTGGTGATCGCTCCGCTCGCCATGCGCTCGCGGAGGGCGAACCAGCAGCCGCGGCTCGTGAAGTTGGCGACCGAGCTGGGCCTCGAGGAGCCGCCAAGGCAGATCGATCTGCCCGGGACGAAGGGAAAGGTCTGGGCCATCCCCGTCGAGGTCGCGGGGATCAAAGCCGAGATCTGCATCAGGCCGAGCGGCAACGCCGACCTGCTCTCGGTCGTGTTGCCGGGCCCCGCCCTGCCCCGGCTCGTGGCGCGCCACGAGACCGCGCTCGACCGCTTCGGCAAGCGCCTGCGCATCAACCGCGAGCTCCAGACCGGAGACCCCGAGTTCGACGCCAAGGTCTACTTGGAGAGCAGTGAGTCCGCTCGCGTGCTGCACAGGCTCCTGGGCGAGGGCGAGGTCCGCCGGGCGCTGTCCTCGCTGCTCCAGGCGGGCTACTTCTCCGTGACGCTGGGGCCGGACGGGCTCGCCCTGACGGGCCGCAGGCTCCAGAAGCCCGATGAGCTCAAGGCCCCGGTCGCCTCGGCGCTGGAGCTGCTCGCGCCGCTCAGGGCCGCGCTGCCGGCTTTCGACTCCGCCGAGCTGAACCCGGAGCGCCGGGCGCGCGGCGACCGACTGATGGGCTTCGTGGTCCTCTTCTTCGTCGCCGGCGTCTGCGGCCGCTACCTCCTGCCCACGGGCCTCGTGGACTACGGCTCGCCCGCGCTCCACACGACGCAGGACCGCGTCCACGGCTATGTGGGGATCGGGTGGCTGATCGCCATCCCGCTGGTCTGGGCCTACGTCCGCGGCCACTCGCGCAGCCTGCGCAACCTCCTGGTCATCGTGCTGATGAGCTTCTACCCGCTCCTCGTCTTGGTCCCGGAGGCCTTCTTCGCGGCCAACGCGCTCCTGGACGGCGGCCCCGCGGTCCACGCCGTGGTCGGCGTCCAGGGCAAGAAGACGCACCACCGCGGCCCGACGGAAGGCGCCTCGCTGCAGGTGAGCTGCTGGCTCCACCCGGCCGACCCCAAGGACGTCATCGGCCTCGACGTCTCGCGCGACACCTTCGAGCGCTTCTCCGCGGGCGACGCGGTCCAACTCACCCTGCGGCCAGGGGCGTTCGGCTGGCAGTGGATTCAGAAGCTCGAGAAGGCGACGCCGGCAGCACCGCGGGCGCCCGCGCCGCCCATCGCCAGCCCCGAGAGGACGGAGGTCTCGCCGTGAACTGCCCCGAATGCACCCAGCCGTTGAACGCGGTGAAGGTGGACCAGGTCGAGCTGGGCGCCTGCCGCACCTGCGGCGGCCTGTGGTTCAGCCAGGCCCAGTTCCGCAAGGTCGCCGCCGAGGAGACGGTCCGCGCGGTGGCCGACGCCTCCCACGGAAAGCTCGGACGCTGCCGCGGCTGCCACGAGAGGCTCACCGCGAGCCAGACCTGCCCCAAGTGCCAGCGCAAGGTCCCCGCCTGCCCCGACTGCGGCCGGGCGCCCCTGGCCCTCGGCAACGTCAGGGGCGTCAACGTCGACGTCTGCCCCGGGTGCTCCGGCGTCTGGTTCGACCCCGGCGAGCTGCAGCTGGTGGCCGGCTTCGGCCCGGCGGTGCAGAGGGTCCAGATGGGCGCCTTCAAGTCCACCGTCAAGACCGAGCCCAGCCGCCACCAGCGCGTGACCTGCGACACCTGCAAGAAGCGGATCGCCCGGGTGCACGCCTTCGCCAAGGACGACGTCGTCTACTGCGGGACCTGCTGCCCCAAGGGCGCCGCGCCGGTCGTCGCCATCCTCACGGCCAAGCCGACGACGGTCAGCGAGGAGTGCCACCACCATCACGCCATGCATGGCCAGACCGATCCGCTCTCGACGGCGCTGCGCGTCCTGCTGGAGTTCCTGGGATGAAACAGACCTCCCTGCGCTGCCCCGGATGCGCGGAGTCGATGATCGAGGTCGACTCGGAGGGCGTCCTCATCGACGTCTGCAGCGGCTGCAACGCGCTGTGGCTCGACAAGGGCGAGCTCGAGCAGCTGGGCGGAAGGCTCCCGTCGCACTCGGGCGTCCAGGTCCAGATCGAGAAGAAGCGCCAGTGCCCGCGCTGCCAGTTCCCGATGGACCCGCGCGACGCGCACGTGGTGAGGGTGGACATCTGCTGGGGCTGCGGCGGGTTGTTCCTCGACTCGACCGCCTACGAGGCGCTGGTGGAGGCCGCCGGGGGCCGCAAGCCCGCGCCCGACGACGACGCGACCCCCGCCGCCGGCCTGCCCGCCTTCGTCCCCGGGCCGTCCACCTCGAGCGCCACCGCTGCCCGCGCGACCTCCGCCGCGACCGACACCGGAGCCGCAGTCGCCGCCGCAGTCGCCACCGTCGCGGCGGTCGGTACCTCGAAGGCGGCGAACCGCGAGCCCGCTTCAGCCAACCCGGCGGCGACCCTCGAGGCCCGAGCCAGCGAGCCGCAGAAGCTCTTCTGGTGCGACCTGTGCCGCCAGCCGTTTCCGGTGTCCGAACAGGTCATGGGGGAGCGCATCACGGCATGCCCGGCGTGCGCCGCGCGGCAAGGCATCAAGCATGATCCGAAGGCCCGCCGAAAGGCCGAGCGCCAGAACGTGGAGCTCAACAAGTTCGAGGACGACCTCGACCCGGCGACCTTGATCTCGAGCGCCTTGCGCTACCTGCTGGGCCAGTAAATCCACTTTACAGAGCGGGCCCGAGCGCAGCCCTGGCCGGGTTCCGGCCGACGTCCGAATCGCGGACAGCGCCGCTGTCACCGCTCTTTACAGTTCTGGACGCTCTTCACTCGGAAACGAGGGCGGCCGGTCGGCTGGCACGGGCTTCGCTCTAGTAGCTGGCAACCGACGCCAAGGAGCGACGCCATGATGACCCGCCTGAACGACCTGATTCGCAGCGAAGAGGGCCAGGGCAAGACGGAGTACATCATCGTCGTCGCGCTCATCGCCATCGCGACCATCGCGGTGGTGACCATGTTCAGCCAGAACGTGCGCGCCCTGTGGGCCTCCTCGAGCAACTCGCTCGGCGGGTCGAAGAGCGGCTCGGCGAAGAAGGGCGGCGCGGTGAGCAGCTGGAACCACGCCATGCGAAAGAACCTCAGCAACTTCGGAAGCAACCAGCACATCGGCGGCGGCGAGGGTGGTTGGGAATAGGCTGGCAGGCATTCTTCACCCCGCCCGGGGTTCGAGCGCGGAGGGGCTCCTGGCGAGCCTCTCCGCGCTTCGTCTTTTGTCCTGCATCACCCGGCGCCTGCCTACTCCTGCCACACGTCCTCGCACCTGGGGACCACCCCGCGCGACGGGACGGCGGCCTGGCAGACCCAATCGCGGCTCGCCGTCTGCGCCTGGCCGGGCCGATGCCGGCTGAGCCTCGACTGGAACGCCTCGCCGGAAACGCCCCCGGCTCGGGCGCACTGCTCCGGAGTCGAGGCGTGGAAGAGGACCTCCAGCCTCCCCGCCTCTTCGACCCACCTCCCGGTCATGCCTCCGGTGTCCTGCCAGCGACGGGCCATCATGCACCTCGGCGTTGCGGCAGCGGCAGCGGCCTCGGGCGAGCTCGGGCTCGGGCTCGCCGCCGCGGCACCTCCTGCCGCGGGCCGCGTCGGCACCAAGGAGTCGGGCTGGCACCCGGGGAGATATCCCTTCGACTGCACCCGGGTCTCGCAGACATGGGCGATCTCGACCTGCTCGAGCTCCTTCGGCGAGTGATAGACCTCGCGCCAGTTCCCTCCGACGCGGCTGCAGGCCTCCTCGGTGGAGATGGCCGAGTACGTCTCCGCCTCTCCTCCTTCTTCGACGCACTTCAGCTGGAGCCCCACGGAGAGCGTGTGGCGGCACCTCCGGCAGGTCGGCTCCACGAGCGAGAGCAGCGTCGGCGCCTCCTGGACCCTCGGGCCCAGGACCAGGCCTGCCGCGATCGCCACGCCCCCTGCGAGGGCGAGCGCCACCAGCAAGACCGTGCGCCCTCTTCTCCTGCCTGGTCCTTGCACCGAAGCTGAGGCCTGCGACTCGGTCTTATCCGCCAAGGGTTCTCCTTCCGGCATGGGCACGATGGGAGGCCGGCCGGCCCCTCGGCCAGCGCGCGGGAATTCTGGCACAGGAAACCTCGACAGGACTCGCCGAGCGGCCGCCTCCGGGGCCTCGGTCGCCGGCGAATCCATCGGGACCCGTCGAGGCTCCAAGTCCTCTGGAGGTCGTCGATGGGCACTCTCATGACTGTCGTGGCCGCCGCGATCGGCGGTTTCTTCCTGCTCATGGCCGGCATGCAGCTGCTCGTGCGCTGGAAAGCGCGCTCGCAGACGGGCAAGGCCGTTCCGAGCCTCGCCGGCCCGCTGGGCAAGCACGTGGGACGCGGCCGCCGCGCCCTCGTCTACTTCCACAGCCCCGGCTGCGGCGCCTGCCGCCCGGTGACGCCGCGGCTGAAGGAGATGAGCCGGAAGAGCGAGAGCGTCTTCGTCGTCGACGTGAGCCAGGAGACCGACACCGCCCGCGCGCTCAACGTGATGGCCACGCCCAGCTTCGTGGAGATCGACTCCGGCAAGATCGTCGGCTTCCACATCGGCATGGCGCCGCCGGAGCTGCTCGCGCGCTTCGCGAGCTGACGCCACCCCGAGCTTGCCGAGGGCCAGGGCGACCTGCTCGCGCTCCGTCCGGCCTACAATCCGCACTCCTTTCCGTCCGCCCCGAGAGACCCATGGCCGAGATCAAGCTCCCCACCCTGCAGTCCGCCATCCAGGGCCGCTACGCCGGACTGGCCACCTCCTGCTGCAGCTCGCTCTCCTGCGGCGAGGCGCTGGAGCTGGCCGCGCCCAAGCCTGGCGAGACCCTCGTCGACCTGGGCTGTGGGAAGGGCCGCGACGTGCTGAAGGCGGCCGGGCTCGTCGGGAGCGCCGGGCGCGCCATCGGCGTCGACCTGACCGAGGCGATGCTCGAGGCCGCCCGCAAGAGCGTCCCGCCCTTCCTCGCCAACGCCCGCTTCGTGAAGAGCGACCTGGCCGCGCTCGATCTCCCGGATGCCCAGGCCGACGTGGTCATTTCGAACTGCACCATCAACCACGCGCCGGACAAGGCGGCGGTGTACCGGGAGATCCACCGCGTACTCAAGCCCGGTGGGCGCTTCGTGGTCTCGGACGTCATCGCCGAGCAGACGCTGCCCGAGTCCGTCCGCGGCGATCCGGCGGCTTGGGCCGCCTGCTATGGCGGGGCGATTCCCGAGGACGATTACCGCGCCGCGATCCAGGCCGGCGGGTTCACGCAGGTCGAGGTGCTGCACCGCTCCGAGCCGTACGAGAAGGGCAGCGTGATGGTGCGCAGCCTCACCGTGCGCGGACGCCGCGCCGGCTGAACCCCGGAAGCGCGACGCAGCCAGGCAGCCCGTGCCCCAGGCCGGGCTCAGCCCGCCATGCACTCCGGCGGCAGCTCGAACCAGCGCAGGGTCTCGAAGTCCGCGCTCAGCCCCTTGATCGGCACCTCGGTCCACTCCGGCATCGACTGCGCCAGCTTGCGCGCCTCTTCGAGGTAGCCCGGCAGCGCCGCCTCGGAGGCCCTGTCGTCGTGCCGAGGATGCTGCAGCTCGCCCGTCGCCGGGTCATAGGAGAGATCCGTCAAGCGCAGCAGCGGCTCGACGATGCCGCGCTGGTGGCGCCACAGGCCGGTCTCGGGATTGAACCGGTAGTCCGGAAGGAAGCGCCATCCGTGCTCGGCGACGAAGGCCACCGCTTCCACCACGTAGCGGAAGACGGCCTCGCTGATGAAGTAGTTGAAGTTGATGCGCACCCAGCCCGGCTTGATGCCCTCGTGACCCTTGGTGATCTCGCGCTCGAACTGGTGCGAGCGCTCCAGGCCGATGCCGAGGAGCCGGTGTCCATAGGGCCCGGCGCACGAGCAGCCGCCGCGGCTCTGGATGCCGAAGAGGTCGTTGAGCAGCGCGACGACGAAGTTGTGGTGCAGCCAGCGCTCCTTGGGCCGGCGCACGACGAACGAGACGATCGACAGCCGCTCCGACTCGAGGTTGCCGAGGATCTCGATGGCGGGGTTGGCCGACCACAGCTGCACCGCGCGCCGCAGGAAGTCCTCCTCGGCGATGCGGATGCGCTCGGTTCCCACGGCCTGCTTGAGCTGGAAGACGAGCCCGGCGCGGATCGACTCGATGATCGCCGGCGTGCCGCCCTCCTCGCGGTGGACGACGTCGGAGAGGTAGCGATGATCCACCGGGTTCACGTAGGCGACGGTGCCGCCGCCGGGCACGGTGGGCACGCGGTTGGTGAGCAGCTCGCGGCGAACCGCCAGCACGCCCGGCGTCCCCGGCCCGCCGATGAACTTGTGCGGCGAGAGGAAGACCGCGTCCTTGTAGGCCAGCTCCTGGCCCGGGCCCTTCGGGCACAGGTCGATGTTGGTGTACGGGCCGGCGGCGGCGTAGTCCCAGAACGAGAGCGCGCCGTAGCGGTGGAGCAGCGAGGCGATGGCGGCGGTGTCGGTGACGATGCCGGTGACGTTGGAGGCGGCCGAGAACGAGCCGATCTTCAGCGGCCGGTCGCGGTAGCGGTGCAGCTCCTCCTCCAGCCGCAGCTGATCGATGTGGCCGTCGTGGTCCTCGTTGATGGTCACGACCTCGGCGATCGACTCGCGCCAGGGCAGCTCGTTGGAGTGGTGCTCGAACGGCCCGATGAAGACGACCGGCCGGTCCGCCGCGGGGATGGCCTTGGAGAGCTGGTAGCGGTCCTCGAGCTGGCAGGGGATGCGCAGCCCGAGCACGCGCACCAGCTTGTCCACCGCCGCCGTCGCGCCCGAGCCACAGAAGAGGACCACGGTCGAGTCGTCGCCGCCGATGGCCTCGCGGACGATCTTCCGGGCGTCTTCGCGAAGGCGCGTGGTCTGCAGCCCGGTGCCGCTGGACTCGGTGTGGGTGTTCGCGTAGCGCGGGAGCACCTCGGCCCGGATGAAGTCCTCGATGAAGGACAGCGCGCGTCCGGAGGCGGTGTAGTCGGCGTAGATCATCCGGCGCGGACCGTACGGGCCCTGCATGACCTGGTCGTCGCCGATGACGCTGGCGCGGATCTTCTCGAGGAGCGGGGAGCCTGGGGCGGACATGGGCGGATGGTACAGCACTCCCCTCCTGTCCTGGCGAGCCAGGCAGTGGCCGCTGAACTATCCTTGGGGCTCCATGCAGCGCCGCACCTTCCTCCACGCCTTGCTCGCCGCCGCGACCGCCGCGCTGATCGCGGCGTGGGGCCTGTTGAGCGCCGCCCGCCGCAAGAGCGCCGCCTCGCGACGCATCTCGGTGGCGGCGCCGACCGTCGACGGCGTGACCTTCGACGAGGACGTCCTGCTCGTGCGGCGCGGCGGCCAACTCAAGGCCTACTGGTCGCGCTGCCCGCACCTCGGCTGCCGCATCCAGCGCGTCGAAGGCGAGCAGCTGGTCTGCCCCTGCCACGGCTCGCGGTTCGACCTGGACGGCCGGGTCCTGACCGGCCCCGCCTCGACCGACCTGCGAGCCCTGGAGTTCGAGCGAGAAGACAGGGACGACGGGAGGATCGACGTTGTCGTCCCGTCTTGAGCGCCTCTTCGCCTGGTGGAACGGCGCCCGAGCCACCATGGGCGTGCTGGCCTGGGCCTCGGTCCTGGTCGCGGCCGCCACCGGCGTCGCGCTCGCCTCGGGCTACGACGTCGCCAGGCCGGCGCAGTCCATTGCGCTCCTCGAGCTGACGAGCCTCTCCGGCCGGGTCCTGCGCGCGCTGCACGCCTGGAGCAGCCACCTCCTGATCGTCCTGGTCCTCCTGCACGCGGTGGAGCACCTGGCCTCGGCGACCGTGCGCAAGCCCTCGCAAGGCGTCTGGCTGCGCGTCGTCGCGCTCGTCCCCGGCGTCCTGCTGCTCGCGCTCACCGGCTTCATGCTCAAGGGCGACGCCGAGGGCCAGCTGGCGCGGCAGATCCTCTCCGGACTGCTCGACCGCATCCCGCTCGTCGGCAAGGCCACGACGGCCGCCCTGCTCGGCATCGGCGACGACCTGCAGATCGTGTACGTCCACCACGTGGCGACGCTGACCGTGGCGGTCGCGCTCGTCGCCATCGAGCACGCTCGCCGGCTCTGGCCCACGGCAGGCGGTGTCGCGGGCGCGATTGCGGCGACGCTGGTGCTGGGCTGGCTCGCGCCGCCAGCGCTACACACCGGCGTCGATCCCATCATCAAGGGCCCTTGGTACTTCGTCGGCCTGCAGGAGCTGCTGCATTGGCTCTCGCAGCCTTCGTGGATCTGGCTGCTGCCGGCGCTGCTCCTCGGCGCTCTCGCGGCGATGCCGAAGCTCGGCAAGCCGGCCTATCGGACGACGTGCTGGGCCCTCTCGATCCTGCTCGCCGCCTACGCGGCTCTCTCCCTCTTCGCCGGGATCTTCCGCGGCGCAGGTTGGGAGCTGCGCTTGCCCTGGGGCGGCCCTCCCCGATCCAGCCTCTCCGCCTCCACTGCGATCGAGCCGCTGCCGTTCGCGAGCTTCGACGCCTCCAAGGTCCCACTCGTGCAGGGCCGCCCCGAAGGCTGCATCGGCTGCCACTTCGAGGTGACGGGCCTCTCGCCGAGTCACTCGACGGAGGCGCTGGGATGCTTCTCCTGCCACTTGGGCAATCCGCTGGCCGCCGACGCCGAGCGCGCCCATCGCGGCATGGTCCGGGTCCCCGGCAACCTCGACACCGCAGCCCAGAGCTGCGGGCGCGCCGGTTGCCACGACGCGATCGTCCCAAGGGTCCAGGGCTCGCTGATGGGCACCGCCCGCGGGCTCATCGCCGTGGACCGCTGGGCGTTCGGCGCGCAGCCGTCGCAGGACGGCTCCGACGCCGCCGCTCAGCTCGGCAGCTCGCCTGCGGACACCCACCTGCGCCAGATGTGCGTCAGCTGCCACCTGGGCGAGATCAAGGAGAAGCCCGCGCCCACGAGCGAGCTTTCGCGTGGAGGAGGCTGCGCCGCCTGCCACGCCAGCTACCCGAAGCAGCGCTCGTATTCCAAGGACCGGATTTCGGGCTTCGAGCACCCCGCGGTCTCCGTGAAGGTCTCCGAGGAGACCTGCTTCGGCTGCCACAGCCGGTCCGGGCGCATCTCCCTCGGCTACGCGGGCTGGTGGGACTCGGCGCTCACCGAGACCGAAGCGGCCAAGCTTCCTGCGGGCAGCTGGCGCAAGCTCGAAGATGGCCGCCTGGTCAGCAAGGCCACTGACGACGCCCACCACGCCAAGGGCATGACCTGCGTGGACTGCCACACCGCCGAGGAGGCGATGGGCACCGCCCGCCGCCCGCTGCACGAGGAGCAGGCGACGCACGTGCGCTGCGAGACCTGCCACCGCGAGACTCCGGCGAAGCTCGCCGCACTCGCCGCACTGCCTGCCGAGGCGAGCGCCATCGTCCGGCTCCGGTACGGCGAAAAGGCTCCGGCGAAGTACCTGGTCGAGGAAGCCAGCGGCGAAGCTCTGACCAACGCCGTGCCTCGCGAGGATGGCACCTTCGAGATCCTCGGCAAGAACAAGGAGCTGCGGCTCATCGCCAAGCCTCCGGCGCCGGCCTGCCGGCAGCTGCCCGGCCACGCGCGCCTCTCCTGCCGCTCCTGCCACGAGACCTGGGTCACGCAGTGCGTCGCCTGCCACACGCAGTGGGATCCCAAGGGCATTCGCAGGGACATCCCCACCGGCCACGAGGAGAGGGGCGCCTGGGTCGAGTTCGACGCCCCGCCCCGCATCGGCCCGCCGGCCCTGGGCGTCCTCGAGCGCGGCGGCCGCGCAGAGATCGTCCCGTTCGCGCCCGGGATGGTGCTGACCCTCAACGGGCCGGAGACGAATCCGCCGACTCCCCTGCCCTCCGCCGCCAAGGACCTCGTCGGCCCCGGGACGCGCCACCTGCGCGCCTACGCCCCGGCCGTGCCGCACACCACCACACGGCAGGGCCTGTCTTGCGAGACCTGCCATGCGGATCCGCAGGTCCTGGGCTACGGCCGCGGCAAGCTGACCTCGAAGGTCGAAGGCGGGACGCGGAGGTGGAGCTTCGAGTCGGCGTACGAGACGGACAGGTTCGACGGAAAGCCGGCCGACGCCTGGATCGGATTGATGGATGGCTCTTCCGGCGTCACCACCCGCCGCGAGGCGCGCTCGCTGAACAAGGAGGAGCAGCTCAAGGTGCTCACCGTCGGCGCGTGCCTGGGCTGTCACCCGCCGGCGAAGTCCGGCGAGCTCTATCTGCGCTTCGACGAGAGCCTGCAGCGGATGAGGCCGGAGTGCTTGGCGCGCTGAGCGCGTGCGCACGTCACGACTTGGCAAGTCATGACTTGCCGATACGAAGGTCCGGGCCGTCGGCCCTCGACCTGCTTCAGCGACCCGAGCTCCATCCCGCGATCCTCGACGTGGATCCAGTGGAGGTGCGGGCCGGCGTCGGTCGCTTCGCGGAGGGCGGCAGACTAGTTCCACCGTGGAACTAGTCCTCGGCGACTCAGCAGCCCTCGCTGGTCGCCGCCGCCTTGTGCTCGCCCGCGCGCCGGATGGGCGCCACCGGCAGCTTGGCCTCGGTGGCCGTGGCAGGCCGCTCGCCGCTCATGAAGGCCCGCACCGCGTCGCGCTTCTTCGCCGCGTCCAGCGCCTCGGCGTCGGTCAGGCCCTCGAACGAGACCTTCGAGAGCACGTCCTTCTGCCAGCGATCCCAGCCTCCGGCGAGCCGGTAGATCCGCGGGTTGTCGTGCAGCAGCCGCGGCAGGACGATCGCCTCGGCGTCCGTCTGCGTGTAGAGCACCAGCTTCTTGGAGAGGTCCACGAAGCCCTCGCCGTGCATCGCCTTCTCGCCGTGGGCGCGGTTCTCGTGGCAGCTGCCGCAGTTCACCGCCCCGCGCACGTGGCCCTTCTCGAAGTCCTGGGCGGTGCGCATGTCGACGATGGCGAAGTCGCGCCTGCCGGTGACTATCCAGTCGGCGAGCGCCGTGGGCTCGACCCGGCGGGCGGCGTCGGTGTCCAGCTGCAGCTTGAGCCGCCGCTGCGGCTCTCCGCGCACCGAAGCCACCGCGATGAGCGCGCCGAGGAAGAGCAAGGCCCCGGCGAAAAGA
>DASXVQ010000143.1:0-6673 GCA_036504155.1 Myxococcales bacterium
CGCGCTTCAAGCTGTTCCACCGCTTGGCGGAGATCGCCGTGACAACCGCTCCAGCGACCTACCGCTCAATCGTTGGGGAAGATGCCGGCGTCGCAGCCTAGCCATGGTCCTGGCCACTGAGCCAACCGGATCCCTCCATTACTCCGATACCTGGGAGTGGGACGGATTGAGGTGGTTGCAGCGCACGCCCACCACCTCCCCGCCGGCGCGGTGCGGGCACGCCATGGCGACGCTCGGAAGCAGGGTGGTGCTCTTCGGCGGCCGTGACGCATTGGGGGCCAAACTCGGCGATACCTGGGAGTGGGACGGCACGACCTGGACTCAGCGGGTCCCGGCCACCTCGCCGCCTGTCCGAGAGGAGCACGCGATGGCCTCCCTGGAGTCGAAGGTGCTGCTATTCGGAGGGCTGGGCGCGTCGGCATATCTGTCGGACACGTGGGAGTGGGACGGGACGACGTGGACGCAGCGGAATCCGGCTACGCCCCCGCCCTTCCGGCGCCGCCACGTGATGGCTGCGCTGGGTAACGCGATTGTGCTCTTCGGAGGGTCCTACTCTTCGGTGTACCTCTCGGACACCTGGAAGTGGGACGGGACGAACTGGTCGAGCCTGACGCCCACGGCATCGCCTCCCTCCCGGGAGTACTCGGCGATGGCCGCGCTCGGCAGCAGAATCATTCTCTTCGGCGGCTACGCTGGAACCTGGCTCGGGGACACCTGGGAGTGGGAGGGCACGACGTGGAGCCAGAGGAGCCCGAGCACCTCCCCGCCGGCGCGATACCAGCACTCGATGGCAGCGCTAGGAGGCGTCATCAACCTCCTTGGCGGCGAAGGGTTGCTGGTCCCCTACTGGGACAACTGGCTCTTCTCAGAGTTACGCGCTCTCGGCTCTGATTGCGGCCTCGCCTCCGACTGCCAGTCCGGCTTTTGCACCGACGGCGTCTGCTGCGACAGCGCCTGCGGAAACGGCGACTTTTCCGATTGCCAGGTGTGCAGCGTCCTCGCGGGCGCATCCTCGAACGGCATCTGTGCCGTCCTTCCGGCGACCCGCGTGTGCCGCGCGCACGCGGGCGCTTGCGACGCCGATGAGTACTGCGACGGGATCGCAAATGCCTGCCCGGCGGATGCGGTGAAGGCCTCGGGCGACGTCTGTCGCGCGTCGGCGGGAATCTGCGATGTTGCCGAGGCTTGCGATGGCTCAGCCAAGGCCTGTCCGACCGACGGCTTCGTGCTCGCGGGCACCGAGTGCCGCGCTGGCTCCGGGATCTGCGATCTCGCCGAGGCGTGCACCGGCTCGAACGCCGATTGCCCGGCGGATGCGGTAAAGGCCTCGGGCGTCGTCTGTCGCGCGTCAGCCGGAATCTGCGATGTCGCCGAGGCTTGCGATGGCAGCGCCAAGGCCTGCCCGACCGACGGCTTCGTCGCCGCCGGCACCGAGTGCCGCGCTGACTCCGGGAACTGCGATCTCGCCGAGGCGTGCACCGGCTCGAACGCCGATTGCCCAGCGGATGCGGTGAAGGCCTCGGGCGTCGTCTGTCGCGCGTCGGCGGGGGTCTGCGATCTCGCCGAGTCCTGCGACGGTGCGGCCAAGAATTGCCCGGCCGACGGCTTCGTCTCCGCCGGCGCCGAATGCCGCGCTGCCTCCGGCCTCTGTGATCTTGCCGAGGCGTGCACCGGCTCGAACGCCGATTGCCCGGCGGATGCGGTGAAGGCCTCGGGCGTCGCCTGCCGCGCGTCGGCGGGGGCCTGCGATGTCGCCGAGTCCTGCGATGGTGCGGCCAAGAATTGCCCGGCCGACGGCTTCGTCTCCGCCGGCGCCGAATGCCGCGCTGCCTCCGGTCTCTGTGATGTCGCCGAGGCGTGCACCGGCTCGAACGCCGATTGCCCTGCGGATGCGGTGAAGGCCTCGGGCGTCGCCTGCCGCGCGTCGGCCGGAATCTGCGATCTCGCCGAGTCCTGCGATGGTGCGGCCAAGAATTGCCCGGCCGACGGCTTCGTCTCCGCCGGCATCGAATGCCGCACTGCCTCCGGCCTCTGTGATGTCGCCGAGGCGTGCACCGGCTCGAACGCCGATTGCCCTGCCGATACGGTGAAGGCCTCGGGCGTCGCCTGCCGCGCGTCGGCCGGGATCTGCGATCTCGCCGAGTCCTGCGATGGTGCGGCCAAGAATTGCCCGGCCGACGGCTTCGTCTCCGCCGGCATCGAGTGCCGCGCTGCCTCCGGCCTCTGTGATGTCGCCGAGGCGTGCACCGGCTCGAACGCCGATTGCCCTGCCGATACGGTGAAGGCCTTGGGCGTCGCCTGCCGCGCGTCGGCGGGAATCTGCGATGTCGCCGAGGCTTGCGATGGCAGCGCCAAGGCCTGTCCGACCGACGGGTTCGTCGTCGCCGGCACCGAATGCCGCGCTGCCTCCGGCCTCTGCGATCTCGCTGAGGCGTGCACCGGCTCGAACGCCGATTGCCCGGCGGATGCGATGGAGGCCTCGGGCGTCGCCTGCCGCGCGTCGGCGGGAATCTGCGATGTCGCCGAGGCTTGCGATGGCTCGAGCAAGGACTGCCCGCCCGACCTCTTCGCGGCCGCCGGCGTCTCCTGCCGCCCGGGCACCTGCGCCAACGACGTGGCCGTCCTTTCTGCTGTCTGCTCGGGCCTCAACCCCTCGTGCCCGGCTCTACAGACCCAGGATTGCGCGCCGAATCTCTGCGGCGCGACGGCCTGCGCCGGCGATTGCCAATCGGACTCGGATTGCGCCGCCGATTACTTCTGCGCTGCCGGTGTCTGCTCGGCCAAGCTCGCGCGCGGGGCCCCGTGCGGCGGGGCGAGTCAGTGCCACTCCGGCTTCTGCGTCGACAACGTCTGCTGTGAGCGGGCCTGTGGCGGCCAGTGCGAGGCTTGCGCGGAGCCGAGCCTCCAGGGCTCTTGCTCTCCGGTCACCGGGGCGCCGCGATTGGGCCGTCCGGCGTGCGCTACCGATCAGTCGGCCTGCGGGGGTGCCTGCGACGGGACGGCTACCGCGACCTGCTCCTATCCGGGAACGGCAGTGGAATGCCGGTCGGCAAGCTGCACGCAGGCGACCGCCACGCTGGCCGCCTATTGCGACGGCCAGGGAGCCTGCCCCGCGCTCCAGGTGCAACCATGCGCGCCCTTCGCCTGCGACGGCGACCAGTGCCACGGCGACTGCCTGGCCGACGCGGACTGCATCGACGGAGACTTCTGCTCCGCGGGGCAGTGCCGCTCCAAGCTCGCCCTGGGCGAGGTCTGCGGCGGCGATAACCAGTGCTCGAGCGGGCACTGCGTCGATGGGTCGTGCTGCGACTCGGCGTGCCAGGGGCAGTGCGAGGCCTGCGACGTCGAAGGCAACCTGGGAATTTGCACCGCAGTCACGGGCAAGCCGCATGGCGGCCGGCAGCCGTGCGCATCCGACGGATCCGCCTGCGGCGGCAGCTGCGACGGCCATGCGGGCACGGCCTGCGCCTATCCCGCCCAGGTCGCTTGCCGGGCGGCGAGCTGCGCGGACGGAGTGGCGACGCTCGCCGCCTCCTGCGACGGCGCCGGCGCCTGTCCCGCGCTGCAGCAGCAGAGTTGCGGCACCTACGTCTGCGGCGAATTGGCATGCCGCGGCGATTGCGCGGGCGAAGCGGATTGCGCCGCCGGCTCCTGGTGCTCCTCGGGGATCTGCGCTGCAGAGAAGGCGCTGGGCGAGGCCTGTTCGGCCGCCGACCAGTGCTCGAGCGGGCTCTGCGCCGATGGCGTTTGCTGTGATTCCGCATGCCAGGGCCAGTGCGAGGCGTGCGACAACGTGGCGCAGCCAGGCGCGTGCCTGGCGGTCCAGGGCGCCCCGCACGCCGGGAGGGCCGCGTGCGTCGGAACGGGCATCTGCCAGGGCTCGTGCGACGGAACGACACGCCGCCAATGCCTGTTGCCCGGCAGCGAAGCCACCTACTCGCCCGCTACCTGCGCGAACGGCGTAGCGAGCAGTGCGGCGGCGTGCGACGGCGCTGGGCGTTGTCCCAGCCCGACTCAGACGCCGTGCGGCGACTTCGTCTGCGGCGACTCGGCATGCATCACCTCGTGCACCGAAGACGCACACTGCGCCTCGGGCCGCGTCTGCCATCAGGGGCTGTGCGTCGTCCCGGTGGTGAGCGTGGACGCCGGCGCCCCTGCCCCGGATGGCGGCAGCGATCAGGACGCGGCCGAGGTCGACGTCGACGGCGGGACTTCGATGGCCGACGCGGCGACGGAGGACGCCGCCGCGGTCGATGCGGCCGATGACGCCGCGGTTGCGGAGGCCGACGCAGCCGAGCCGCTTCCTGTGGACTCCGGCGGCATGGCCGATGCCGGCAGCCTGTCCGCAGACGCGGCGGAGCCGACGACGACCGATGCATCCGAGCCGCCGGCCGGCTCCGACGCCGCCCTCCCAGTTGGCGTCGCGTCCGGCTGCGGCTGCAACACGGGAGCGGACACCGGCCTGACGCTCATCGCCCTGCTCCTGGTGGTCGGAGCGTTGCCGAGACGAGGCAGCTCGCGGCGGACTCGCCGCTGATCAGGCGGGCAACGAACAACGAACGCAGCCCGGATGCTTTCGGATCCGGTCCGGAAGAGGCGCTTGTTTGTCCTATGGCGAGGCCTGGTTCAAGGGCCCGGTGCACTACGGCAAGCCCGTGGAGAACTCGATCCAGCGCGACGAGAGCGAGCCAATCTTCGCGCTGCGGGCCGCCGGCGACTCGCGGCCGGCGATGGTCGGACGGGACGGTCAGGACCTCCTGGACACGGGGCTCCGACCAGGAGATGGGTAGCGCCACTCTGAAGGTCAATCGAGGGGTCCTATGAAGAAGCAGCTTGCGCTCAGCCTCGCCGCCTTGCTCAGCGGCGCGGCCTGCTCGCCGATCGATCCCGGCACCGGGGTCGATGGCGGACGGCCGTGCCAGCGGGGCGCCCAACAGTCCTGCACCTGCGAGCGGGGCGGTGGCATCCAGACGTGCGGCGACGACGGGCGATGGGGCGCCTGCGCCTGCCCCGGGGAGTGCGTCCCCGGGCGCTCCGAGGCCTGTTCTTGCAGCGACGGCCGGCCCGGGGCGCGTCTGTGCAAGGACGACGGCGTGTTCAGGGCTTGCGTTTGCACCCCCGCCCTCCCGGACGCAGGCGGGATGCCGGGCTCCGACGCGAGCACTTTGGGACCGGACGCCGGGACCTTCCTCACCGGAACGGTCTCGACCGGAGTCGACGACATCCTGGTCGACTTCTTCCCCGTTCCCAACGGGCTCGTCGTGGTGCGCAAGGCAGGGATCGACCTGCTGGACGGGACCAACACGCTCGTGGCCTCGGTCCCGGCGTCCAGCGACCTCACCGCGGCGGCCTTCGACGGGACCCTGCTGGGAGTCGCCGACCAGGCGATGCTCAGCGTCTACGACGTCTCGCTGTCGGTGCAGGTCACGGCCGCGCTCGCCGAGCCCTGCGGCTCCGCGGTGGTGGTGAGCGGCTCGCGGTTCGTGTGCGGCCCCGCCACCGACGTCAATCGAGCCTTCTCCACCTACGACATGACGACCGGAGCCATGCTCGCCGTCTCGGCCAAGCGGACCTACGAGGGCATCCCGATGCGCCGGGTGCCGGGGACCGACGACTTCGTCACCGTCACGACCGACAGCACCCCTTCGGACTTCTTCCTGCACCGCGTCGGGGCCGACCACCTGGCGGTCTCGTACGGCGAGTCGCCGTACCACGGAGACTTCGCGGCCACGATGGCCTTCGCCTTCGACGGGACCCCGCCGACGCACCTGATCCAGATGGCCGGAATCTTCTTGAAGATCTACGGCGGCGACGGATGCGCGCCCTCGCAGTCGGTCAACTCGACGGGGTGCTTCATCCGCGACGGCGAGCTGGGCACGCTCGCAGGAGACGACAAGTTCGTGGCGATGGCCGACGACGGCGGCGGCACCCTCTACGCGCTGGCCACGAGCCGCGACGATCCCAACTACTGCGACAGAGGCTGCAAGGCGCAGCGCATCGACGTCGGGCGGCGGCTGGTGGTCGGTGAGACGACCGTCACCTTCGTGAACGCAGCGCGCATCGTCGGCGCGAAGTGGGATCCGTACGGAGGCCGGCTCCTGGTGGGCTTCCTCAGGCACGGTCCATCCGGGAGCTACAAGGGCTACGAGCTGCAGGCGGTGGCGCCATGAGCGGCCTGCGTCGAGTCGCAAGCTCGGCCGGCGCGCTGGCCGCGGCGGCGTTGATCGCGTGCGGCGGGCCCCCGCCCCCAGTGGAACCGCCGGAGTGCACCGACCGCGAGGAGGTGAGCTGCGCGTGCACCGACGGGACGAGCGGAAACCAGACCTGCTTCTCCGGGCGCTGGGGACGTTGCTCGTGCGCCCCGGTGGAGTGCCTCGCCGGAGACGTCGTGTCGTGCACGTGCGCCGGCGGGGAGCTGGGAGGTCGCGCGTGCGGACCGGATGGGGCCTTCGGCGCCTGCGGCTGCGGCGAGCGCCAGGATGGCGGACTGCCGCTCGGCGACGCAGGGACCTTCACCCCCGGAGCGCTCCTGGGGTGCCCGGAGAAGGTCGTGGACTTCTTCCCGAGCGAGGGCGGGCTCCTGGTCGTGCGCGAGCGGCACCTCGAGCTGCTGGGCGACGACGGCGCTGCGCTCGCGACCGTCGACTCGCCGCGAGACCTCACCGCTGCCTCG
>DASXVQ010000144.1:0-1835 GCA_036504155.1 Myxococcales bacterium
CGGCGCCAGCTCGGCGTTGATGAAGTCGGTGGCGCCCCTGAAGCCGGCGAGCACCGCGAGGTTGCGCTCGACGATGTTGGCGTAGTGCAGCCCGGTGCGCCAATGCTCGCTCTCGTCGTCGGAGATGTCCTTCAGGATGGCGTCGCGCTCCACGTCGAGCGCCTCGCGCGCCTCCTCCTTCGACAAGGCGGGCGCGTCGCTGGTCTTGGTCTTCGGGTCCGGCATGGCTTCCCCTCCTTCGCGTGAGACTTCCGACGAATTCCCCGACCGAAGGAAAGCAGGAATCGGCCGAGGCGTGCAACGGCGCGGCGGCCAGGGCCCGCAGCCTGCGCGGCGCTTGGCGAGGCGGCCTTCGTCACTTCGCCTCCGGCAGGTCCACCCAGAAGGTGGCGCCCTCTCCCGGCCGCGAGCGCACCCCGACGGCGCCGCCGTGCACCTCGACCAGGCGCTTGACGGTGGCCAGACCGAGCCCGAGGCCCGAAGCGACCGGGGCGCGTCCGCGGAAATAGGGCTCGAAGATTTGCTGCTCCTGGTCGGCGGGCACGCCCGGCCCCGTGTCGGAGACTTCGACCGCCACGCGGGCGCCGCGCCTGGCCACGCGGACCGCGACCCGCCGGACCGGCGCCTCGCCGAGGTACTTGATCGCGTTCTGCACCATGTTCGAGACCACGCTCAGCGCCACGCCCGGGGCCATCGCCACGTGGGCTTCGGCCTCGGCCGAGTCGAGCGTGAGGCTGGCCCGCGCCGCCTCGGCCTCGGGGCCGAAGCCGTGGACGACCTCGGCGGCGACCTGGGCGAGGTCGCAGTGGGCGCCCTCCGCGGGCGCGGCGCCGGCGCGGGCGAACTCGAGGAGGCCGTCGACGGTGGAGCGGACGCGCACCAGCCCTCGCCTGCCGCGCTGGGCGGCTTTCGCCACCTCGGGGTCGGCGGAGCCGGCCAGCTTGTCAATCGCCAGGCCGCAGGCCGTCAACGGGCTCAGCAGGTCGTGGGCGACCCGGCTGGCGAAGCCCTCCATCTCCGTGGCCCGGATCTCGAGGTGCGTGGCGTGGGCCCAGTCCATCCGGCGCTGGCGAGACGCCGAGCGGACGGAGAGCGTCACCGCGAGGGCGACGAAGATGACGCTCAGCGCGTCGAGGGAAAGGATCAGGTTGCGCAGCGAGCGCCGCTCGCGCTCGAGGTCCGAGGCGAGCCCGGCGATCTTGCGGTCGTTGACGTCCTGGAGCCCGCCCAGCCGTTCGTCCGCAAGCCTGACCTGCTCGCGCAGGTGCTCGAGGATCTGCTTCCGGGTCGCAGCCGGTTCGTCGCGCGAAGCCAGGGACAGGCGCGCGGTCGCCAGGGCCTCGTCCATGGCTCGAGTCGCAGCCGAGAGCCTCTCCCGGTCCTCCTGATAGAAGGGCAGGGTGAGGTACCGCGAGAAGTGCGCCCGGCAACGGGTGTGCGTCTCCAGGACGGTGCGCTCGAGATCCGGGCCCGGGTCGGCGGCGGCGAGGTACTCCTCGGTCTGCGCCAGCAGCAGGTGGAGCTCGCCTCGCGCCCCCATCAGCTCCTCGAGGCTCGGCAGGGCATTGCTGGCGACCTGCATCGCCGCGTGGCTGATCACGCTCGCGCGCGCGAAGCCGTACACGCTCACCGCCAGCAGCAGCGCGACGGCGACTGCGCACGACAGCACGAAGATGCCCACACTCCTCCACCATGACGACAGCATCAGGAGCCCCCTGGGTATGGGCTCATTCTACCGGCGATTCGCTGGATGCGCGGTCGGAGGGACCGGGGCGCCCGGCCACGGTCGGGGTCCTCCCTCGGGTGGCCGGTGGCGCAGCTGGAGGAGGCCACGG
>DASXVQ010000145.1:0-10035 GCA_036504155.1 Myxococcales bacterium
TCGTAGGCAAGGGCCACGCGCCCGATACAAGGGCCTGCGAAAGAACATCTTCGACGTGCGGCGCACTGCTGCGGTCGAGAACCTCCACGCCCTCGACCGGATGCAGATGGCAGCCTGAGCTAATCTGTTCGCCGCTCTAGCCGCGACCGCGACCGCGACCGGGCGGGGTGTCTGGCGCACCGGCCGGGGCTAGGCTTCACGCCATGCCCTCGCCCAAGACGCACTCGACCAACTCCTACGACACCTTCATCGCCGTGGCGCCCGACTGCGCCGCCGAGCGGGGCACCGCGCCCAAGGAGTCGGCGAGCCCCTCGGTCGCGCTGCGGACCTTCCGGACGATCCAGGAGAGCCCCTGCCGCCACACCTCGGACGACGTGATCTTCACCGTCTACGCCGACCGCAACGCCATCCCCCAGGCCAAGCGCGCGGCGGCGCGCCAGGCGTTCTTCTCCAAGGGCCAGCCGTGCCTGCGCGCCTCGGACCTGGGCAAGAAGTACGGCTGGGGCGTCCACTCCGACGGAGAGGGCCGCGTCGCGCTCTACGGCGTGGAGACCCGGGACTACCGCGAGCTCGCCGCCGGCAAGCGCAAGGGCAAGGACGGCAAGCCGGTCACGGTCGTCCACGCGATGCGCTCCTGCCGATGATGGCAGGCGCTCGCCACCCCGCTGGTCGATGAGCCCGATCCCGGCCCGGGTTCAGCCCCCGGTCTCCTCCAGCACCGCGCGCAGCACCCGGGTCAGGTCCTCCAGGGCGTAGGGCTTCTGCAGGAAGGCGGCGAAGCCCCGGCCCGCGAAGCGCTCGGCCAGCTCCTGCTCGGTGTAGCCCGAGGAGAGCAGGACCTTCGCCTGCGGGCGCAGCTTGTGGATCTCCGAGAGCGCCTCGCCGCCGTCCATCTGCGGCATGGTCAGGTCGAGCACCACCACCGCGAAGCGCTCGGGCGCGCGCGCGAAGCGCTCCAGCGCGTCGCGGCCGTCGTTCGCCAGCTCCACCGCGAAGCCGAGCTTGCCCAGCATCAGCTTGCCCACGGAGCGCACCGACTCCTCGTCGTCGGCCAGCAGCACCGTGCCCGACCCGCGCCAGCCGGCGCCCGCCACCGCGCCCGGGGCCTCCAGCACCTGCGCCGGCTCGGCGCTGGCCGGCAGCAGGATCCGGAAGGAGCTGCCCTGGCCCTTCTGGCTGCGGACGCGGACGGCCCCCTTGTGCCCGCGCACGATGCCCAGCACCGAGGCCAGGCCCAGGCCGCGCCCGGCGAACTTGGTGGTGAAGAACGGGTCGAAGATCTTCGCCTTCGTCTCGGCGTCCATGCCGCAGCCGGTGTCGGCGACCTCCAGGAAGACGTAGGTCCCCTCGGGCAGCTTCTCGTCCAGGTAGGTCTCCGACAGCGAGGCGCGGTCGCAGCGGGTGGCGCCGACGCTGACCGCGATGACGCCGTCGCGCTCGCCCAGCGCGTCGGAGGCGTTGATCACCAGGTTCATGACCACCTGGCGCACCTGCGAGAGGTCGACCTCCACCGGCGGCAGGCCGGCGGCGACGTCCAGGCGCAGCAGGGCCTTCTTGGAGATGCTCACCTCCAGCATCGAGGCCATGTCGCGCAGCAGCTCGCCCAGGTCGATGGTGCGCAGCTGGAAGCGGCCCTTGCCGGAGTAGGCGAGCATCTGCTTGGTCAGCTCGGCGGCGCGGCGCGCGGCCTTCTCGATCTCCGCGACGTTGTCGCGCGCCCCGGCGTGCTCCGGCAGCTCCGCCAGGGCCAGGCTGGCGTGGCCCATCACCGCCATCAGCAGGTTGTTGAAGTCGTGGGCGATGCCGCCGGCGAGCACGCCCAGGCTCTCCAGCTTCTGCACGTGCCGCACCTGCTCCTCGAGCTTGCGGCGGTCCTCCTCCGCGCGCACCCGCTCGGTGACGTCGCGGAAGTTGACGACGATGCCGCCCACCGCCGGGTCGGCCAGGTGGTTGGAGCCGACCACGTCGATCCAGCGCCACTCGCCGCTGGCGACGCGGGTGCGCACGGTCATCGTCACGGTCTCGCCCGGCGCGCCGAGGATGTGCCCGAAGGCCTCGGCGACCCTCGCCCGGTCGTCGGGGTGCACCGTGTCCAGGAACAGGCCGCCCGTCCGGTCGGTGGGCAAGCGGCCGGTGACCTTCTGGTACGAGGGGCTGTGGTAGGTGACCCGCCCCCGCGCGTCGAGCAGGGTGACCGAGTCGTGGCTCTTCTCGATGAGCGCGCGGAACCGCCGCTCGCTGGTCTCCAGCGCCCGCACCACCCGGTTGCGCTCGCTGACGTCGCGCAGGAAGACCAGGGTCTGGCGCTGGCCGTGCTCCTCGAAGGTGGAGACCGCGACCTCCATGTCGAAGGCCGTCCCGTCGCGGCGCAGGCCGCGCGTCTCGTAGTGGTCGTCGGTGGCCTCGCCCGCGGCCCGCCGCCGCGCCCGCTGGGCGATCCCCCCGCGCTCCTCGGGGGCGATGAGCCCCAGGATGGGGCGGCCGACCAGCTCCTCGGCGCGGTCGTAGCCGAACATGCGCAGGTAGGCGGGGTTGACGAAGGAGTGCAGGCCGGCCACCGAGACGCCGACGGCGTCGCGGGAGTTCTCGAAGAGCGCCCGCAGCTTGATCTCGCTCTCGTGCAGCGCGCGCTCGGCCTGGGCGCGCCAGGTGACGTCCTGGGCCAGCGAGGCGACGCCCAGCGTGGCCCCGGCGGAGTCGCGCAGCCGCACGTTGGCCCAGTCGCAGACGATGCGCCGCCCGGAGCGGGTCACGTTCTCGGCCGGGCCGCTGGGGGTGGTCTCCGACTCGAGCACCCCCTGGAGCAGCTTCTCGATCCGCTCGCGGCCGTCGGCGGGGACGACGAGGTCGCTGATCGTCCGCCCCAGCGCCTCGGCGCGGGTCCACTCGAAGATCCGCTCGGCGGCGTGGCTCCACTCGGTGACGAAGAGCGAGGGGGAGAGCTCGATGTAGGCCAGCGGCAGCTGGTCGAGCACCAGGCGCTGCCGGTCGGCGCCGCTGGCGGCGGCCGGGTCTTGGGGCCCGGGATGAAGACGAGTGAGTTCGGCCATTGCTCCCCCGAAGAGATGCCGGCCGGGTGGCGCCGGGTCGGAACGGGAAGGGATCGTTACAGGGATTCCGCGCGGGCCGCACGCGGCTTCAGCGGCGAGGGTCGGGCCGCGCGAGGTCGCCGCCTCGAGGTGCCGGAGCGGTGCCGCGCCGGCGTGGCCCTGGTGGGCGCCGGGCTGGTATGGGTCCAGGCCATGAGACCTCTCGCCGCGCTCCTTTTCGCCGCCCCGCTGCTGCTCGCCTTCGGCTGCCCGCCCGAGCCGCCCGCCGGCGTGGATGCGGGCCTCGCGCCGGCGGACGGCGGAGCGGCCGACGCCAGCGCCGCCGACGCCGGGTTCGTCGACGCCGGCTCGCCCGACGGCGGCGGTCCGTCCGACGCAGCGGGCGCGGACGCCGGTCCTGCCGACGGAGGTCCGGTGGCCCCGGACCCGGGCTGCACCGCGAACGGCTGCCTGCGCACCGTGAAGTTCGTGGGCGACTTCGGCAAGGCGCAGCTGCAGCCCTACCTCGAGGCCGGGGTGGTCATCGACACGGGCTACTCCATCTACACGGTCGAGTACGTGACCGGCGAGCGGACTTCGCTGGCCACGGTGACCGTGCCGTACCCGGCGACGGCCCCCGCGGGAGGCTTCCACCTCGGCGCCAACGCCCACGGCACGATCGGCCTCGAGGACCCGTGCGCGCTCACCGGCACGCTCTACGGCACGGGCCTGGCCGGGCTCTTCGGCGCCCGCGGGATCATCGGGGTCTCGCCCGACCTTCCCGGGCTCGGCACGCCGGGGCTGCACCCGTACCTGGTGAGCCAGAGCGAGGGGCGCGGCGCGCTCGACGCCCTGCGCGCGGCCCGGAACCTGGCGCTGTGGAAGGGGCTCCCGGTGAGCGGGCGGGCGGCGGTGGTGGGGCTCTCGCAGGGTGGCCACGTCGCGCTGGCGGCGGCCGCCCAGCACCAGGGCTACGCCAAGGAGATCGACGTGCGCGCCTTCGCTGCCGCAGCGCCCGCCTCCGTCTGGGAGGAGCAGTGGCGCGTGGGCGTCTCGTTCGACGGGCCGCACCTGACCTACCACGCGATGCTCATGTACTCCTGGGCCTCGGTCTACGGCTATGCGGGGCCGGGAATCTGGGCGGGCGCCACGGCGCCGACCATCGACCAGACGATGACCACCTCGTGCCTGGTGCCCGTCCCCGGCTCGCCCACCACCCTCGGCGATCGGCTGGGGACGCAGGCCGCGCAGATCTTCGAGCCGGGGTTCCTGGCTGCCTATCGGGCCGGCACCTGGGGCACGACCTGGGCCGTGTTCGGCGAGGCGTTCAAGGCCAACCGCATCGGGCCCTACCCGCAGACCGCCCCGCTCGCCATCTGGCAGGGAGACGCGGATGCGACGGTGCCCGAGTCGGGGACGAAGGCCGTGGTCGACGCGCTGCGTTCGGGCGGCGTCGTGGTGGACTATCGCGTCGTGCCCTCGGGCCAGCACGCGGACGTGGCGTTCGGGAGCGTGTCGCAGGCCCAGCTGCGGACCGAGGAGTCGATGGCCTGGATCCGGGCGCAGCTGGACGCTCCGTAGGGAGAGCGGATGCGCTCAAAGGCCGGCGTGCGCACCGCGCTCTCCTCGCAGCGAGGCCGCGGCGGCCACCCTGGTTTCGGGCTAGCCCTATCGGCAGCGGAAGGTGGAAGTGCGCCCGGTCGGGCGCTGCCGCTCGCTCGCTCGTGGGGCTAGCTCGAGGACCATGGAGAAGCGGCGGGAGAAGCGGATCCGCAAGCGGCTCCTCGTCCGGTTCGGGGAGGACGAGCTGACGCAGCGGGGGGTCACGCGGGACATCTCGGCGAGCGGCGCCTTCGTGCTGTGCGGCCAGCTGCCGGCGATCGGCGCCCGCTTGAAGATGGAGATCCAGCTGGGGGCTGACAACCGGGTGCGCGCGATCGGAATCGTCCGCAGGGCTCGCCAGGTCCCGGTGGAGCTGCGCCAGCAGGAGCAGATGGGGTTCGGCATCGCTTTCCTGGGTGGCCGCCTGGTCGATCTGGAGGCGCGGAGCGCGCCGCCGGCGCAGCGCCAGACCCCGAGCAGGTTCGAGGTCCACTTCGGAACCGGGGACGCGCTGCTCGACGTCTGGCAGCGCGAGCTTCGCCTCGGTGCCCTGATGGTGGCCTCGACGAGCCCCGTCCGCTTCGACGAGCGCGTCCGGGTGCAGGTGTGCCTGGACTTCGCCCACCAGGCGGTCGAGCTGCCCGCGAGGGTGGTGCGGGTCCTCGACGGGCCACCCCGGACGGTGGCGATGGTCTTCGAGGACCTGCAGGCCGTCCGCCGCGCGCTGGCCTGCTACGTCGCGTCCTGATCCCGCTGGCCGGGCGCGGCGCGGTTCGACAAACCGTGGCTTCAGTCGCCGGCGGTTCGGCGGTACAACCACCTGGCCATGACCAGGCACCCAGCCACGCTTTTCATTGCGGGGCTCCTGCTCGCCGCTTGCTCGAAGACCGAGGCGGGGGAGGGGCCCAAGAAGAGCCCGCGCAGCGTGACCTTCCCGGTGGAGGTCGCTCCGGTGGAGGCGCGCCGCGTCGAGTACACCGTCTTCGCCGTCGGCTCCGTCGAGGCCTTCGAGCAGGTCCAGGTGACGGCGCGGGTCACCGGCGTCGTCGATCGGGTCCGCTTCACCGAGGGCGAGACGGTGGCCAAGGGCGCGGTGCTGGCCGAGATCGATCCCGACCGCTACCGCATCGCCGTGGACGCGGCCCGCGCCGCGCTGGACAAGGCCGAGGCCGCCGAGCCCGACCTGAAGGCCGCGCTGTCGCGCCGGCAGGCGCTGGTCGCCAGGACCCCCGGCGCGCTCGCCGAGGAGGACCTGCAGAGCTACCAGACCCGCGCCAAGGTGGCGCAGGCCGAGTGCGCCCAGGCCCGCGCCGCCCTGGCCCTCGCCGAGGTCAACCTGCGCGACGCCTACGTGCGCGCCCCGGTGGCGGGGACGCTGCAGACCCGCACCGTGCAGACCGGGCAGTACGTCGAGCTGGGCACGGTGCTGGGCACGCTGCTGCGCCGCGATCCCCTGCTGCTGCGCTTCGAGGTGCCCGAGCAGGACGCGCCCCGCCTCAAGGTGGGCATGACCGCCCTCCTGCGCGTCGCGGGCTCCGCCGCCGACCGCAAGGCCACCCTCGCCCACGTCGCCGGCGCCGCCAGCGCCACCTCGCGCATGGTCGCGGTCGTCGCCAAGGTCGACGAGGTCGCGACCGATCCTTCGCCGCTGCGGCCCGGGTCCTTCGCCGAGGTGCGCGTGCGCACCGGCGAGGCGAGCGAGGCTCCGGCCGTCCCCCAGACCGCCATCCGCCCCAGCGAGCGGGGCTTCTTGGCCTTCGTGGTCGAGGGCGAGACCGCCCGTGAGCGCGTGCTGACCCTGGGCATGCGCACCGAGGACGGCCGCGTCGAGGTCAAGGCCGGCCTCACCCCCGGCGAGCGCCTGGTCGTCCGCGGCGCCGAGGCGCTCAAGGAAGGCTCGAAGGTCCGCCTCGACGCCGGGCCCGTCGCGGCGCCGGCATCGGCGCCCGCGCCCGCGCCCGCGCCGAAGGCCGCGCCTTGAAGCTGACCGACGCCTGCATCGAGAAGCCGGTCTTCGCCTGGATGCTCATGGCGGCGACGCTGCTGTTCGGCGGGGTCGCCGCCTCGCGCATGGGCATCAGCCAGTTCCCCGACGTCGACTTCCCCACCGTCACCGTGAGCGTCACCTGGGAGGGCGCGGCCCCGGAGGTGATGGAGCACGACGTGGTCGAGCCGCTGGAGGAGGCGCTGGTGCAGGTCGAGGGCCTGCGCGAGATCACCTCCACCTCGCGGCAGGGCTCGGCGAACATCACCCTCGAGCTCGACCTGTCGCGGCCGGTGGACACCGCGCTGCAGGACGTGCAGTCGCGGGTCAGCCACCTGCAGCGGCACCTTCCCAAGGACATCGACGCGCCGGTGGCCTCCAAGTCGAACCCCGAGGACCAGCCCATCCTGTGGGTCGGCCTGTCCGGGCCGTACCCGCGGCAGATGCTGGCCGACTTCGCCCGCTACCGGCTCAAGGAGAAGCTGCAGACCGTGCCCGGGGTCGGGGAGATCGCCCTCGGCGGCTACCTCGACCGCAACGTGCGCCTGTGGGTCGACGCCGCCAAGCTCGACGAGCGCGGGCTCACCGTCCAGGACCTCCTCTCGGCGCTGCAGCGCGAGCACGTCGAGCTGCCCGCGGGGATCATCCAGGCGCAGGGCCGCGAGGTGAACGTGCGGGTCATGGGCGAGGCCCTGGACCTGGACACGCTGCGGCGGCTGGTGGTGCGCGAGGTCGCGGGGCAGCCGGTGCGGCTGGGCGACGTGGCGCTGGTGGAGGACGGCTTCGAGGACCTGCGGCGCGTGGCCCGGCTGGACGGCCAGGTGGCCCAGGGCATGGGCATCCGCAAGCAGCGCGGGGCCAACGCGGTGGCGGTGGCGACGGCGGTGCGCGAGGCGCTCGACGAGGTCAAGAAGGGGCTGCCGCCGGGGATGGAGTGCGGGGTCTACTTCGACTCCACCAAGTTCATCTCCGAGTCGGTGCACGAGATCGAGTTCGAGATCCTGCTGGCGATCCTGCTGACCGCCTTCGTCTGCTGGCTCTTCCTGGGCTCGTTCTCCAGCACCCTGAACGTCGTCCTCGCCATCCCCATGTCGCTGTTCGGCACGGTGGCGGTCATCTACTTCCTGGGCTTCACCCTCAACACCTTCACGCTGCTGGGGCTGACGCTGGCGGTGGGGGTGGTGGTCGACGACGCCATCATGGTGATGGAGAACATCTTCCGCCACGCCGAGGGCGGCAAGGAGCGGCGGGTCGCGGCGCGCGAGGGCACCGAGGAGATCACCTTCGCCGCGCTGGCCGCGACCCTGGCGGTGGTGGCCATCTTCCTGCCCATCGTCTTCATGAAGGGCCTCATCGGCCGCTACTTCCTGCAGTTCGGGGTGACGCTCTCGCTGGCGGTGCTGCTCAGCTACCTCGAGGCCATCACCCTGGCGCCGGCGCGCTGCTCGCAGTTCATCGCCACCTCGCGCGAGGGCCGCAGCCGGGTGGGCCTGGCGGCGGACCGGGTCTTCGACGCGCTCGCCAGGGGCTACGGCCGCCTGCTCGCCTCCTCGCTCAAGCACCCCTACGTCATCCTGCTCGCGGGGGTGGCGGTGCTGGTGGCCTCGGTGCTCGCCGCGCGGGTGCTGCCGGCGGAGTTCGTGCCCTCGCAGGACCAGAGCCAGTTCCAGATTCGGCTGCAGACTGCGGTGGGCTCGAGCCTGGAGGAGGCCGACCGGGTCTTCCAGCGCGCCGAGTCCTTCGTGCGCTCGCGGCCCGAGGTCGAGCGGACCTTCATCTCCATCGGCGGCGGGGGCGGCGGCTCCACCGCGGTCAACGCCGCGACCATGTTCGTGACCCTGGTCCCGCCCAAGGCGCGCAAGCTGGGGCAGGCCGAGCTGTTCGGGGTGCTGCGCAAGGAGCTGAACTCCTACGCCGGCCTGAGGGCCACGATGATGGATCCCTCGCAGGCCGGCTTCACCGCGCAGCGCGGGTTCCCGGTGGAGTTCTCGGTGCGCGGCCCGGACTGGGAGCAGATCGTCGGGACGAGCCAGGAGCTGACCCGCAAGCTGCAGGCCCGCGGGGCCGTGGTGGACCTGGACACCGACTACCAGGTCGGCATGCCCGAGCTGCAGATCGCCCCCAACCGCGCCCGCGCCTCCGACCTCGGGGTTTCGACCGAGGCCTTGGCCACCACCCTCAACGCGCTGGTCGGCGGCGTCCGCGTGGGCAAGTACAGCGTCGGCGGCCGGCGCATCGACGTGCGGCTGCGGCTGCTCGCCACCCAGCGCGCGCGGCCCGAGGACCTCGCCCGCCTCAAGGTGCGCAACGACCACGACCAGCTGATCCCGCTGGCGCCGCTGGTCTCCGAGGTCGAGAAGCCCGCGCTGCAGGCCATCACCCGGCGGGCGCGGGAGCGGGCCGTGAGCATCTTCGGCAACGTCGCGAACGGCCGGTCGCAGGAGGAGGCGCTGGCCCTGGTCGAGACCCTGGCCAAGGACCTGCCCCCGGGCGTGCACGTGGTGCTGGGCGGCGCCAGCGTCGCCTTCCGCGAGTCGATGTCGGGCCTGCTCTTCGCGCTGATGATGGGGATCGCCATCGCCTACATGGTGCTCGCCTCGCAGTTCAACTCGTTCCTGCACCCGATCACCGTCATCACCATCCTGCCGCTCTCCGCCGCGGGCGCGGTGGGGGCGCTGTGGGCGCTGGGCTTCTCGCTGAACATCTTCAGCATGATCGGCCTGCTCCTGCTGATGGGCATCGTGAAGAAGAACTCGATCATCCTGGTGGACTACGCCAACCGCATGCGCGAGGAGGGGCACGACCCGACGGAGGCGATGAAGCGGGCCGGGCCGGTGCGGCTGCGGCCGATCCTGATGACCTCGGTGTCGACCATGATGTGCGCGGTGCCGGCGGCGCTGATGCTCGGGCCCGGCGGCGAGACCCGCGCGCCGATGGCGGTGTCCATCCTCGGCGGCCTGATCGTCTCCACGGCGCTGAGCCTGCTCGTGGTGCCGGCGTTCTACGTGGCGGCGGAGCGGTGGCGCTCCGCGCTGGGGCGGCTGTTCCGAGGGCGGGCGCCGGCCGGACCGAAGGCGGGCAGCTGACGGGGACGACCCGTCCGCGGGGATCTCGGCGGAACCTCCTTGGCGCGGCGCGCTGGCCAGTACGAGGCGCCCCAAGTTCGTTCCGGGATATGCCGCCCCGAAAAAGCCGGCGACTGAAGTCGCGCCTGACATTGCGATGCCCGCCCTCGCGGGCTGCAGTGGCCTCGGGTCGCGAAGTCGGAAACCTGAGATCCAGAAGTGCGAAGACCTGAACCCGGGCGCCCTTGTCGTCGTCCATGACATCCGTCGCCACCTGGTCCGCGAAGGCGGACCTCGAAACGTCAGGCGCGGCCTTGGCCGCCGGCAGTCCCAACCGGCCTTCTCGAACCCTGAT
>DASXVQ010000146.1:0-119037 GCA_036504155.1 Myxococcales bacterium
CTCGGTCGCCGCGTACAGCGTCTGGCCTGCGAGCGTCAGGTGGGCCACCGGGCCGTGCAGCTGCTCGACGTGCAGCCGCGTGCCGTTGGCCGCGTCCCAGACCCCCACCATCCCGTTGGCATACCCCGCGGCCAGGGTCCCCATGGGCCCCGAGACCAGGCGCTCCACCGCGCTCGCCGGGACGTCCTCGAACCTGAACTGCGAGCGGGCTTGGCCGGGCACGGTCGGCTCGAGCTCGATGTTGCCGTCCTTGAACCCCACCGCCAAGGCCTCGCCCTGGCGCACGAGCGCGGTCGCCCCCAGGTCCGCGGCGAGGCGGGCGCGCTCGCGGCCCTGCTCGTCGAACACCACCACCTCGCGCCCCTGCGCCACCAGGATCTCCCCGCCGTCGCGCACCGCGGCGCTCGCCCCCTCGCCCAGCTGCCGGACCGAGCCGTCCTCGGAGAGCAGCGTCACCTTCCCGTCCCAGCCCAGCGAGAGGCAGGCGTGCGGCAGCGCCGCCACCTGGCGCAGCGCCCCCGGCGCCGCCGCCCCGGCTAGCCGACGGTCGCCGGCCAGGTCCCAGATCTCGAGCTGCTGCCCGAAGGTGGCCAGGCACAGCCGCGAGCCGCCCTCGGCCTGCGCCGCCAGCTGCGCGCTCGCCTCCACCGCCGACCGCCACTTCTCGCCGGCCTCCCCCGGCGCCGCGCCGTCGAGCCGCGCCCAGCCCCGGTGCGAGTACAGCTCCGGCGGCGAGGCGCGCACCAGCGGCAGGCGCCACACGGGCCGCCCGGTGGCGCTCTCCCAGACCCGCACCGTCCCGTCGTCGCTGGTGGTCGCCGCCCGGGAGCTGTCGGGGCTGAAGCGCAAGGCGTTCACCTCGCTGCGGTGCCCGCGCAAGATCACCACCTCGCCGGTCGACAGGTCGAACAGCCGCGCCGTCCCGTCGGAGACCGGCACCCCCAGCCACCGTCCGTCCGGGCTGAAGGAGAGCCAGTAGGTGCGCCCGCCCACCGGCCCCAGCTCCCGCTTCTCGCCGCTCACCAGGTCGCGCACCACCACCCGCCCGTCCGACCCCGAGGTCGCCAGGCGCCGGCCGTCGGGGTGGAAGGCGACGCCCCACAGCTCGTCGGCGTGGTCGGTGAACGAGGCCGTGAGCGCCCCGGTGGCCGCGTCGAAGACCCGCGTCATCCGGTCCACCGAGGCCGCCGCCAGGCGCGTGCCGTCGGGCGAGTAGGCGAGCCTGCGCGCGCCCACCAGCCGGCTCGTCCACGCCACCCGCCCGTCGGCGGGGTCCCACGAGCGCAGCGACCCGTCGCTCGAGGCGGTGACCAGCCGCCGGCCGTCGGGGCTGAAGGCCAGCCCGCCGAGCAGCTCCGCGGTGTGCCCCTCCAGCACCCGCACCAGCGCCCCGGTGCGCGGGTCCCACAGCCGCACCAGCCGGTCCTCGGCGCCGGTGGCGAGCAGCGTCCCGTCCGGGCTGTAGGCGATGCCGTGCACCGCCCCGCTGTGCCCGCGCAGCACGCGGCGGATCTCGCCGGAGGCGACGTCCCACAGCTGCACCACCCCGTCCTCCGGGCCGGTCGCCAGCTGGCGGCCGTCGGGGCTGAAGGCCACCTCCCGCTGGGACAGCGCCGAGAAGGGCCGCGCCGCCGCCGCGTTGCGCGGGCGCAAGAGCAGCAGGTTGCCGTCGGAAGCGCCCGCCGCCAGGACCGCGTCGTCCTTGCCGAACGAGAGCCCGTAGGCCGGCGCGGCCGACCCCAGGCCGGAGAGTAGCGCCACCTCGGCGCCGCGCGCGGGGTCCCACAGCCGCACCGTGCCGTCGGTGCTCGAGGACGCCAGCAGGGAGCCGGACCGCGACCAGGCCAGCGCCATCACCCGCGCCTGGTGGCCGTGCATCACGAAGCGCGGCGCGCCGGTCTCGGCGTCCCACACCCGCACCGTGGCGTCGTGGCCCCCGGTGGCCACGCTCTTGCCGTCGGGCGAGTAGCGCAGCGTGTTGGAGCGGCCCACGTGGCCCTTCAGGACGAGCAGCTCGCGGCCCGAGGCCAGGTCCCACACCCGCGCCGCGCCGTCGTTGCAGCTGGCGGCCAGCCGGGTCCCGTCCGGGCTGAAGGCCACCCCGGAGGAGGGCGAGGCGTGGCCGGCCAAGGTGCGCTCCAGGCGCGCCGCCTTCCAGTCCCAGACGCGCACCGCGCCGTCGGCGCGGGTGGAGGCGAGCAGGCGGCCGTCGGGGCTGAAGGCCACGCCGCGCCCGCCGCTCTCCTCGCGGCTGACGACGAGCGGCTGGTTGGTGGACAGGTCCCAGACCGCCAGCTCCCCGCCCCAGGTCAGCACCCCCAGGCTCGCCCCGTCGGGCGAGAAGCGCACCCCCAGCACCTGGTCCTTGTTGCCGCGCAGGAAGCGGGTGGAGCCGGTGGCGGCGTCGACCAGGGCGATCGAGGAGTCCTGCTTGCCGGCGGCGATGGTGCTCCCGTCGGGCGAGACGTCGAGCTCGGAGATGACCGGCCCCACCTGCCGGCGCCACAGGACCGGGCTCTGCTCGAGCTGCCACCACAGGCCGCGGGCCATCGGCGAGTCGCGGTGCTCCAGCGCCACCCGCAGCTTGGCCCGCGCCTCCAGGCCGTCGCCGCGCAGCCAGGCGGCGCGGGCGCCCTCCAGCAGCGCCTCGGCGCCGCGGTCCTCGGCCTGCGCGCGCAGGGCCTCGGCGCGGCGGGCCTGGGCCAGCAGCACCAGCGCGACGCCGAGGAGGACGGCGATGGTGGCGCCCAGCGCGACGCGGCGCGCGCGGACGCGGCGGCGGGCCGCCCGGCGCCCGGCGTCGAGGAACGCCGCCACCCGCTCGGGCAGGCGGACCCCCAGGCGGTCGGCCCGGCGCAGGGCCTCGGAGAGCGCCTGGCCGCGCCAGACCTCCTCGCGGCGCCGGCCCCGGCGCTCCCACAGCTCGGCGGCGCGCCCGGCGTCGTCGAGGAAGACCAGGTCCTCGCGGCCCTCGTCGACCCAGCGGGCCAGCCGCTGCCAGGCCCGGACGAGCGCCTCGTGCACCAGCTCCAGCGAGACCTCGCCGCCCTCGGCGCTGCTCTTGCGCGCCACCACCATGCGCGCCTCCACCAGCCGGTCGAGCACGGCGGCGGCGCGCGGGCCCAGGCCCTCGAGCGCGTCGCGGCGCGCCACCATGCGGCGGAACCCGTCCTGGGTGACCAGGCGCAGGAGCAGCGCGCGCGCGGCGGCCACCTCGTCGTCGGAGAGGCCCTGCAGCACCGCGTCGGCGTGGGTGGCCAGCGCGCCGGCGACCCCGCCCATCTTCTCGTAGGCCTCGCGGCGCAGCAGCCGGTCCTTGCGGTCGCGCCGCTCCCAGAGCAGCTCGCCGGCGAACTGCAGCAGCGACAGCGCGGCGGGCTCGCCCTCCACCTCGCGCACCATCTGCGAGGCCAGCTCCGGCGGCTCGTAGCGGTAGCCCAGCGCGGCCACCGGGCGGGTGAGGATGTCGCAGAGCGCCTCGGGGCCGGGGGCGCGCAGCACGGTGACGCGGCTGAGCGCCTCGCGGGCGGCCTGCGACTCGGCGGCGCGGCCCAAAAAGTCGTCGCGCAGGGTGAAGACCACCCGCACCGGCCCCTGGGGGTCGTCGGCGGCGCGCGAGACGGCCTCCACGAAGGAGCGCGCCTCGGCGCCCTCCCCCAGGGTGAAGGCCTCCTCCAGCTGATCGACGAAGAGCAGGACCGGCGAGCGCTCCTTCTCGGCCAGCGCCGAGAGCCACAGGGCCAGCCGCGCCGGCGACTCGGTCAGCTCGCGGGCCAGCTGCTCCTCGCCCTGGGCGGCGGCCAGCTCCGCCTCGGGGATCTCGACGGACTCGGTCTCGGTCAGGTCGGTGGGGACGCTCTTGACGGTCGCGGCGCGCAGGGTGGCGTCCGAGCCCGAGCCGCGCAGCGAGGGCAGGCTCGAGCGCTCGCCGGCCGCCAGGCGCGCCGCCAGGGCGCGGAAGGGATGGCGGCCGGGCCGCAGGCGCAGGACGATCCACCGGCCCTGCTCCCGCAGCCGGGGGATGACGCCGGCCTGCACGAAGCTGCTCTTGCCGGCGCCGGAGGGCCCCACCACCGGCAGCACCGCCTCGTCGCGCAGGCGCTCGAGGAAGGCCTCGACCTCGGTGCCGCGGCCGAAGAACAGGCCGGCGTGCTGCTCGGAGAAGGGCAGCAGGCCGCGGAAGGGGCGCGAGACCCCGGAGTCCTGGCGGGTGCCGCTGATGGCGTCGCCCAGCTCGCGGGCCACGGTGCCCGCGTCGGGGCGGGCGGCCGGGTCGCGGTCCAGGCAGCGGGCGAGCAGGGCGACGAGCTCCGGGGGCAACGCCAGGTCGCGCTCGACCAGCGGCGCGCCGAAGCGGATGCGCGTGCCCATCTGCGCGATGGAGAGCGACTCGTCGATGGGGTGGCGGCCGACGAGCAGCTCGTGCAGCACCATCCCCAGGGCCCAGACGTCGTCGCCCATCGAGCCGGGGGCGCCGGCCCACATCTGGGGCGACATGTACATCGGGGTGCCGGAGAGCGTGCTCAAAAGCTGCGCGCCGGCGCCGGGGGAGGCGGCCAGCTCGGCGTCGGACTCGCCGCCGCCCATGAACTTGGCCAGGCCGAAGTCGACCACCCGCAGCCGCCCGTCCTTGGGGATGACGACGTTGGCGGGCTTCAGGTCGCGGTGGAGGATCTGGCGGGCGTGCGCCTCGGCGATGGCCTCGGCGATGGCCAGCCCCAGGCGCAGCGCCTCGGCCGGCGAGGGCGGGCTCTCCGCCAGGCGGTCGGCCAGCGTGCAGCCCTCGAGGTACTCCATGGCCAGGTAGGGCTGGCCCTGGTGCTCGCCGACGCCGTAGACGATGACCACGTGCGGGTGGTTGAGCTGCGCGGTGGCGCGGGCCTCGAGGAGGAAGCGCTCGCGCGCCTGCGGGTCGGCCACCGCCTCGCCGCGGATGACCTTGAGGGCCACCTTGCGGCCCAGGCGCAGGTCGCGCGCCAGGTAGACCTCGCCCATGCCCCCGCGGCCGGCCAGGCGCACGACGCGGTAGTGGTCGACCTGGGCGCCGGGCGCGAGGAGGGAATCGCTCGTCGGAGGATGGGCGGGGTCAGACACGGCGCGCGGATGCTACCCGACCGCGCGCTCGCCTGAGAAGCATTCCCGCCAGGGCGACCGCGGCCCAGGGGAGGGGGCTCGCGAGGCCTGCGGGAGAGCAGACGCAGCCGCAGCCCGAAGCGATCGGACCCTGGCCGGACGAGGCGTCGGATGCGCCGGCGGAGGTCGCGGCGTCGGGGCGCGGCGGTGCGACCTCCGCATCGCCGAGCGACGGCGGCCCGGAATCGGCCGGGGCGATCGCCGGGCCGGCATCGCGGGCGGAGGAGCCGGCGTCGACGGGCGCAGGTGGAGTCCCGGCGTCGGGCGGGTTCGCCGCGGTCTCGCCGGTCAGGGTGACGACGCCCCAGGCCGGGACGGGGACGGTGGCGGCTCCCGCGGAGACGGAGATCGTCGAGGCCTGCCAGAGCGCGCCGTCGCTGGAGGTGTGGGCCGCGAGCGAGGCGGGCGCGGAGGCCGCCGGCAGCGAGAGCGCGAGCGAGGCCTGGCGGCTGCTGGCCGAGCCGTTGATCAGCACGATGGAGAGTCCGCCGGTGGCGTCGTCGACGAAGGCGCTGGCGTACAGGTCGGTCGCGCCCGAGACGGCGGCGCCGACGCGGACCGCGCCGGGCCGCACGGCCTTGAAGAAGTGCTTGGCGGCGACGAACTTGGGCGAGCCCGCCCTGGCGTTGGCGTCGGTGAGGGTCTGCTCCGCCACGCCCTTGCCGTCGGTGAGCTGCCAGTAGATCCACGCGCTCTGGCGGCCGGTGGTGAGCGCCTGGTGGATCTTCAGGGCGATGCTGAAGCCGCCGTCCTTGGGGAAGCCGGTCGCGGGCGAGAGCCAGGCCGTCTTCTCGCCGGAGGTCTCGGTCATCCACGAGGCCTTGCCGTAGTCGGTGAAGCCCTTGACCGTGGCGGGCAGGCCGGCCGCCGGCGCGCTCGTCCAGCCGTGGGCCCACCAGTCCCACTGCTTGGGGTCGCTTCCCGCCGAGCTCATCCCGTCCGGCGCGTAGCCGTGGATGTTGAAGCCGTACAGCGCGCCCGCCGCGGCGGGGTCGTCGGCGATGGCCTTCAGGTACTGCAGGTTCTTGTGCGTCACGTCGCTGCCGCCGCCGTACTGCCACATCCCCCAGCCGTCGCCGCCCATGAGGTCCTCGGGGCCGAGGATGCGGATGGGGGCGAGGTCCGGGTGCTGGTCGAGCTCGGCGCGGGCGGCCTTGAGGATGGCCAGGTACTGCGCGGAGAGCGGGTAGGCGCAGGAGTTGTAGAACTCCTCGAAGTTGACCTCGTTCTGCAGGCTCACCGCCCAGAACTTCACCCCGTAGGCGTTCTGGAAGCCGCGCAGCCAGGCGGCGAGCGAGCGGGCGTACTGGGTCAGGGCGCTGGTTTCCCCCAGCTCGGCCACCGGGTTGCCCGAGACGTCCAGCAGCCCGCCGGCGAAGTTGCCGCCCCAGATGAACGGCCAGGCGGTCCCGTTGGCGGGGAGGATGCCGCTCTGGCCGGAGATGGCGTTGCCGCTCGAGATCTTGAGCCAGGGCGGCGGGGACCAGAGCGAGCCGTAGAGCTTGAAGTCGCCCAGCGCGGCTTGGCGCGACAGGCCGGCCTTGGCCATCGCTCCCTGCGTGCGCGGGCCGTCGGCGGCGAAGTCGAAGAGCTTCACGTTCTCGTCGAGGTCGGCGCCCATCACCGCGATGGGCGCGCTGCGGCCGGACCAGGTCTTCGAGTAGTCGGCGGCCGAGGTGTAGGTGCGCACGTTGTTGCCGTCGGGGCCGGGCAGGGCGGGGCTGTTGTGGAACCAGGGCGAGTTGAAGAGGAAGTCGGAGTAGGGCGACTTGAAGGAAGGGGTCAGGTCCACCCGGAGGATCGAGGCGCCCAGGTCGTCGTAGTAGAGCTCCTGGAACCAGGCCTGCTCGCCCTCGGTGCCCGACAGGCAGGTGCCGAAGCCGTCGATGGCCTGCTCGCGCGCGGATGGATCGATGGTCACGGTCTGCGCGGCGGCGCCGCCGCAGAAGAGGAGGCCGACCGCGAGGGCCGCGGAAGACGTGAGGGCGCGCATCGCTGGCTCCGGGGAATCGGGGTTCGTCAGGGCGTGCAGACACCCGACAGGCACGTCTTGCCGGCGGGGCAAGGAGCGGCGATGCCGCATTTGCAGCGTTGGCCGGCGCACTGGTCGGCGAGCGGAGCGCAGACCTGGCAGGCGGCGCTGCCGGAGCCGCACGCGGTCAGGTCGGTGCCGGCGACGCAGGCGTTGCCGCTGCAGCAGCCCGCGCACCCGGAGGTCGCGTCGCAGACGCAGGCGCCACCGCTGCAGCGCAGGCCGGCGCCGCAGGGCGGTCCGCTGCCGCACTGGCAGGCACCCGAAGCCGAGCAACCGTCCGCGGTTCTTCCGCAGTCGATGCAGGCCCCGCCGAGGGGTCCGCAGGCCGCGCCGGTGCGGGCGGTGCAGACCTTCCCCGAGCAGCAGCCGGAGGTGCAGGTCGACGCGTTGCACTGGCAGACGCCCGAGACGCAGGCGGACCCGATGGAGCAGGCGGCGAAGACGCCGCAGCGGCAGGCGCCGTTGCTGCAGACGCTGGCGAGGGTCGTGTCGCAGACCTGGCACTGGGCTCCGTTGGCCCCGCAGGCCGAGAGCGCCGTGCCGTCCGGCACGCAGGTCGTTCCCGAGCAGCAGCCGGTGGGGCAGGAGGTGGCGTTGCAGACGCAGGCGCCGCCCGAGCAGACCTGTCCGCTGCCGCAGGCCGGGCCGCCGCCGCAGGTGCAGGCTCCGGTGGCCGCGCAGCCATCGGCGACCTCGCCGCAGTCCTGGCAGGTGGTTCCGGGCGCGCTGCAGGCGTGGACGCCGAGCGGGGTGCAGGTCTTCCCGAAGCAGCAGCCGTCGGCGCACGACGTCGAGTCGCAGGTGCAGCCGGCGGCGGTGCAGCGCTGGCCGGCGGCACAGGCCGGACCGCCCAGGCAGGTGCAGGAGCCGCTGGTGCAGCCGTCGGCGCGCAGCGCGTCGCAGGCCTGGCAGGCCGCGCCGGGCATTCCGCAGGCGGCGAGGCGGGGAGGCTCGCAGCCGGTCGCGGAGCAGCAGCCGCCGGGGCAGGACGCGGCGTCACAGGCGCAGCCGGCGACGGTGCAATGCAGGCCGTCGCCGCACGGGGGGCCGCCGTTGCTGCTGCAGCCGCAGTCGCCGGAGGCGAGGCAGGCGTCGGACCGGGCGTCGCACGCGACGCAAGCCTCGCCGCCGATCCCGCACTGGCTGATCGACAAGTTGGCGCAGCCGGTGGAAGTGCAGCAGCCCAGGGGGCAGGAGGTGGAGTTGCAGGCGCACGTCCCGCCGGAGCAGCTCGTCCCCACCTGGCACTTCGTCCCGGAGCCGCAGCTGCACACGCCCGCGGTGCAGCGGTCGGCCAAGTCGTCGCAGGGTGCGCAGGCGGCGCCGTTGGTGCCGCACTTGGAGGTCGTGTTCCCCAGCTCGCAGACGTCGCCGGAGCAGCAGCCGGGGCAGGAGGTCGCGTCGCAGACGCACCCCGACGGGGTGCAGCGCTGGCCCTTCTGGCAGGCCGTGCCGCTCCCGCACTTGCAGGCGCCGTCGGTGCAGCGGTCGGCGAGGAGCGGGTCGCAGACCTGGCAGGCCGTCGCGGGCAGCCCGCAGGCGGCGAGGTTCGGCTGCTTCACGCACGCGGAGCCCGCGCAGCAGCCCGTGGGGCAGGACGTGGCGTTGCAGACGCACTGGCCGCCTTCGCAGCGCAGGTCCTCCTGGCAGGCGCTGCCGGCTCCGCAGCGGCACCGGCCGTCGTCGCCGCAGGAGTCCGCGCCGGCGCCGCAGTCGGCGCAGGTGCCCCCCGCGGTCCCGCAGGACGCGGCCGACGTCGGGGTGTGGCACTCGCCGCCCTGGCAGCAGCCGAGCGGGCAGGAGAGCGCGTCGCAGACGCAGGAGCCCCGATCGCAGCGCTTGCCGGAGGGGCAGATCGGGCCGGCGCCGCAGCTGCACTCGCCCGCGCTGGAGCAGGCGTCGCCCGAACCCCCGGTGCAGTCCCGGCAGGTTCCGCCCTTCGGACCGCAGGCGGCGGCGCTGGGGGTCGCGACGCAGGTCGAGCCCTGGCAGCAGCCGTCGGGGCAGTCGCAGGTCTCGCACTTGCCCGCGACGCAGAAGGCCCCGAGGCAATCGGAGCACTGGCCGCCCGGCAAGCCGCAGAAGGTCGAGCCGATGGCGTGGCAGAGCCCGTCGCTCTCGGCGCAGCAGCCTTCGGGGCACGAGGCGGAGGTGCACCGGCACAAGTCGTCCTGGCACACCTGACCGCTGGCGCAGTCCTTCCCCGTCGCTCCGCAGCGGCAGCCGTCGAAGGTGCACTCCTCGTGAGGGTGGCAGCCGCAGGTCGAGAGGACGATGGTCAGCGCCGTCTCGCCGGCCTCGAGCACGACGGACTCGCTCCGGACCGCGACGACCCGGGAGTCGAGCCCCTCGACGTCGATCCGGACCAGCTCCCCGGCCAGGGCCCGGTCGAACGAGAGCCGCACGGTCTCGGTCGAGGCCAGCGGCTCCCCGGGGCTCGCGGGGGTGGTCTGGGAGCGCAGCGGGTTGGCGTCGCCCGGCGTGGGGGTGATCCGCAGCTGGCGGACCGCCAGCCCCGGGTCGTGCTCGACCGTCAGCAGCAACGACGGCGGATCGCTGCAGGCGGCGAGGCCCGCGAGCAACGCCAGGGCGGGCGGGAGCCTTCGGGTCACCATTGCAGCTCGCCCAGGGTCGTCGGCGCCTTGCCGTGGGGCTGCGTCGCCAGCACCGCTCCGGTCACCGCGCCGCCGACGACCACGGCGCCGATGGCGGTCCAGAACCACCACTTGGTGTGGACGGCGCCCGAGCCCACCTCCGCCGTGCCTGCTGCCGGGACCGGCTCGGGCTTCGCCGGCAGCGCCGAGGGCGGGACGACGGCCTCGGGCGGGACGGTGGGCTGCGCCACCTCGATCTTCGGCTGTTGCTGCTTCCCGACGTCCGCCTTGAGCTGCATCTCGGACAGCAGCGTGCGCGCGGCCTCCTCGTCGGCGATGGGGCGCGGCGCCAGGGCCAGGTAGCGACCGAAGTAGAAGGCCGCCTTCTCCCAGTTGCCCACCTGCCGGTGGCACTGCCCCAGCGTGTAGAGGACCGCCGGCTTGGCGCCCAGCTCCCAGGCTCTCTCCAGCGGCGCGAGGGCGTCCTGGTAGTTGCCGGCGTCGAAGGCCTTCTGGCCCGCGACCCGTTCGGCCTCGCCGGCGGGAGCGGGGGAGGAGGTGGAGGAGGAGGGCGCGCTCCTCTTCGCCTTCGCTGCGCCGGCGGCGAGCGCATCGGCCCCGCCCAGCCAGGCGGCGACGCCCAGAGCGAGCGCGAGGCCGGCGGCGCGCGTCATTTCGAGCGGCCCTTCTGGGCCGGGGCCTTGGCGGCGGGCAGCGCGGCGAGGCGGACCAGGGAGAGCGCGGGCGAGTCCGGCCGCAGGCGGACCACGGTCTCCTGGTGGCCCGGGAGCCTCACCAGCAGCGAGAGCTCGCCGCTCCGCGGCGCGGCGATCTCGAGCGGCGTGAGGCCCAGCTCGGTGCCGTCCGCGGTGCGCACGACGCGGGCGCCGGAAGGCGCGGTGTCGAGGGCGATGGTGCGCGGGGCGATCGCCGCCGGCGCGGACACCTCGACCTCGGCCGCGGGGAGGCGGGAGAAGACGATCGGCGCGGGCCGGGCCGCGACGACGGGCGCGGCGGGGGCGGCGGTGGGGTCGGGCGCCGCCGGGAGCCGGGTCCACAGCAGCCCGAGCCCCGCGGTCCCGGCGACGGCCAGCGCGAGGCCGAAGCCCAGGACCACGAACGGCCAGACGGGACGCGAGGGCTTGGGGAACGAGTGCACCTTCGCCGGCGGCTGGGTCGCCGGGATCCAGTCGGCGAGCACGCCGTCGAGCGCGGTGCACACCTCGGCCATGGTCTGCGGCCGCTTCTCCGCGCTCTTCTCCAGGCAGCCCTCCACCAGGGTCTTGAGCGGCCCGGGGATGGGCTCGCCGCGCGGCGTGGCGGCGGGCAGCGGCGGCAGGGGCTGCGACAGGATGTTGCCGCCCAGCTCCTCGAAGGTCCGGCCGACGAAGGGCAGGGTCCCGGCGAGCAGGCGGTAGAGCACGACGCCGATGCCCCAGACGTCGGCGCGGTGGTCGGTGCGCCACGAGCCGCGGACCTGCTCCGGCGCCATGTAGCCGGGGGTGCCCACCGCCAGCCGGCCGTCGGTGCCCTCGGCGGTGCGGTTGCGCAGCTTGGCGACGCCGAAGTCGAGCAGCTTGGCGAAGTCGGTGCCGCGCTCGGTGGTGACGAAGACGTTGTCGGGCTTCAGGTCGCGGTGGACCACGCCCGCGCGGTGCCCGGCGTCCAGCGCCGAGGCGACCTGGCGCATGATGCGCACCCCGCGCCGCAGGGGTAGCGGGCCCTGGCGCAGCGCGTCCGCCAGGCTCTGGCCCTCCAGCAGGTCCATCACCAGGTAGACGCGGCGGCCGCCGCCCGGCAGGGCCTCGTCGGAGCAGTCGTAGATCTGGACGATGTGCTCGTTGCTGACCTTGTTGACCGCCTGGGCCTCGAGGACGAAGCGGTCGACCTCGGCCTTGCAGCGGGCCAGCTCCGGCTTGAGGACCTTGAGCGCGACGCGCCGGCCCAGGGTGCGGTGGCGGGCCATGAAGACGCGGCCGGTGGCGCCCTCGCCCAGCGGCGCCAGCAGCTCGTACGGGCCGATGTGCTCCGGCGCGGCGGGCGCCTCCTCGGCGGTCGCCGCCGGCAGGGGAGCGGCGGCGCACTCGCTGCGGTGCAGCTCGGCCAGGGCGGCCTTGACGGCGGCGATGCTCGGGAAGCGGTCGCGCGGCTCCTTGGCGAGGCAGCGGTCGACCAGCGGCGCGACGACGGCCAGCGGCGCGGGCAGCGGGGTCGCGGGCTCCTCGACCTGGCGGCGGCGCACCGCGGACGAGTCGCTGCCGGTGAACGGCGGCGCCCCGGTGAGCAGCTCGTAGACGAGCACGCCCAGCCCGTAGACGTCGGAGGCCGGCGTGGCGCGCTGGCCGCGCACGCGCTCGGGGGCGAGGTACTCGGGCTCGACCAGGACCACGCTGCGCGGGCAGGGCAGGGTGCGCCCCGGCCGCAGGAGCGCCAGCCCGAAGTCCAGCAGCTTCACCTGCGGCGGGTCGCCGCTGGACAGGTAGATCGACGCCGGCTTCAGGTTGGCGTGGACCATGCCCCTGCCGTGCAGGAACTCGAGCGCCTCGCACACCTGGAGCAGCAGCGGCAGCGCGCGCTCCAGGCGCATCGGGCCGTCGGCGGCCAGGCGCGAGGCGAGGCTCTCGCCCACCGTCTCGCTGATGACGAACGGGCGCCCGTCGCTGCTGATGCCGTCCTTGACCCGCCGCGCGAGGTTCGGGTGGACGAGGTCCAGGCGGTTCTCGGCCTCGAGCAGGAAGCGCGCGACCACCGCCGGGTCCTCGACCAGCTCGGGCCGCATCACCTCGGAGACGACGCAGCCGGCCCCGGCGGGGGTCGAGGGGCCCAGGCCGTCGGGCCGGGCGAGGAAGACCTCGGCGGCGACGCCCTCCGAGAGCTTGCGGACGACCTGGTAACCGGCGAAGAGCGACGTGGCGGTGGCAGACATGGACCCGGCTCCTGCTCCCCGAGGACGATCCCAGGATACCGCTTCGCGGACGGGGCAGGGTTTAGGCGAAAACCGGGTGGGAAGGAAGCGGCAAGCTAGTCGGTGACCTGCTGGTCGGTGCGGCCGTCGCGCTGCGCGGCGTAGCCGCCGACGATGAAGCCGTCGCCGTCGGCGAGCGCGGCGAACATCTTGCGGCGCTCCTCCGGGCTCATGCGCCGCACGTCCGACTGCTCGAAGGGGAACTTCGGGGCGCGCCGCAGCCGCGCGCGCTGCCGGGCGAGGTACTCCTCGAGGGTACACAGCACCCGCGCCGGGTTGCCGGCGGCGACGCTGCCCGGCGGGATGGAGCGGGTGACCACCGAGTTGGCCCCGACGATCGAGCGCGGGCCGATCTCCACCCCGGGCAGGATGACCGCCCGCGCCCCGATGTGGCAGGACTCGCGGATGACGACGCGGCCGATCCGCGTGGCGTCGAGGAACTGGTTGGCCAGCGCGTCGTGCGCCAGGATGCACACGCCCTCGCCGAAGCCGCACTCGTCCCCGATGGAGATGAGGTGGCAGTGCGAGGTGTCGACCCAGACGGAGGCGGGCAGGTTGACGTTCGCCCCGATGTGCATGCCCAGCGAGCGCAGCCGGGCCCAGCGTCGCCGGGTGACGAAGCCGTGGTAGCGCTGCGCCAGGAGGGCCCGCAGGCCGCCTGCCCCCCGGAGGGGGAAGGGCGTCTCGGGAGGAGGGCGGTTCCGGGAGCCTTCCGCCGCCGCCGAGCGCGGCCGAGGCTTCTCCACGAACTCTTCAGGGTCGATGGGGTGGACGCGCATGCATCGGAGAAGCTAGGCAGGCGCCGAGGCGGCGGTAGGGGGGCCGACCTAAGCAGGGCGCGGCAGGCAGGCGAGGCGCCGGGCAGCCGGGTCCGGCCGCACCCGGATGTGCACCTTCACGGGCGCAGGAGGAGGACAGCCCAAGGAGAAACCATGAGCAAAGTGAGCATCGTCGGGGCCCACAACACGGCGTTCGGCAGCTTCGTGCGCCGCGACAAGGAGACGGGACAGGTCACGGACACCAAGTCGCTGCAGGACCTGGTGGTCGAGGCGGGACGGGGCGCGCTCGCCGACGCCGGTGCCGGCGCCCGGGAGGTCGACGCGGTGTACGTGGGCGCCTGCGCGCCCGGGCTCTTCGCCAACCAGGAGCACGTCTCCGCGCTGGCCGGGGAGATCGACGAGGCGCTGCGCTTCAAGCCCATGACCCGCTGCGAGGCCGCCTGCGCCTCGGGGTCGGTGGCCCTCTACGACGCGCTCTACGCCATCGAGGCCGGCCGGGTGCGCACCGCTCTGGTCATCGGCGTGGAGAAGATGAACCTGCTCGACACCCGGGGCGTCACGCACGCCTTGGCCACCTGCTCGCACTGGCCCACCGAGGGCGCCCGCGGCGCGACCTTCCCCGGCCTCTTCGCCACCCTGGCCAAGGCCTACCAGCGGCGCTGGGAGATCTCCGACGACGAGCTGCGCCGGATGTTCGCCACGGTCGCCGCGCTCTGCTACCGCAACGGCGTGAAGAACCCGCTGGCGCACTTCGGGCCGGGCGGGCCCACCGACAAGCAGAAGCTCTTCACCGCCGAGGCCATCCTGGCGCTGCCGGCGGAGGGGAAGGGCGGCAACCCGGTGATCGCCGACCCCTTGCGGCTGCACGACTGCTCGCTCATCTCCGACGGCGCCGCCGCGGTGCTGCTCACCACCACCGAAGCGGCCCGGGCCCGGGGCGGCAAGGCGGTGGAGATCGCCGGCCTCGGCCACAGCGTCGAGCGCATGCCCATCGCCGTTCGTGCGGCGCCTCACGAGCTGGCCGCGGGAAGGGACGCGGTCCGCAAGGCCTTCGCCGAAGCCCGCATCTCGCTGGCGGACGTCGACTTCGCCGAGGTTCACGATTGCTTCACCATCAACCAGATCCTGTGCACCGAGGCCCTGGGGCTCTCCAGCGACGGCCGCGGGGGCCACGACTACCTCGCCGGCCGCTTCGGCCCGGACGACCGCTGTCCTGTCAACCTGTCGGGCGGCTTGAAGGCCAAAGGGCACCCGGTCGGCGCGACGGGCGCTTCCATGCACGCTCTGGCCTTCAAGCAGCTGGCCGGCGAGCCGGTGGGCGTGCCGGCCAAGGACCCCGAAATCGGCGTCACATTTAATGTAGGAGGCTCGGGCGTCACGAATTGCGTCAGCGTCCTGCGACGGGTGAAATGAGCAGGTTCGGATAGCTCGAAATTCCTGCATTTCTCGCGCCGGGCCCTCGCCAAGAGAGCCCGGCGCACTTGTCTGGAACCCCCTGAAAGTCCCCCTGAAATCCGTGTGGACGACCGCGACTCCGTTTGCTACAACGCCGTCGTCTGTTCAACCCTGTCCGCTGTCGCACGCACTTCGTGTGAGATGGCTGTCCTTCACACCGTATGAAGGGGGCTTCTACGATGCGAACCCTGACGTGGCTCCGTGGCGCTGCCGCCGGAGCATTGCTCTTGGCCACTCACCCCGCTCTCGCCCAGACGGAGCCGGCGGCTGCCGCTCCCGCCGATCCCGCCGCGGCGCCGGCGGCCCTGCCCGCAGCGGACACCGTCCCCGCCGAAGCCCTGCCGGCCCAGCCGCCCGTCGCGGCCGAGCCGCAGCCCGCCGAGGTCGTGGCCACGCCCACGCCTCCGCCCGCGGAGATCGAGGAGATCGTCGTCACCGGCTCGCGCATCAACCGCGCCGACCTGAACACCTCGGCCCCGGTCACCGTGGTGGGCCGCGAGCAGATCGCCACCTCGGGCCGCTCCTCGGTCGGCGACATCCTCCAGTCGCTGCCGGCGCAGTCCAACGCCATCAACACCCAGTACAACAACGGCGGCGACGGCTCGACCCGCGTCGACCTGCGCGGCCTCGGCGCGCCCCGCACCCTGGTGCTGGTCAACGGCCGCCGCTTCGTCCCGGGCGGCGTCGGCGCCGACGCCTCGGTCGACCTCAACGCCATCCCCATGGCCGCCATCGAGCGCATCGAGGTCCTCAAGGACGGCGCCTCGGCGATCTACGGCTCCGACGCCATCGGCGGCGTGGTCAACATCATCACCCGCCGCAACTGGACCGGCACCGAGGTCACCGCGTTCGGCGGCGTCTCGCAGCGCGGCGACGCCGAGTTCATCGACCTGTCGCTGACCACCGGCCACAAGTTCGACAAGGCCTACGTCCTCTTCAGCGCCGGCTACTTCAAGCAGGCGCCGGCCTGGTCCGGCGACCGGGTGTGGAGCCGCGTCGACCGCGACTACGACTTCACCAGCGGCGAGATCTCGACCATCGGCTCCTCGGCCGTGCCCGAGGGCATGCTCATCGACTGGGAGGGCGGGGCCGGCAACGCGACCTGGAACAACCTCGTCTCCACCTACGGCGAGGGCGGCACCTTCATCCGCGGCGACGACGGCACCTGGCGCCCCTTCCGCGACGCCGGCGTCCGCGGCCAGGGCGGCGACTACTACAACTACGCGCCCGCCAACTACCTGGTGACCCCGCAGCAGCGCTTCAACATGATGCTCAACGCCAGCCTCAAGCTGGGCGACTCGGCCAAGGCGTACATCGAGACCTCGTTCACCAACCGCCAGTCCGACCAGATCCTCGCGGCCGAGCCCCTGTTCACCATCTCCGAGGGCCTCACCGTCAGCAAGGACAACGTCTACAACCCCTTCGGCCGCGACTTCAGCGACGTGCGCCGGCGCCTGGTGGAGTTCGGCGGCCGCCGCTACCAGCAGGACCAGGACACCTTCCGCATCGTCGGCGGCGTCAACGGCCACCTGCCCGAGAGCATGGGCCCGCTGCGCGGCTGGTACTGGGACCTCTCCGCCAACTACGGCCGCAACACCGGCACCGAGCTCAAGGACGGCACGCTCATCCTCTCGCGCCTGGCGAACGCCCTCGGCCCCAGCTACATCAACGCCGCCGGCGCCGCGGCCTGCGGCACGCCCAACGCCCCCATCGAGGGCTGCGTCCCGCTCAACCTGTTCGGCGGCCCCGGCACCATCACCGACGCGATGAAGCAGTACCTGTCCTACACCGGCACCCGGCGCGGCCTGAACGAGCAGGCCATCCTCTCCCTCAACGCCACCGGCGACCTCTTCACGCTCTTCGCCAACCGCCCGGTCAGCCTGGCGGTCGGCTACGAGCTGCGCAACGAGGCCGGCTCGACCATCTACGACCCGCTCACCTCGCATGGCGACACCACCGGCAACAAGAGCGCGGACACCAACGGCTCGTTCACCGTCAACGAGGGCTTCCTCGAGCTGTCCATCCCCATCGTCAGCGGCAAGCCCGGCGCCGAGGACCTGGAGATCAACGCGGCGCTGCGCGCCTTCAACTACTCGACCTTCGGCAGCGACTTCACCTACAAGCTCGGCGGCCGCTGGAGCGTGGTGCGCGACTTCACGCTGCGCGGGACGTACTCCACCGCCTTCCGCGCCCCCAGCGTCGGCGAGCTGTACTCGGGCAGCGTGGACAGCTTCCTGGACGTGACCGACCCCTGCAGCAACTACAACGGTGCCATCTCCGGCTCCGCGAAGACGAACTGCGCAGCGGCGGGCGTGCCCACCAACCTCGAGGACAACCGCACCCAGCAGCGCGTGCTGCTCGGCGGCAACCCGAACCTGCAGCCGGAGAAGGCCGAGACCTTCACGGTCGGCGCGGTCGTCGAGCCCCGCTTTATGCGCGGCTTCTCGCTGACGGTGGACTACTACCACATCAAGATCACCAACTCGATCAGCTCCTACGGGCCGGACGTCATCCTCAACGGCTGCTACAGCGGCGACAACCTCAACCAGGAGTACTGCTCGAGGATCAAGCGCGACGCCAACGGCCTCATCAGCACCATCGACGACCCGAACGTCAACGTCGGCGGCGACACCACCGCCGGCCTCGACTTCGGCGCCCGCTACGACTTCGGCACCTCCATCGGCCGCTTCAGCGTCACCGCCGACGTCAACTGGCTGCAGATGATGGACAAGGAGCTGTCCGACGGCTCGATCATCCACGCCAAGGGCAACTACGACACCCAGCTCGTCTACGCGCCGTTCAAGGGCGTCGCCGGCATCACCTGGGGCTACAAGGGCGTCGGCGCCGGCATCCACGGCCGCTACATCTCCAGCTTCCGCGAGTGCGTCAACAACGCCTGCAGCGTCCCCGACGGCGAGCCCGAGCCCAAGCTGTACCGCAACGTGGCCGACTACGGCGCGCTGGACATCTACGTCAGCTACGACCTGAAGACCGACTTCGGCAAGACCGGGTTCCTCTTCGGCGTCAACAACCTCACCGACGTCGACCCGCCGTGGATCTTCAACGGCCAGATCGTGAAGACCGACCCCTCCAGCTACGACTTCCTGGGCCGGTACTTCTACCTGAAGCTGTCGCAGAACTTCTGACCCCGTCGCCGAGGCGGGAAACGGCCGCCAGGCCGGCCTGCCAGCAGGGGTGAGAGCAAGCCAGGCCGGCTCCCTCCCGGGAGCCGGCCTTCGTTCAGGGCGGGCAGGCCGTCGAGGGGAAGCCCCGCCGCTGGACGAGCCAAGGATTGACCCGGCCGTTACATCCGTCATGCTACGCCGCCTCGGCGCCCCGGAAGGCGCCGGAAGACGCGACCCGCATCGTGGTCAAGGAGCAGCGCCGATGGCACCGGGACACTGGGGACGAAAGGCCGCCGCCGCGCTCGTGCTGGCGCTCGTCCTCCCCGCCTGCGGAGCGCTGGACACCGTCAAGGCCCGCCAGCTGGCGCGCGAGGGCAACGCGCTCTACCGCGCCTCCGACTACCACGGGGCCATCGCCCGCTACCACGAGGCCATCCGCCTCGACCCCAACACGCCCAACGTCTACCTGAACCTGGGCTACGCGCTGTTCAGCATCTTCGACCCCGCCGCCACCGACCCCGGGGACCGCCAGGCCGCCGGCGAGGCCATCACCGCCTTCGACCAGCACCTCAAGCAGCAGCCCAAGGACGACAAGGCCAAGGCCTTCCGCATCAAGATCCTCCTGCGCGCCGCGCCCGGCGACCCGGCCATGGCCGACAAGGCCTACGCCCACTTCGCCGAGCTCCTGGCGGCGAACCCCAACGACCACGAGGTCCGGCAGTACCTGGTCACGCTCTTCATCGACTGCCGCCGCTACGCGCAGGCGGTCAAGCACTACGAGCCGGCGCTGCAGCAGCGGCCCGACGACGCGGACACCATGAAGGTGCTGGCGATCATCGCCGACAAGTCCGGCGAGACGCAGGCCGCCGTCGACTGGTACCGCCGCCGCGCCGAGGCGACCAAGGACCCGGCCAAGCAGGCGAGCTTCTACTACGAGCAGGGCACCTACGCCTGGAACACGCTGCACTACTCGCCCGACAAGGCCAAGGGCGCCGGGGCGCTGGTGCTGGCCGACCAGGGCATCGAGGCGTGCCGGCGGGCCATCGCGCTCAAGGCCGACTACGCCGAGGCCATGGCCTACGCCAACCTGCTCTTCCTCAAGCGCGCCGCCGCCGAGCCCACCGAGCAGGGCAAGTACTTCGACGAGCAGACCGCCTACGAGTACCGGACCGAGGCCGGCAAGATCCTCGGGGCGCGCAAGGAGAAGGAGGCGGCGGCCGCGGCATCGGGCGCCGCGCCGGCTCCCACCCCCGCGCCGACGACCCCGTCCGCGAGCAAGTGACACCTCATGTTCGACTCCATCGTCCAGCCCAAGGACAAGCGTAGCCGGCGGGTGAGCATGCTCCTGGGCGCCTCCCTGGGCGTCCACGGCTTGGCCCTGGCCACGGTCCTGTTCGTCGACCAGCTGCGCGTCGGGCCCGTGCCCGAGCCGCCCATCGCCATCACCTTCGTCGACCTGGCCTCCGCGCCTCCGCCCCCGCCTCCGCCGCCTCCGCCCAAGAAGCGCGCGGCGCCCAAGAAGCAGGAGGTCAAGCCGGAGCAGCCCAAGCCCGAGGCGCCCAAGGAGTTCGTGGCGCCCAAGGACATCCCGCAGGCCGCGGAGCCCAAGAAGGAAGAGCCCGCGCCCGACAACGGCAGCGACGACGGCGTCGAGGGAGGCGTGGAGGGCGGCGTCGCCGGCGGCGTGGTGGCCGGCATGGACACCAAGCCCCCGCCGCCTCCGCCCCCGCCGCCGCCACCCCCGCCGCCCAAACCGGCCGCGCCCATCTTCCAGGACTACACCGACCTCGCGAAGCGGCGAATCGACGGGCGCGAGCCCGCCTACCCGGCCGCGGCGCTGAAGAACGAGGAGGAGGGGGTGCTGGTGGTGAAGCTGACCATCAGCCCCGAGGGACGGATCGTCGACGTCCAGTTCATGCAGACCCACCCGGCCTTCGAGCGGGCGGTCCGCGACACCCTGGCAACCTGGAAGTTCAGCCCGCACGTCGTCGACGGCCGCGCGGTGTCCGTCTACACGATCAAGAAATTCATCTTCAAGCTGCAGTAGCGGCGGCCGGCCTCGATGCCGCGTCCCGAATTCAATCCTGGCTTCCGCAGTTCGCGCTTCTGAGTGGTCGCATCGAAGGAAGGGAAAGACACATGGACTTCACGCTGGCACAGATGTGGGCCCAGATGGGCATCGTCGCGAAGACGGTGGTGCTCATCCTCGGGCTGTTCTCGGTGACGACCTTGGGGATCGCCATCGAGCGCTTCGTCACCTTCGCCCGCGCCACCGCGCAGTCGCGCGCCTTCGCGCAGGTGACCGCGCCGATGCTCGCCGAGCGCAAGTTCAAGGAGGTCAGCGAGGCCGCCGCGAACTACAAGGCCAGCCACATCGCCCCGGTCGTCCGCGCGGGCCTGCTGGAGTACATGGCGGCGCAGGCGCTCAACGGCAAGGCGGCCTACGACGTGCACGGGGCCGTCAAGGGCTCCATCGAGCGGACCGCGGCGCGGCAGATGGCCACCCTGCGCAAGGGCCTGTCGGCGCTGGCCACCGTCGGCTCCACCGCCCCGTTCGTCGGCCTGTTCGGCACGACCTTCGGCATCATCAACTCCTTCCAGGGCATGGCCAAGGAGGGCGGCGGCGGGCTCGGCGCGATCGCCGCGGGCATCGCCGAGGCGCTGGTGACCACCGCGGTCGGCATCGGCGTCGCCATCGCCGCGGTGCTGCTCTACAACTACTTCACCTCGCGCATCGAGGGCCTCGAGGTCGACACGAACGAGACCGCCGGCGAGGTCGTCGCGCTGCTCGCCAAGGACCAGGCGAAGGGCTAGGCCGCCATGTCGATGCAACTGGGCAGCAAGGGCCTCAACTCGGACATCAACGTCACGCCGCTCGTCGACGTGATGCTGGTGCTGCTGATCATCTTCATGGTGATCACGCCCATGCTGCAGAAGGGCAAGGCGGTGCAGCTGCCGACGGTGCCCATGCCCGAGAAGCAGGGCGACAGCGGCAAGGACATCGTGGTCTCGCTCGAGTTCGCCGGCGGGCTGCCGCCCCGCTACAACGTCTACCTCGGCCAGTACCTGGTGGACGAAGGCTCGCTGCGCGGGCGGCTCGAGGACGAGCTGCGCAAGAACCCGACCTTCGAGATCTACCTGAAGGGCGACTCGCGCCTGACCTACGGCGGGGTGCGCAAGGTCATGGAGATCTGCCACAGCGCCGGGTTCGGCCAGGTGAAGCTCGCCACCGAAGAGCTCAAGGCGATGAAGTAGCCGGCGGCATCAGCATCAGCATCGGAAGAGGACGCTCGCATGTCGATGACGGTCGGAAAGAAGGGCGTACGCGCGGACCTCAACGTCACGCCCATGATCGACATCCTCCTCGTGCTGCTCATCATCTTCATGGTGCTCACGCCCCTGATGATGATGCAGCACCGGGTGGACGTGCCCAAGCGCGCCGAGGTGGACCTGCCCCCGGACGTCTCCAGCGACCAGACGGTGCTCACCTTCACCAAGGACGGCCTGCTGTTCCTGAACCAGGCCAAGGTCGACAAGCCGGAGCTGGGCAAGGTCCTCACCGAGCGCTTCAAGGACCGGCGCGAGAAGACCATCTTCCTCAACATCGACCCCGACGCGAACTACGGCGAGTCGCTGCGCGTCATCGACGTGGTGCGCAACTCGGGCCTGGAGAAGCTGGCCATCGTCACGCAGAAGGAAGGCGAGAAGTTCCAGATCCCGGGGCAGGGGACCGCCGGGCCGTGACGAGAAGGGGACTGCACGTGACGACGACGACGACCCGATTCGCAGCCCTGAGCGCACTCGCTGCCGCCGCGGCCCTGCTGTGCGCGGCCGCCCCGCCGCTCGAGACCCTCGCCGCCGCCTCGCTCAAGGGCGAGCCCAAAGTCACCGCCGGGGCCGCCAAGGGCCTGTACCTCTGGACGGACGAGAAGGGCGTGCACGTGCGCTGGACCTCGGACGGCACGCTGGTGCTGTTCTCCGGGAGCCTGGAGGCGAACCAGGACCTGGGCGCCCTCACCCGCGTGAACAAGCTGGCGGGTGGCTGGACCCAGCTGCACGGCGAGCGCATGGCCATGTTCAGCGCCACTGCGCGCAACGAGGTGGACGGCTTCGACCTCGTCGCCCCCGCCGGGACGGTCTTCAAGTTCGACGTGCAGATCGACGGCAAGCCTGCCGACCCGGCGCTCGTCTTCTTCGGCGCCGGCGGAGCGCACGCCAAGGCGCTGCCGGCGAAGTTCGCCCGCTAGCTAATTCCGTTCCCTGCCGGCTCAGTGCAACTCGCCCCGCAGCTGGGCGGGCGGCTCGCGCAGCTTCGAGGCCCACTCGCGGTCGCGCCGGATCTCGTCCGCCGAGGCCGGCAGCTCGACCTTCTGCTTCTTCATCAGCGCATAGCCGACGGCCAGCAAGGTCAGGCCGCCCAGCAGGTTGGCCCCGGCGCAGATGAGGAAGCTGGCCCAGGTGGGGATGGCCAGCGCCAGCAGGTAGCCGATGCCGATCCACAGCAACAGGTAGCTCGCCATCAGCATCGGCACGCCCGCCAACTCCAGGGCGGCGTCCTTGCCGAGGGCCTTTAGGTCGCGGACGACCTCCACCCGCGCGAGCGCCAGGTGGCCTCGCACCAAGGCGTTCATCCCCTGAGAGAGGCCGGTGACGGCCTCCGTCACCGAGTCGGGCGAGGCCGGACTGCTGGCGTACGTGCCCTCGCCGCTGCGTCCCTCGAACTCTGCCATGCAACGCCTCCCCGACACCGCCCGCGGCATCCTATTGGGACTAACGCTGGGCAGGGTCCGCCCCGTCGGCAGCGGGCAAGCGGGCGGGCAGGCGGGCGGGGCGCGCCTTACGTCTGCTCGCCGCTCTCGCCGCCGACCAGCCGCGAGAGCGTCTTGCGGTCGATGGCCAGGATCTCGGCGGCGCGCGTCTTGTTGCCGCCGGTCTCCTTGAGCACCAGCTGGGCATAGCGGCGCGACAGCTCGTCGAGGGAAGGGCGGTCGGCGGGCATGGCCGAGGCGCTGCGGGCGGGCGCGTTGCGCACCCCGTCCGGCAGGTCCTCCGCGACGATCACCCCGCTGGGGTTGAGCGCCATGGCCCGGGCGATGGCGTTCTCCAGCTCGCGCACGTTGCCCGGCCAGCCGTGCCGGCAGAGCAGGTCCAGGGCCTCCGGAGAGAAGGTCGCCAGCTCGCTCCGCGCGTAGCGCGCCCCGAAGTGCTCGCACAGGAGCGGGATGTCCTCGTGCCGCTCTCGCAGCGGGGGCAGGCGGATGGTGACCACGTTGAGCCGGTAGTACAGGTCCTCGCGGAACTTGCCGTCCTTGACCAGCTGGGCCAGGTCCTTGTTGGTGGCGGCCACCACGCGGGTGTCGACGTGGATGACCTCGTTGGTCCCCACCGGGCGGATCTCGCCCTCCTGCAGCGCGCGCAGGAGCTGGGATTGCAGCTTGGCGCCGATGTCGCCGATCTCGTCGAGGAAGAGCGTGCCGCCCTTGGCCTCCTCGAACAGGCCGCGCCGCGCCGCGCTCGCCCCGGTGAAGGCGCCGCGGGCGTGCCCGAACAGCTCGCTCTCCAGGACGCCCTCGGCGATGGCCCCGCAGTCCACCGGCACGAAGGGCCCGGAGGCCCGCGGGCTGGCGTTGTGGATGGCGCGGGCGACCAGCTCCTTACCCGTGCCGCTCTCGCCCAAGATGAGCACCGTGGCGTCGGTGGCGGCCACTCGCGCCGCGGTCTTGAAGACCTGCAGCATCGCCTCGGAGCGGCCGACGATGTTCTCCAGCGCGTACTTGTCGCGCACCTTCTTGCGCAGCTCGCGGTTCTCGGCCACCAGCCGCCGCTGGTGCAGCGCCCGCCCCACGACGATCTGGATCTGGTCCACGTCGTAGGGCTTGGAGATGTAGTCGTAGGCCCCGCGCTGGATGGCGTCGACCGCGCCGTCGACGTTGCCGAAGGCCGTCACCAGGATGACCGGGGTGTCGTGCCCCCGGAACGCCTTGAGCACCTCCAGCCCGTCCACCTCGACCATCCGGATGTCGCTGACGACCAGCTCGATGCTGGAGTCTCCCGCCAGCTTGAGCGCGTCCTTGCCGTCGCCGGCGGAGACGATGGTGTGGCCGGCGCTGGCCAGGATCTTGGACATCAGGTCGCGGCTGGTCTTGTCGTCGTCGACGACGAGCACCTTGCCGCGGGGCGTGGAGCTGGGGTTGGCCATTGCCACCTTGTCGGACGGCCGGCCATGGCGCCGGCTTCAATGGGGTGCCGGGTCAGCCGGCGCGGCGGTCGAGCGCTTCGTCCCCGGGCGCCGGGATGTTGAGCGTGAAGGTAGCACCCTGGCCCGGCGCGCTGTCCACCTCGACGCGCCCCTTGAGCGCCCGGGCGATCTCCCGGCAGATGGCCAGGCCAAGGCCGGTGCCCTTGCCCTGCGGCTTGGTGGTGAAGAACGGCTCGAAGATGCGCGGGCGGTCCTCGGGGGTGATGCCCTTGCCGGTGTCGCGCACCGCCAGCGACAGCTCCTCGCCGCGGCGCGCGGCCAGCACCGTCAGCGTCCCGCCGTCGGGCATGGCGTCCACCGCGTTGGCGATGAAGTTGGTGAGCACGTGCCGCACCAGCCCCGGGTCGATGACCACCGCCGACAGCCCGGGGGCCACCTCGCGAAGCACCTTGATGCGGCCGCGCGCCTCGGCGGAGAGCGAGAGGTCCACCGCCTCGTCCACCAGCGCCTGCACGTTCACCGGCTCGGGCTTGGGAGTCATGGCGCGGGTGGAGTCCAGGAAGCGGCGGATGATGCCGGTCATCCGGGCGATCTCGCTCTGCACCAGCTTGAGGTCCTCGCGCGCCGGCTCGGGCACGTCCGGCGCGCGGGCGAGCAGCTGCACGTGGCCGCTGATGGCGTTGAGCGGGTTGCCCAGCTCGTGGGCGAGCGTGCCGGCCAGCTGGCCCAGCGCCGCCAGCCTCTCCTTGGCCGTCAGGTCGCGGCGGGCCGCCACCAGCAGGTCGTTGAGCTCCTGCAGGTCGCGGTTCTTCTTGGCCAGGTCGGCGACCGCCTGGTCGACCCGCTCCTGCAGCTCGCGGTTGAAGCCGCGGATGCGGGCGATCATCGCGTTGAAGCCGTGGGCCAGGGCCGCCAGCTCGTCCTGCGAGGTCAGCGTCACCGCCACGTCGAGCTGGCCGCGCTCGGCCTGCCGCATCGCCCCGGCCAGCGCCTCGATGGGCTTGCCGATGACGCGCACCAGCATCAGGTGCACCAGGAAGACGAGCACGCCGCAGGCGCCGGCGGTGACCCAGAAGAAGACCCCGCGCTCGGCGGCCACCAGGCTGTCGGCTTCGGCCAGCGAGGCCTCCAGGGTCAGCCGGCCGCGCGAGCGGCCCACCTTGGCGCGCAGCGAGACCGACCAGACGCGCCCGTCGGCGGTGTTGATCAGCGCCGAGGTCGGCTTCTCGGGGACGTCGGCCTGGCCCTCGCGGACCTCCTGGCGCGGGCCGTTCGCCGTCAGCTCGACGCGGACGATCTGGTCGGGGCCCGGCCGCTCGATGGCGAGCTCGACCGCCCGCAGGCCGCGGTGGCTGCGCAGCAGCTGGGTGAGCCGCTCGTTGGTGGCCTTGGCGTCGTAGGAGGCCGTCAGCGCCAGGTCGGCGACGAAGGCGCGCCCGGTCTCCAGCGTGCGCTCGCGGATCTCGGTCTCGATGGAGGTCTGGGCGATGCGCCCGCCCAGCCAGGAGGCGAGCCCCATGGTCGAGGCGAGCACCGCGGCGAAGAGGACGACGAGCTTGAGCCGCAGTGTCATCCGTGCCGCCCAGGCGGCCGCGCGAGCGCTCCGCCAAGAGGAGAGGCGGAAGGGGGGCTAGGCCTTGCTCTCGGGGTTGGAAGGAGGGTCCGGCGGGGCGGGCAGCTTCTCCGACGGCGGCGCCTCGTCGTCCTGCCCGCTGATGCCCTTCTTGAAGCCGCGGATGGCCGAGCCCAGGGCGTTGCCGAGCCCCGGCAGCCGCTTGGGCCCGAAGAAGAGCAGCACCACCCCGAGGATCACCAGTAGCTCAAGCCATCCAAGCCGCACGGCAAACTCCTGTTCGCAAGACGAGACAACCTAACAAGAACGGCCCCCGGATTCCATCCTCGCTTCCGACCAACAACCGGGAAAGCCGAAGCCCTCCCGAGGCAGCGGCCTCGCGGAGGGCTTCGTGAAAGCTCGAATCTGGCGCGGAAGGCTACTTCTTCTCGTCGGCCTTCTTGGCCTCTTCCTTCTTCTCGACCTTCTTGCCCTTCTTGGCGTCCTTCTTGGTCTCTTCCTTCTTCACTTCCTTCGCCTCTTCCTTCTTCGGCTCGGCGGCGGGAGCCTCCTCGGCGAAGGCGGCGAGCGACCAGGAGAGCGGGAGGGCGAGGGCGAGGGCGAAGATGATCTTGCGCATCGAATTCTCCAGAGGTGTCCCCGGCGAGATGCCGGCGGGTGCAGCGCCGGAAGTCAATTCACCGGCTGTGCCAGCGCGCGCCAGCGGGCCAACCCGCTGTTTTCCCTCGGTTGACGCGCCGTGCCTTCGGGCGGGGGGGTGGCCGCCCGCGGGGAGTTTCTCCGCAGGGCCCCGGTGTGCGATGGCCCGAATCTCCCCAGGCGCCGAGCCGGATTTTTGGAGCGATCACAGGCGGTTGCAAAGCACGGCGCGGCTCCACTAGGATGCCGCCCCTTTGACACCTGGGAGGCCTGATGTCCGGCGAAGAGAAGGCGAACGTGGAGAAGGAAACCTCGGGCGGCGAGGGCGTCAGCAAGGGCCTGCTCGCCGGGATCGCAATCGCCGTGCTGGCCGGTGGCGTGTCGATCGCCTACTTCCTGAACGTCGTCTCCGACCAGGTCGTCGGCATCCTCATCGCCGGCGCCTTCGCCCTCGTCCTCGGGCTGATGGTGCTCAAGGTCGGCCTGGACCAGGCCAAGCCGGCGGTGCGCTACGCGAGCTTCGCGCTGGTGCTGGGCATCGCCTTCGCGGCGCTCTACCCGGCCAAGGTCGCCCTGCACCTGGGCCACCCCGACGCCAGCGCGACGCTGAGCGAGACCTCCCGGACCCTCAAGCTCGGCTCTGGCGGCGACTACCACGTGCTGGTGAGCGGCCACCTGGGCGAGAGCCGGGATGCCAAGATCTCCTACCGGCTCAAGGCCGGCGGCACCTCCATCATCGACGGCGCGCTCGAGCGCCAGTACGCCACCAAGCGCGCGCGCAAGGGCGCCTCGATCCAGGTGGCGGAGGACCACGACCTGGCCGCCCACGAGGTGAACGTGCCGGGCGCCAACCCGCAGCTGGTCCTCGACCAGATCACCACCGGGCAGCAGGTGCTGGTGCAGGCCTTCTCGATGGTCTCCCCGCCGATCGTCTGGGTGCTGATGGCGCTGGTGCTCCTGCTCGGGACGTTCGTGGAGACCAAGGTGCCGAGCAGCGGCACGGTGGTGATGGCCGCGGCGGCGGCGGTGCTCTTCGGGTTCATCATCGAGACGGCCGATCAGCGCTCGATGGCCCTGGGCTCGCTCTGGGGCGCGCTGCTGGCGGCCGGCGGCGGCGCGGTCCTGGGCAGCGTGCTGGCCGCCATCGGCAAGAAGGTCTTCAAGGCCGAGCCCACCGGGCCGAAGGGCAAGTCCGACAAGAAGAGCGGCAAGAAGGAGCAGGAGTCGGTCGAGTAAGGCTTCGGCTCGGCTCCGCTCCGCTTCATCGCTCCCGTCGGGACGCTCGGCTCACAGCGGCAGCGACAGCCAGTGCACGGTCCGCTCCGGCACGCTGCGCACCCCCGCGTCCCCGCCGTGGACCCGGGCGATGGCCCCCGCCACCGCGCAGGCGAACCCGGCCCCCAGCCGGCGCTCGCGCAGCGCCTGGGCGTCGCGGTCGAAGGCGTCGCGCAGCTCGGCCTCGCTCAGGGCCGGGCCGTGATCGGCCACCTCGAACAGCACGTCGCGCGGCCGCTGCTCGCAGGCGAGCTCCACCGGCCTGCCCGAGGGCGAGCGCGCCGTCGCCAGATCGACCAGGGCCCCCAGCGCCCCGCCGAGCCGCTCGCGGTCGCCGGTGACGGTGGGCATCGAGGCCGGCGCCCGCAGCACCAGCTCCACGCCCTTCTCGGCGGCCGGCCCGCGCCGCGCGGAGAGCAGCTCCTGCACCAGCGGCCCCAGCGGCACCGGCGAGTGGTCGATGTCCAGCTCGCCGGTCTCGATGCGGTGGGCGTCGAAGAACATCTGCAGCAGGCGCAGGGCCCGGTCGGCGTTGCGGGCGATGACCTCGGCGGAGCGGCGCACCCGCGGCTCCAGGTCCGGCAGCTTCCCGGAGAGGAGCAGGCCGGCGTAGCTGCGCACGTTGGCCAGGGGCGCGCGCAGGTCGTGGATGGCGATGCCCAGGAGCTCCTCGCGCCTGCGGGCGTCGGCCCGGTCGACCTCGACGTCGTGGAAGAGCTCGAGGTGGCCCCCGCCGGGAAGCGGCTGGACGCGGCGCGCGACCTCCTGGCCGGTCTCGGTGCGCAGCAGCTTGCCGGGCCCGTCCTGCCAGCCGCGGGTCGTCAGCTGGGCCGCGACGGCGCGCTCGTCGGCGCCGACGAGCTGCGAGGGGTCCAGGCCGAGCGGCCCGGCCAGCAGGCGGCTGGCGGCGAGGACGCGGCCGTCCGGTCCCCAGAGGAGGAAAGGCTCCGCACTGGCCTCCAGGGCGGCGATCAGCAGGCGTTCCGCGTCGACGGGCATAGGTTCCAGACCCCTTCAGGGTATGGGCCCAAGGTACGCACGCGGCCGGCGAGGGGCCAGCAGACGTGCGCCCGAGCGCAGCCTTGACGGGCTTCGGGGACGGTCGTTAGCTTTCCCGCGCCGTGTCCGGGCTTCGAAGGACCCGCCCGAAAGATACCGCCCGGGGGAGCGCGACGATGGCCGAAACGACGCCGAAGCAAATCATGGAAGTGGACATCCCGCAGCGGCTGGGCGCCGAGCCCGAGCTGCAGCGCGAGATGAACGCGGTGGTGGTGTTCGACATCACCGGCCCGAGCGGCGGCAAGTGGACGCTGGACACCACCCGCACCGCGGACTGGGTCAAGCCCGGCGCCGACGGGGCGGCGCCCAAGACGACGCTGACCTGCTCGGACAAGGACTTCGTGGCGGTCTGCACCCAGAAGCTCAACGCCACCATGGCCGTCGCCATGGGCAAGCTGAAGTTCAAGCCGATGGACACCAACCTGGCGCTCAAGCTCGCCAAGCTCATAGGCTGAGGCGCCGGGCGCGTCGGTCCGTCGTCTTCCTGCTTGCCTGCCTGCCGCGGCCCGCTCGGAGAACAGGGGAAGCCATGGCGCTGGAAGGCATTCGCGTCCTCGATCTGTCGCGGCTGTTGCCCGGGCCCTACTGCACGCTGCTCCTGGCCGACCTGGGCGCGGACGTCGTCAAGGTCGAGGACCCGGGCGGCGGCGACTACCTGCGCCACCTGCCGCCGAGCGCCGGGGAGCTCTCGGCGCTCTTCCACGCCCTCAACCGCGGCAAGCGCTCGGTGGCCGTCGACCTCAAGTCACGCGAGGGGGTGGACGTCTTCCTCAAGCTGCTCGCCAAGGCGGACGTGGTGGTCGAGAGCTTCCGTGCCGGAGCGATGGAGCGGCTGGGCCTGGGGTGGAAGACCATCGAGCAGATCGCCCCGCGGGTGGTGCTCTGCTCGGTGGGCGGCTATCCGGCTTCGGGGCCGCTGGCGGCACGGGCGGGGCACGACCTGAACTACCTGGCGCGCTCGGGCCTGCTCGGCTACGGCGGCGAGCCCGAGGGAGGCCCGCCGGCGATGCCCGGCGGCCAGATGGCCGACGTGGGCGGGGCGCTGATGGCGGCGGTGGGCATCCTGGCGGCGCTGCAGGAGCGGCAGCGGACCGGCCGCGGGCGCAAGGTGGAGGTCTCGCTGTACGAGAGCGCCTTCGCCTTCCTGCACATGCACCTCGGCGGCCGCCTGGCGATGGGGGAGGCCGGTGCGCCGCTCTCCCGGGGCGACACCCTCAACGGCGGGGTGGCCTGCTACCGCGTCTACCGGACGAAGGACGGCCGCTGGCTGTCGGTGGCGGCGCTCGAGCCCAAGTTCTGGGTCGCGCTGTGCACCGCGCTGGGTCGCGAGGACCTGGCGAACGAGGGCTGGGCCACGGGCGAGGAGGGCCGCAAGGTGCGCGCGGAGATGGAGCGCATCGTGGCCGAGCGCACGCTGGCGGAGTGGGAGCAGTTCCTGGCGGACAAGGACCTGTGCTGCGAGCCGGTGAGGGAAGGGGACGAGGTCCTGAGCGACCCCGCCTTCCCGCCGGACTTCGTCTTCTCGGTGCGCGATCCGCACGAGCAGCGGGACGTGCAGCACCTGCGCACGCCGCTGCGGCTGGGCCCGCGGGCGGCCGGTCCCGCGCCGGCGCTGGGCGAGCACACCGATGCGCTCCTGGCGGAGGCCGGCGTGTCCGCCGCGGAGATCGCCGTCCTGAAACAGCGCGGCGTCCTCGGATAGCCGAGGACGCCGCGCTGAAGAACTCGAGACTTGGAATCGAGGGCCTACCGACTCACGCCAGCATCTTGTCGACCTCGGCGAACGTCTTGCGCACGCTGGTCGCCGACTTGGCCAGGGCGGCCTTCTCGGCCTCGGTCAGGTCGACCTCGATGACCTTCTCCACGCCGCCGGCGCCGACGATGGCCGGGGTGCCGAAGTACAGGTCGTTGATGCCGTACTCGCCGTCGAGCTTGGCGCAGACGGCCATGATCTTCTTCTTGTCGTAGATGATGGCCTCGGCCATCTCCAGGGCGCCGTAGGCCGGCGAGACGAACGCCGAGCCGCTTCCGAGCAGGCCGACCACCTCGCCGCCGGCGCCGCGGGTGCGCTTCTCGATGGCGTCGAGCTTCTCGGAGGACAGGAACTTCTCCACCGGCAGGCCGGCGATGCGGCAGCAGGAGCGCACCGGGACCATGTCGTCGCCGTGGCCGCCCAGCACCGTGGCCTCGACGTTCTCGATGGAGACGCCCACGGCCTCGGCCACGAAGTAGCGGTAGCGGGCGGAGTCGAGCACGCCGGCCATGCCGAAGAGCTTGCCCTTCGCCGGCGAGAGCTTCTTGTGCAGGGTGTAGACGATGGCGTCCAGCGGGTTGGCGATGTTGATGACGATGGCCTTGGGGGCGTACTTGGCGATCGCCTCGGCCACGGTCTTGGTGATCTTCAGGTTGGTCGCCAGCAGCTCCTCGCGGGTGGGGAAGGTGCCGTCGGGGCGCGCCTTGCGGGGCACGCCGGCGGTGCTGATGATCAGCTCGGCGTCGGCCAGGGCCTCGTAGTCGCGGCTGCCGATGACCTTGACGTCGCTGCCGACGATGGGCCCGCCCTCGGCGATGTCGAGCGCCTTGCCCTTGGCCATCGACTGCTTCCGGGTGACCTCCTGCTTGTCGGGCGGGTCGTTGGGGTTCACGAAGGGGACCGGGTCCTGCACGGCGACCGTGCGCGCCAGCTTGCGCCGCGCGATCTCCTGCACCAGCACGCCGCCGATGTTCCCGCTGCCGATGACCGCGATCTTCTTGAGCATTGAGTTCTCCTTCGAGTGATCGGGCGGTGCCGCACCGGGGCGGTCGCCCCCCTTTGTGGAAAGGCCCGGCGGAATGGCCCCTGCGGGATTCCAGGGAGCGCCCGAAGGGTAGTCTTCGCGCCCTGCGTCAGCAATGGAATCGGCCCCCGCGGCCTTCATGGGCGAGTTCAGCTGCCGCGATTTCCGAAGAATTCGGGGAATGGCCCAAATAGGGAGGGTTGCCTGTTCGCGGATCGACGCTCGCGGAGGGGGGCGCAGAAAGCCCCGAGCGCTCCGGGGGCGGCAGGGGCGAGGCTCCTCCCCGATTTCCACCTCACCTCCGAACCGAACCGAGGACGAGACGTCATGGCCGAGCTCGCGTCGAGCGCCACCCCCTTCGAAGCGGCGGGGGCGGCGAGGGACCGTTCGTACCTGTGGAGGAGGCTGCACAGCCTCACCGGCATCCTTCCGGTGGGCCTCTTCATGCTCTTCCACCTGTTCGAGAACCTGGCCGCCATCGGCGGGCCCCGGGCCTACGACAGCGGCATCGCGCACCTGGCGAGCCTGCTGCCCGTTCCCTACTTCTACGCCGTCGAGATCTTCGTCCTGGCGCTCCCCATCGCCTTCCACGGGCTCTTCGGCGCCTACCTGTCGCTCGAGGGCCGGCCCAACGTCGGCGCCTACCCCTACCGGCGCAACTACTACTACCTGCTGCAGCGCGTCACCGGCGTCCTCGCGCTCGTCTACCTCGCCTACCACGTGTACTCGCTGCGCATCGCAGTCACGCTGGCCGGCAAGGGCGGCGGCGTCGAGGGCCACCCCGGCTACGTCAGCTTCCAAGACATGGTCCGGCACTACCAGGACCCGCTGGTGCTCTGGTTCTACGTGCTGGGCACGCTGAGCTGCGCCTACCACTTCAGCAACGGCCTGAACGGCTTCTGCTGGACCTGGGGCATCGCCGTCGGCGAGCGCGCGCGCAAGGTCGTCGAGTGGGTCGGCCTGGGCCTCTTCGCGGTCCTCGCGGTGCCGTTCCTCCACATCCTGTGGAGCTTCTACGCCGCCAGGCCCTGACGCCCCCGTCCGTCCCCCCATCGATCCCCGATCCCTTTCTTCCTCGAGGAGGAGACAAGCCATGGCCGAAGCAGTGGCAGGCAAGCCGCGGTTCATCGTGGTGGGCGGAGGGCTCGCCGGATTGATGACCACGATCAAGCTCGCCGAGGCGGGCCGCGAGGTCGACCTGTTCTCGGTCGTCCCGGTCAAGCGCAGCCACTCGGTCTGCGCCCAGGGCGGCATCAACGGCGCGGTCAACACCAAGGGCGAGGGCGACCACCCCGACCGCCACACCTTCGACACCTTGCGCGGCGGCGACTTCCTGGCCGAGCAGCCGCCGGTCAAGGGCATGTGCGACGCGGCGCCGGGCATCATCTACCTGTTCGACCGCATGGGCGTGACCTTCAACCGCACCGACGAGGGGCTGCTCGACTTCCGGCGCTTCGGCGGCACGCTCTACAACCGCACCGCCTTCGCCGGCGCGACCACCGGCCAGCAGCTGCTCTACGCGCTCGACGAACAGGTGCGCCGCTGGGAGAGCGAGGGGCGGGTCCGCAAGTTCGAGTACTGGGAGTACCTGGGGATGGTGAAGGACGCCGAGGGGCGCTGCCGCGGCATCGTCGCCGTCGACCTGCGCAGCCTCGAGGTCAAGGCCTTCCGGGGCGACGCGGTGGCGCTGGCCACCGGCGGCAACGGCGTCGTCTTCGGCCGCTCGACCAACTCCATGAGCTGCACCGGCTCGGCGGCCTCCAGCGCCTACCAGGAGGGCGCGCTCTACGGGAACCCCGAGTTCGTCCAGGTGCACCCCACCGCCATCCCCGGCGAGGGCAAGCTGCGCCTCATCAGCGAGTCGGTGCGCGGCGAGGGTGGGCGCGTCTGGGTCCCCAGCGACGGCAAGTACGACGAGCGCGCCAAGCGGAACCGGCCGCCCAAGGGCGAGCCCTGGTACTTCCTGGAGTTCTACTACCCGAAGTACGGCAACCTCGTGCCCCGCGACGTCGGCACCCGCGAGCTGGTCAACGTCTGTCGCGGCCTGGGGCTGGGGGTCGGCGGCCAGGAGCAGGTCTACCTGGACGTCACGCACCTCCCGGCCAAGAAGCTCGACGAGAAGCTCGGCGGCGTCCTGGAGATCTACGAGAAGTTCGCCGGCGCCGACCCGCGCAAGGTGCCCATGCGCATCTTCCCCGCGGTGCACTACACGATGGGTGGGCTATGGGTCGACTACCAGGCGACCGCGAAGGGCGGCATCGAGGCGGGCGCGCCGCAGAACCAGTCCACCAACGTCCCCGGGCTCTATGCGGTCGGCGAGTGCGAGTACCAGTACCACGGCTCCAACCGCCTGGGCGCCAACTCGCTCCTGTCCTGCGTCTACGCCGGCATGATCGGCGGGCCTGCGATGGCCAGCTACTCCGAGGGCCTCGCCAAGCACGCCGGCGAGCTGCCGGAGGCGCTCTTCGAGCAGGCCCAGAAGAGGTGGCAGGAGAAGCTCGACCAGATCCTCGGGATGTCCGGGCCCGAGAACCCCTACCTCCTGGGCAAGGAGCTGGGCGAGGCGATGACCGCCAAGTGCACGGTGCTGCGCTTCAACCAGGAGCTGGACGAGCTGGACCTGCAGATCCAGAAGCTCCAGGAGCGCTGGGCCAGGGTGAACGTGCTCGACACCGGCCGCTCGCTCAACCAGTCGGTGGTCTACGTCAACCAGCTCTGGAACATGCTGGTCATGGCGCGGGCCATCGCGGTGGGCGCGCGCAGGCGCGACGAGTGCCGCGGCAGCCACTACAAGCCCGACTTCGCGCTGCCGGCGCCCGAGACCAAGGACCCCAGGAAGGACGAGAGGTGGATGGCGCTGTGGAAGGCCAACGCCGAGCGGTGGCGCAAGACCACCCTCGCCACCTTCACCCCCGCCGGCCCGCAGATCTCCTACCGCGACATCCCCAGCCCGGTGCTCGAGGTCGAGCCCCGCTACTACGAGTGATCGGGAGACGAGAACGCCATGGCCGACTACTCCAGCGACAGCGACCACCTCCGCGAGATCAAGGACGGCGAGAAGGTCCGCGTGCGCATCAAGCGGCAGCTCGACGCCAAGAGCGAGCCCTACTGGGACGAGTTCGAGATCCCGTTCCGCAGCGGGCAGAACGTCATCTCGCTGCTGATGGAGATCCAGCGCAGGCCGGTCAACGTCGACGGAAAGACCGTCACTCCGGTCGCCTGGGACGCCGCCTGCCTGGAGGAGGTCTGCGGCGCCTGCTCGATGATCGTCAACGGCCGGGTGCGCCAGGCCTGCTCGGCGCTGGTCGACAAGCTCGGCACCCGCATCACGCTCGAGCCGATGACCCGGTTCCCGCTGGTGCGCGACCTGGCCGTCGACCGCGAGGTGATGTTCGAGAGCCTCAAGCGCCTCAAGTGCTGGATCCCCATCGACGGCACCTACGATTTGGGCCCCGGCCCCAGGCAGGCGGCGAGCGACCAGCAGGTGATGTACGTGCTGTCGACCTGCATGACCTGCGGCTGCTGCATGGAGGTCTGCCCGCAGTTCAACGAGTCGACCGGCTTCGTCGGCGCGGCGCCCATCAGCCAGGTGCGCCTGTTCAACATGCACCCGACCGGGAAGATGCACGCCAGCGAGCGCCTCAAGGCGCTCACCGGCCCGGGCGGCATCCAGGTTTGCGGCAAGGCGCAGAACTGCGTGCAGGCCTGCCCCAAGTGCATCCCGCTGACGACGTCGATCGCCGCGATGAACCGCGCCGCAACCCTGCAGAACATCAAGGACTTCTTCTTGAAGGGCGACTCGGGCCAGGCCGAGGGCGAGCAGCACGCCTGAGGCTGGCACGCGGACGGCGGCGCTGCTATTCCAAGGGGCGCCCGGCGACCTGCCTGGGCGCTCCACTCATTCCGGGGTCACCAGAGACATGTCGCGCACCATCGCCCTCGCCGCCAGCGCGGTCCTGTTCCTCGCAGCCGCGCCCGCTTCCGCCCGGGACGCCTTCCCGCGGGACTCCACCGTTCCCCAGATGATCGAGTACCTGAAGACCGGCGGAGAGGACGCCCGCCGCGAGGCCTGCAAGCGCCTGGGCCAGCGCAGGGACCCCAGCGCCTTGGCCTCCATCGGCGAGCTGGTCGTCAAGGACCCGGTCGCCAAGGTCCGCATCAGCTGCGTCAAGGCGCTCGAGGACCTGGGCGCCAACCCGGCCTCCGTTCCGTTCGTGGTCCAGGCGGCGCTCAAGGACCCGGACAGGAAGATGCGCGAGGAGGCCATGGACGCGCTGGAGGACGTCGATCCCGCCGGCGGCGGCGCGGTGGCGGCGCAGGTGCTCTCGCAGGACAAGGAGCACGACGTGCGCAAGCAGGCCTGCCGCGCCATCGAGCACCGGAAGTGGGCCGCGGCCGAGGCCGCCGTCCTGCAGGTCGTCCTCGGCGCCGCGGAGAACACCGAGCTGCGCCGCGCCTGCGTCCAGTCGATGGTGGCGATCGGCAGCGACCAGGACTACGCCCTCGCCCACAAGATGATGACCGAGGAGCCCAACGACGATCTGCGCAAGGAGGCCTCCGCGCAGATCGAGCACCACCCGCGCGCCGACTCCATCCCGTTCCTGTGCAGGGCGCTCCGGGACAAGAACGACCGCATCGTCGGCAACGCCGTCAACGGCCTGCGGAAGCTGGGCATGAGGGAAGGCGCTTCCTGCCTGCGCGAGACGGCCAAGACCGCTAAGAACGACCGGCACGCCGGCAACATGAACAAGGTCGCCGGCGAGCTGGAGCAGCGCTAGACCGCCCCGAGACCGATTTCGAATCGCTTCCGCACTTTTGCAAGAAGGAGGATCCGCTCGATGAAGATCCACGAGTACCAAGCCAAGGAGCTCTTCAGGAAGTTCGGCGTCACCACGCCCAAGGGCTTCGCCGTCACCACCCCGCGCGAGGCCGAGCTGGCCGCGCGCACCCTGGGCACCCCGGTCACCGTGGTCAAGAGCCAGGTCCACGCCGGCGGGCGCGGCAAGGGCACCTTCACCGACTCGGACGGCGGGCGCGGCGTGCGCATCGCCAAGAGCCCGGAGCAGGTGCGCGAGTTCGCCACGGCGATGCTCGGCAAGACGCTCAAGACCATCCAGACCGGCGCCGCCGGCGCCAAGGTCCGCCGCCTCTACGTGGAGGAGGGCCTGGAGATCGCCCGCGAGCTGTACCTGGGCATGACGCTCGACCGCGAGAAGGCCCGCATCACCTTCATGGCCTCCGTCGAGGGCGGCGTGGAGATCGAGGAGGTGGCCGTCAAGCACCCCGAGAAGATCATCAAGGAGTCGGTGGACCCGGCGGTGGGCTTCCAGGCCTACCAGGGCCGCAAGATCGCCGACCAGCTGGGGCTGACCGGGCCGACCGCGTCCAAGTTCGCCAAGTTCTGCGCCGGCCTCTACAAGGTCTACGAGGGCACCGACGCCTCGCTGTGCGAGATCAACCCGCTGGTCGTCCTCAAGAACGGCGAGGTCGTCGCGCTCGACGCCAAGCTCAACTTCGACGACAACGCGCTCTTCCGCCACCCCGAGCTGTCCGCCTACCGCGACATCGACGAGGAGGACGAGAACGAGGCGCGCGCCAAGGAGTTCGACCTCAACTACATCACCCTCTCCGGCAACATCGGCTGCATGGTCAACGGCGCGGGCCTGGCCATGGCCACCATGGACACCATCAAGCTGGTGGGCGGCGAGCCGGCCAACTTCCTGGACGTCGGCGGCAGCGCCACCAAGGAGCGCGTCACCGAGGCCTTCAAGCTGCTGCTGTCCGACGCGAGCGTGAAGGCGCTCCTGGTGAACATCTTCGGCGGCATCATGAAGTGCGACGTCATCGCCGAGGGCATCGTCGAGGCGGCCAAGGTGGTGCAGCTCAAGATCCCGCTGGTCGTGCGGCTCGAGGGCACCAACGTCGAGAAGGGCAAGGAGATCCTCAAGGGAAGCAGCCTGAAGATCATCCCCGCCGACAACCTGCGCGAGGCCGCCGAGAAGGCCGTCGCCGCCGTGAAGGCCTAAGGAGAACGACATGAGCATCCTCATCGACAAGGACACCCGCGTCGTCGTCCAGGGCATCACCGGCGGCGCCGGCAGCTTCCACGCACAGCAGATGATGGCCTACGGCACCAACATCGTCGCCGGCATGACCCCGGGCAAGGGCGGCACCAAGTTCGAGGGCAAGGTCCCGATCTTCGACTCGGTGCACCAGGCCGTGAAGGAGGCGGGCGCCAACACCAGCTGCATCTTCGTGCCCCCGCCGTTCGCCGCCGACGCCATCCTCGAGGCCGCCGACGCCGGCTGCAAGGTCATCATCGCCATCACCGAGGGCATCCCCGTCCTGGACATGGTCCGCGTGCACCGCGCGCTGGAGGGCGGGGGCGTCAAGCTCATCGGCCCCAACTGCCCCGGCGTCATCACCCCCGGCGCCAAGTGCAAGATCGGCATCATGCCCGGCCACATCCACACCCCCGGCCACATCGGCGTCGTCAGCCGCTCCGGCACGCTGACCTACGAGGCCGTGCACCAGGTCACGCAGATGGGCCTGGGCCAGTCCACCGCGGTGGGCATGGGCGGCGACCCGGTCCACGGCCTGGACTTCGTCGACGTGCTCAAGCTCTTCAACGCCGACCCCGAGACCGAGGCGGTCATCATGATCGGCGAGATCGGCGGCAACGACGAGGAGCGCGCCGCGGCGTACATCGCCAAGGAGTTCAAGAAGCCGGTGGTCGGCTTCATCGCCGGCCGCACCGCGCCCCCCGGCAAGCGCATGGGCCACGCCGGCGCCATCATCGCCGGCGGCAAGGGCACGGCGGCGGAGAAGGTCAAGGCGCTGGAGGCCGCGGGCGTGCGCGTGGCGCCCAGCCCCACCGAGCTGGGCTCGACCCTCAAGGAAGTCCTCAAGAAGAAGTAAGACACCCCGAGCCTGTCGAGGGGCCGCCGACACCCCGAGCTTGTCGAGGGGCCAGAACTCACCTTTAACCAACCTCACCCCCAACCCCTCTCCGGCTTCGCGGAGAGGGGGCTTTCCAGGAAGGCAAGACACCCAGATGGCCATCGAAAGAACGCTCTCCATCATCAAGCCCGACGCCGTGGAGAAGGGCGTCATCGGACGCATCGTCTCGCGGTTCGAGACCGCCAACCTCAAGCCCATCGCGATGCAGATGAAGCACCTCTCGCGCCGCGAGGCCGAAGGCTTCTACGCCGAGCACAAGGGCAAGCCCTTCTTCGAGGGGCTGGTCGAGTTCATGACCCGCGGCCCGGTGCTGGTCATGGTGCTCGAGGGCGAGGACGCCATCGCCGCCAACCGCAAGGTGATGGGCGCGACCAACCCGGAGAAGGCCGACCCGGGCACGCTGCGCAAGGACTTCGCGACCAGCATGACCGAGAACTCGGTCCACGGGTCCGACAGCCCGACCTCGGCGGCGCGGGAGATCAGCTACTTCTTCCCGACGACCTCGGTCACGTCCTACGAGTGGAAGAACAAGCGGTAGGGTAGAGCCCGCCCTCCGTGGCGGGGACGGCGGTGGTCGCTGGCGACGACCGGCCGCTACCGCGCTAGAACAGGCCCCCGCTCGGCGGAAACGCCGGCGGGGGCCATCTGTTGTCACAGGCGAAGAGGTGGACTGACGTGGGACCCGATCTTCGATCGATGAACCTGGCGGAGCTGGAGGCGGTGGTGACGGCCGCCGGCGAGAAGCGCTTCCGCGCCCAGCAGATCTTCCGCTGGATGCACCAGAGGTACGCCCGCTCGCTCGAGGAGATGACGGACCTGCCCAAGGCCTTCCGCGAGAAGCTCGCGACGCAGGCCACGCTCACCACGCTGGAGATCGACCTCACTCAGCGCTCGAGCGACGGGACCCTCAAGTTCCGCTTCCGCGCCGCCGACGGAAAGCAGATCGAGTCGGTGTGCATGCCCGACGAGGACCGGCGCACCCTGTGCGTCTCGACGCAGGTCGGCTGCGCCATGGGCTGCGCCTTCTGCCGCACGGCGACCATGGGCCTGGTGCGCAACCTCTCGGCCGGGGAGATCGTCGAGCAGGCCCACCGGGTGAACGCCTTCCTCATCGCCGAGGGAGTGCCGGGCCCGCGGCCGCTGACCAACCTCGTGTTCATGGGCATGGGCGAGCCGCTGCACAACTTCGACAACGTCAAGCGGGCCCTGGAGATCCTGGAGCACGCGCAGGGCCCGAACTTCTCCAACCGGCACCTGACCGTGTCGACCTCGGGGCTGGTGCCGGGCATCGCGCGGCTGGGCGAGGAGACCGACGTCAAGCTGGCCATCTCGCTCAACGCCACCACCGACGAGCAGCGCGAGAAGCTGATGCCGGTGGGCAAGAAGTGGAACCTGGCCGCGCTGATGCAGGCCTGCCGCGACTTCCCGACCCGGCAGGGCCGCCACGTGACCTTCGAGTACGTGATGCTCGCCGGCGTGAACGACTCGCTGGACGACGCCAAGCGCCTGGCGAAGCTGGTCAGGGGCCTGCCGGTGAAGGTCAACCTCATCCCGTACAACGCCAACCCCGGGCTGCCGTTCGGCGCGCCGGACCCGGCGCGGGTCAAGGAGTTCCACGACCTCCTGGTGGGCCAGAAAGTGGAGGCCTTCACCCGCAAGAGCCGCGGCCAGGACATCGCGGCGGCGTGCGGGCAGCTCGTGGCGCCGGTGGTGAAGCCGCCCGAGGTCGCCGGGAGCTAGCAGCGGTGCCCCAAGTTCGTTCCGGGATACGCCGCCCTGAAAAAGCCGGCGACTGAAGTCGCGCCTGACGCTGCGAAACCCGCCTGCGCGGGTTCAGTGGTGGCGGGTCGCTCGGGGCGGGAATCCGAGAGTCCAAGTCCTGGTGGACTCTGTATCTCCTGTCGGCGCCCGTGCGTCTGTCACTACTTGGTCCGCGAAGGCGGACCTCGCAACCTCAGGCGCGGCTTCAGCCGCCGGCAGTCCCAGCCGGGCTTCGTGAACCCTGATTGAACTTGCGGCTGCGAGTACTAGCAGCTCAGGAGGGGGCCACCGCCGCCCCGGCAGCCTTGAGCAGCCGCTCCGACTCCACCCGAGACCGGCTCACGCAATCCTCGATGGACAGGCCGTCGAAGTAGTTGCCGGTCAGGAAGAGCGGTGTGCCGGCGAGCGCCTTGTCGAGCGCCGCGACGATGTCCCTGTGCCCCATCCGCGGCGAGGGCAGCTCGACGCTGCGCTGGACGACGTGCTGGAGCGCGCCGCGGTCGACCTTGAGGACCTCGGCGGCCAGCGCCTGCCGCTGCTCCTCGGAGATGCCCGGCTTGAAGTGGAAGGCGAAGGCCCGGTAGGTCGGGTCGGGCACGGTGTCGCGGCTGACCGCGGAGTAGAAGCGGTCGTCGTCCAAGGGGATGAGGAAGGCCAGCGGCTCGATCTTCGTGCTGTCTTTGGAGACCACGACGGCGGTGGTCGACACCGGGGTGACCTTGATCTTGGCAAGCTCGTCGGCGACCGCGGGGAACGCGCCGCGCAGGATCTGCGCTCCCACCGACGGCGGGGCGGCGAGCGCCAGGAACCGCGCCGTCCTCTCCGAGCCGTCGGCGAAGCGGATGCGGAAGCCTTCGCCCTCGCGCTCGACCGCCTTGGCCTCGGCGCTCAGGGCGGTCGTGATGCGCGGGTCCTCGAGCAGCACGTCGACGATGGTCTGCAGCCCGCCGGAGAGGGTGAAGCTGCGCGGCAGCTCCTTCCGCCGCTCGCGCTTCTTGAAGAGCATGTCCGAGGGAAACTCGTCGGCCTTCTGGGACGGGACCGCGGCGAACATCGGCCCGAAGATGCGGTCGTAGTTGCCCTTGCCCACCAGCCGCTCGTAGTAGCCGCGGACGGTGCGGCCTTCCTTCTTGGTGAAGGCGACGCTGGGCGCGTGCGCCAGCAGCGACAGGATGCTCAGCTCCGAGACGATCGAGTGGGTGCGCCCGCCCGAGTAGAGCCGGAAGGGCACCTTGGCGCGGGGGACGATCTTGTCGAGCGCGGACTTCTCCTCGAGCAGCCCCAGCAGGCCCCGGTAGGAGTTGTAGCAAGTGTGCGCGCCCAGCTCGAACCAGTAGCCGCCGTCCAGCCGGTGCGAGCGGATGCAGCCGCCGGGCGCGCCGGACTTCTCGACGACCAGCACCGAGAGGCCCGCCTGCGCGCAGGCGTGGGCGAGGCTGGCTCCGCTGATGCCGCTGCCGATGACGACGACGTCGTGCTGGCTCTTCATGTCCCCTCGCCTGAAACCGAGTTCGAATGGCGCCGGCCAGTCCTAACGGATGGAGGACGCCCTTACAACTCCGGCGGGGCTGGGAAACCGGCACCTACTGTCCCCACGTGGGGACAGTAACCGCCGTGTGGCAACTGGCGAGGCGGGCCGTCGGAGCCCCTTTTCAGAGGGACGCACTGACTCCACGTGGAGTCAGTGACCGCCGTGTGGCAACTGGCGGGGCGGACCGTCGGAGCCCAAGCGCTGGAGCCATCTACGGCGGAGTCGTCGGCCCGTCGTCGCCGGCGGTCAGCCGCAGGCTCAGCAAGAAGCCGGGCAGGGTGCGCAGCCGGAAGTGCGTCACCGAGGTGCTCACCAGGGCTCCGGTCTCGACCTCGGTGATCTTCCCGAAGCAGGTGGTGTGCGAGACGGGCAGGTTCCAGGGGCGGATGTCGCGCTTCTCTCCGACGTAGCGCAGCTTCTTGCCGCCGGCCTCGAAGCCGAAGGTGTAGCGGATGAGGTGCTCGCCCAGGTAGCGCAGCTCCAGCGTCCCGGTGCAGGGGGCCGCCTCGCACAGGCCGTCGACGGTGACGGTGCCGGCGAGCGGCTGGGTCAGGAACTCCTGGCTGCCGGGGCTGATCCACCGGGCCACGTTCTTCGGGCCCCAGGTCACGCGGAACTCGAGCTTGCGCTTGCCCGCCGGCCCGAAGCCCGGGGCGAACTCGTGCTCGCCGGTCATCGTCTCGTCCATCTGGAAGCCCACGCCGCCTTCGCGCAGGCGCTGCAGGCTCTCTCCCAGCCGACCCATCGCTCGCCCCTCGTCGTCGTTCAGCCGTGCCCCGGCGCCGGCCCCCTGGCGAACAGCCACGTCCCCACGCGCGCCATGGCGTCGGAGACCGGGGGGATCAGCCTCGAATAGTAACCGACCGAGTTGAGCACGTTCACCCGCTCCACGGGCTTGTTCTTGCGGACCGCCTCGCGGACCAGCTTCGCCACCTTCTGGGGCGTGTCCGCGTACCAGGGCATCAGGCGCAGGGAGACGCGGCCCGCCAGCGTCGCCGGCGCCACCTGATCGTAGAAGCCGGTCATGACCAGGTACGGATAGACGGTGCTCACCCGCACGCCGTCCCGCGCCACCTCGAAGCGCAACAGCTCCGAGAACGCCCCCAGCGCGAGCTTGGCGACCGCATAGGCGCCCCACGACGGCAGCCGGAACCAGGCCTGCCCGGAGGAGACGTTGACGACGTGGCCGGAGCGCCTCGCCCGCATCGACGGGAGGAACGCGTAGACGTGGTAGAGCGGCCCCCAGAAGTTGACGTCGAAGAGCCGCTTCCAGGTCTCGACCGGGGTCTGGGCGAGCTCGGCGGAGAAGCCCACTCCGGCGTTGTTGACCAGCACGTCCAGGCCGTCGAAGCGGGAGAGCACCTGCTCGGCGAGCGAGTCGACCTGCTCCTTGTCCGTCACGTCCACCACGCGCTCGACGACGTCCGCCCCGGCGGTGCGCAGCCGGCCGACCGTCCCGGCGAGCGCGGCGGCGTCGCGGTCGGTGAGGACCAGCCTCGCCCCCGTGCGCGCGAACTCCTCGGCGATGCAGGCGCCGATGCCGCGCGCGGCGCCGGTGATCAGCACCGTCTGGGTGGAGCGCTCCATGCCCACCAAGATGGGCAGCGATGGGCCCGGGTGCCGCTCCGGGGCGGGGCGGTATACTTCCGTCCGCCATGGCCGACGCCCCCACCTCCAACAGCCAAGCCCCCGCAGCCTCGACCTCCCCGGCGTTCGTCCGCGAGATCGACGTGCTGATCCGCGCGCGCTACCCCTTGCTCTACCTCGTCACCTGGGAGGAGCAGCGCCTCGACGCCATCCTCGCCGAGCTGGCCCAGGCGCACGGCAAGAGCCTGTACTACTGGTCCATCACCAAGGGCCTGCGGAAGATCGGCGGGCGGGCGACCGCGCCGCTGGAGAACACCAAGGGGCCCGGCGAGGCGCTCTTCGCCGTCGAGAAGCTCGGCGAGCCGTCGCTGGTGGTCCTCAAGGACTTCCACGCCTACCTCGACGACCCCGGCGTGGTCCGCGCGCTGCGCGAGCTGGCCCACCACCTCAAGAGCACCTACACCACCGCCATCGTGCTCTCGCCCACGCTCTCCATCCCGCCCGAGCTGGAGAAGGAGGTCACGGTCCTCGACGTGCCGCTGCCGACCTTCCGCGACCTCTACCAGCTCTTGCGCGACATCGTGGCGGTGGTGCGGCAGGGCAACTCGGCCACCGTGGACCTGCGCAAGGACCAGGCCGAGCAGCTCATCAAGGCCGCGCTGGGGCTGACCCTCTCCGAGGCCGAGAACGCCTTCGCCAAGGCCATCGCCACCGACGGCCGGCTCGACGTCGCCGACGTGCGGCTGGTGCTGGAGGAGAAGCGCCAGGTCATCCGCAAGAGCGGCCTGCTCGAGTACTACCCGGCCGACGAGAGCCTGCGCGACATCGGCGGGCTGGAGAACCTCAAGGTCTGGCTGGCGCGGCGCGAGAACGCCTTCGGCGAGCAGGCGCGCAAGTTCGGCCTGCCCGAGCCCAAGGGCGTGCTGCTGCTGGGCGTGCAGGGCTGCGGCAAGAGCCTGACCGCCAAGGCCATCGCCTCGCAGTGGCACCTGCCGCTGTTGCGCCTGGACATGGGCCGCATCTTCAGCGGGCTCATCGGCTCCTCCGAGGAGAACCTGCGCAAGGCCATCCGCGTCGCCGAGAGCGTGGCGCCGGTGGTGCTGTGGGTCGACGAGATCGAGAAGGGGATGAGCGGCATCGGCAGCTCCGGCAACTCCGACGGCGGCGTCACCGCGCGCGTGTTCGGCACCTTCCTCACCTGGCTGCAGGAGAAGACCGCCCCGGTGTTCGTGGTCGCCACCGCCAACAAGATCGAGAACCTGCCGCCGGAGCTCATCCGCAAGGGCCGCTTCGACGAGATCTTCTTCGTCGACCTGCCCTCCAGCGTCGAGCGCAGGGAGATCCTCGACATCCACCTGAAGAAGCGAAAGCGCGACCCCGCGACCTTCCAGACGCCGGAGCTGGCCAAGCTGGCCGAGTCCTTCTCCGGGGCGGAGCTGGAGCAGGCGGTCATCAGCGGCCTGTACGACGCCTTCGCCGAGGGCATCGAGCTCGAGCACAAGCACGTGGCCAAGGCCATCACCGAGACGTTCCCGCTGGCGACGACCATGGCCCACGAGATCGACAAGCTGCGCGACTGGGCGCGCACCCGCACCCGCCCGGCCTCGCAGCCGCGCCCCGAGCCGGAGGGGTAGGCAATGGCTGCCGACGACCGGTTCTCGCGCTTCAGGAACATCGAGAAGGGGCGCCAGGAGGAGGCCAGCGGCAAGCCCGCGGCCGCCTCCGGCCGCTTCGGCGCGCTGGAGAAGCAGCCCGACGCTGCATCGCAGCCCCAGGCGCCCAGACCGGTCGCCCCCGAGCGGTTCACGCCGGCGGCTTCGGCGGCGGGACCCGCCATGCCGCGCACGCTCGAGGAGGCCCGCCGCGCGGCGCAGGCGCCCTCCGGCCTGGAGCTGGCCGAGGTCCGCCCCGGCGATCAGCCCTTCGTGCGCTGCGCGCGCTGCCACATCGACAGCCACGCGCTGGCGACCACCTGCTCCTCGTGCGGCACCAACCTGAACACCCTCGAGCAGCAGGCCTTCAACGAGCGGCTGTGGGCCGAGCAGCGCGCCGCGCTCGAGAAGGCGGCCCCGCCCGTCGTTGCGCCGGTGTCCCCCGCGGCGCCGGGCATCGACGTGGGGCTGACCCCCGACCAGCAGCGCGCGCTCGCCGAGGCCCTGGCCCGCGAGGTGGCGGCGAAGACCCGGATGGAGATGGGCGACGTCGGGGCGGGCGGGATGCTGCGCGGCGACGAGCTCAGCTTCCCCCTCTGGTTCCTCAACCGCGTGCCGCCCAGGCTCGCCACCAGGCTGGTGGTGGGGGCCATCGCGCTCTCGGGAGCGCTGATGGCCTACAAGCACACGCGCGCGCTCGGCTTCGTGACGTCGCTGATTCTCGGCGTCACGCTCTGGCGGCTCTACGAGGCCCGCAGCTAGTACGAGCCTCCGGAAGTTCGATCAGGGTCGAGAAGGCCGGTTGGGATTGCCGGCGGCTAAAGCCGCGCCTGAGGTTTCGAGGTCCGCCTTCGCGGACCAGGTGGCGACGGATGTCACGAGCGAGGACAAGGGCGCCCGGGTTCAGGTCTTTCGCACTTCTGAATCTCAGGTTTCCGACTTCGCGACTCGAGGCCACTACAGCCCGCGACGGCGGGCATCGAAACGTCAGGCGCGACTTCAGTCGCCGGCATTTACGGGGCGGCACATCCCGAAACGAACTTGGGGCACCTCGTGCTAGAGGCGCTCAGGACCGGTCCATGATCAGGTCCAGGTAGTCCTGGAGCCGCTGGGCGTCGAGGTCCTCGAGGTCGTCGAAGGCCACCCCCACGCCGAGCGCGCGCACCGCGAGGTTGTCCACGCTCGCGTGGTCGACGAACTTGGGGCACCAGCCCTCGCGGACGACCTTGCTCGCCAGCGAGATGGGCTCTCCGGCCGGCATGGCGATGCGGATCTTCAGCTTGGAGCCGACCGGGAAGCTCGCCTCCAGGAAGCCGCCCGAGAGCGACAGGTTGACCAGCTCGGCGGAGTAGGTCTCTCCGCCGGCTACGACCTGGACGGTCAGCTGGACGGGCACACGTTCGGCCCGGCTGGGCAACTCGCGCAGCTGCATCGATGGGTCGGCGGGGTGCTGGCTAGAACTTCTTGGCGATCGCGGAGACCACGGGGATCTCCCAGCGCAGCGGCGCGAAGGCCTTCATGATCGCCATCACCGAGACGATGAGCAGGCCCAGGTAGCCCAGCAGGTACACGCAGGTGCCGGCGACCGGGATGAAGTTGAGGATGCCGCCCACGATGGCCCAGGCGATCCACACGATCATCAGGGCCAGGCCCTGCTTGGCGTGCCACTTCACGTACTCGCTGTCCTTCACCGTCAGCAGCGGGAAGAGGCAGAAGATGCCCAGGTACGCCAGCACGAGCATGATCTTGTCCTGCTCGCGGACGACGTCGCCGGACGTGGGGGACTCCGGAGCAGCAGTGGACGGATCCATCGGGGTTTCAGCCATGGCCGGAGTCCTCTCGGGTCAGGTGAGGGAAGGAAAGCGACGCCCAAGCAGCAGAGGTATCGAAGCGGATTCCGGCGCGAGCGTCAATCGCCGGGCCCGGCGCTAGCGGATTTCCTCGTCCTCTTCGTCGTCGGGCTCGTCGAGGAGGTCCTCGTCGTCGTCCTCCTCCTCTTCGTCCTCGTCTTCCTCTTCTTCTTCGGCGTCGTACGGAGGAGGCAGGTCGTCCGTCTCCAGCGCCATGCTCACCTCGAAGCGCGGGCGCAGGGCCGCGATGGCCTTGCACAGCTCTCCGAGGGAGTTGCCGAGGTCGTCCACCATCGGCTGGGGAACCTTGGCGTCGCAGTTGGGGCACTTGATGCGCTCGTTGCCCTCGATCACGTCGGACGCGTCGACTTCGAAGCTCGCCTCGCACTTCTGGCAGGTCAGGTCGATCATCATGAGGCAGGGCCCTCGCCGGGAGCGGTGAAAGGTTGAAGAACGGCGCGGAATTATGTCCGGGAGCGCTGCTCTGTCAACCACGCGTCCGAACTTTCGCGCGGAGCGTCCGCCAGGCGGGTCTGGATGGCCCGGCGCCCTGTGGTACAAGGGCCCGATGCTCGCGCGCACTCTCGTCCACGCCCTGCGCGAACGCGCTTCGCTCCGCCCCGACGCGCCCGCGCTTTGGCACAAGCAGGGCGGCTCGCCCTACCGGTCCCTCTCCTGGTCCGAGCTCTGGGGCTCGGCCCTGCGCGCCGGACGCGGCCTGCTCGCCCTGGACCTGCCCGCGGGGTCGCCGGTCGCGGCGCTGTGCGGCCCGAACGTGAACTGGCTGGCGCTGGAGCTGGGGGCGATGGGGGCGGGGCTGGCGGTGGCGCCGCTGTACCCCCGCTGGCCGGACGAGTCGGTCGCCGAGGTCCTGCGCCGTCTGGAGGCCAAGGTCCTCTTCGTCGACGGGCCGCGCCTGCAGAGGGTGCTCGCGCTGCGCGCCCAGCTGCCGCGCCTCGAGCACGTCGTCTGCCTGGACTCCCGGGTGCCGGCGGTGGGCGGCGGCGTGCGCACGCTCGCGCAGCTCCAGCAGGCGGGCGAGGCGCGGGGAGGCGAGTCGGAGTGGGCCGCGAGGGTCGACGCCCTGGAGCCGGAGGCGGTCGCCTCGTTCAGCCTGACGTTCGGCGCGGTGGGCGCGCCGCGGATCATCGAGCACTGCCACCGGGCCCTGGTCGCGCACGCCTCGCGGCTCTCGCGGGCGCTGGGCGTGAGCGAGGGCGACATGCTGCTCTCGCGCCTGCCTCCGGCGGTGAGCATGGAGCGCGCCATGCTTCGGCTGGTGCCGCTGACCGGCGCCCAGCTGAGCGTCGCCCCCGAGGAGGGCTCCTTCCAGGCGCAGCTGCGCGAGGCGCGGCCCACCTTCGTCCACGCCACGCCGGAGGACTGGGAGGCGCTGCGCCGGGCGCTGGAGCCCAGGCTCACCGCGCGCTCGGCGAACCAGCGGCGGGTGCTGGTCTGGGCGCAGCAGGCCGCGCTCGAGGCCCACCGGCTGGAGGACGCGCTCCTGCCCGTGCCCGGTCCGGTCAAGGCGCGGCTCAAGGTCGCGCGGACGCTCATCTTCGAGCCGCTCAAGCTCGAGGCCGGCCTGCACGCCGCCCGCGGCCTGCTCTCGGGCCTGGGGCCGGTCGCGCGCTCGACGCTGGAGTTCTTCGCCTCGCTCGACCTGCCGCTGGGCGAGTCCTGGGGGCTGGTGGAGGCGGGCGGACCGGTCACCGTCAACGTCCCGGCGGCGCGGCGGCTGGGGCTGCAGGGCCGGCCTCTGCCGGGGATCGCCGTGCGCATCGCCGCGGACGGCGAGGTCCTGCTGCGCACCGACACCCTGTGCCTGCCCGGCGGCGAGGGACCGGCGGCGGCGGCGGTCGACCGGCAGGGCTGGCTGCACACCGGCGACCTGGGGGAGCTCGACCCGGAAGGATTCCTGAAGGTCGCCCGGCGCACGCCGGCGATCGCAGGTTGAGGGGACCGACATGGCCCGCTGCCCCATCTGCAAGAAGCCGATTCCCGGCCCGAAGGAGAACGAGGCCTTCCCGTTCTGCTCGCGGCGCTGCCGGCTCATCGACCTGGGCAAGTGGCTGGGCGGCGACTACCGCGTCGCCGGCAAGCCCGAGGAGAACGAGGACGAGCTGCGCTCCGCCCCGGCCGCTCCCGACGACGACGGGCAGGGAAAGAAGGACGACGATGGGGACGCTTCCTAGGCTGTTCCTGAGCCGGCCGCTGCCGGAGCCCGCGCTGGGCCTTCTGGCGGGCAAGGTCGAGCTGTCGGCGGGCCCCGCCACCGGCGCCGTCACGCGCGAGAGCTTCCTCGCCGGCGCGCAGGACGCGGACGCGGTCGTCTCGCTGCTCTCGGACCGCATCGACGCCGAGCTCTTCGCGCGCTGCCCGCGGCTGAAGGTGGTGAGCAACTACGCGGTGGGCTTCAACAACATGGACCTCGCCGCCGCCGACGCGGCCGGGGTCTGGCTCACCAACACCCCGGACGTCGTCACCGACGCCACCGCGGAGTGCGCCTTCGGGCTGATGCTGGCGGCGGCGCGGCGCATCCCCGAGGCCGAGCAGGCGCTGCGGGCCGGGCGCTGGGAGGGCTGGACGCCCACGCACTTCCTGGGCCTGCAGTTGGAGGGCGCCACCCTGGGCATCGTCGGCCTGGGGCGCATCGGCCGCGCGGTGGCGAGCCGGGCGCTGGCCTTCAAGATGAAGGTGATCGCCGCCGATCCCCACCGCTCGCCGGAGCTGGAGGCCCAGGGAATCGAGCCGGTCGGTTTCGAGGAGCTGCTCCGGCGCAGCGACGTGGTGACGCTGCACTGCCCGCTCCTCCCCGAGACCCGCCACCTCGTCGACGCCCGGGCGCTCTCGCTGATGAAGCCCGGCGCCATCCTCGTCAACACCGCGCGCGGGCCCATCGTCGACGAGGGCGCGCTCGCCGAGGCCCTGCACGCCGGCAAGCTGGGGGCGGCGGGCCTCGACGTCTACGAAGAGGAGCCGCGGGTGCACCCCAGGCTGTTGTCCGCGCCGCGGGCGGTGCTCGCCCCGCACCTCGGGACCTCGACCGTCCGCACGCGCCTGGCCCAGGCGGAGAAGGCGCTCGGCGACGTGCTGCTCGTGCTCGCGGGCGGGCCGCCGCGCAACCCGGTGAACCGGCCGCCCTCTCCAAGGCGGTAGACGCTGGGCGGTCCGCGCGGGTATGGTCTGCGCCCTTTGCCGCCCATGTTCACCGACTTGCACTGCCACCTCCTGTACGGCGTGGACGACGGCCCCAAGGATCCTGCGGGCTCGGTCGCCATCGCCAAGCTCCTGGTTTCACTGGGGTTCGGGACGGTCGCCGCCACGCCGCACGCGCTGCCGCAGTTCGCGGACGCGTCCGCCTGCGCCGCCCGCCGCGACGAGGTGCAGGCGCTGCTGGCGAGGGAAGGGGTCCCGCTGGCGCTGCAGCTGGGCGCCGAGAACCGGCTGGACGAGGCCTTCATCGCCGCCGAGCTGTCGGGCCAGGGGCGGCACTACGCCAAGACCGCCTACGTGCTGGTCGAGGCGCCGTACGAGAGCGTCGTCCCGGCGCTGCCCGACCTGCTCTTCAGGCTCTCGCGCAAGGGCGTGAGGCCGGTCCTGGCGCACCCCGAGCGCTGCGCCGAGTTCCAGGAGCTGCCGCGGGCCGAGGAGGCGGTGCGGCTGGGGGCGACGCTGCAGCTCGACCTGGGCAGCCTGTCGGGGACCTACGGGCGGCAGGCCAAGAAGACCGCGCAGAGGCTGCTCGAGGCGGGGCTGTACTCCATCGCCTCGAGCGACGTGCACGAGGCGGAGTCGGCGGCGAAGTGGCTGCGCGAGGGCATCAGGGAGCTGGAGAAGCGGGCCGGGAGGGCAGGGCTGGAGCGGCTGCTGGACGAGAATCCGGCGCGCCTGCTCCGAGGCGAGGAGCTGTCATGAAGCAAGGCGCGAACAAGGCGCTCAAGGTCGGGGCAGGGCTCGCCATCAGCGCGCTGCTGGTGTGGCTGACGCTGCGCGGCGACGTCCCGTGCAGCCCCGACCAGGTCGACCCGGCGCTGTGCAAGATCTCCAAGGTGGAGCAGCTCTTCACGTCGCTGAGGGCGGCGAACTACTGGGCGCTGCTGCCGTACCTGGCCTTCCTGACCATCATCCACTTCATCCGCACCTACCGCTGGGGCATCCTGCTCGAGCCGGTGGGCAAGCCGACGTTCCAGCGGCTCAACAGCGCCTCGGCCATCGGGTTCATGGCGCTGGTGACGATGCCCTTCCGCCTGGGCGAGTTCGCCCGCCCGTTGCTGGTCGCCGAGAAGGGCAAGATCCGCCGCAGCGCGGCCATGGCCTCCATCGTCGTCGAGCGGGTGGTCGACGGCATCGCCATGGCCATCGTGCTGATCGTGGCGCTGCTGACCTCGACGCCGGCCACCAAGGACCCGCAGGCCCTCGCCGTGGCGCGCATGAGCGGCTGGGTCGTGTTCGCCTTCTTCTTCGCGATCCTGGTGTTCTGCGTGGTGGCCTACGTCAAGCGCGAGTGGGCGGTGCGGCTGACCGAGCGGGTCTTCTCAGTCGTGTCGGCCAAGCTGGCCAAGAAGCTCGCGGGGATGCTCGACGCCTTCATCGGCGGGCTGAAGATGGTGCCCGACCGCAAGAAGATCGCCCTGTTCTTCCTGCTCACCGTCGTCTATTGGGGCCTCAACGGCGTGGGCATGGCGATGCTGGCGCGCTGGGGCGTGGGCCTGCACCTGGAGTTCGTGGCCGCCTTCACCGTGCTGGGCATCCTGGTCGCCGGCGTGATGATCCCCGCGGGCCCGGCCATGCTGGGCACCTTCCACTGGGCGATCATCGTCGGGATGCGCCTGTTCTTCCCCGAGCCGGCGCAGTTCGGCGCGGTGGTGGCCTACGCCTGGCTGGTGTGGGCCGCGCAGACCGGTCAGCAGATGCTCTTCGGGGCCTACTTCCTCGTCCGCGGCCACGTCAGCTTCGGCAGCCTGTGGCAGACGTCCTCCAGCGACGACGAGGACGACGAAGGCGGCCCGAAAGTGGCCGCCTGAGAAGGTGAGCGGGGAGGGGGAGGGCGGGGCTGCGAAAGCGGCTACAGCTGCTCTTCCAGCCAGCGGATGATCGCTTCCTTCACGCCGGCGCGATCCCGGGTGCCCCAGTCCAGGGCCGCGGACTTGGGCTCGGCCGGCGTGGTGAAGTCGAACGCCAGCTCGCCGGACGCCACCTGGTCCCAGGCGGCCACGCGGGGCTTGGGGCCGGGCGCGGGCGCCGCGGGGGCGTCCGTCCTCAGCACCGTCGTCCTCAGCGTTCGGCTAGCCATGGGTCCCGTTGCCCTTGTCCGACTCTCCGGTCACCGCCGCCTGGTACTTCGCCAGGAGGTCCGCGACCGCTTCGCGCAGGTACTCGCTCTGCGTCACCCGCGTCTTGCGCGCCAACTCGCGAAGCCGCTCCGCGATGCTCACCGGCACCAGGACGTGAGTGGCGACCTCGTCCATATTCTCCTTCATCGGACCCTCCTCGCAACGGGGTGCTACAGGCTGCTACGAGGATGCCCGCCTTCCGGGGCTTGTCAAAAAAAACGCCGCCACTTCGGCCCGGAGAGGGCGGGGTTTCTAGCACGGCGCCAACCGGCGCGCAAGGGCGTGGCCGGAAATGCGCCGTCTTATCAACGGCTTGCGTCCGACGCGGCCGGACGTCGCGCGGGTCGGCGGCGGCGGGTGGGCGGGAGACGGGGCGATGGGCGATCCGCCGTACGAGGAGGTTGACAGCACGCTGCGCGATTTCCTATAGTCCGCCGCCCTTTGGTTTGGTTTGGCGAGGTAGCTCAACTGGTTAGAGCGGCGGTCTCATAATCCGCAGGTCGGCGGTTCGAGTCCGCCCCTCGCCACTCGTAGCACCCTGGCAGCAACCCCCGGACGTCGTTACCAGGAGCGCCTGAGGTCCCGATGCGCATCGCGGTCATCAGCGACGTCCACTCGAACATCGAAGCGCTGACCGAGGTGGTCAAGGTCATCGAGAAGGCCCGGGTCGACCGGGTCGTCTGCCTCGGCGACGTCGTCGGCTACGGCGCCAGCCCCAACCCCTGCTGCGGCATCGTGCGCAACCTGGCCGAGGTCACGCTGCTGGGCAACCACGACGCCGCCGTCTCCGGGCGGATGGACTACAGCTTCTACTACGACGCCGCGCGGCACGCGCTCGACTGGTGCGCCTCGGTCATCGAGCCAGAGCACATGACCTGGCTCAAGAGCCTGCCGTTCACCTACCGCATCGGCGACATCGGGTTCTGCCACGGCTCGCCCATCGACCCGCGGGCCTACGAGTACATCTTCGCCCTCGAGCAGGCGCGCGAGCTGATGCCGCACGTCGAGTACCTGCCCGAGGTGACCTTCATCGGCCACTCGCACCTGTGCAAGGCGTTCGCGATCGGCAACGGCGAGGTCAACGACGTGGTGGCGCAGAAGTTCGGCATCCGCCGCGGCTACAAGTACATGATCAGCGTGGGCAGCGTGGGCCAGCCGCGCGACTACGACAACCGCGCCTGCTTCGTCATCCACGACTCGGACGCGCGCACCGTCGAGTACCACCGGGTCGAGTACGACATCGAGACCTCGGCGCAGAAGATCTTCGACGCCGACCTGGCGCTCAACTTCGGCAAGCGCCTGTTCCTCGGCGTGTAGGTCCTCGAGGACCGTTGCCCCGCCGGCCGCGCACCGGCTATCCTCCCGTCACCATGCGAAAAATCCGTGTGTTCCCGCTGCTGATGGCGCTCGGGCTGTGCCTGGGCTTGGTGGGCTGCAAGAAGCCGGCGGCCCCGCCTTCGAAGGAGTACTTCAAGGCCCGGACCATGTGGATCGACCTTCTGCGCGAGAAGCGGAGCAAGGCCTATGTGGCGCCCGAGGCCGAGGAGGTCATCGAGCTCTTGCGCCTGGTCGACGCCAAGAGCCTGGACGCGACGAGCGCGCAGACGCTGCTCGAGGAGATCCAGGGCGGCCGCGCCAAGGCCCGGGCCGAAGAGGCCGAGCTGCAGGAGAAGATCGAGACCGCGAAGCGGGCGGGCCAGGCCGACCCCTCGCAGCTCGTCTTCCACACCCTGCCCAGCGACGGCGGCGGAGTCGCCTCCGCGGCCGCCGGGGGTCGCCCGGACGCCGGGCCCAAGGAGCCGACGGTCGGCATGTCCCAGTCGGAGTTCGCCAGCCTGTTCGGCCGCTGCTTCGAGTTCCGCAACGACGCGGTCGTCGGCGGCGTCGCCGGCGGCCAGGTCTGGGGCCTGCGGGACTCGATGGGCTGCCGCCAGGACTTCCCGAGCTTCGTGGCCAACTCGGTGCTCGTCGTCGACGGCCGGGTGGGCGCCATCCGCAGCAGCGCCGAGCTCGCGCCGGTCAAGTACAAGATGGTCGACGGCAAGCTCGTCCCGATGACCGGCGAGGACGAGAAGGCCGGCCTCCCACCCGCCCCGGCGCCCCAGGCGGCGCCGGAGCGCAACTCCGCGAACCTCACCGACGCCACGCCGAAGGCGAACCAGAACCTCACCGACGCCACGCCCAAGGCGAACCAGAACCTGACCGACGTGACGCCCAAGCCGGCCGCCAACCCCAACGACGTGACCCCGCGCTAGGTCCCGTGCTCGAGCGACCCCTCCTCAAGGCGCTGTCCCTGCTGCCGCGCTCGGCCATCAGCCGCGTGGTCGGCGACGCCGCCCGTGCGCCCGCCCCGCCGCGCGCGCACCAGGCGGCGATGCGGGCCTTCGTGGCGGCTTTCGGCGTCCACGCCGACGAGGCGGAGCTGCCCGTCAGCGAGTACGCCACCTTTGAGGAGTTCTTCACCCGGCGCCTGAAGGCCGGCGCGCGCCCCATCGCCCCCGGCGAGCAGGTCGTCGTCTCGCCGGTGGACGCGCGGGTGGCCAGCGCCGGGACGGCGCGCGGCGGCACGCTGGTGCAGGCCAAGGGCCGCGACTACACGCTCGCGTCCCTGCTGAGCGATCCCGCGGACGGCCGCGCCTTCGAGGGGGGCGAGTACTTGACGCTCTACCTCTCCCCGCGCGACTACCACCGCATCCACGCCCCGCTCTCCGGCTCGGTCGAGGGCTACAGCTACGTCCCCGGCGAGCTGTGGCCGGTCAACCAACTGGGCGTGCGCTTCGTCCCCGAGCTCTTCTGCACCAACGAGCGGCTGGTGACCTACCTGGCCACCGCGGCGGGCAGGGTCGCCGTCGTGAAGGTCGGGGCGATGTGCGTGGGGCGCATCCGCGCGAGCTACGACGACGTCGTGACCCACTCCGGGCGGGGCGCGTCGCGGCGCCGCTACGAGCGGACCGTGCCCATCAAGAAGGGCGAGGAGCTGGGCGTCTTCGAGCTGGGCTCCACGGTCATCCTCCTCTTCCAGCCGGGCAAGGTGACGATCGACCCGTCCGTCGTCGAGGGCGGCAAGGTGCGCGTCGGCCAGCCCATCGCCCGGATCGCCTGACGACCCTCGAGACCGCGCCGAGCAGAGCAGGGCAGAGCAGGGCAGAGCAGGGCAGGGCAGAGCAGGGCAGGGCAGAGCAGGGAAGCTGGACAGTTCACGGGTGACGACGAGGTGGATATGCATCGGCTGCTGGCGACGTGCGTTGCGGCGCTCCTGACTCTCCCCGCCGGGGCGGTGGCGGCAGAGGCCGGGGACGAGGAGCTCCCGGGGGAGGGCGCCGAGGCGCCCGGCTTCACCCTGCCGACCTACAACGCGGAGGCGGCGGCGCAGCCGCGGGCGGGCACGATGCTGCTCGTCGGCGACGACAGCGAGGACACCGGAGCCAAGGTCATCCTCGTCTCCTTCATGGCCAGCTACTGCAAGCCCTGCAAGAAGGAGCTGCCCTGGCTGCAGAAGATGCACGAGGCCTACAAGGGCAACGGCCTGCGGATCATCGGCGTGGCCATCGACAGCGAGGCCGAGGGGCAGAAGGCGGTCGGGGAGCTGCTCAAGGAGGAGAAGGTCAGCTTCCCGGTGGTCAAGGACCAGTTCAACTTCGTCGCCCGCCGCTACCTGGGCAACAAGGTCCCGCTGCCCAGCGTGTTCCTGGTCGACAAGGCCGGCAAGATAGGCTTCGTCAGCCGCGGCTACAGCAGCGAGATCTCCAAGACCCTGACCGAGGCCATCCAGAAGAAGCTGGGCGTCCCGCTGACGCCGATGGTGCACGAGGAGCCGGCCAAGGCCCCGGAGCCCGCCGCGGCGGCCCCCGCCGATCCGACGAAGCCCGCCGACGGCAAGAAGCCGGCGCCCAAGAGCACCAAGAAGGAGAGCAAGAAGTGAAGACCTTCGCAGTCGCCCTCGCCGCCGGATTCCTGCTCTCCGCCTGCGCCACCACCGGTAGCGGCTCCAAGTCGGAGCCCGCCAAGACCGAGACCTACGAGGTCGCGGACCCCATCCGCCTCGCGCTGCAGCCGGTGAGCATCCCGCCGGAGCTCGAGGGCGGCAGCACCGCGCCGCAGATGTTCGAGACCATGCTGTGCAACCGCCTGTTCGCCCTCAACAAGGGGCAGGTGATGTGCGCGGACGCGGTGAAGGCCTTCATCGAGACCAAGCGCCAGAACCTCGTGCTGGGCAGCGGCGAGGAGAGCAGCATGGACGCGCTGCTGCAGAACCTCGACGCCCCGCGCCGGGCGAGCCTCGTCGCCGCCAAGGCGGGCGACGTGGTGGTCGTGACGGTGATCGTCCAGGACAAGGGCGGCACCACCCTCGACCGCTTCGACGTCAGCCTGAAGCTGGACGGCGCGGACCTGCTCCAGCGCGCCGACGAGGCGGCCCTGAAGATCGTCAAGATCCCCGCGGCCGCGGCGAAGTAGCCGCCGCCGTCCCAAGGGCTCCCGCTCCGCCGCCGCCGGCGTCCCTATCGTTTGGGACACGAGCGGAGGCGGCATGCCCAGAAGTCTGGATCTCCCTTCGAGCGGCCCGCTGGAGCCCTGGGGCGCGGGCTCGCTCCTGTTCGTCGGCACGGCGACGACGCTGCTGCGCTTCGGCGGGTTCACGGTCCTCACCGACCCGAACTTCCTGCACCGGGGCGAGGTCGCGCACTTCGGCTGGGGCCTGTCGGCGCGCCGGCTGACGGACCCGGCGGTGGAGCTGGTGTCGCTGCCCGATGCCGACTTCGTCCTGCTCTCGCACCTGCACGAGGACCACTTCGACCGCGTCGTCGAGCGCGAGCTGGCCAAGGACGTCCCCATCGTCACCACGCCGCACGCCGCCGAGGCGCTGGCGCGCAAGGCCTTCACGCACACGCAGCCTCTGGAGACCTGGGAGTCGGTCTCCTTCTCGCGGGGCGGGCACCGGCTCGAGGTCACCTCGCTCCCCGCGCAGCACGGCCCGCGGGTCGTCTCGCGCCTGCTCCCGCCGACCATGGGCAGCCTGCTCGAGTTCTCGGACGCCCGGGGCCGCCAGCTCCGGGTCTACTTCAGCGGCGACACCCTGGTGCACGAGGCGCTGCGCGAGATCCCCCGGCGCTTCCCGGACATCGACCTCGCGGTGCTCCACCTGGGCGGCGCCCGCGTGCTGGGGATCCTGGTGACGCTCGACGCGCGGCAGGGCGTCGAAGCGCTGCGCCTGGTCGACCCCAAGCTCGCCGTGCCGGTCCACTTCGACGACTACCCGCTGTTCAAGTCGTCGATCGAGGAGTTCAGGCGGGCGGTCTCCCGGGCCGGGCTCGACGACAAGGTCCACTACCTGCTGCGCGGCGAGACGCTGCACTTCCATGCTCGCCCGGGCCTGGCGGCGGTCGAGACCGTGACGCTCCCGGCGCCGCTGGGGCCGCCTTAGTCCAAGTGCCCGCAAGCATTCGGGCATCTGCTAGCGTGCGCCCGATGCCCAAGCCTTCGCAGAGCAGGAGCAAGCCCCGTCCCAAGCCCGCGGCCGCGCCGGAAGGTGCGGCGCGGCTGGTCGTGATCGTCGGCCCCACGGCCTCGGGGAAGACGAGCCTGGGCATCGAGCTGGCCGAGCGGCTGGGCGGCGAGATCGTCTCGGCGGACAGCCAGCAGGTCTTCAAGGAGCTCGACCTGGGCACGGCCAAGCCGACGCCCGAGGAGCGAGCCCGCGCGCGGCACCACCTGATCGACTTCGCGGACCCCGCCACGCTCCTCTCGGCGGGCGAGTTCGCGCGGCTCGCCGACGAGGCCATCGCCGGCATCCGCGCCCGGAAGCACCTGCCGATCGTGGTGGGCGGGACCGGGCTGTGGGTCCGGGCGCTGCTCTTGGGAATCGTCGAGGCGCCGGCGGTGGACCCCGCGCTGCGTCGCTCGCTGGAGGAGCGGGCCGCCCGCGAAGGCCGCCAGGCGATGCACGCCGAGCTGGCGCGGGTCGACCCCGACAGCGCCGCCGCCATCCCGCCGCAGAACCTGGTGTTCGTCCTGCGGGCGCTCGAGCTCTTCGCCCAGACCGGCGAGAAGCCCTCGGAGATGCGCGCCCGGCACTCGTTCTCGACGCTGCGCTACGACGCCCAGGTCTTCGGCGTGTCCCCGCCCCGCGAGGAGCTGTACCGGCGCATCGACCAGCGGACGCGGCGGATGTTCGAGCGCGGGCTCGTCGACGAGGTGCGGGCGCTGGTGGGGCAGGGGCGGCGGGCGGCGGCCGAGACCAAGGCGCTGGGCTACCCGCAGGCGCTGGCGGTCGTCGACGGCCGGAGCACGCCGCAGGAGGCGGTCGCCGCGGCCGCGCAGCACACGCGGCACTACGCCAAGCGCCAGCTCACGTGGTTCCGGGCCGATCCCCTGGTCGAGTGGCTCGACTGGCCCGTGGACGCGCAGGCGCTCGCGGCCCGTCTCGCCCGGTTGGGGTCGCGCGGCGAATCCGGTTGACGGTCGGCGCGCGGGCGTCGTTCACTCCCCGCGCCATGGACACGCCCCGGCGCTTCTTCATCCACACGTTCGGCTGCCAGATGAACGAGTCCGACTCCTCGCGCATGGGCGAGGTGCTGCGGCGCGCGGGCTGGACCCGGGCCGACACCGCGGAGCAGGCGGAGCTGGTCCTCCTCAACACCTGCGCGGTGCGCGAGAAGGCGGAGCAGAAGGTGCTCTCGGCGCTGGGCCGCTACCGGTCGCTCAAGACCGAGCGCGGCACCCTCCTCGGCGTGTCCGGGTGCATCGCCCAGCAGCGCAAGGAGCAGCTGCTCAAGCAGGTCCCGTACCTCGACTTCGTGGTCGGCCCGGACGGCATCCCCAAGCTCGCGGACGTCGTGCGCAAGGTCCTCGAGGAGCGGGTGCGCGTCTCCGAGACCGCCTGGGTGGACTCGGAGCACTACCTCTTCCCGCGCGCCGACCCCGAGAGCGCCCGCGGCAAGGTGAGCGAGTTCGTCACGGTGATGAAGGGCTGCGACCACGTCTGCAGCTACTGCATCGTGCCGCACGTGCGCGGCCGCGAGCTGTCGCGCCCGGTCGCCGAGGTCCTCGGCGAGGTCCGCGCCCTGGCCGAGGCCGGCGTGCGCGAGGTCACGCTCATCGGGCAGAACGTCAACTCGTACCGGGGCGGGGCGAGCTTCGCGCAGCTGCTGGCGCGGGTGCAGGAGATCCCCGAGCTGCTGCGCATCCGCTTCACCACCAGCAACCCGCACGACCTGCCCGACGAGCTGGTGGACGCCTTCGGGGCGCTGCCCAAGCTGATGCCGCACCTGCACCTGCCGGTGCAGTCGGGCTCGGACCGCGTCCTGGAGAGGATGCGGCGCGGGCACACGGTGGCGCACTACCTGGAGCGGGTGGACCGGCTGCGCCGCGCCTGCCCGGACCTCGCGCTCACGACCGACCTGATCCTCGGCTTCCCGGGCGAGACGCAGGAGGACTTCGAGGCCACGATGGCGCTGGTCGAGCGCGCCCGCTTCGACAACGTCTTCTCCTTCGTCTACTCGCCGCGCCCGCACACCGCCGCCGCCCTCCACGAGGAGGAGTGGGGCCACGTGACGCACGCGGTGAAGGTGGAGCGGCTGGAGCGGCTGCAGACGCGGGTTCGCGACTTCGCGCTCGGGTACGCCCAGGCCAAGGTCGGCAAGGCGGTCCAGGTGCTGGTCGAGGGGCCGTCCAAGACCGACCCGCACAAGCGCTTCGGCCGCACGCCGGAGAACCGGGTCGTGAACTTCCAGGGCGAGGCCGCGCCGGGGACGCTCGTCGAGGTGCATGTCGACCGGGTCACGCCCAACGCCCTGTTCGGCGAAGAGGCGAAGAGGAGCGGGGCCGACCGATGACCGGCGGCCGGCTCGGGCGGGTGGCGTGGCACTGGCTGCCGCTGGCGGCCTACGCCGGGACCATCTTCGCGCTCTCGTCGATGTCCCATCCGCCGGTGCCGTCGGTGGACCTGCCGCACTTCGACAAGGTGCTGCACTTCTGCGAATACGCGGGCTTCGGCCTGCTGCTGTGCCGCGCGCTGACGATGGGAGGGCAGGGGCTCTCGCCGCGCGCGGCCTTCGGCGCGGCCCTCCTCCTGGGCGCGCTCTACGGGGCCTCGGACGAGGTGCACCAGATGTTCGTGCCCCACCGGGAGGCGGACGTGTTCGACCTGCTCGCCGACGTCCTGGGGGCCGCCAGCGGCGCCGGGCTCTTCGCGCTCGGGTCCTCGCGCCGGGCGCGCCGCACTACCTGAGCGCCGCGAGCTCCGCCTCGATTGCGGCGACGGCGGCCGGCGGGGCGTCGGACCTCAGGTCCTCGAGCACGTCGGCGGCGAGCGCGCGGTCGGGAGAGTCGCGCAGGCCCTTCAGCAGCGAGGCGTCCCCGGGCGCGAGGTAGACGGCCCGGGCCAGGGCGAGCGCCGCCTGCTCGGGGTCGCGCATCGACAGGCGCAGGCGGCCCAGCTCGGCGAGCACCTGCGCCTCCTCCCCGGGGTCGCGGGTGACGATGGCCAGGACCTCGAGCGCCACCGCCAGCTTCTCGCCCCCGCCGCGGGGGCGAAGCTCCTGCGCCAGCACGCGCGCCGCCTCGCCGCGTCGGTCGGGGTCCTGCAGCCGCTTCTCCCAGGTGGCCAGCTCGTCGGGGCTCATGGCCAGTAGTCTGCCTCAGCGCGCCGGCGAGGGCGACGCGGCCTTGACGGGGGCTTCGGCGCGGGGCCAACGTCCCCGGCATGGCCATCCGAACGATCCTGGGGAAGCAGCCGCAGGTCGACCCGACCGCCTTCGTCGAGGAGAGCGCGCAGGTGGTGGGCGAGGTCAGCGTCGGGGCGGGGTCGAGCCTGTGGTTCAACGCCGTGGCGCGCGGCGACATCAACTCCGTGCGCATCGGCGCGCAGACCAACATCCAGGACCTGTGCTGCCTGCACGTCACGCGCGTCTTCCCGGTCAGCGTTGGCGACCGGGTGACCGTGGGGCACAACGTCACGCTGCACGGCTGCACCGTCGGCGACGACTGCCTCGTCGGGATGGGAAGCATCGTGCTCGACGGCGCGGAGATCGGCGCGGGCAGCTTCGTGGCGGCGGGCTCGCTGGTGACGCCGGGGACGAAGGTCCCGCCGGGGAGCCTGGTGCTCGGCTCGCCGGCCAAGGTGAAGCGGCCGGTGGGCGACGAGGAGCGGGCGACCATCGCGCGCAGCTTCCAGAGCTACGTGCAGCTCGCCGCCGAGTACGCGCGGGCCGGCAGGTAGCGGTTCCGCGGCGCCTCGGGGCCGTGGTAGAAAGCTCGTTGCATGTCCGTCGAAATCCTCAAGCAGTGCCCGCTCTTCAAGGACTTCACGGCCGTCGGCCTGGAGATCCTCGCCAAGATCGCCAAGCCGCGGATCCTGCTCGCGGGCAAGCCGCTGTTCCTGGAAGGCAAGCCCTCCGAGGCGCTGTACATCGTGGTGGAGGGCCGGCTGGCGGTGTTGGTCAAGGGCCCGGACGGCCGCGATTCGCCGCTGGCGAGCCTGGGGGCGGGGGAGCACCTGGGCGAGATGGCCCTGCTGGCCGCGGCGAAGAAGCCGCTCCACCTCGTCAGCGTGCTGGCCGAGGGCGACAGCAAGATCGTCGAGATCGCCAACGCGGACTTCCAGGCGCTGATGAAGGACAAGCCGCAGGCCTGCATGAAGCTGCTGCTGTCCCTCTCCGCCGAGTTCGGCCGCAAGTCCGTCGAGGCCCGCGAGCCGCTGCGCCACCTCGTGGCGCGCGCCGTCGCTCGCTGAGCCATCCCTCGAGAAGGTTCCAATGTAGGTGAAGCTCGCCCGTACAGGGCGTGGTCATTGGCTTGACCTCGCCAGGAGCAAGGGCCCATACTTCACACCAGCTTTCCTATTGAAAAGAGCAATTCGCCGAAGCGGTGGCGGAGCGCAAAGCCGGTGGGTCCCGAAAGGACGGCCATGGCTGCCAAGAGGTTGAAGAACACGACCTGTCACGCCGCTCGCGCGGTGCGACGGGTTTTTTCGTTTGGGGAGAGTGCCATGCGTATCCTCGTCGTGCTGGCCACGCTGACGTGCGCTGCAGCGGCGAACGCCCAGACCCTCTCCGGCATCGAGACCCAGGTCACCAACGCGGCGGCGGACCAGTTCGATCCCGCCATCGCCAGCAACCTCGTCGTCTACACCGACTTCAGCGGCGTGGACGCCGACGTCTGGTACACCGACCTGACGACCGGGCTGTCGCACGCGGTCACCACCGCCCCCGGCGACCAGCAGCTGACCGGCGTCTCGGACGGCCGCGTGGTGTTCACCGACTGGAACACCATGGACGTGCTGGTCTTCGACGTCGCCAGCGGGGTCACCACCAACCTCACCAACGCCGCGGGCTCCAACTCCCTGGACCCGGCCGTCTCCGGCGGCCTGGTCGCCTGGACCGATGACCGCGACGGCAACGCCGAGATCTACGCGCGCGACCTGCAGACCGGCATCGAGCGGCGCATCACCAACGACCCGCTCGTCGATCAGTCTCCCGCCGTCGGCGGCTCGCTCATCGTCTGGGAGCGCTGCGACGGCTACGCCTGCGACGTCTTCGTCTACGACTGGGCGACCAATGCCACCCGCCAGCTGACCGCGACCCCCTACGCCAGCGAGCGCTTCCCGGACGTGTCCGGCCGCACGGTGGTCTTCCAGCGCGAGCAGGGCACGCCCATCGACAAGGACTTGGTGGCGGTGAACCTCGACGCCGAGGGCGAGAAGGTGCTGGCCCTGGCGGGCGACCAGGAGAACCCGCACGTCAGCGGCGACTACGTGGCCTTCAACGACTCCTCCTCCGGGGTGCCGCACATCGGGCTGTGGAACCTCTCGACCAACTGGCGCTTCCAGCTGACCAACAACGCCAGCGGCCAGTACCTCAACGACATCGACGGCAACCGGGTCGTCTACTCCGACAACCGCGCGGGCACCCTCGACATCTGGATGTACACCTTCACGGTCGAGGCCCCGAACCCCTCGCTGCCGACGAGCTGCGACGACCTGGGCGGCGCGGTGCCGGTGCTGGACGAGGTCTACACGCGCACCAAGGGCAAGCCGAACGTCTTCGTGGACGCCTTCGCGGCCGCCCCCGGGCCGGGCCTGGTCTGCATCGACAACCCCGCCGACGGCGCCTCCATGGTCCATTCGGGCTGGGTCTTCTTGAACCGGCAGATGGTGGTGGGCCCCTGGGGCTGGCAGCCGGGCCTCATCGAGAGCGACGCGACCCTGAAGGCCGACAACACCCTGCGCGTCACCCTGGCCTCCAAGCCCGGCGCCGCCATCCGGGTGCGCGTGTTCGTCGCTGCCGCCAAGGAGGACGAGGGCGGCTGCCACGACGGTCACCACAAGGTGCTGATCAAGTCGGCCTACTCCGCGCCCGAGGCGCAGCTGGACGACGGCGGCGTGGGCTGCAGCCAGTCCGGCGGCTCGCTGGCGCCCTGGGCGATCGTGCTGCTGGCGGTCTTCGCGCTGCTGCCGCGTCCCGCGCGGCTGCTGGTGCGCTCCCGCCGGCGCTGAAGGCAGCGGCGCAGGGGCACTTCTGAACGCAGGCGCGATCTGCTACGGATCGTCGCACTGTGCACATCGCTGCAAACACCCGGCTTCGCCGAGGTTTCGCGGTCCTGGTCGCGCTCGCGGGGCTGTTGCCCGCCTTCGGCGCCCAGGCGCAGAGGCTCGAGTGGCTCGCCCCCGGGCGCGTGCCCCCGGCGCCCTTCCGCGTCGGCCTCGTCGCCCTCGACGCCGCGGGCCAGGCCGCGGACTGCGGCCAGGCCCGGGTCAGCGCCAACGGCGGGAAGATCGAGGAAGGCGCGCGGGAAGGGGCGGTCCGGACCTTCTTCGTGGTGCCCGCGGGGCCGGAGCCGGTGGCCCTGGAAGCGCGTGACGGCGCCCTCGTCGCCCGGGCCCAGGTCGAGCTCGGGCACCCCTCGGCGCGGGTCGAGCTGAAGGCCGTGCCCGAAGCTCCCATCAAGGGAAAGGACACCTCGGCAGCGCTGGAGATCGCGGTGCTGCGCGGAGACGGCTCGCCCGACCCCACCGCGGCGCCGCCCGTCCTGCGGGCGAGCGTCGGGGAAATCCGCGAGGTCGCGCCGCTGGGGGCCGGACGCTTCAAGGCGACCTACCTGCTTCCGAAGGAGCGCTACCCCGAGGTCGCCATCGTGGTGGCCTTCGCGCCGTGGCCGCACGCCGACTCGAGCGACGGGGCGTTCGGGGTGCTCGCGGTGCCGCTGTCTTCGTCGGTGGTCCTGCCCGGCAAGACCGAGAAGAACGCCACCATCGCCATCGAGATCGCCGGGAAGACCTTCGGCCCGGTCCCTGCCGACGCCCAGGGCGCCTTCCAGGTGCCCATCGTCGCGCCTCCCGGCCACCGCTTCGGCGCCGCGACCACCATCGACCGGCTGGGGAACAAGCGCACCAAGCAGCTCGACCTCCACCTCCCTCCGACCGACCAGATCGGCTGCGTGACCAGCCCCACCGCGCTGCCCGCCGACGGCGTGACGCGCGCCCGGATCCTGTGTCTCGCCACCGACCCGTACGGCAAGCCGGTCGCCGGCGCGAAGATCACCGCGAAGGCGAGCCTGGGCAGGCTCGAGGGGCCCGTCCCCCGGGGCGAGGCCTACGAGTGGCAGTACACCGCGCCGCTCAAGAGCGACGCCGAGTCGGATGTCGTCCTGATCGACTACCCGGCGGGCGGCCCGCAGTCGAAGGAGCGCGCGGAGCTGCGCTTCCGGCCGCTGCCGCTGGCGACCACCCGCGTCGAGGTGCTGGGCCAGCCGGTCTTCGTGGGCGGCGCGACGAGCGTGGTGGTCAAGGCCAAGGACCGCGAGGGCAGGCCCGTGGAGGTCCGGCCCGAGCTCAAGGCGAAGCGCGGCGAGCTGGGGGCCTTCGAGCGGACGGCTCCCGGCGAGGTGCGCGCCCGCTATCGCCCGCCGCGGCAGGCGGGCGACTGGAAGGACGAGCTGGTCGGCGCGGTGCTCGGTGAAGCCGGCAAGGCGCCGGCCCGCCTGCGCATCTCGAACGCGGGGAGCCGCGTACAGGTGCGGGCCGAGGACATCGCGGGCTACCCGGTGGAGGGGCTCGCACTGGAGCTGGGCAAGACCCGGCTGACCACCGGCCGCAACGGCATCGCCCAGGCCGAGCTTGCGCCTGCCCCGGAGTCCGGCTTGGAGGTGCTGGACGTCCAGACTCCCGAGCGCCGGTCGCTGAGCACGCGCTTCTGGCGGTTGCGCACCGCGAAGGGCCTCCAGGGCTTCCCGGAAGAGGGACCGTTCGAGGCGGCCGCCCTGGCCGTGCCCGTCGCGCTCGCGCCCGCGACCCCGGTGGACGTGCAGATCGAGTTCGTCTCCGAGCCTGCGCCCGGCGGCCTCAAGGCGAGCGTGGTGGACGTCTCCGGGCGCGTCGTCCCCGGCCGCGAGCTCTCCTGGACCGTCACCGCGTCGGGCGGCCCGGTGCCCACCTCTCCGTCCCAGGAGCAGCCGGACGGCAGCCTCTTCATCCCCTTCGCCCGGAAGGCCAGCGGCGCCGTGAGCGCCTCGGTCTGCGACGTCGCCAGCGGCGTGACGGCGGCGCAGGAGGCGAACCTGCCGTGAGAGCCGGCCTCGCACTCGCCCTGGCGCTGGGCCTCCTCGTCCCCGGCGTGGCGCGCGGGCAGACCGAGAGCGACACCGCCTTCGTCGGCGAGCGCGAGGGCCTGGACACCGGGATCCTGGTCGGCCGCGTCTGCGAGGATCGCGACGGCGACTCCGTGTGCTCGAGCGCCGAGCCCGGCATCGCCCGGGTTCGCATCGTGTTGAGCGACGGCACGTTCGCCACCACGGACTCGCAGGGCCGCTACCACGTCGCGGCGATGCCCTCGTGGCGGGCGGAGATCACGGTCGCGGACTCCGAGTCGTCCATCCGCGAGATCGACGGACGTCTCCTGGTGAAGCTCGACGTGGGCTCGCTCGGACGCGCCGGCACGCCCATCGGTGGGCCCAGGCGAGTGGTGGAGACCGGTCCGGCCGCGCTCAACCAGTTGGACTTCCCGGTGAAGGTGGAGACCGCCGCGCCCAGCACCATGGAGCCGGCGCCGCGCCAGGGGCCGACCGGCGAGATCCGGGGCGGCGTCTACCTCTTCCACGCCAGCGGCCGCACCTCGCCCGGCCGGACGGTGCGGGTCAACGGGGTCGCGGCGACGATGGAGGAGAGCGGCGTCTTCCGGGCGGACGTGCCGCTCAAGCCCGGCGGAAACTTCCTGACCCTCGCCGACGAGGCGCCGCAGGGCGAGCTGGTCCTGTACCGGCAGCAGGTCTCGGTGGTGCAGCGCAACCGCGGCGGCCTCCTCTTCATCCCGCACCCGCCCCGGCCCATCGCCACGGTGGGCCTGCCCGACCTGCGCTCGGCGCCCGCAGCCCGGGTCCCGGTCTCGATCCGCGCGGCGCCGCATACCGAGGTCGAGGTCGCCGGGCAGAAGTCCGTCACCGGGCCGGACGGCGTCGCCAGGCTGGAGGTCGAGCTGAAGCGGGGCGAGAACCCGGTCGCGGTGAAGGTCTCGGTGCCCGACGAGCCGCCGGTGGAAGACACCGTGCAGATCGTCGCGCGCGCGCTGTCGGTCGTCAGCGGCCTGCTCAGCGTCGAGCTCGGCTACGACTTCAAGGGCGGATTCGACCTCGCCGGCCGCGGCTCGGCGACGGTGCAGCAGCCGCTGGGGGACTTCGACCTGGCCTTCGGCATCGACCTCGACACCGGCGACGTCCAGGACGTCTTCGGCCTGCGCAGGGACGAAGAGGAGGCCAGGATTCCGGCCGACCCGCTGGTGCTCTTCAGGCCTCACGAGCCCCTGGCCATCGAGCGGGCCCTCGACCCGGAGCAGCACCCGCCGGTCTTCGGGGACGACGGGACGACCGGCGCCTTCAACCCCTCGGGCTCGAGGATCTGGGCGCTCCTTCGGCACCCGCGGTTCGGCCAGCTGCGGCTGGGCGGGTTCCACGCCGACCTGGGCGGAGTCGAGGTTGGCCGCTACCAGCGCTCTCTCTTCGGCGGACAGCTCGATGCCCGCGCCCCCCTCGGTTCGGTGACCGTCCGCGTGCAGGGCTTCGTCGCGCCGGCGTTCCCCGAGGGCGGCGAGAGCGAGGCCGCGCCGGCGCACGACGAACTGTCGGGGACCGGCGGCTCGCTGTTCTTCCTGCGGCATGGCGCGGTGGTCCCAGGCTCGGAGAAGCTGCGGATCGAGCTGCGCGACGGGGCGACCGGGCTGCCGTTGGAGGAGCGCGCGCTGGAGCGCTACCGCGACTACGAGATCGACTTCGCCAGCGGCCGCATCCTGCTCGCCCAGCCGCTGCCGATGGCGACCGGGGAGGGGCCGCTGCTGGCGACCCCGCTGCAGGCGCACCGGCCCACGCTGGTCGCCGACTACGAGTTCCGGTCCCTGGAAGGCGAGCGGGTGGAGGCGCTCGGGGGCCGGGCCGGGGTGAGCGTCGGCCGCTGGGTCGAGCTGGGGGTGTCGGTGGCCAAGGAGCACCGCTTCGAGGTCGCCACGGCGGACGACGACTACCTGCTCCTGGGCGCGCGGGCTCGCGGGCGGGTGGGGCCGGTCACGCTGGCCGCCGAGGTCGCCCAGAGCGAGGGCACTCTCTTCGCGCCGTCGGCCACCGGGGGCTTCAACGCCTCGGACACCGGCGGCCTGTCGTTCATCGAGGCCCCGCGGATGGCCAACGCGGACCCGGCCCGGGCCTGGTCGGTGCGCGGCTCGATCTCCGAGGACGCCTACGGAGTCCAGCTCTGGGCGCGCGGCCGCGACGCCGGCTTCAGCGACGGCGGCAGCCAGTCCAACACCGCGGCGCGCCAATTCGGCGGCCTCGCCCGCGTCTCGCTGGGGCGCTTCGAGCTGGCGGCCCGCTATGACGATCGCCTGGGCGCCGACCCGCGCGACCCCTTCGCGGACAAGCAGCTGGCGGCGCGGGACGGCTCGCTGCGCGGCAGCGGCAAGTTCGGGGACCTCACCGTGCTGCTCGAGGCCAGCTACAGCGGGATGCAGCTGCCGGAGGAGACCAGCCAATCCGGGCGGTTGGGCCTGGGCGCCCGCGCGGATTACGCCCTCACCCGCGAGCTGTCGGTCAACGCCAGCTACCACCAGCGGCTCTGGAACCACGGCGACGGGCTCGCCGCCCAGGACGACACCTTCGCCGCCCTCGGCGCGACCTGGCGGCCCAAGGACGACCTCGGCTTCTCGCTGCGCGGCGGCTGGGGACCCGGCGTCGGCACGCAGGTCCAGGTCGGCGTCGAGCGGGCCGGCGAGGGCGACGTCTCCTACGGGTACTGGAGCTCGGACGTCGACGGCCCCAGCGCCGGCCGGATGGTCGCGGTCTCGGGAGCCCGGCGGCGCCTGGACGAGCGCTCCGACGTCTTCGTCGAGGACCTCTTCGCCCGCGACCTCGACGCGCTGCGGATGGGCCGCGCGGTGGGCCTCTCGTACGCCCCGACGCGCAGCCTGACGCTCTCGGCGCGCTACGAACGCGGGACGCGGCTGCTCTTCACCGGAGTGCCCGGCCTCAACCGCGACTCGGGCTCGGCGCGGGTGGCTTGGCTCGTCTCCGGGGTGCGCCTCTCCGGCCTGGCCGAGGTCCGGCGCGAGCGCGGGGCGTCGCTGGCGGAGAGGGACGGCGGGGTGGATCGCTGGCAGACCGTGGGCGGGGCCTCGCTGGACGCCCGGCCGCTGCCGTACCTGTCGGTGGGCGCCAGGCTCCTGGCCACCAAGACCCGCAATCGCGGCCTGGACGAGACCTTCGCGCTCGAGGGCTATGCCGGCGCGTCGCTGCGGCTGGAGCCGTTCGTGCTCTTGGCCAGCTACTCGATCGTCGACCGGGCGCCGGCGGGCTCGCAGTCGGAGACCGCGGGCACCGAGCTGGTGCACCTGGTGGCGCTGCGGCCCTCGGTGGTGCTCTTCGACCGGCTGCGCATCGGCGCCGGGCTGCACGCTGCCTTCTACCGGACGGGCGGGACCACGGCGGTCGTGGCCGGCTCCATCCGGCCGGCCGTGCGCATCGTCGGCGGCCTGGAGGCGGCGGCGGAGTACTCCCGGCGCAGCAGCGCGCCGGCGGGCCAGGCCCTGGATGCGGTGCGGGTCGAAGCGGCGTACTGGTTCGACCAGATGCTCGGCGTGGCGCTTGGATACAATCTCCATGGCTTCTCGGGCGACGGCGTGGACCCGCGGTCGACTCAAAGCGATCGCATCTACCTGCGGCTCGAGGCCGCGTACTGAGGAGGCGCGTGGTGCGATTCCCGTCGGTCATCGCGTTCGCCACGCTGCTCCTCGCCGCCGCCCCGGCGCGCGCCGGGTGGCAGCGCACCCAGTTCGTGGACTCCGGCGGCCAGCCCGCGACTCCTCCGGCGCTCAACTTGAGGGCGGTCGGGGTGGGGGCGGGGGGCAAGGTCTGGGCGGTCGGCGGGGCCCAGTCCACGGCGAGCTTCATCGCGGTCTCCACCGACGGCTTCGCGACCGTCCGGCAGGACGCCAGCTGCGCCAGCATCAACAGGATCCTCAACGCCCTCTGGGTCGCCCCGGACGGCAGCTACGTCCACGCCTTCGGCCTCGGAAACGCGCACGCGGCCTGGAACGGCACCTCCTGGGACTGCGCCAACTTCACCAACCCCACCGGCATCGGCCTGTCGATCGGCATCAATGGCGTCGCGTTCTCCGACTCGGCGAACGGGTACCTCGTCGGCGGAGCGACGAGCCTGCCGACGACCTCGCTGGTCCTGCAGTACGCCAGCGGGACGCTGACCAACGTCTCGAACGTCGGGTTCGGCACGGCGACCAACATCGCGCGGTCCAGCAGCTCGGGAATCCTGGACTACTCGGTCGGCGGCCGGCTGTTCCGCCATCCCCAGACCAACCCCTTCGCGACCGTCGGGTCGAGCATCACCTCGCTCTTCCTCCTGGGCGACAGCGGGCTCGCGGCGGCGGGCGACGCGGCGCTCACCCGGAAGATCGATGCGGCGGCCAGCACCGCGACCGCGCCCAGCGGCACGTTGATGGACTTCCAGCCGGTGCTCGGCGTGACCATGGCGCCCAAGGGGTTCGCGCTGGCCGTCGGGCAGGTCTCGAGCGCCAACGTCAGCGAGGGCGCCATCGCCCAGAGCGACGACGGCGGCGACAACTGGCGGCGCATCGACCTGTCGAAGATCTCCCCGGCCGTGAAGGTGCTGCACGCGGTCGCCTGCTGGGACGAAAACAACTGCGTCGCGGTGGGCGCCAACGACCTGGCCCTCACCGGAGGCAGCGGCTTCGACCCGGAGTTCCTCGTCTACGCCAACCACGTGCCGACCGTGGCCGTCACCGTGAACGGCCAGCCTTCGCCGGCGACCGTCCTCGACGACGCGGACGTGACGCTGACGGCGACCGTGGCCGACCCGGAGGGCGACCCCACCACGCTGACCTGGTACGGCCCGACCCCGGTGGACGGGAGCCACGCGGCGACCGTGACCTTCACCCCGGCCGTTTCCTGCTCCGCGCAGAACCTCCCGCACGCCATCGAGGTGACCGACGGGCGCTTGACCACGAGCCCGCCGATCGACGTCTCGATTCTGGTCAACCACGCGCCCAAGGCGCCGTCCGCGCCGGCGCTGTCGCCGGCGCCCGCCACGGGGACCACCTACGAGTGGGCGGTGGGCTCGACGAACACCCTGACCGCCAGCGCGACCAAAGACTGCGGGCGCCCGGTCACCTACGAATTCCAGCAGACCGGGGCGGTCCCGGCTCCTTCGATTGCCGGCGCCAGCGCGACCTATGACGTCCCAGCGAGCGGCTGCGGGGGCGGCAGCGGCAAGATCCAGCTGACCATCAGCGACCGCGACGACACGAGCCTTTCGACCGCCTTCAAGGAATACGACGTCCATGTCACCGAGATCGTGGAAGCGCCCGAGGTGAGCCTGGACCCGGGCACCGCCATCGAGGTCGCCTACGGGACGTTCGTGGACGTGACCGCGCAGGTCGGCAAGCACTGCTCCGGCACCGACCCGGCGCTCTTCGACTTCGCGTGGTCCTGCGACCCGACCGCCACGGATTCCAAGCTCCGGTTCAGCAACGTCACCGATCCCTGCGGCACCTCCACCATCAACTGCTCGGTCACGGTGACGCCCAAGAGCGGCGCCAGGCTGCCCACCACCGTCGGCTTCACGGTCAAGCTCCTGGCTTCGACCGTGGAGGGCACCGTCTCGATCGCCCCCGCATCGTCCGTCGCCCTCCTGCCGGGCCAGGGCGTGCAGGTCCAGGCCAGCAGCAACCTCTGCAGTCCCACCTACTCGTGGACCTGCAGCTGCAGCGGCGCCCCCCTCTCCGCGCCCAGCCCCGGCGCCCTCGCCGCGTGGAAGATGACCAACCCCGACCCGAATTGCTCCGGCGGCAGCTGCACCTGCGAGGTCACCGCCACCAGCGGCGCGCAGGCCCCCAAGGCCTCCATCCAGTTCCTGCTCGGCCAGAGCACCCCCGCGACCCTGGTCAGCGTCAGCTACTCGGGCGCCCAGGAACTGCAGAGCGCCGGCGAGTCGGTCACGGCGATGGTGCAGGCCTTCAACGCCTGCGCGACCGACTTCGACTGGAGCTGGACCTGCACCGGAACGGCCGCGCCCACCGATCCCTCGACCACGACCCTCGTGCTGGTGCACCCCGGCGGCAATTGCGCCGACGTCCCGGTCGAGTGCACGGCCACGGCGAAGCCGAGGAACGGACCGGGCGCGGAGGGGCAGGGGACCGTCACCGCGACCTACCAGGCCGAGGTCTCCGAGGACCCGACCGGCGTGAGGATCGCGACGACCGACGTGAAGGGCTCGCACGTCGTCGCCATCGCCGAGGCGATCGGCCCGTGTCCCGGGCAGGGCGAGTTCAGGTGGACGGCCTGGCTCGCCTCCAACCCGAGCGTGCGCCATTCGTCCGTCGGCTCCCGGTTCGAGTACGAATTCCCCGGGTGCGGGCCCGACGTCGTCCAGCTCGAGGTCAGCCTGGTCCTGGCCGCGGATGCCGGGACCTACGCCGACGCGGTCGCGCTGCCGGTCGACGGGGCCCAGGGCGGCGCTCCCGTCGCCTCCTTCGAGGGCGAGACGGACGTGCAGCGGGTGTTCGTGCTCGGATGCGAGGGCCCGGAGGCGTTGGTGCTCGCGCCGAGCGCCGCCTGTGGGGTGCGGCACTGGCGGCAGCTGGACGGCCCGGCGCTGCCGACCCGGGTGCTGGCCGGCGGCGAGCTGAGCCTCGAGCCGGCCCCCGAGGCGGCAGGGAGCCTGTGGGGCACGGAGTCGACCTTCGAGCTCGTCGTCACCAACTCCGACGGCACGAGCGCGCCGGCGACGGCCCACGTCCGGTTCGAGCCCAAGAAGAACGGGTTCGTGACCCTCCAGCACGACGCCGACCGGCGCAGCGCCACGGCCGGCGAGCCGGTCTTCTTCACGGTGACGGCGACGACCAAGTGCGCCGCCGCCTACGACGGGGTGATGGACCTGCAGCTCACCTTGAGCGGGCTCGAGCTCGTCCCCGGAGCCTGCAAGGTCGACGGCGTGGGCGTCGAGGACCCGGTCCAGGGCGACCCGGATCCGGCCCATCCCGAGCAGGCCCCGCCGCTCGTCTTCCGCGGACTCAGGACCCCGGCCGACCGGCAGGTGGCGACGACGGTCACCTACTACGCGCGGCGCCAGGCCTCGGCGTCCGGCGTGGTCGCCTCGCGGGCGGTGGCCCGGCTGCACCAGGCGGACCGCTTCGTCATCTCCCGCGAATCCGACGCCGGGGGCCGGCCGCCGGTGAAGCCCACCGCCATCGCCCTCAGCTGCAACTGCACCGAGGCCGGCGGCGGGCCGACGGCGTGGCTGGGCCTCGCCGCGCTGCTGACCTCCGTGGCGCGCCGCCGCCGAGAAAACCCGCCGTGCTAGGGTATCGCCCATGCTCACGACCCGCCGCTTGCTTCCGTTGGGGCTCGCGCTCGCCAGCCTGCTGACCGGCTGCGCGCACGCCCAGCTGACCGAGAATTCGCTCAACGACGTCCACCGCCTGGCCGTGCTGGTGCGCGCGGTTCCCGGGCCGGCCGTCGCCGTGGCCAGCGCCGGGGAGAACAAGGCCTATCCCACGCTGGGCGCCGGGGAATCCGATGCGCGGCTCAAGGAGACCCTGGCCAAGCAGGTGACGGTGTTCGAGATCGAGGAGCGCCTGCGCGCGACGCTGATGGCCCGCGTGCCGGAGACCCCGCCGTGGAGCACCGCGATGCCCGCCGCCGAGGTCGCCACGGTGCTGCAGTCGCTGCTGGTCGTCGACCGGACCCAGCCGGTGGACTACGAGGCGCTGCGCGGCGCGGGCGCGGACGCCGTGCTGGAGCTGCGGGTGTCGGAGTGGGGCGTGCGGCACGAGGCGGGCAAGACCGGCCTGTACCTGAAGGGCGACGGCCGGCTGTTCCGGCTGCCCGGCAAGTCGGGCGTCTGGGCCAACACCCTGGACATCGACCTGGCCAAGGACCCGCAGAGCGAGGCGGTGGACGTCATCGCCCTGCGCAACGGCGGGTTCCGCGAGGCGATCATCGGCCTGCTCGACAAGCTCTCGATCCGCGTCGCCAGCCAGCTGAGCGCAAAACCGTAGAACTCCGTTGACAGGCCAGCGGCAGGCTTGGCATATTGCCGCGCTCGTTTGGTTGGACAGCAGGGCGCTTGGCTCAGCGGTAGAGCACTGCCTTCACACGGCAGGGGTCACTGGTTCGAACCCAGTAGCGCCCACTCGAAAATGCAGGCCCCAGGATCGCGAGGTCCTGGGGCTTTTTCGTCGTCGGCCGTCGCCCCGCCCTCTGGGCCGAAAAGTGGCGGGGCGCCCACCGAAGGGGATGATCGGGAGATGAGCGAAACCGGTTCCAAGTACCCCAGCATCTGGTGGTTCGCCTTCGGGTACTTCGCCTGCTACGCCCCGTACAGCGCGCTGACCAAGTACCTCTCCAAGTTCAAGGGCATCTCCGGCAACGAGCTGCTCCCGCTCACCGCCGTCGCTGCCCTCCTCGCGATGATCGCCTTCGTCAGCGCGATGGGCTGGTGGAAGTACGCGACGCACAAGAAGGTCTTCGGCCACTCCATCCCCGTCCCCGGCTTCTGGACCTTCCTCTCCGGCCTGGGCACCGCCGCGGTCATCCCCACCACGACGCTCGCCTACACGTTCGCCGACGTCTCCATCGTCTTCATGATGCTGCTCATGCGCGGCGGCGTGCTGATCATCGCGCCCATCACCGACCTGTTCTCGGGCCGCAAGGTCCAGTGGTACTCGTGGATCGCGCTGGCGCTGAGCATCGCCTCGCTGCTGGCCGCCTTCTTCGTCGGCACGGTCAGCTACAAGATCACCCTGGTGGCGCTGCTCAACCTGGGCATCTACCTGGCCGCCTACTTCCTGCGCCTGCGCTTCATGACCCGGCTGGCCAAGTCCGACGACGAGAACGCCCGCACCCGCTACTTCGTCGAGGAGCAGATGGTGGCGACGCCGGCGCTGGTCATCGTCCTGGGCGTCTTGGCGCTGATCGGCCGGGACCGCGCCACCGTCGACTTCACCCACGGGCTCGCGCACGGCTTCGAGCACGCGGCGCACCTCGACGCGGGGTGGAGCGTCGCCGTCGTGGCGATCGCCGTCGTCATCGGCATCCTCTCGCAGGGCACCGGCGTCTTCGGCGGGCTGATCCTCCTGGACAAGCGCGAGAACACCTTCTGCGTGCCCGTCAACCGCGTCTCCAGCCTGCTGGCCGGCGTGGTCGCCAGCTACGCCCTGTGGCTGTGGCTGGACGAGAAGAGGCCCCCGGTCAACGAGCTGGTGGGCGTGGCGCTGCTGGTGGGCGCCATCGTGGCGCTCTCGGTGGGCCCGATGATCGAGAGGATGCAGCAGGAGACCCGCGCCGACGTGGCGCCGCTGCCGGAGCCGGCCAAGGTCGAGGCCTCCGCGGACGGCGCGGAAGTCCAGCGGAAGCACGGCTAGTACGAGCATCCGGAATTTCGATCAGGGTTCGAGAAGGCCGGTTGGGACTGCCGGCGGCTAAAGCCGCGCCTGAGGTTTCGAGGTCCGCCTTCGCGGACCAGGTGGCGACGGACGCCATGGGCGAGGAACAAGGGCGCCCGGGTTCAGGTCTTTCGCACTTCTGAAGCTCGGGTTTCCGACTTCGCGACCCGAGGCCACTGCAGCCCGCGAAGGCGGGGCATCGCAATGTCAGGCGCGACTTCAGTCGCCGGCATTTTCGGGGCGGCACATCCCGGAACGAACTGGGGGCACCTGGTACTAGCTCACCTCGCCGCCGCGACCGCCAAGTTCGGCCCCGGAGCCACGGGCGACCTCGCGCCCGCGTCGGCGCGGCGCCCGAAAAACCCACGCAACATCCCGGAACGGAACGCGATAATCCCCGCGCCGTCTTTCTCACTATCGAGCGCAGAGGGAGCGTTTCCATGCCCGTCGGTCCCGTTCGCGGCCCCGCGACCCCTTCCGTCAAGCCGACCGCCTCCGAGCCCGCCAAGGCCGGTGGTCCCACCGAGGTCGCCAAGTTCCAGCCCGGCGAAAAGACCAACAAGGTCGCCGACTTCTTCGAGAAGGCCGGCAAGGCGCTGGGCATCATCGGCGCCGAGATCGAGGGCGACTTCAACCCCTGGAAGCACCTGTCGGACTGGGAGACGGACTCCAAGAAGATGGCCGCCACCGTGGCCGCGTCCTCCCAGGGCGCGGCCAAGGGCGTGTCTGATCCCGCGTTCCTCGACGAGATGGAGTCGCTGGCCGGCGCGAAGTTCCACCAGGGCGCCGAGGTCGGCGTGCTCTCCGACGGCCCCAAGGCCTGCGACGCCTGGGTCGAGGGCATCCAGAACGCCAAGACCAGCGTCCACATGCAGTCCTGGGCCTTCTACGACGACGCCACCGGCGGCCGCATCGCCGAGGCGCTGGTCGCCAAGGCCAAGGAAGGCGTCGACGTCCGCGTGATGGTCGACGGCCAGACCGGAGCCGGCAAGCTCCACAAGCACGTGCTGGAGTTCATGGAGCAGAACGGCGTCAAGGTGCTGCGCTGGGAGAACCCGGAGCGCGCCTTCTACGGCATGCACTCCAAGATCCTCACCATCGACGGCGGCGGCACGCAGGGCAGGGTGTTCGCCGGCGGCCGCAACCCCGGCGACGAGTACTTCGACACCAACCCCGACGCCCCCAAGTGGCGCGACACCGACATGACGGGCACCGGCCCGATGGCCAGCGACGCCGAGGCGCTCTTCGCCAAGCGCTGGAACGAGCAGGTCAAGACCCGGCCCGAGCTGGGCCTCGAGGCCGTCGCCACCCCGCCGCCGGCGCAGGAGACGCCGGGCAAGGGCGCCAAGGTCATGGTGGTGGGCAACGAGCCCAAGATCCACGACCAGTCCGACGACAAGATCATGCTGGCCACGCTGAAGGCCATCCAGGGCGCCAAGAAGAGCTTCGACATCGAGAACGCCTACTTCATCGTGCAGTCGCCCGAGCACCGCGACGCCCTGCGCGAGGCGCTCACCGACGCGCTCAGCCGCGGCGTGAAGGTCCGCATCTTCACCAACTCGGACAAGAGCGTCGACGAGCCGGCGGTGAGCACGCCCATCGTCAACAGCGCCATCCAGATGGCCAATGCCGGCGCCGAGGTCTACCTCAAGAAGGGCGATACCCTGCACAGCAAGTACTGGGTGGCCGACGGCGAGATGGCGATGGTCTCGAGCTACAACAACCACCCGCGCTCGCACTACTACGAGGCCGAGAGCTCGATGATCGTGGCGGACAAGGACTTCGCCCAGAAGATGGTCGCGCACTTCGACCAGGGTGCGAGCGAGGCCACGCGGGTCGAGAAGGGCACGCCGCCCAAGCCCGAGTCCTTCGGCAGCCGGCTGAGCAAGCTGTTCGAGTACCAGCTGTAGCCACCGACTTCCGGATACGAGAATTCACGAGGCCGGCTCCCTTCGCGGGAGGCCGGCCTCGCTGTTTCTTCGAGGAGACCGCGCGGATACTTCACGCCGATCTACTCGCGCGGCTGGAGGCTCTGGCCGTTGGTCCAGCGCTCGACCAGCCCCGGGAAGTCCCACCAGCTCAGGTCCTTGGGCTCGGGTCCCACGCCGTCCCAGTTGGTGCTGCGCTTGAGGTCGCTCGGGCTGGGGACCACCAGCGAGCCGATGGCGTCGCCCTTGTCGAAGACGTGGCCGATCTGCTGGGCCAGCTTGAGCATGTTCGCGGCCCCGATGCTGGCGCTGCTGGTCGCCTGGTAGAACTGCACCGTGACGCGCACCGGGAAGCGGGGGTCGCGCTCGATGGTCAGGCCGTCCAGCTCGGTGAACGGGCCTTCCAGCGCCCCGTGGCCCAGCACCGCGACTTCCATGTCTGGCTGCGCTCCGCGCGCCATCCCCGTGGGCGCGCTCTCCGCCTTGGCCGCCGACTCGTAGTCCATGCCGAAGTCGCGCATCGGGCGCTCGCGGTACTTGAGCGGGACCTGGATGAGCATCAGCAGGTTCGCGTCGGCGCCCAGGCTCCGCGCGGACTCGCCGTTGCTGGTGACGCCGCTGGCCTGCACGTCGCTGAGGCGCTCGGCCGTCAGCGGGGCGCGCTCGCCGGCGGCGTTGAAGAACAGCCGCTGGCCCCAGCTGCCGCTGCCCAGGGTGTCGCGGGCGTTGTCGACGACGGTCACCGAGGTGCCCTGGCGCGTGACGAGGAGGGTGAGGACGGCCGGGTTCTTGGCGGTCGACTGGTAGTTGAAGATGACGGGGTGGAAGGTGGCCTTGCCGCCCTTGGGCACCGGCAGGAACGCAGCCTGGGCGCTGACCAGCGCATGCGTGTCGCGCGGGGCGAGCAGCGAGCCGCCCTTGATGGCGCCCTTGCCGGGGAAGGAGAGGTAGCGCGCGGGGTGGGCCAGCAGCTCCTTGAGCGAGACGACCCGCTCCTGGCCGTGCCGCGACTCGTTGCCGACCTTGAGGAAGAAGCGGTCCAGCTTCACGTCGGAGGTCTTGTCCTCGAAGTTGGGGAAGCGCAGCACCGGCATCAGCGCCAGGCGCCTGTTGGCGCCTTCGCCTTCGACGACCTCGATGGTGACGTCGCTGATGTTGGGCCCCAGCGACGAGCCCTGGTAGCGGCCGGTGTCCTCCCAGGTCACGTTGAGGACCTGCAGGCCGTACTTCGAAGCGAGCTGCTGGGCCTGGGGGTCGCCGACCATGTTGGCGACGCCCTGGACGACCTGCCAGTAGGCGTCCTGGGGCTGCGGCGTCTCGGCGCGGGCGGAGAAGGCAAGCAGCAGCAGCGCCGCGGGGATGCTCAGGATCTTGGCGTTCATGGGTTCGCTCCTCGTTCTGGGGAGCAAACGGCCAAGCCCTGCGAAGGATCTGGCGGGCTACCAGGGACGGCGCTTGCTGCGGGTGGGCGGATTGCGCGCCAGCGCGATGTTCGGCAGCTCGCCGCCGCCCAGGAACTCGTCGATGTGCCCGACGAGGCGGCGCACGTCGGCGTCGCTCATCCACGGGTTGGACAGGTGCTGCAGCACGTCCTCGTCGGTCATGCCCAGCCGCCGGCCTTCCCCGATGGCGACCGCGTAGCCCTCGACCTCGGTGGGGCGGTCCACGTACTCGAAGCGCTCGTCCCAGAGGTCGAAGCCCTCCTCGAGCTGGCGAAGGTGCGTCAGCTCGTGGAGCAGGTCGAGGTAGAGATCGAGGTCCTTGCCGCTGTCGTAGTACCACTCGGAGAGCACGATGCACGGCGTCTCGACGTCGACGAAGGCATAGCCGCGCCCGCCGCGAATCTGGACCACGGCGCGCTCGAGGAGCCGGTCGCGCAGGTCCTTCTCGGGGGTGATGCGCAGCAGCGCCGGGCTCTGCGCCACCCGAGGCAGCAGGGAAAGATAGCGGTGGTCGCCGGGGGGGAGCGAGCGGTCGAGGAACGCGTAGTCGGGCAGGGGGGTCATGGCTTTCCGGCTTGGATGCCGCACTCCCGTCGAGGGTTCGGGCCCCCGGAAATCTAGTCTCGTTCCGCGCCGGGCGCGCGTCGCCCGCGCGAGAGGGCATCGACCTGCCCCAGCGCCCAGGGGAGGCGGGCGGGGCCGGCCATGGCCTTGACCTTCGCGGCCGCTTCGCTCGCATCGATGCCGGCCGAGGTGACGAAGAGGGGCCGCTTGCTCTGGCCGCGCAGGACCTCGACCGCCGCGCTGGTGCCCGCTTCGCCGAACGCGGCCTTGGCCACGCCCACCACCGGGATGGCCTTCCCCAGCGCCTCGAACAGGTGCGCTCCCAGCCCCGGCCGTCCTTGCCGGTCGAGCCAGACGTAACCATCCACGATCACCGTCGAGGCGTGCGCCCGGATGACCGAGAGGACAGCCTGCAGGCAGGGCAGCTCGCGGCGGAAGAACTGCCCCGGGACGTACGGCTCCACGACCTCCAAGGTGACGACCCGCTCCTCGCTGGCCGAGGCCGAGTCCCAAGCCTCGAGGACGACGCAGGCGGCGCGGGCTCCGGTCTCGGGGTAGTGGACGTCGAGGACGGCGATCACAAGGCGGACCCACTATCAACTATCGACCATCGACTATCGACTGCCTGTCAGAGCTTGCCCACCATCACCTGGAAGGCCCCGGTCGCGTCGGTGATGACGTACTGGACGGCCCCGTCGACCAGGAAGAGCGGCTCGGAGATGCTCCGGTCGCAGGTCTGCTGCGAGCAGTTCTGGATCTCCTGGAAGGCGTTGCGCAGCCGGAAGTCCTCGCCGGTGAAGGCGTAGTAGGCGAGGCGGTTGACGATCTCCTCGTTGCCCTCACTCTCGGTCCCCAGGACCACGACTTGCGTGTTGGCCCGCACGTAGAGCTGCTGGGGCTTGAAGTAGCCCGCTTCGACCGACAGCTTGATCTCGCTGGCCCGCAGAACCCCCCCGCTCCAGCGCGCCAGGAGGATGGGGACGATGCGGTCCTGCGCTCCCTGCCGGTTGGCGATGCCGAAGAGCTCCCCGCTGCTGCCCACCGGCACGAACACGCGGGGGAAGCCGTTGAAGCGCAGCAGCTCGGTCGGGTCGTCGAGGAGGGCCGGGCGCCAGGAACCTTCCCAGAAGAAGAGCTTCACGTCGTCGGGGGTGCCCGGCGAGCCGGCGCCCACCGCGACGTGCAGGAAGAAGCGGTCGTGGCGCTCCTCGCCCAGGACCGGAAGCATGCCCAGGATGCGGTAGTTGCCGTCCATGGGGGCCGGCAGCGCGGTGATCTGGTCCTTGTCCACGAGGTACACGTTGGACCCGCGCTGCACCACCACGGTCCCGCCGGTCCCCACCAGCCTGAGCTCCTCGGCGCGCGTGGGGTTGACCTCGGCGGTGCGGTCCTGGGTCGTCCCGTCGGGCAGCAGGCGGATGAGCAGGCGCGGGTTGGTGGTCGTCGGCTCCTGCGGGTCGCGCGTCAGGACGTAGAGCGACCTGTCGGCCGAGACCCTAGGCTGCTCGGCCGGCACGGAGCTGGGCACGTCCACCTTCTTGAACGTCGACTTGCCGTCGTGGAGCGCGAACGACTTGTCGCCGTCGCAGGCGATCCACAGCGCGTCGCTGGCCCCGCCCAGGGGCGGCTGGAGCTTGCTGCCCCCACAGGCGGACTTCACGGCCACGTCGTCGAGGATCTGCGGCAGCGCGTTGGAGGAGCAGGCGGCCAGCGGCAAGAGGAGGAGCAGGCGAGCGAGCAGGCGCGGCATGGCGAGAGCCTTTCCAGGGCGGCAGGGCATCCGCATCCTATCGCAACGATCGGCAAGCATTCCCCGACGGAAACTGTTAAGAAGGCGCTGCGGTCTGTTCCGCCGCAGGCTGCACCGAGGAGCAGGCGAGGAAGCACGAAATCTGGGGGCAGGGCAGGGAGTTCATCTGCTTAATCCCTTGATTTTGGAACGCGTCTGCTTCAAGAGTGCGCGCCCCGCAACGTAGGAAGGCCCCGGCATAGACCGGGATCACGGCAATTTCGGAGGTTGGTGGTGTACGAGGAATTCTCCAAGCTGCGTAACATAGGTATCTCGGCGCACATCGATAGTGGCAAGACCACGTTGACCGAGCGCATCCTCTTCTACACGAAGCGGATCCATGCCATTCACGAGGTCAAGGGCAAGGACGGCGTCGGCGCGACGATGGACTCGATGGAGCTCGAGCGCGAGCGAGGCATCACCATCGCCAGCGCCGCGACCCACTGCACGTGGGCCGGCCACCATCTCAACATCATCGACACCCCCGGGCACGTCGACTTCACCATCGAGGTCGAGCGCTCGCTGCGCGTGCTGGACGGCGCCATCCTGGTCCTGTGCGCGGTGGCCGGCGTGCAGAGCCAGTCGCTGACCGTCGACCGCCAGATGCGCCGCTACCGCGTGCCGCGCCTGGCCTTCGTCAACAAGTGCGACCGCACCGGCGCCAACCCGCTGCGCGTGCGCGACCAACTGCGCGAGAAGCTCGGGCACAACCCGGTGCTCCTGCAGCTGCCGATCGGCCTCGAGGACAAATTCGAGGGCGTCGTCGACCTCATCGAGATGAAGGCCTTCCGCTTCCTGGGCGCCAACGGCGAGAACATCGTCGAGGGCGAGATCCCGGCGGAGATGGCCGCGCAGGCCAAGAAGGCCCGCGAGGAGATGCTCGACGCCGTGTCGATGTTCTCCGACGAGCTGACCGAGGCCATCCTCGAGGAGCGCGTCACCAACGAGCTGATCCGCAAGGCCGTCCGCAAGGGCACGGTCGACTTCAAGATCACCCCGGTGCTGATGGGCTCGGCCTACAAGAACAAGGCCGTCCAGAAGCTGCTCGACGCGGTGGTCGCCTACCTGCCGGACCCCACCGAGGTCATCAACGAGGGCGTGGACCTGGCCAAGGACGAGGAGAAGGTCATCCTCGCCACCGACCTGTCCAAGCCGACCGTGGCCCTGGCCTACAAGCTCGAGGACGGGCGCTACGGCCAGCTGACCTACGTGCGCGTCTACCAGGGCAAGCTCGCCCGCGACACCTTCATCACCAACACCCGCACCGGCAAGGAGCACAAGGTGGGGCGGCTGGTGCGCATGCACTCCGACGAGATGGAGGACATCGACTCCGCCGGCGCCGGCGACATCGTCGCCCTCTTCGGCATCGAGTGCAATTCGGGCGACACCTTCACCGACGGCACGGTGAAGGTGGCCATGACCTCCATGCACGTGCCCGAGCCGGTCATCTCGCTGTCCGTCCGCCCCGTGGACAACAAGAGCGAGACCAACATGGGCAAGGCCCTGCGCCGCTTCACGCGCGAGGACCCCACCTTCCGCGCCAACGTCGACGAGGAGAGCGGCCAGACCATCATCCGCGGCATGGGCGAGCTGCACCTCGAGGTCTACATCGAGCGCATGAAGCGCGAGTACTCGGCGGTGGTGGAGACCAGCGCCCCGCAGGTCGCCTACCGCGAGACCTTCTCGCAGCGGGCCGAGTTCAACTACACGCACCGCAAGCAGTCCGGCGGCTCGGGCCAGTACGGCAAGGTCATCGGCTTCGTCGAGCCCGGCGAGCTGCCCTTCGAGTTCGTGGACGAGGTGCGCGGCGGCAACGTCCCCTCGCAGTTCATCAAGTCGGTGGAGAAGGGCTTCAAGTCGATGATCGCCAAGGGCCAGAAGATCGGCTTCCCGGTGGTCAACGTGCGGGTGGTCCTCAACGACGGCGGCAGCCACGCCGTCGACTCCTCGGACATCGCCTTCCAGGAGGCCGCCCGCGGCGCCTGGCGCGAGGTCTACGACAAGGCCAAGCCGCGCATCCTCGAGCCGATCATGAAGGTGGCGGTCGAGGGCCCCAGCGAGTTCTCGGGCGCGGTGCTGGGCACGCTCATGCAGCGGCGCGCGATGATCATCGGCTCGCAGGAGGACGGCGGGCTGTCGCGCATCGAGGCCGAGGTGCCGCTGGAGCAGATGTTCGGCTACTCGACGGTCCTGCGCTCGTCGACGCAGGGCAAGGCGGAGTTCACCATGGAGTTCTCGCGCTACCTCCCCGTCCCGGCGGCCATCGCCGAGGAGCTGGTGGAGAAGGCGCGCGAGGCGAAGCAAAAGGCCCAGGCGGCCAGAAAGTAGAGGGAGGCGACCATGTACCGCAAAGACGTCAACGCTCGCAGCCCGCTGCGCATCCTGGAACAGTCCATCCACGGCGGCCTCGGCAAGGGCAACCTGGGCGTGCTCGTCGCGCCCGCCGGGGTCGGCAAGACCGCCTGCCTGGTGCAGATAGGCCTGGACGATCTGATGCGCGAGCGGGACGTCGTGCACATCGCCCTGGGCCAGACGGTGGAGTACGTCAGCGCGTTCTACGACACGCTCTTCGACGACCTCGCCGCCCAGAGCGCGCTCGAGGACAAGGACGCGGTCAAGGACAGCGTGTCCCGCCGCCGCGCCATCAAGACCTACAAGGACGGCGCGTCGTTCTCGCCGCTGCGCCTGGAGGACGCGCTCCAGCTCTTCACCAAGCACATGCAGCTCAAGCCGGCGGCCATCCTCATCGACGGCTACGACTGCCCGCCGTCGGGCCTGCCCACCGCGCTGGAAGCCTTCAAGGCCACCGCCAAGCGCCTCGGCGCCGAGCTGTGGATGACGGTGACCGCCCCGCGCGGCTTCCTCAGCCCCGTCAACCAGCTGCCGGCGCCGCTCGAGGGCTGCTGCGCCAGCCTGGTGGACGTCGCGCTCTTCCTCGAGCCCCGCGGCAGCCACGTCGCGCTGCGCCTGCTCAAGGACCACGGCGAGGCCCGCCCGCCCGAGACGCACCTCGAGCTGCACCCCGACACGCTGCAGATCATCCCCGAGGGGCAGGTGCCCGCCCCCAAGCGGCTGCCGACCGCCGGCTTCACGCTGCTCTCCGGCGGCGCGCCGGGGGCGGAGACCGAGTTCGGCCTGTGCGCCGAGCGCTGGGGCCTGGCCGAGACCAACTTCAGCTTCGCCGGCCGCGGGCCCGTGCGCAGCCGGGGCATGGTGGAGCTGACCGAGGACGAGCTGGTGATGGGCGACGTCAGCTCGACCTACCTCAAGGCCCACATGCACCGCAGCTACCCCTCGACGCCGCTGTTCCGCCGGGTGCTGCAGTCGATCTGGCACCAGGTCAACACCGCCGGAGAGGTCTTCTCCATCGGGCAGATCACGCCGGACGGCACCGTCAAGGGCGGCACCGGCTGGGCGGTGGAGCTGGCGCGGCACTGGAACAAGCCGGTCCACGTCTTCGACCAGGACAAGCGCGACTGGTTCTGCTGGCTGGACGGGCGCTGGCAGCCGGTGGAGCCGCCCACCATCACCCGCGAGCGCTTCTCCGGCACCGGGACCCGCTTCCTGTCCGACGAGGGCCGCAACGCCGTGCGCGGCCTGTTCGAGCGCAGCTTCGGCTCGCCGAAATCCTGAGCCCCTCCGCAGGCTCGAGCCCCGCGCGGCCGCCCGGCCTCGCGGGGCTTTCGTTTGCCGAAGGACCCTGTGTCCCTTCCGGCGTTTGAGGGATATTCTCTCCGGCTCGCCAGCGGCCCCATCCGTTCCCGGAGGCCGGCCAGGCGAGAACCACCGCGGTCTGCACGGGGACCGCCCCTTGGAGCCGGAGAGAACAACATGTCGAGAAGGATCCTGACCCTCGCCTGCGCGGGCCTGCTGCTCGCGGTGGGCACCGGATGTCCCACCGCCTCGGAGTGCACCAAGACCACGGACTGCAAGGACGGCAAGCAGTGCGTCGACAGCAAGTGCGTGGTGCCCAGCAGCGCCTGCAGCCCGGCCTGCTCGGGCGCGACGTCCGTCTGCGACGAGACGGCCAAGAAGTGCAAGACCTGCACGGCCTCCAGGGGCTGCACCGGCGGCAAGCTGTGCGACACCTCGGCCAGCAACGGCAAGTGCGTCAACTGCCTGACGAGCGCCAACTGCGGCCTCGAGGCGCCGGTCTGCGACACCTCGACCGGCACCTGCGTGGTCTGCACCGACGGCGACGGCTGCCAGATCGGCGAGACCTGCGACACCACCGTCGCGGGCGGCGAGTGCGTGTCCAGCGGCTGCTCGGCGGACCTCGACTGCCAGGTCACCCCGGCCACCCCGGTCTGCGACGCCGCCGCCCACAAGTGCGTGGTCTGCACCGCGGCCAAGGGCTGCATCGCGCCGGCGACCTGCGACACCGCGGTGACCGGCGGGCAGTGCAAGGGTTGCTCGGCGAGCGCCCAGTGCTCCGGCCCGAGCCCGGTCTGCGACACCGGGAGCGGCAAGTGCGTGGTCTGCACCGCGACCGAGGGCTGCACCGCGCCCCAGGCCTGCGACACGGGCGTCCAGGGCGGGCAGTGCAAGCAGCCGGGCTGCAACAACTCGCTCGACTGCGCCGCGACCCCGGCCACCCCCGTCTGCGACACCGGCGCCAAGAAGTGCGTGGTCTGCACCGCCGCCGAGGGCTGCGCCAACGGCAAGAAGTGCGACGCCACCGTCCAGGGCGGGCAGTGCGTCGACGCCACCTGCGCCGGCGACGCCGACTGCACCGGCACCGCGGCCACGCCCATCTGCGACACCGCCAGCGGCAAGTGCGTGGTCTGCACGGCGGCCAAGGGCTGCACCGCGCCGGCCACCTGCGACCTCACCGTGACCGGCGGGCAGTGCAAGGGCTGCACGGCCAGCGCCCAGTGCACCGCGGGCAGCGCCAAGGTCTGCGACCTGACCAGCGGCAAGTGCGTCGTCTGCACCACCGGCGAGGGCTGCGGCGCCACCGAGCACTGCGACACCGCCGTCGCCGACGGCAAGTGCGTCTCCAACGGCTGCGTCGACAACGGCGGCTGCACCGGCACGCCCGCCACCCCCACCTGCGACACCGCCACCGGCAAGTGCGTGGTCTGCACCGCGACCTCCGGCTGCGCCGCGCCGCTGGTCTGCGACACCGGCGCCGCCAACGGCAAGTGCGTCGACTGCCTGCTGAGCGCCGACTGCAAGGGCAGCGCGAAGGTGTGCGACCAGAAGAAGTGCGTGAACTGCACCGCGAGCGCGGGCTGCTCCGGCCCGACCCCGGTCTGCGACACCACCGCCGCCGGCGGAGCGTGCGTGATCTGCACCGCGACCAGCGAGGCCGTCTGCACCGCCGCGAGCAAGGTCTGCGACGCCTCGGCCAAGAAGTGCGTGACCTGCACCTCGGCCAAGGGCTGCGCCAGCCCGACCCCGGTCTGCGACACCGCGGTGACCGACGGAGCGTGCGTGGGCTGCACCTCGAGCACCCAGTGCGCGGCCGCCAGCCCCGCCAAGCCGGTGTGCGACACCGCCACCAAGACCTGCGTGGCCTGCACCTCGGGTGAGGGCTGCACCGGCAAGGTCTGCCAGAACCAGACGGCCTGCGTGGAGTGCCTGCAGAACACCGACTGCAAGGTCCCGGCGAGCCCCCTCTGCGACACCGCCCAGAACAAGTGCGTGACCTGCACCGCGTTGGCCGGCTGCAGCTCGCCGCAGACCTGCCAGAACGGCCAGTGCGTGGGCTGCACCAGCAACACCGAGTGCTCGGGCGCGACGCCGATCTGCAACACCGCCACCGCCACCTGCGTCGTCTGCAACGCCGCGCAGGGCTGCGCCTCGCCGAAGACCTGCGACACCACCGTGACCGGCGGCCAGTGCGTCGGCTGCGGCGCCAACGCCGACTGCGCCGCGCCGACCCCCGCCTGCAACCTGACGAGCGGCCGGTGCGTGGCCTGCACCGACACCTTCGGCTGCTCGAGCCTGCTGCCCAAGTGCCTGACCGGCGCGACGCCGGCGTGCGTGCAGTGCCTGGCCGCCGCCGACTGCGCCGCCCCGACCCCGGTGTGCGGCCCGTCGAACACCTGCGTCGCCGGCAGCACCGACGTGACCGCGCAGATCGCCGCGGCGCGCGCCAACGGCGCCGGCACCGGCCTCTCGCTGCCCATCGACGGGGCGCTGGTGACCTACCTCAAGCCGGCGACCGGCACCGAGAAGGCCGGCTTCTTCGTCCAGGGCGCCCAGGCCGGCCCGGCGCTGTTCGTGGAGGTCGACCCGGCCACGGTCTTCACCGCCCCGGCCGCAACCCTCGCCGCCGGCGACCAGGTGAGCTTCACCATCACCGAGCTCGCCGTGCAGGCCGGGCTCCTCTACGCCAAGGCCATCAGCGGCCCGACCCGCGCCTCGCAGGGCAACGACCTGAGCGGGCTGATCCAGGACGTGGGCAACGCCGCCGACCTCGTCTCGGCCATCGCCAACTACGAGGCCGAGTACGTCAAGGTGGCCGGCACGCTCGGCGCCCTGGGCAACGGCGGCACAGGCTACGCCAAGTTCCCGCTCACCACTGCGGCCATCACCGCCACCCCGTTCCCCAGCTTCCGCATCCCGACCACGCTCAAGGACAGCCTCGGGCTCGACGCCGGCTGCGTCGTGGACCTGAGGACCGGCGTGATGTGGCGCTACAACACCGATTCCGAGCCGTCCTGCTTCAGGGCCGGCGACCTGGTCGTCACCTCCTGCCCGGCGCCCAAGGTGATCGGCGCCGGCGCGGTGACCAACGCCTCGGTGTCCGTGAGCTTCAGCCGCACGCTCGATGTCGCCTCCGTCGCGGCCAACGGCTCGCAGTTCACCTTCGACAACGGCCTGACCGCCTCGGCGGCGGCCGCCAGCGGCTCGTCGGTGAGCCTGACCACCTCCGCCCAGACCGTGGGCACCACCTACACCGTGACCGTGGCCAGCACCGTCAAGGACACCCGCGCCGCCGGCGTGGACGGGACGGCCGCCACGGCGACCTTCACCGGCCTCGCCGCCGGCTGCGCGCCGGGCGTGGTCATCAGCCAGGTCTACGGCGGCGGAGGCAACTCCGGCGCCCAGTTCACCAACGACTTCGTCGAGCTGCACAACCGCAGCACGAACCCGGTGGACGTGACCAACTGGTCCGTCCAGTACACCTCGGCGACCGGCACCAGCTGGAGCAGCAACCTGCAGGCCCTCTGCAGCGGCACCTGCACCACGCGGTCGATCCCCGCGGGCGGGTACCTGCTGATCCAGCTGGCCGCGGGCACCACCCCGAGCGGCGCGCTGCCGACCCCGGACGTGACCGGCACCATCGCCATGGCCGGCGCCAACGGCAAGGTCGCGCTGGTCGCCAGCAAGACCGCGCTCACCGGCAACTGCCCGGCCGGCGTGATCGACTTCGTGGGCTACGGCACCGCGGACTGCCCGACGAACAAGGTCGGCGCCCTGAGCAACTCCACGGCCGCCATCCGCAACGGCGCCGCGGCCAGCCCGGGCACCGGCTGCGACTTCACCGGCAACAACACCACCGACTTCACGGTGGCCGCGCCGTCGCCGCGCAACAGCGCCACGACCGCCGTGACCTGCGGCTGCGACTAGCCGCCGGCTCGTCGAGATGAACGAAGGCCCCCGCTTCCTCTTGGGAGCGGGGGCCTTCTCGTCGAATTCAGCCGAGTGCGATCTCCGACTCCGCCTCCGCTCCGTCCTCCGGAGCCGCCGGCTGCGGCCGTGTGTTGCCCAAGGCCGGCACCACCACCCGGTGGGCGAGCGCCGATGCCGCCAGGGCGATGCCCACGCCGATGACCACGTCCAGCAGGTAGTGGTGCGCCAGGTATAGGGCCGAGAACCACATCAGGCAGGCGTAGGCCGCGGTGGGCACCCGCCAGCGCCAGCCGCGGTCCCAGACGGCCCACGCCGCGAGCACCGGGTAGGCCGAGTGCAGCGAGGCGATGGCGCCCCAGACGAAGGGGTTGCGGGAGTAGAAGTCGCGGAAGTAGTGGATGCCCAGCAGCGCGTCGACGCGCAGCGCCCCGCCGGCGCTCGAGGCCGCCGCGGCGTCCACCGGCCCGCTGCCGTGGGCGATGACGTACCAGGGCGGCGCGGCCGGGTAGAGCGTCGAGACCACGACCCCCAGCGCGTTGGCGAAGAGGAAGGCCCAGGCCAGGCCCCGCAGGCGCGCCGGTCGGGTGAAGAAGAGGAAGACGGCCACGCCGAAGAGCTCGAGCAGGTGCGTGGAGTAGGCGAACCCGGCGAGGAGGTCCAGCGCCGGGGCGGTGTTCCGGTGGAACCAGGCGGGCAGGTCGAGGCCGCCGGGGCCGAGTACGCCCAGGCTCCGCGCCGCGGTGGCCAGGTGGATCCGGCCGACCAGTCCATGCCAGAGCCATTGGTTGTCGTAGAGCACCCCCGTCAGCCACACCGGCAGCGCCGCCCAGGCGAAGGCGTGCGCGCGCCGTCCCAGCCACGGCAGCAGCGCGAGCAGCAGGTCGGCGGCCACGTGCTCCCAGCGCAAGCCGGTCGCACGCCAGGCGAAGGCCAGGTGGCTCGCCGCCAGTGCGAGCGCCAGGACGCGGAACAGGAACGGGTGGCGGAGGGCGGGGAGGCGCATGGGATGTGGCGAGAACGGGGGCCTCTCCGGGGCCATTCCGTGACGAGGGCGTGCTTGCCCTCCAAAAGTGGCGCGTCGATACTGCTTGGTCCGGACCATCCGAGGGAGCCAGTGGATTCCATGACCGAAGTCGGACCCGTCCTCGTGGTGGACGACGACAAGCTCGTCCGGGCCTTCTTGACCGACGCGCTCTCCGCCGCCGGCGCGCGCGTGGCGGCGGTCGAGAGCGCCGAGAAGGCGGCCGACGTGCTCCAGCAGAAGCCGATCCTCGCGTTCGTGGACCTGAATCTCCCGGGCGACCAGGGCGACGCGTTCTGCCGGTCGGTCCGGATGCAGACCGACCGCTGGGACCTGCCGGTGGTGATGATCACCGCCGAGGAGGGCCCCGCGCCCATCCGCCGCTCCTTCGTCGCCGGCGCGGACGACTACGTGGTCAAGCCGCTGACCGAGAAGCAGGTGGTCGCCAAGCTCGCGGCGGTCCGCGCCGGCCTCGGAGAGCGGGAGATCGCGCCGCCGCGCTCCAAGCGCGTGATGCTGGGCACGCAGAAGGCCTTCTTCGGCACCTTGATCACCCGGCTGCTGGACAAGGCGGGCTTCGACTGCTGCCTGACGACCAGCCTCGCCGAGGCCCAGGCCGTGACCACCGTGGGCAAGGTGGCCCTGGCGGTGGTGGACCTCGACATCCCCGCGGCGAGCCTGCTCGTCGACTGGCTGCAGCACTGCGTCCCGCCCGTCCCCGTCGTCGCCGTGGCCAGCCACGCGGCGACGGCGACGGCCAAGCTCCCCAAGTTCCTGGCGGAGCTGGAGCCCTACGACGTGGAAACCGAGACCGAGCACCTGGTCCGGCGCATCAACAAGGTCCTGGCCGGCTCGGTCCGCCCCGAGCGCCGCAGCGCCCCGCGCGTCCCGTTCCACGCCGAGGTGAACTTCCGGCTCCTGGGCACGAGCGAGGACTGGACCGCCGGCGGGAGCTTCGACCTCTCGGAGACGGGCATCTACGTGCGCACGCTCAACCCCATGCCGGCCAGCAAGCCGGTGGAGATCCGCTTCCACCTGCCCGGCGACCAGGAGTGGATGGCGGTGGGCGGGGTGGTGGTCTGGAGCAACCCCTTCAGCCCGCGCTCGGTGCTGACCTACCCCTACGGCATGGGCGTGACCTTCTCCGACTTCCCGGTCGCGCAGTGGACGCGCGTGCGCGACTTCATCCAGAAGCAGAAGAGCGGGAGCTAGCCATGCGAAGGCTCGTGCTGCCCTCGCTCCTCGCCGCCCTGGCCGTCTCGGGCTGCAAGGAGCCTCCTCCCGACTCGCTGGTGCAGGCGACCCCGCTGCGCCTGGGCGGCGACGGCGGCTTCGTGCGGCCGAACCTGGGCGACGGGGGCTCCTCGGAGTTCGTCCTGGACGCGGCCGACCCCGACTCGCTCTACCGCGCCGGCCAGGAGGCGTTCCTGGCGGGCGACAGCGCCAAGGCCGCCGAGCACTTCAAGGCGTCGCTGAGGCTCAAGCCGAGCCCGAAGACGTGGCACGCGCTGGGCGACGCGCTGATGACCCAGGGGCGCTTCGGCGAGGCGGCCGAGGCCTTCGAGGACGCGGTGACGCTCGAGCCGACCAAGCGGATGAGCTGGCAGCGCCGCGCGCGCTGCCTGCTCAACGCGGGCCGGCCGAACGAGGCGCTGGAGCCGCTGCGCAAGGCGGTCGAGCTCAAGCCGGACGATCCCGCCGGCGTGCGCGACCTGGCGGACGGGCTGGTGGAGGCGAAGAAGGACGCCGAGGCCATCGAGCTGCTCGCGAAGGCCACGGCGATGGACGCCTCCGGGGCCGCCAAGGACTGGAAGCTCGTCGGCGAGCTGTACGCCCGCGGCGAGAGGTGGCCGCAGGCCGTCGCGCCGCTCAAGGAGTCCGCCAAGCTCCACCCGGACCCGGGCATCTACAGCGAGCTGGCGGACGCGCAGGTGCGTTCCGGCGACCTCGACGGCGCGCTGGCGTCGTTCGAGGAGGCGGCCAGGCTCGACCCCAAGGACCCGCTGGCGCCGGAGACCATCGGCGAGCTGAAGCTCAAGAAGGGCGACGTGGCCGGCGCGCGCACGGCCTTCGAGGCCTCGCTCGCCATCAAGGCCCGCTCCTATCCGCACCTGGCGCTCGGCCGGTTGGACTTCAAGGAAGCCAAGAAGGACGGCGCCAAGGCGCACCTGGACAAGGCGCTCGACCTCGTCGCCAAGGCTCTGGAGACGCCCCAGCCCCCGACGGCCTTGGCCAACAAGGACGAGGACACGACCAAGCTCGAGGTCCGCGAGATCGCCGGCTACGCCGCGGAGATCGGCTCGTTCGAGGCCTCCGAGAAGCTGCTGCTGGTGCTGGCCGAGGAAGAGGACACCAAGAAGGACGCGACGCTGTTCCTCGAGCTGGCCAAGGTGCGGCAGTCGAAGAAGGACGCCAAGGGCGTCAAGGAAGCCTGCGAGAAGGTGAAGGCGCTGCTGCCCGCCAAAGACAAGACCGCCTGCCCGCCGAAGGGGTAGGGGCCGGCTTCCACGCCGGTCGTCGGTCTGCTCAGCGCCGTTCCGCGCAGCCGCACAGGTCCGCGACGCACTGCCACTGCGGATCCATGCAGGCCGCGCACTCCACCATCGCTCCGCCGAGGAGCTGCCCGACGGGCCTCAGTCCGGCGCGGCCTGGCCCTCGAGTCCGTACTTCTCGATCTTCAGGATCAGGTTCGACCGGCTGATGCCCAGGTCGCGCGCCAGCTGGCTCTTGTTGCCCTTGGTGCGCGTCAGCCCCAGGGAGATCATCTCGCGCTCGAGCATCTCCACCGCGACGTGCATCTTGCCGGTGGCGCTCAGCGGAGCCAGGCCGGGCGAGCTGCCCGCGCTCTGCGCGCCCTCGCGGATGCGCGAGCTCAAGAGATCCCCGGGGATGGTCTCGCAGTCGCTGCCCAGGACCAGCAGCCGCTCGATCTCGTTCTCCAGCTCGCGGATGTTGCCGGGCCAGGAGTAGGCCTCCATGACCTTGAGCGCCTCGGGGGACAAGGCCTTGGCCTTCATGCCCTCGCGGCCGTGCTTGCGCATGAAGTGGTCGATGAGGACCGGCATGTCGTCCTTGCGGTCGCGCAGGGGCGGCACCTGGATGCGGATGACGTTGATCCGGTAGAAGAGGTCCTCGCGGAACTCGCCCTTCTCGACCAGCTTGGACAGGTCCTTGTGGGTCGCGGCGATGACGCGGACGTCGACCTCCTTGGGGGTGTTGCCGCCCACCGGGAGGAAGACGCCCTCCTGGAGGACGCGCAGGAGCTTGACCTGGAGGGCGGGGCTCATGTCGCCCACCTCGTCCAGGAAGAACGTGCCGCCGTCGGCCACCTCGAACAGGCCCTTCTTGTCGCGGATGGCGCCGGTGAAGCTGCCCTTCACGTGCCCGAAGAGCGCGCTCTCCAGCAGGTTGTCGTTGAAGGCCGAGCAGTTCTGCACCACGAAGGGCTTGTCCTTGCGCGGGCCGCTGTAGTGCACCGCGCGGGCGACCAGCTCCTTGCCGGTGCCCGACTCGCCGTTGACGAGGACCGTGGACTCCGACTGGCAGACCTTCTCCAGCAGCCGGAAGACCTCCAGCATGGGCCCCGACTTGCCGACGATGTTCTCGAAGCTGTAGCGCTCGGACAGCTCGGAGGAGAGGGCCTCGATGGCCACCTCCTTCTTGTTCATCTCGGCCTCGAAATTGGCGATCTCGTTGACCGCGAACTCCAAGAGGTCGCTCATCCGCTCGATCTCGAGGTCGCTCATGATCGGGATGCGGGTGAGCGCCCGGTCGAGGTCCGTGGCCCCGTTGTTCAGCTCGCTGGTCTTGCGCTTGAGGACCGCCGCCTCGCTGGGGGAGGGCGGCTGGCGCGCGAAGCCCTCCACGAAGATCGACCCCTCGTACTCACCGTCGAGGTAGAGCGGGGCGCCGACGATCTGGAAGCCGAGGTGGCACTCGTGGAACAGGCAGCGGCGCACCTTCTTGTTCGTCTTGAACTTGTCCTGCAGCACCTTCACCGAGGTGGTGCAGCGCCGGTTGCCCTCCTTGCAGAACAATGAGAGGCGGCAGAAGTCGTTCTGCGGGGGGATGGGCCCGCCCGCCTGCCGGTCGAGGATCTGCCCGACCTTGTCCGCGAAGGAGAGCTCCACCCGCCACCACTTCCGGATGACGTCCTTCAGCATGATGATCGTGTGGAGGTTCTGGTATTTTTCGTAGTCGAGCATGTGTTCGATCCTAGGTGTCCGACATTAGGACACCCTCCAGGCCCGGCAGGCAAGGGCAAGCCCGCCTTCCGGGCGAAAAGACGAGCCATCGGGCGGTGGGCGAGCGCCGGGGCTAGGCAAGGGTTGATGTTCCGACTGCGAAAGCCGGCGGCGCCGATGGCGGACGGCTCGGAAATCCCGGGCGGTTCCGTGCACGTCCACGATTGCGGGAGCGCGCCGCACGACGGCCCCGGGCCCTGCGAGGGCTCGGAAACCGAACCGCCCGAGCCCGCCGAGCACGACCACCACGGCCATGACCACGGGCACGGCCGGCGGGGCCGGGGCGGGGAGCGGCAACAGGACCGTCGGCGGCTCTTGGGAACGCTGGTGCTGACGGTCTCGATGATGGTGTTCGAGGCCATCGGCGGCTGGATGTCGGGCTCGCTGGCGCTGCTCTCCGACGCCGGCCACATGCTCACCGACGCCGCGGCGCTGCTGCTGGCGGCGCTGGCGCTGTGGTTCGCGGGCCGGCCGGCGGACCTGAAGCGCACCTACGGCTTCTTCCGCCTGGAGATCCTCTCCGCGCTGGTCAACGGCCTGACGCTGGTCGCCATCGCGCTGCTCATCGGCTACGAGGCCTGGCAGCGTCTGGCCCACCCGCAGCCCATCAAGGCCGGCCTGATGCTGGTGGTCGCGGTCTTCGGCCTGGCGGTGAACCTGGCGGGCCTGGCGCTGCTGTCGCGCTCGAAGAACATGAACGTGCGCGCGGCCTTCCTGCACGTGCTGGGCGACGCGCTCAGCTCGGTCGGGGTCATCGCCGCCGGCGCGGTGGCGTTCTTCACCGGCTGGACCCTGCTCGACCCGATCCTCTCCATCGCCATCGCGCTGATCATCGCCTTCGGGGCGGTGGGCCTCATCCGCCAGACGGTGCACGTGCTGCTCGAGGCGGTGCCCGAGCACATCGACCTGGTGGAGGTCTTCGGCGCGATGAAGTCGGTCGCCGGCGTGACGGAGGTGCACGACCTGCACGTCTGGACCATCTCGCACAGCCTGCACGCGCTCTCGGCGCACCTGGTCTGCGCCGCCGGGGTGCAGGACCGCGACGAGCTGCTGAGCACCGCCCGCACCATGCTCCGCGACCGCTTCGGCATCGATCACGCGACTCTGCAGATCGAGAGCGAGGCGTTCGCGAACCGGGAGCACACCCGCTGAAGTCTGGGAGCCGGCCTCATGGCCACGCCGTCGCCGCTCGCGCAGGTGTTGAGGCTGCGCCCCTCGAGCGTCTCGTCGCGCCTGGCGAGGACGCAGGTGTGCCTGCTCAACCCGCGCGACCTGCACCGGGCGCTGCCCGGCCGGTCGCTGTTGGTGTGCGAGTGCGTCGCCGCGCCCATCGCCGCCGGGGTGCTCCGCGCGGCCCGGCAGGCGAACGCGGTGGTGGGGCTGAGCTTTCCGGAGCTGCCGCGGGGCGAGCGCCCTCGGCCGGGCGACGCCGCCCGGGAGATCCTCCAGGCGGCCGAGGCGGCGGGCCACGAGCAGCCCTGGTTCCTGCGCGGCGGGCCGGTCCGCGTCCCCGAGGCGACCGAGGACGCCGTCGCCCAGGCCCGCGAAGCCGTCTATCGCCTGGTGGATGCCGGCTTCACCGAGGCGAGCCTGGACGTGACCGGGCTGGACCCCGCCGAGGCCGCCGCGGCCGTGGCCGAGGGGGCCCTGGGGCTGCGCGAGCGCGAGCTCTCGGTGGAGGTGTCGACGCGCGAGACCCGCCCGGCCGAGCTGAAGGAGCTCTCGCTCTCGTTCGGCGCGCAGGGCGTCCGGGTGGACGTCGTCTCGCTGCCGGCGAGCGCCTTCGCCCCGGGGACGGAGCTCTCGGCGCAGCTGGAGGCGGTCCGGCCCTCGCTGCTGGGGCTGGTGGATGCGGGCGACCAGGCGCCGACCCTGGGGGCGAGGCGGCTGACGGCGAGCATCCGGCTGACGAAGATCGGCTTGAACGCCCTGCCTGTGGCCGTGCAAGGGACCCTGCGCCAGAAGGCCGCCGAGGGCTGGTCGATCCCGGGGGCCATCGCCGCCGGGCTGAAGGCGGCGCCGCCCTCGCCGGAGGCGTGCGCGAAGATGGAAGCGCTGGCGTTCCGCGAGGCGCTGGACCTGTTGGAACGCTGCGGCTGCTCGGCGACCGGGCCGGCCGCGGTGACCGCGCTGCTCGAACAGCTGAGGGATTGAAGCCATGAGGATCGTCGCCGGCACCGCGAAGGGCAGGACGCTCAAGGGTCCCAAGGGACCGGGGCTGCGGCCCACGGCCGACCGCGTCCGCGAGTCGCTCTTCAACATCCTGGGCCAGTGGCTGGAAGGGCAGGTGGTGCTGGACCTCTTCGCCGGGACCGGCGCGCTGGCCCTGGAGGCGCTGTCGCGCGGCGCGGCGCGGGCGGTGCTGGTCGACAGCGGGCGCGAGGCGCTCAAGCTCTGCCGCGAGAACGCCGACGAGTTGGGGCTGGGAGACCGCGTGCAGATCCTCGCGGCGGCCGTGGACGAGCGGACCCTCGCGCGCGCCCGCGAGTCCGGCCCGTTCGACCTCGTCTTCGCCGACCCGCCCTACGCGGCGCAGACCCCGGCCGAGGTGGCCACGCTGGTCGCCAAGTCCGGCGTGCTCAAGGAGGGCGGGGTGCTGGTGGTCGAGCACGACAAGCGCGTCGACGCCCCGGAGGCGCAGGAGGGCCTGGTGCGCACCGACACGCGGCGCTTCGGCGACACCTCCGTGAGCTTCTACCAAAGGGCAGCAGCGCAGGTTCCTTGACGCGCCCCTGCCTGCACGGGACGATGCCCGCGCCATGAAAGCTCCCAACGCGGCGCATTCGGTCATCTACCCTGGCTCGTTCGATCCGCTGACCAACGGGCACCTCTCGCTCATCCACCGTGCGCTGAGCATGTTCGACCGGCTGATCGTGGCGGTGGCGCACAACCCGAAGAAGCAGCCGCTCTTCACGGTCGAGGAGCGCATGACGCTCATCCGCGACGCCATCGACAACGACCCTCGCGTGGAGATCGACTCGTTCGAGGGACTGCTGGTCAACTACGCGCGGCGCCGGAAGGTGAAGCTCCTCCTGCGTGGCCTGCGCGCCGTCTCCGACTTCGAGTACGAATTCCAGATGGCGAACATGAACCGGACGCTCGACTCGGAGATCGAGACCGTGTTCGTCATGACCGGGGAGGACTACTTCTACGTCTCCTCGCAGATCGTCCGCGAGGTCGCCTCGCTCGGCGGCGACGTGTCGAACCTCGTGCCGCCCAACGTGCTGGCCAAGCTCAACCAGCGGTTCCCCAAGACCTAGGCGCCACGAGCTCGCAGGGGCGGGCCTTTGCGCCTGTCCCGGCACTCGATGGCTGCGGCCCCGAACGAGTCAGTCGTGGAAGCCGAGGGCTTCCCAGCCGCGCATGCCCTTGCGCCACAGCACGATCACCGCGTGCCCGCCCAGGTTGCCGACGGTGATGGTGCCCGAGCGCAGCGGCCAGTTCGCGAGCTTCTCCGGCGGCTTGCCGAAGCGGGCCACCATCTCGTCGAAGGTGAAGTACTCGATGCCCACGAGCGGCAGCTGCTCCAGTTGCTCGGAGGAGAGCTCGGTCTCCCAGCGCTTGCGGATCTCGGCGTCGGAGTTGACCTGCTTGCCCTCGAAGAAGAACGGGGCGTGGCAGAACACCATCAGGTTCTCGAGGTCGCGCATCAGCACGGCGTTGAGGAGGCGCTCGGCGGCGATGGCGAGGTCCTCGTCCACCGGCTTCTTGGGCGCGGCGGCAGCCGCCGGTGCGGCGGCAGGCGCGGGGACGGCCGCGGGGACGGCAGCAGCCGCGGGGGCAGCCGCCTTCGGTGCGGGGACGGCAGCGGCAACGGGGGCCGCAGCTGCCTTCGGGGCGGGGACGGCAACGGCTGGGGCCGCCTTGGGCGCGGGGGCTGGGGATGCAGTTGCCGCAGCCTTCGGCGCGGCGGCCGGCGCAGTTGCCGGAGCAGGCGCGGGCTCGGCGGCCTTGGGGGCAGGGGCAGGAGCGGGCGCAGCCGCCGGGGCAGGAGCCGCGGCAGCAGGTGCGGGGGCAGGGTCGGCGGCGGCCTGCTGCGCCCGGGCGGACCCCGACCAGGCGCACAAGAGCAGCGCGGCGAGGATGGTGAGAAGACGCATCGCGACCTCGGTCAGTTGAAGAGCTCGGATGCTAGGCGTCCGCTTCGGGCGGGGTCAAGGAAGGGTATCGCGGCCTGCCAGCGCGCAGGCGGGCTCGACTCGGCCACCTGGGGCGAAGCCTTTGGCCTCGTTTTCCGTTATGCTCACAGCTTGCCTCGAGGCGGCAGCAGCGCGCTCGGGGTCTCGGCGCACGGAGGCGCATCCGATGGCAGACGACAACGGCAAGGGCTCGGACGAGAAGGCGGCAGACGAGGGCCTGACCCCCGAGGCGATGGCGCTGCTCCCCAAGGTCCAGCAGGCGATCGACGAAGTGCGGCCGGCCCTGCAGGCGGACGGCGGCGACATCGAGTTCCTGGGCATGACGGCGGACCTGCGCGCCCGCGTTCGCCTGGTCGGCGCCTGCCAGGGCTGCCCCTCGGCGTCGATCACCTTGTCCTTCGGCGTGGAGAACTACCTTCGCGAGCGCGTGCCCGAGGTGAAGGGCCTGAAGGTCGAAGGGGCCCAGAGCCCGTTCGGCTTCTCGCACGGCGGCTTCAACCCGGAAGAGTTCTGAAAAGACCTCGGCGCGGAGGCTTTCGAGGCCCCCGCGCCGGCGTTTCCGACCCGCTCTCGAGCTTCCTACTCGCCCGCGTCGGTGCCGGCCGGCACGTCCGGCACGCACCACCGCCAGCCCTTGATCGCGCCGGGGAGGTATTCCTCCGCGCAGCGGCAGTGCCAGCCCGTGGGGCAGTCGCTGCTGTCGATGCAGCGGGCGGCCGAGCAGGTGAAGGTCTTCGAGTACTCGTCCTGGCCCAGGCACGCCCGGCCGTCGCAGTAGGCCGAGGCGCCGAAGGTCTTGGTCGCGCAGGCGGTGGCGACCACCTCCTTGAACTTCTCGTCCCCGACGTCGGTGCAGACGTTGTCGCGGCAGGCCAGGCGGTTGTTCGGCTTGCCGTCGGCGCCCTGGCCCGGCTCGCAGTCCCGGTCGATGGCGCAGGGCGCCTTGCCGGCGGCGACGCGGTCCCAGCTCTTGCAGGCGTAGGCGACCGGGCAGCCCTGGACGTCGAAGTCCGACTCCTCGGCGCACAGCTTCTGGTCGCAGACGCCAATCGTCGTGCTCTCGCAGGTCAGGCAGGGGTCGTCGCCCTCGCCGTTGTCGGGAGCGGGGCTGCGCTTGGTGACGTTGCCGTTGAGGCAGTAGACGCCGGTGCACGAGCACTTGTCGGGCGGCGGGGTGACCTTCCCCGTGGGCAGGCAGGAGGCGAGGCCCAGGGCCAGCGCGAGGGCAGAGAAGCAGCGGGCGAAGGTGCGAGCGGTCATCGATTTCCCTCGGAGAGGTCGGTCGTGCGAAGCGCCCCGAGGCTACTTCAAATCGTGGGGGGTATCGAGGCCGAGCTTCGGCATGGCTTCGGCCCGCTCGCCGGAACGGCCCCGCCCGGGAATAGGGGTTGACAGCCGGCGAGGCCCCTCGCTACGGTGGCCTCTCGTGCGGCCGCCCTGAATCCGGGGTGGCCGCCGGTTTTTTTCCTGGAGCCAGCAAGATGTCCGACCGCATTCCGATGACCAAGGCAGGGCTCACCCGCATGAAGGAGACGCTCAAGCGTCTCAAGTCGGTGGACAAGCCCAAGAACGTTCGGGATATCGAGGAGGCGCGCGCCCACGGCGACCTCAGCGAGAACGCGGAGTACCACGCGGCCAAGGATCGCCAGGGGCACATCGACGCCGAGATCCGCCGGACCGAGGACGTGCTGGCCCGCGCCGACGTCATCGACGTCAGCAAGCTGTCGGGCGACAAGGTGGTCTTCGGCGCCACGGTCGAGCTCGAGGAGAGCGACAGCGGCACCAAGGTCGTCTACCGCATCGTTGGCGAGTTCGAGGCCGACATCAAGAAGGGCCTGCTCTCGGTCACGTCCCCCATCGCCCGCGCCATGATCGGCCGCGAGGTCGGCGACGCGGTGAAGGTCCAGGCCCCGGGCGGCCTGCGCGAGTACGAGATCGCCGACGTGCGCTTCGTCGAGGTCGAGGAGCCCGAGGCGAGCGGCAGCTAGGGCTTCGCCGCTCGAGCTCCAGGCTTCGGCCGCCGCGCGAGCCGCGCCGCGCCGGCTGCTCCCGCTGGCAAGGACTCACGCCAGGCGTCGCGCCCCCGCGCTCCGCCTCCCGGCAGGGGAGCGTCGGTCCCGCATGGTACGTTGAGCGCAGAAGCCTAGGTTTCTCAAGCACATGGCGCCGATCTCGCCGTTGCAGAGCGTGCTCCAGACCCTGGTCCCGGCGCTCTCGTACGGGGCCCGGGATGGCTTTGCCCACGTCGGCACGCTCAAGGGCTTCGAGCACCTCGTCCAGTCGGTGGCCACCCGGTCGGGAACCGAGGGCGCCGGCGCCGACTTCGTGACCCGGCTCGTCGAGGCGGGCGAGGGCTTCGATGCCGGGGACGCGGCGCACCGCCGGCAGGCCGTGGCGAAGCTGGCGACCCTCCTCTCCGAGTTCGTCGAGCTGCCCGAATCGCTGCGCCGGCTCGTCGATCCCCGTGCGCCGCGGATGACGCCCGCTCCGATGCCTGCCGTGGTGGCGCCGCCGCCGGCCTCGCCGACCGCCGCGCCCAAGCGCGCCGCCGCCGCGAAGCCTGCGGCCAAGGCTCCCGCGACTCCCAAGCGCCCCCAGCCCAAGCCGCGCCGCAAGGTCGGCGAGCTGTTCGCGGAGGAGCCGGGGGTCAGCGAACCGTCGAAGCGAAAGGACTCTCACCTCGAGGTGGACCTGAAGCTCGGGCCGCGGGTCGCCGAGACCGAGGTCGTCTACCCGACCATCTCGCCCTCCAGCGGGCCCCTGGCCACGCCGCTCTCCACCGTCACCCCGCTGCGCGGGAGCATCGCCCAGGCGCTCGCGAGCCGATCCATCACCAAGGTCGGCGAGGCGCTGTTCTTCTTCCCGCGCACCTACGAGGACCGCCGGGAGCCGGTGCCCATCGCCCGGCTGAAGCTGGGCGAGCGCGGGGTCTCCATCGGCACCGTGAAGATCGTCGGGGAGGCGCCCGCGGGCCACCGGCGCGTCTTCCGCATCGTCCTGGGCGACCACACCGGCACCATCGCCGCCACCTGGTACCACTACCAGCCGTGGCTCAGGCACCGCTACAAGGTCGGCGAGCGCTACCTCTTCTCCGGCGAGGTCCGCGCCTTCAAGGGCATCCGCGAGATCTCCCACCCGGAGATGGAGCTGTGCCCGGAGCCGCCGGCCGAGGGCGCCGAGGCCGCCGCGTCGGGTCCCGACGCCAACTTCGGCCGCATCATCCCCGTCTACCCGGGCTTCGAGCGCCACGAGCAGCGCTCCTTCCGCATCATCGTGCAGAAGGCCGCCGAGCAGTTCGCCTCCGCCATCGAAGACCCGATGCCCCAGGACCTGCTGGAGCGGCTCGGGCTGCCGGCGCTGGCCGACGCGGTCAAGGCGGTGCACTTCCCGTCGGGGACGGACCTGGAGACGCTGGTCGCCCACCAGACCCCGGCGCAGCGCCGCCTGGCCTTCGACGAGCTCTTCTTCATCCAGCTGGGGATGGCGCTGCGCCGCAAGGGCGTGCGGCTCGCCCCGGGCATCGCCTTCAGGCTCGACGCCGCCATCCGCGCCCGCGCCACGGTCCGCGTGCCCTTCGAGCTGACGCACGACCAGCAGAAGGCGCTCGCCGAGATCCTGGGGGACATGCAGCGCCCGGAGCCGATGAACCGCCTGCTCCAGGGCGACGTCGGCAGCGGCAAGACCGCGGTGGCGATCGTCGCCTCGCTCGTCGCGGTGGAGAACGGCTACCAGGCCGCCTTCATGGCGCCCACCGAGATCCTGGCCGAGCAGCACCACCGCACCTTGGAGGCATGGCTCAAGCCCGCCGGCTACCGGGTCGCGCTGCTCACCGCCGGGGTGCCCAAGAAGCACAAGGATGAGGTCAAGCAGGCCATCGCCTCGGGGCAGGCGCAGGTGGTGGTCGGCACCCACGCGCTCCTGCAGGGCGACGTGAGCTTCCCGAGGCTGGGCCTGGTGGTCATCGACGAGCAGCACCGCTTCGGCGTGCTGCAGCGGGCGGCGCTGATGCAGAAGGGCGTGCGCCCGGACGTGCTGGTCATGACCGCGACGCCCATCCCGCGCACCCTGGCGATGACGCTCTACGGCGACCTGGACGTCTCGGTCATCCGGCAGATGCCTCCGGGGCGCCAGCCAGTGAAGACCCGGCTGTTCTCCGAGCGCATGCGCGAGAAGGTCTACGAGCTGGTCTCCAAGGAGCTGGCCAAGGGCCGGCAGGCGTTCGTCGTCTACCCGCTGGTCGAGGAGTCCGAGAAGAGCGACCTGCAGAGCGCGACCGAGGGCGCCAAGAAGATCGCCGCGATCTTCCCCGACCACCCGGTGGGGCTCCTCCACGGCCGCATGAGCGTGGAGGAGAAGGACGGGGTGATGCACGCCTTCCGCGACCGGCGCATCCACATCCTGGTCTCCACCACGGTGGTGGAGGTCGGCGTCGACGTGCCCAACGCCTCGGTGATGGTGGTCGAGGCGGCCGAGCGCTTCGGGCTCTCGCAGCTGCACCAGCTTCGCGGCCGGGTCGGCCGCGGGGAGGAGCGCTCGCACTGCTTCCTGGTCGGCGCCACCTGGAAGAACGAGGCGGCCTACCAGCGCCTGGGCGTGATGGTGGAGACCAACGACGGCTTCGTCATCGCCGAGAAGGACCTGGAGATCCGCGGGCCGGGTGAGCTCCTGGGGACGCGGCAGTCCGGCGTGCCCGGGCTGGTCGTCGCCAACCTGATGCGCGACCAGGACCTGCTGCAGCTGGCCCGCGACGAGGCGCGCCGGCTGGTCGACGAGGACCCGCCGCTGGAGAAGCCCGAGCACGTCCCGCTTCGGCGCGCGCTCGACGAGCGCTGGGAGGGCAAGGTCGGGCTGGCCCGCGTCAGCTAGCGTCCGGGCCGGACCGCCAGCCAGGGCCCATGGACTCCATCGATCTGATCGGCGCGCTGCGGGCGCAGGGCATCCACGACGAGCGCGTCCTGCGCGCCATCGCCGAGGTGCCCCGCGACCGCTTCGTCCCGCCGCCGCTGCGCGAGTCGGCCTGGGAAGACCAGGCGCTGGCCATCGGCTGGGGGCAGACCATCAGCCAGCCGTTCATCGTGGCGTTCATGCTCCAGGCGCTCGGGCTGACGGGCGGGGAGCGGGTGCTCGACGTGGGCACCGGGTCGGGCTACCAGGCCGCGCTGCTCTCCAGGCTTTGCGCCGAGGTCTATTCGATCGAGATCGTCCCGCCGCTGCACGAGGCGGCCCGCGAGCTGCTGCTCGAGCTGGGCGCCGCCAACGTCCGCCTGCGGCTGGGCGACGGGTGGAACGGCTGGGCGGAGGCCGCTCCGTTCCAGGGCATCGTCAGCGCCTCGGCGGCTCCCAACATCCCGCGGGCACTGGAGGATCAGCTCGCTCCCGGAGGCCGGCTCGTCCTCCCGGTGGGGCCCCCGGGCGACCAGCGCCTGTACCTCGTCCGGCGAGGCGACGACGGGGTGCGCGAGGTCGAAAAGAGCATCGCCGTGCGCTTCGTTCCGATGACCGGAGAGGCCTCGAGCCAGTAGCCAAAGGGTGGTTTGACCTGCCTCTGCGCTGCCCCTACAGTGCTGGCCATGATCGTTTGCCCCATGTGCGAGCATCCCCAGGACAAGGGCGACGCCTGCGACGTCTGCGGTCGGGTCCTCGTCCAGGCGGCGCCGGTCGCCGTGCCCATCCAGGCGCTGCCCGAGCTGGAGCGAACCGCCATCGTCGCCGGCAACGCCGTCGGGCCGCCGGTCACGATGATGCCGGAGCTCGAGGTCCACCGGATCGGCGACGTCCAGGTCGCCGCCGAGAAGATGGCCGAGATGGAGACCAGCGCCATCCCCGGCGCCGCGGCGGCCGCCGCCGCGACCATCGAGGCGGCACCGGACATCGAGCGCACGCAGTTGGTCGACGCGGGGCCGCGCACGGTGGTGCCGGACACGGTCCCGTGCCGCTATTGCGGCCATCCCCAGAAGCGCACCAACGTGTTCTGCGAGAAGTGCGCGAACGCCATGCCGCGGGTGATCCTCGCCAAGGTCGACGACCCGAAGGCCAAGCAGGTCCAGGTGCGCTGCAAGGCCTGCGGCGAGAACGCCATCCGGGGCGAGAAGTGCCCCGCCTGCGGCTACTACCAGCGAAAGCCCGACGAGAACTGAACGACCATGCCGGATTCACGCAAGGACAACACGTCGGACACCGAGCGCGCGGAGCTGCAGCAGCTCTCCACGCGGCTCTCCGTCCGCAGCTCGATCACCCACCTCGCGGTCGCCCTCGGCGCCTCCTTCATCTGCGTGATCGCCGCCGGCATCACCGTCAAGCTCGGCTTCGACCGCAACTACCTGCTGTCGTCGGCCGCCGGCGTCCTCGGGCTGGCCTGCTTCGGCGTGGCGCTGCGCGGGTTCTGGAAGGCGCAGCGGCTCAAGACCCACGAGCACACCGAGTTCCGCCGCCTGCAGGAACTGCGCGCCAAGGCCGGCCTGGACTAGAAGCGCCCGAGGCCGGAGTCCGAGCCGCGCCGGGCAGCCTGAGCGCGGGGCGGAGCGGGGCGGGGGAGCCGCGGCACTTTCTTGGAAGCAGGCCGCCTCTTTGGCTAGAGTGAGCCCTTCGCCGCTCGCCACGGAGTCGACGCCATGCCGCAGATCATCCAATTCGTCCGAAACTACGAGGACTTGTCCACCGACCGCGGCTACCAGTTCAAGTTCTACTGCGACCACTGCGGCAACGGGTACATGTCGAGCTTCCAGACGTCGGTGCTGGGCATGGCCTCGGGCCTGCTCAACGCGGCCGGGAGCATCTTCGGCGGGGTCTTCGGCCAGGCCGGCCGCGGCGCCTACCAGGTGCAGCAGGCGGTGGGCGGCAAGGCGCACGACGACGCGCTCAAGGCCGCCGTCGACGAGATCAAGAGCAAGTTCAAGCAGTGCACCCGCTGCGGCAAGTGGGTCTGCCCCGAGGTCTGCTGGAACGAGAAGCGCAACCTCTGCGAGGGCTGCGCGCCCGACCTCGCCCAGGAGACCGCCGCCGCCCAGGCCACCGCCGCCGCCGAGCAGATCCAGCAGAAGGCGCGCGCCACGAACCTCGTCGAGGACGTGGACATGAAGGTCGAGGCGATGGCGTCCTGCCCGGCCTGCAACGCGCGCATCGGGACCAGCAAGTTCTGCCCGGAGTGCGGCCAGCCGGTGAACGCCAAGGCCAAGTGCAAGAAGTGCGGAGCCGAGGTCTCGGGCACGGTGAAGTTCTGCCCGGAGTGCGGCGAGCCCCGCAAGCCCAAGCTCTAGCGGCCCCGCCATGGCGGCCACTCCCCCGACCTCGACCTCGACCTCCTCCCCGGCGCCCGGGCGGCTGCGGCTGCTCGGTCCGGACGGCGCCGAGCTCGAGTCCTCCGACGCGACCTTCGAGGTGCAGGCCGGCGCGCTGCTCGCCCACCCCAGCCAGCAGCCCCCGCTGCGCGTCGACCTCGCCGACGTCGACGCCTTCGAGCCGGGCGACTACGTCTTCGCGCTGAAGCTGGCGACGGGCGAGACCGTCGAGGCCTCGATGCTCGGCCGCCGCTTCGGCGAGGTGAGCGAGGCGGCCGCCGCGGCGCTGACCGCGTTCCGGGCCAAGAACCTGCTGCTCGAGGAGCCTTCCGGAGGCGAGGCCTTCGCCTGCGACGTCGAGCGGCAGGAGAGCGCCGAGGAGGAGGGGGCGCAGGTGCGCGTCTACGCGACCAGCCTGGCGGTGCTGCCCAGGGCGTCGGTGCCGTACTCGCTCCCGTTCGGCGAGCTGGCCTCGGTCGCCTTCGACGAGGACCGCTACGCCCTCGACCTGACGACGGCCTCGGGCAAGGTCTCGCTGCTGCGGATGGGGAAGAAGACCCAGCCCTGCCTGCGGCTGCTCGAGGAGCGGCTCACCGAGCTTCGCAAGAGGACCGCCGAGGCGCTCGCCTTCCTGGTCCCGACGCTGCCTACCCTGGCCGCGCGGCGCTTCGCCCAGGCGATGCAGGACGGCGTGCCCGCGCAGAAGTCGGCGCTCGACGCGATCAGCCCCACGCTCTGGGCGGATCTCTCGAAGGCCGCGGTGGGCGAGCCGGCGCTGCGCGAGTCGATCGCCGCGCTGGCGGCGCGCTGCCCCGAAGGCGAGGTCGCCGTCGGCATCAAGGAGACCAACTTCCGCCAGGACTCCGCCGAAGGGGAGGCCGGGGAACCCGAGGTGCCGGAGGAGAAGGCACCCGAGCCCCGGGCGAAGGAGGACCCGGACGGTCCCATGGCCAAGCGGGTCGTCTGGTTCGCCTTCCCCGTCTACGGCGAGGACCGCACCACGCCCGGCAACGCGGTGGCCATCGAGGCGGCGACCCGCGCAGGGCGCGCCACCTATCTTTTCCGGATTGCCCCCGCCGAGGTCTACCGGCAGGCGAGCTGGGAAGAGCTGCAGGGGCTCGCCCGCGACCGCATCCGGTCCGTCTCCCGCGCCCTGGTGGCGCTGGGATTCAAGCGCGAGCCCATCTACCTGCCCGACGAGGTCATCCGCGCCGGGCCGTACGCGCGCTACCGCCTGGCGCTGCGCCTGTCCGCGCCGCTGAAGGCGACCCGCGCGGCGTTCCTGGGCCGGGCCATCCACCACCAGGGCTGGTCCGCGCAGGTGGACGAGGCGCTCGCCAAGGCCATCGTCGCCGGCTAGCCCCTCCTCCCTCGCCCGAGGCATGGCGGGCGGCCCGGTCCGCGGCCACCTTCCCGATCGAGGGAGGGCAACCCATGATCGGCGAGATCTCCGTCACCCCCATCGGCTCGGACGTCACCAGCATCCGCGCGTACGTCGACGACGCCGTCGAAGCCATCGGCGCCACCGGGGTCGCTTACCGGGTCACCGAGATGGGCACCAACGTCGAGGGCTCGCTCGACGACATCCTGCGCGCCTTCCGCGCCGCCCACGACGCCTGCGTGCGCCGCGGGGTGGGGCGGGTGCTGGCGAGCCTGCGCGTCGACGATCGGCTGGACCAGCCCGAGAGGCTCGAGCCGGCGCCCATGTAAGGAAGCAGGCCTCCGCGCCCCAGGGGGACGGAGGCCTGCGTCGTTCCCAGCCGCAGGCTCGGCGCCTGCCGGCCCTCGCCGCGGCTACTGCGAGAGGTGCAGCCGCGTCCGCAGCTTGAAGAAGTCGTCAGACGTGACGAAGGCCAGCAGCTCGTACAGGTCGCGGCGGCGGCGCACGGCGGCGAGGAGCTGCTCGGTGGTGTCCATGCGCTGGCCCGCCGTGGTCAGGTCCTCCTTGAGGCGCACCTGCAGCGAGGCGGCGATGTCGCCCGAGAGCAGCAGGCCGGCGCGGTCGGCCGACCAGCTGGCGGCCTGCAGCCAGGAGCCGACGTCGAGCGACTTGGCGCGCTCGAACTCGCCGACCACGCCCTCCAGCGCCTTGATGGCCTTGCCGCTCATCGCCTTGCGCAGCCGCTTGGTCATCTCCGCGTCGGGCTTGCCCAGGCGGTTGAAGTTGGGCTGCACCACGCGCACCGCGTTGCCCAGCAGGTCGGTGAGCCGCTGCGTGTCCAGCTTGTAGGCGATGGGCATCTTGTTGCGCAGCTGGTAGGCCGCGCGGGCGAACAGGAAGCGCTGCTCGCGCGCCTGGAAGCGGCGCACCACGTCCACGCCCACCACCATCGCCAGCGGGTCGGTGTTCTCCAGCGCGATGTGCGCGCCGACCTTGGCCTGGTAGGCCTCGAGCTTGTCGACCTTGAAGACCGCGCAGAGCGACTTGGCCAGCTTCAGCTGCGGGCTGTCGGCCTTCAGGCGGTCGGCCTTGCCGATGCCCAGGTCCTCCAGGCCCGGCTCGAAGACCTTGTGCAGCTGGTCGCCGATGATGCGCATCAGGTCGGCCAGCGGGCCGCGCGCCGCCGGGTGCTGCAGCGTGCCGTCGACCTCCTCGTCGGTGAGGACCTCGGCGGTGTCGGCCGGGGCCCGGCTGCGGGCGTCGGTGAACGAGGCGGTCTCGGCCTCGGTGAGCGCCTTGAGGAAGGCGAGCACGTGCGCGGAGCAGATGGCCTTGTCCAGCTGGCGGCTGGCGGCCCACATGCGGAACAGCGAGTGGTAGCTGTCGACCCGGGCCGGGTCGAGCCGCAGGACCGCGCGGTGCTCCTCGATGGCCGCCGCGGGCATCGAGCCCGCCTTGCTCATCAGGTCGGCCAGCGCCGCCCGCGGGGCGACCTGGTCCGGCGCCAGCTCCACCGCGAAGCGGTAGTTCTGCACGGCCTTCTGCAGGTCGTTCTGGCGGTGGAACAGCTCGGCGGCGCGCACGCGCAGGCTCACCGCGCGCGGCTTGTCGCCGTCGGCCGCGGCGTTGTAGGCCTGCTGCTCCAGCGCGGCGGACAGGTCGGAGAGGTTGCCGCCCCGCTCGTAGAGCGCGGCCAGCTTGTCGAGCACGCCCGAGTCGCCGGGGACCAGCTCCAGCGCCTTCTTGTAGCTGGCCACCGCCGCCTTGGGGTCGCCCAGGCCCACCTCGGCCACGTGGGCGTAGCTGACCAGGTGCTTGGCCAGCTTGACCGGGTCCTTGGTGCCCTCGACGAGCCGGCGCAGGACGTCGGCGGCCCCGCCCCAGTTGCCGGCGGCGAGGTGGATGGCGCCCAGGCGCTCCAGCGCGTCGACGTTCGACGGGTCGGCGTTGTAGGCGGTCTGCAGGTGCGCGGTGGCCCGGGCGGCCTCGCCCAGGTGGTCCTGCAGCAGCGTGCCCAGCCGGTAGTGCAGCGCCGCCAGCTCGGAGGGCTCGCCGCCCTGCTCCAGCCGGTGCAGGTAGGCCTGCGCGGCCTCGGCGTGGCGGCCGGCGGCCAGGCACAGGTCGCCCTTGAGCTGCAGCGCGCCGGGGTGGGTGGGCACGTTGCGCAGCGCGTGCTCCAGGGTCTCGAACGCCCGGCGCTCGTCCTTGAGCTGCCCGGCGAAGGCCTTGGCCGCGGAGACGTACTCCTCGGCGGCGGCGGCCGCGTCGTGGGCCGCCTCGCGGCCGGCGCCCTTCTTGAGGTGCAGCTCGGCGATCTCCTTGGCGCCGCCGGTGGCGGCCAGCAGGGCCTCCATGCGCTCGCCGGCGCGCGGCTCGAGCGGGTCGCGCGAGAGCACGGCCTGGTAGGCGGCGCGGGCGGCGTCGACGCTGCGCAGCAGCTGCTCGGCCAGGGCCCCGGCCTCGAGGTACAGGCCCTGGGCCAGCGCGGGGTCGCGGCTGCCCTGCGCCTCGGTCATCAGGAGCTGGTAGACCTCGGCGTGGTTGCCGGCGCGGGCGAGCACGCGCCGCTGGCCGCGCAGGGCGCACAGGCTGGTCGGGTCGAGCTCGCTGGCGGCGCGGTAGCTGACCAGCGCCTTGTCGTCCCGGCCCAGGTTCCACTCGCACACCTCGCCCAGGCGCAGGAACAGCGACAGGCGCACGTCGGCGGAGAGCTGCGCGCCCAGGCGCCGCTCGTACCAGGCGACCAGCGCCTCCCAGTCCTCCACCTTCTTGAGCACGCGCACGTACTCGGCGACCACCCGCGGGTCGTCGGGGTCCTGGGCCGCGGCCAGGCGCAGGTCGTCGAGCGGCACCTGGCCCAGCAGGTCGCGGTCGGCGGCGGCGGACAGGCGCAGGGCCACCGAGGCCCGCTTGTCGGTGACGGCGCCGGCCAGGCGCGCGCGGATCTCGGCGCGGCGGACGCGGTCGCCCGAGCGCAGGATCTCCAGGCCCTTGAGCGCGCCCACGTGGCCGGGGGCGAGGCCCAGCACCGCCTCGTAGCACTGCTCGGCGCGGGCGGAGTCCTGGAAGCGGTCGACGTAGAGCGCGGCCAGCTTCTCGTAGGCGGCGGTGTGCACCTCGGCGGGCAGGGCGATCTTCAGCTCGCGCTCCAAGAGCGTGGCCAGCTCCTTGAAGTTGCCGTCGGCCGAGTAGAGCCGCTCCAGCGCGCTGAAGGCCGGGCCGTGGTCGGGCACCAGCTCCAGCACCGACTTGTAGGTCTCGATCGCCAGGTCGGTCCGGCCCAGCTCGTCCTCCCAGAGCGCGGCGACGCGGAAGAGGGTGTTGGCCTTCTCGGCGCTGTCGGTGCGGGCCGCGGCCTCGGCGCGCAGCACCTCGACCAGGTTCTCCCAGGCGCGCTGGGCGCGGTAGATGCGCGAGAGCGCCCGCAGGGCCGGGAAGTGCGACGGCGAGAGGGTGAGGACCTCCTGGTAGGCGGCGATGGCGTCGTCGAGCTTGGAGAGCTTCTCCTCCAACAGCTCGCCCACGCGGAAGATGAGCCCGGCGGCCGCCTCGGGGTTGGCGGTGATCTCCGCCTCCTGGCGGTTCATGTCCACCAGCTCGTCCCAGCGCCCGGACTGGGCGTAGAGCCGGCCCAGCGCCTTGAGCGCGGGCAGGTAGTTGGCGGAGAGCGAGAGCGCCTTCTTGTACGTGGCGATCGCGTCGTCCTTGCGCTTGAGCTGGTCCTCGAGGATCTCGGCGTTGGAGTGCAAGAGCGAGATGACCTGCCGCGAGTCGCCGGCCAGCGCGGCCTCCATCTCGTTGGTCTTGAGCAGCTCCTCCCACATCCCGGCCTTCTCGCAGGCGTGCGCCAGGGCGCGGATGGTGGGCAGGTGCTCCGGGGCCATCTCCAGGATGTGCTTGAAGGTCGCCGCCGCCGCGGGCAGGTCCTTGCGCCGCTCCTCGTGGATGTTGGCGATGCGCGAGAGGATGGCGATGAGCTGGTCGCGGTCGGTGGTCTGCTTGGCGTCCGCCTCGTAGAGGGAGACCAGGTCGTCCCAGCGGTCGAGGCGCTCGAAGATGCGCACCAGGGCCTTCTGCGCCGGCAGGTAGCCGGGCTGCGTCTCCAGGCACTGCCGGTAGCGGACCACGGCCTCGTCCAGGCGCTCCAGCCGGGTCTCGAGCAGCTCGGCCGCCTTGTACTGGCGCGCCACCTTCTGGCGCGGGTCGTCGGTGCCGGCCAGCTCCAGGTCGAGCACCGCCAGCAGGCCCGCCCAGTCCTTCTTCTTGGCCGCCAGCTTGCCCACGCCCGAGACCGCGGCGAGGTTGGTCGGGGCGATGGAGAGCACGGTCTGGTAGCACTCGATGGCCGCGTCGTCGTTGGCGAGCACGGTCTCGAACAGCGCCCCCAGGCGCAGGTTCAGCCCCACCCGCTCGTGGGTGTCGGTGAGCTTGGCGATGCGCGCCTGCAGCACCTCGGAGAGCTCTCGCCAGCGGCCGGCGGACTCGAGGGTGCGCGCCAGCTCGTCGAGGATGACCGGGTCGTGCGGGGCGATCTTGCGGCCGGCGACCAGCGCCTCGAGCGCCTTCTCCGGCTGGGCCATCTGCTCGTAGACGCGGCTGATGCGGTACCAGATGGGCGCGCCGCCGGCGCCGGCCTTCTCGGCCTGCGCCTTGAGCGAGGCCAGCAGCTCCTCGCGGTCGCCCTTGCGCTCGGCCGAGCGCTCCACCGCGGAGAGCACGGTGAGGTCCTCGCGGCGCAGCGCGAAGGCCCGCCGGTACAGCTCCGCCGCCTCGCTCGCCTGGCCCAGCGCGCCCTCGCACAGGCGGGCGGCGGCGACCAGGTACTGCGCGCCCAGGGCGGGGTCCACCGTGACGCCGGCGATGGCCACGCGGATCTCGCGCAGCGCCGCGGCGTCGTGGCGGGGCTCGAGCGCGGCCTCGATGGCCTGGAGGATGGACACGTCCTGGGGCCAGCGCTGCCGGCACTGCTGCAAGAGCGCCAGCGAGTCGTCGGCCTTGCCCAGCCGGTCCTCGAGGATGCGCGCCTTCTCCAGCATCAGCGCCACGCGCTCGGGCTCGACCTCGATGGCCGCGGCCTCGGCGTCGACCAGCTGCGCCACCATCTGCCAGTTGCCGACCTCGGCGAACAGCCGGCGCGCGGCGCGGATGTTGGCGATGAACTTGGGGCTGAGCCGGTAGGCGTTCTGGTAGCAGACGGCGGCGTTGCGCGCGTTCTTGAGCGGGCCTTCCCACAACAGGCCCATCTCGTGGTGCAGGCGCGCCGCCGCCGGGTCGTTGCCCAGGGCCTTGGCCTCGCGCTCGAGGATGGAGATGAGGTCCTGCACCTGCTCGGCGCTGAGCGGGTGCGGCGCCGTGGCGGGGGCGGCGGGCAGGGCCCGCAGGGCGGCGACCGCGTCGGCGCCGGGCAGGACCTTCACGCCCGGGTCGGTGGTCATGTCGATGTCGACGTCCTCGACGGCGACGTCGGTGGACTTGATGGGCTCGCTCATAGGGCACGCCTCGGAGACGACGAACGGTCGAACGGGCCGGGAGCGCTCTCGGCGCCACCCCGGCGTTTTGCGCATGCACGCGAAGAGACAGCGTTTTCTACCACACGGGCGGCCGGAGGGAACAGATGCTCGGCGCGCTCGCCCGCAGTGCGGGCGGGGTCGCACTCGCCGGACTTCCCGGTATAATCCGCGCCGTGCAAACTGCATCCCGCTACGAGTTGCTCGACCGCATCGCCATCGGAGGGATGGCCGAGCTCTTCCGCGCCCGCATCGTGGGCGAGCAGGGCTTCTCGAAGGTGGTGGCCATCAAGCGCATCCTGCCGCAGTACGCGGGGGACGAGCACTTCGTCCGGATGCTCATCGACGAGGCGCGCACCGCCTCCCACCTCTCGCACCCCAACATCGCCGAGGTGCACGAGCTGCGGCGGGACGGGGAGGGCGGGCTCTTCATCGCCCTGGAGTACGTCTCCGGGCCCAGCCTCGCCGGGCTGCTGGGGAAGCTGGCGACCGCCGGCCGGCGCATGCCCGAGGCCTGCGCGCTGGACATCGCCGTCCACCTGCTGCAGGCGCTCGACCACGCGCACTCGATGACCGACCCCGCCGGGCGCCCGCTGGGGGTGGTGCACCGCGACGTCTCGCCGGACAACGTGCTGGTGACGCGCGAGGGCACGGTGAAGCTGACCGACTTCGGCGTGGCCAAGGCGCGCGGGCGGCTGACGCAGACCCAGCAGGGCACCATCAAGGGCAAGCTCGCGTACATGTCGCCCGAGCAGGTGCGCGGCCTGGCCATCGACGCGCGCAGCGACCAGTTCGCGGCCGGGCTGGTGCTCTGGGAGGCGCTCACCGGCCGGGCGCACTACGACTCGTCGACCGACTTCGACCTGATGAAGCAGGTGGCGGAAGGCCAGGCGCGGCCGTTGACCGACGCCGGCGTCCAGGTCGCCCGGGAGATCGCCGCGGCGCTGGAGCGCGCCCTGGCCCCGACGCCGGAGGAGCGCTTCCCGCGCTGCGCCGACCTCGCCCAGGTGCTGGCCACCTACCACCACAAGACCTGGCCCGGGTATTCGCGGACGGAGCTGGGGACGCTGGTCGACGAGTTCTACAAGGAGCGCTTCGACCTGCTCGCCGAGCGGCTGCGCCGGTTCGAGGAGGGCAAGGAGAAGCCGGTCGGGATGATCAACCTGGCCACCGACCCGGCGGCGCTCGCCCCCGCGGACGACGGCAGCGCCACCGACACCTCGCGCCAAGCCGCCGCGGCGCCCAAGCCCGGGCCGCGCAAGCTGACCCGGGACCCGAACTCCAAGTCGGTGCCGCGCAAGCCCTCGAAGTCGGAGGTGCCCAAGCAGCGCGCCAAGGCCCCGGTCCAGGCGGAGCCCGCCGCCGCCGAGCCGAAGGGGGAGAAGATGCCGGAGCGCAAGGCGCAGGACGCCGAGGTGGCGAAGGCGCTGGCCGCGTCCAAGAAGGACGACAAGGGCCCCGCCAAGAAGAGCGGCGCGATGAGCGGGGTGCTGGCCTTCTTCCTGTTCCTGCTCGCGGTCGGCGGCGGCATCGGCGGGATGGCCTGGCTGCGCGGGACCGGCTTCAGCCTCGACGACGAGGAGGCGACGCCGCTGCCCATGCCGGCGACCCCGCTGGCGCGCCCGGACGACGCCAAGGACCCCAAGGACAAGCCGCCGGCGCCGCGCAACGCGGGCGGCAAGCCGGGCAAGGAGATCAGGGTCGGCGAGGCGGACCCGGGCCGGAAGCCGGCGGACGGCGCGCCCGGGGCCACCGGCGGCAGCGGCGAGGTCGCCGCGGCACCCGCGGCGCCGGTGGGGAAGGGGACGATCGACATCGAGTGCATCCCGCTCGAGGGCTGCGAGATCGAGCTCGACGGCGGCCGGGCGTCGCCCGCGCCGCTGACCCGCGAGGTCTCGGCGGGCGTGCACAAGGTGCGGCTCGTCAACCGCCTCATCGGCGGGCGCCGGGAAGCGACCGTCGAGGTCTCGCCGAACAAGACGACCACGAGGAGCTTCAACCTCGTCACCGGGCGCTGAACAGCTCCCGTCCGGTCAGCGCCTGCGCGGGTCCGCCACGTGCGGACACGGCCAGCCCGCAACGTCCGCGGTGCACAGCGGCTCCGGTCTCTCCAGCGCGCGGCGCACCAGGTCCGCCAGCGCGTCCATCAGCTTGGGCGCGACGTTGGGCACCGGCACGCGGTGGTAGCCGGTGAGCCCGGCGGCCGCGGCCTGATCCTTGATGAGCAGGTCGAGCTCGAACAGCGTCTCGACGTGCTCGGTGACGAAGGCGATCGGCACCACCGCCACGTCCCGCACGCCCTTCTTCGCCAGGTCCGCCAGCGCCGCGGGCGTCGCCGGCTCCAGCCACTTGGCTCCGGTCGCCCGGCTCTGGAAGGCCAGGCTGTGCGGCCGGTCCTGGCCCACGCGCTCCATGACGCCGGCGACGGTGAGCTTCACCTGCTCCAGGTAGGGATCGCCCTGGTCGACGAGGCTCTGCGGCAGGCCGTGAGCGCTGAAGAGCACGTGGGTCGCGGCGCGGCGGTCCTCGGGGATCTGCGCGAGCGTCTGGCGAAGGTTCTCGGCCCAGGCGTCGAGCAGCCCCGGCTCCTTGGGGAAGCAGCAGACCTCGTGGACCGGCAACGCGATCTTCTGGGCCTTCAGCACCCGGTAGAGCTCGCGCACGGACGAGACGCTCATCGGCCGCGTGCGGTGCGGATAGAGCGGGAAGGCGACGATCCTCTTGGCGCCGTCGGCCACCAGCGCCTCCACGGCCTGCTCGGTGGAGGGCGTCCAGGCGCGCATGGCGATGTACGTCTTGAAGCCCGGCCCCAGCCGTTTCTCCAGCTCGGCGCCCTGCGCCCGGGTCAGCTCGAGGATGGGGGACTTGCCGCCGATCTTCTTGTAGTTCTCCTGCGACTCGTGGGCGCGCTTCCTCGCGATGCGCCGCGCCAGCGCCTTCTGCCAGAGGAAGCCCAGCGGCAGCTGGATCACGTCCGGGTCGCTGAAGATGTTGAAGAGGAAGCCCTCGACGTCCTCGAGCTTGTCGGGGCCCCCGAGGTTCATCAGCACCACCGCCGTCTCGACGTTCGCCATCCTCGAGCCCGCTCCTCGCCCGCTAGGCCTTGGGGACCTGGATGTCGATCCCGACCTTCGCGAGCAGCGCCAGCGCATTGGTAGTGGAGACGACCCCTGGGCGCAGCCGGTAGTCGAAGGTCATCTCGCCGTCCACGATGCGGTCGGTGAAGTGCACGTTCTTCACCTTGCCGCCGGTCTCTTCCTGCAGCGTGGTCAGCCCCAGGTCGTGCGTGGCGATGCCGCCCACGGCGCCCAGCTCGACCAGCCGGCGCACGATGGCGCGCGAGGCGGCCTGCCGCTCGGCGGTGTTGGTGCCCTGCAGGACCTCGTCGAGCAGGAACAGCGACGGCCGGGTCTTGCACAGGTCGAGCACCTTCTTGAGCCGCTCCAGCTCGGCATAGAAGAAGGAGAGCCCCTGCGCCAGCGAGTCCTGGATGCGCATGCTGGTCGCCACCTGCAGCGGCGAGAGCGTCATCGAACGGGCGCAGACCGGGGCGCCGGCCTGCGCCAGCACCGCGTTGACGCCCATCGCCCGGAGCAGGGTGGTCTTGCCCGCCATGTTCGAGCCGGTGACGAGCAGCACCGTGCCGGGCGCGCCCAGCTCGACGTCGTTGTCCACCCGGCGCGCGCCGGGGAGCAGCGGGTGGCCCAGGGCCTCGGCGACCAGGCGGGTCTCGTCGTCGGCCACGGTGGGCCAGGCATAGCCGGGGTTCTCGAAGGCGAAGCCGGCGAGGCTGGAGAGCGCCTCCAGGGTGCCCACCGCCTCGAACCAGCCGCGCAGCCTCGTGCCGGACCGGTCGCGCCAGCGCTCGAGCGAGGTGGCCCAGTGCAGGTCCCAGAGGAAGAGCAGGTTCACCGGGAGGTGGAACAGCGGCTGCTCGCGGGCCTGCAGGTAGGCCAGCGCGCGGCCCAGCCGGCCCAGCTGCACCGAAGGCGGGGTGTCGTCCACCCGGGTCCTCTCGACGAGAGCGCGCAGCAGCGGGCTCTTGGGCTCGAGCTTCTCGACGGCCTCGAAGAGGCGCTCGTAGCGCAGGAGCTTCTCGCCCGGCGCGCGCAGCCTGCCGTAGAGCCGGGCCACGGACCGCGCGGTGGCGACGACGAGGACGATTTGGATCGCCAGCGGGATGGCCCAGGCGAGGTTCGGGGCGAGCCCGAACTCGGAGGCGAGCCACCCCAGCGCGGTGCAGCAGGGCAGGGCCCAGGCGATCACCCGCCAGCCGCCCCAGGACAGCTCTGCCGAGCCCTCGGCCCAGCCGAGCAGCCGCGACGGGTCGGGCTTCTCCTTGGAGAGAAGCTGGCCCTCGACCTGGATGGCCTGGCGCAGATCGACCTGCGGCGCCAGCTCGCGCAGCGCCTCCTGGCGCGCGGGGATCTCGCCCGCCGGCGCGCCGGCCCTGAGCCAGCGGACCAGCTCGTCCTCGCCGTGCCGGGTCGCGGTGGCGTCCAGCCGCTGGAAGAGCGAGGCCGGGCCGAACAAGTCGAGGTCGCCGGAGTAGGGGTGCGCCGGGTCGGCGAAGCGCGCGCCGGTCTCCGGCAACTCGGAGAAGCGGTCGTCCAGGCGCAGGAGCCCGCGGCGGTTGAGCTCGGCGCGGCCGTGGGCCCGGCGCTGCGCGTTCATCACCCGGTCGTGGGCGACGGCCGCGCCCAGGAAGAGCAGGAAGCTGCCCAGCGCGCCCCCCAGCGCCGCCGAGGGAAGCTTGCCGGCCCAGACGGCGAGGCCCACTCCCGCGGCGCCCAGGAACGTCACCAGCCGCGCGTTGGCGAGCCAGAAGCTCTTGCGCTCCAGCAGTTGCGCGAGCTGCGTCGCCTGGTCGAGGCGGGTGCGGTAGGCCTCGCGCGCGGCGCTGGGACCGGTCGGTCGGAGGGCCGGGTCCATGGTCGAATCCTCGGTGCCCGTTTCCATCGGCGCGGCACTCTAGCAGGCCGGATTGGGCCTTGCGTTGACCGCGTCGAACGAGGAAGCTGAACCCCGTGAGCGAGATTGCCCCCGGATTCCTCGTCGCGGTCCCCCAGCTCGGGGATCCGAACTTCCAGCGCGCGGTGGTGCTCATGCTCGAGCACAGCGACCGCGGGGCGATGGGCCTGGTCGTCAACCGGCCGGCGCCGCTCAAGCTCTCGGATGTCGCGCGCGGCCACGGCATCGAGGTGAGCGGCGACTACGAGAAGGCGCTCGTCTACGTCGGCGGCCCGGTCGAGCCCGAGCGCGGCTTCGTGCTCCACGGCCGCACCGAGGTGCCCGAGGCCATCCCGCTGTTCGACGGGATGTTCGTCTCCGGCTCGCTCGACAGCCTCAAGATGCTCTTCCAGGGCCCGCCCGAGTACTTCCGGCTCTGCCTGGGCTACGCCGGCTGGGCCCCGGGGCAGATCGAGAAAGAGCTGCGGGAGGGCGCCTGGATCACCGCGGAGCCCTCCAGCCGCCACGTGCTCGAGACGCCCGCGCCGCAGATGTGGGAGACGGTCCTCAAGGACATGGGGATCGACCCGGTGATGCTCATGCACACCGGCGGGCTGCAGTAGCCGCGGCCTTCCAATCCTCTCGCGCGATGGCCATCACCAGCGAGCCCGACGGACCCGGCCCTCCCTCGCGCCTGAAGCCCACCTTCTCGTAGGCGCGGATGCCCCGCTCGTTCGCGGCGAGGACCTCGAGCCAGATGCGCTGCAGGTTCATGCGGCCGAAGCCGAGGTCCACCACCAGCGCCGTGGCCTCGGTGCCGTAGCCCTTGCCCCAGTGCTCCTTCTCGCCGATGACGATGCCGAACATCGCGCTCCGGCCCTCCATGTCGACGCCATGCAGGCCGGCGAGGCCGATGAGCCGGTCGCCGTCCTTGGTGCAGATGCCCAGCGACACGTCCTGCTCGCTCCTGGCGATCTCCTGGAGGAAGGTCGTCGGCTCGCGCACCGACGGGGTCATGCTGGAGACGTCCTGGTCCTCGAACCACGGGACGACGGCTTGGGCATCGTCCTGGTCCAGGGGACGCAGGTAGAGGTGGTCCCCGACGGCGGAAGGGTCGTTCACGGGTCGCAGAATGCCCTCGCGAATCGGGCCGGACAAGGCTCGCGAAGCGCCCGCCAGAGCCGCCAACAGGCTCGCCGGGCAGGGGAGGGGCGGCCGCAACGATTTCGATGGGGAGGCCCTGGCCCAGGGTGTTCCGGGGGGCAAAAGGCGGCTTTCCGAAGGGATTCCCGAGGACTCGGCCCTGGGCCTTCAAGCGCCTGAAAACAGGAGTGAAATGGGAGCTTCTCCTCGGAAAAGCCCAAAAATGCCCTGATGCCGGAAACTTTGTGCGCGGAGGTGCGACAATCGCTCCGAACCGACTACAGCGGCCGGCCAAGCCGCACCTCGACTTACCGGGAGGCCCAAATGCCTGTCAGCATCAAGGACACCAAGCTCAACTCCATCTACAACCAGATGGTCAAGGCGAACACCCAGGTCGACGACAGCAACGTCGTGCAGATCCTGGCCGCAGTCGCCGACACCTCCAGCCGCAGCTTCGCCAAGGCGCTGACCGAGCTGGCCGCCCCGGGCATCACCCGCCAGCAGCAGCTGGACCTGGTCGTCAAGGGCATGTCCGCCAACGAGAAGAAGGACCTCTGCGCGATGCTCGACGGGGGCCAGCTCAAGCTCTCTCCGACCGCCAAGAACTTCCTCGAGGCCGTGGTCGGCCGCGCGAAGCTGGGCGGCGACAGCCCGACGCCTCCCACCAACCTGGATCCGTTGAAGGTCGTCCTCACCGCGGACCAGAAGAACGGCCTCACCGGCCTGGCCGGCCCGAACGTCACCATCGAGGCGATCAACCTCACCACCGCCCCCGGGCAGCGCCTCTTCAACGAGGACACCTTCGTCGTCGGCCAGACCGACGCCAGCGGCAAG
>DASXVQ010000147.1:0-11747 GCA_036504155.1 Myxococcales bacterium
AGCACCAGCGCGACGGCCCCGGCCTTGAACTCGTCGCTGAACGACCGCCTGGTCCGCTGCTTGCTCTTCGGCTTCTCTTCCGTCTCCATGGAGCACCCTTACTTGCTTCGTTTGGTGTCCACCAGACCGGATCAAGCCCAGGGCGAGGCCGCCGGGACGAAGAAGGGGAAGGCGCCCAAGGCCAAGGGCCCGGGCGCGACGTCGCCGAAGGCGGCGCTGGGGACCGGCGACCCGAGCAGGCTACCGGCCGGATCCGACATCCCGTGGGCTTGAGCTGGAGCGCGGCGCTAATGCACGCTGCCTCGGCAGGCGTTCGCTGCTGCGCGTGCGGGGGTTGCTCTCCGTCGGAGCGTCGCGCCAAAATCAGTGAAATCGGTACGGCTGTCGGCCGTGGATTCACGTCCGGAGACGCGCGCCTCTTCTTGGGGCCTGCGGCAACGCACAAGCTTCGGTCTCGTTGTCACGCGGCGTGATGAACAGACGAAGGGACGGTGAACGAGGTGGCTCAGAAGGCGCGAAGCAAGGCGGCGAGCGTGGCAATGGCCGTCGTCATCATGGCAGTCCCATTCGCCCTCTTGCTGATCGAGGACAAGAGCAAGCTGCGTTTCGGTGGCTTCGACCTAGGCCAGCTCATCATCTTCGGATGCATGGGAGCTGCGGCGGGCGTGTTGATGCAGGCTTTCACAAAAAAGAAGATCACCTCTGCCCCAGGTCAGCCGTCGCCTCCTGGCAAGCAGCTGCGCTGAGGCGGCATGGTCAGAGCCGGTCATGGCGGGCAAGCGGGTGAGCGCAGGCGCCACGACCGGCCCGCCCGATGCTGCTCGGCGACGCGGCCGGCCTCCACGACGCACGGCGTCTCGGTGCGCGCCTGTCCCAATCGTCGGCCGGCAACGCGCTCTGGTCCCCGCTCTACACCGGCTCATCTGCAAGGACTAGCGGCCCGCTGCATTTCCCTACTCGCTGGCACACGGTCCAGATGACCCTTCACACCCACCCGCTAATGGCCCTCGCAGCTGTCGCCCTGTTCATCTCGGGCGTTGCCTTCGTCGTCGGAAACCTCGTGCTTAAAGAGCGCCTCGCCACTTCCGGCGTGGAGCTGAGCTTCTTCCGGGCGTCGATGCCTGGCTACGTCGAAGGGCAGTACCTCCAGGCCCCAGACGAGATCCGGCGCAAGCTCGCGCACACCTATGCCTTCTTCCGATGGGCTCGCAGGTCGTTCGTTGGTTCCATTGTTCTGCTCCCGATCTGCGGTCTAGCCAGCGTGCTCCTGTGACGGGCTCCCCGTCCGGCCGGCGGCGCGCAGCTCGTGGACCCGCTGGATCTCGGCCAGGGAAGCGACGACGCCCCAGCCCCACCCGTGCGCGCTGGCCCAGGCTCTCGGCGCGGGCGCTTGGCGGAAGAGAAGGACCGGCTGTGCGCCGGTGCACGGGGCTTGTTGCATGAGCGCACAGGCCGGCTGGTACTCTTGGCGGCAGCGGTGTCAGACGCGCTGAGCGGCACCCATCTCCAGGAGTCGCCCGCATGCCTCAAGGTGACCGACTGACATGAAGCGGCTATTCCGACTACTGCTGGAGTTTTCGCTCCTCTTCCTTGGTGGTTGTGACATCTGGGACGGGGGCGTGAGCTTCGCGAGCTTGTCTGGAGGGTGCCCAGAACCGGTACGGTGTGACCGACTGTGTCAAGGGGTACCTCAAATCGATCTTCCTGATGGATGCCCGAGAGCATCGTTCTGCGCGTGCACTCCTGCCGTGCGTCTTGACGCCGGAATCGATGCCGGAAGGGAGGCTTTAGCCGACGCAGGGAGCACGAGACCACCATCGACGGGAGCAGGGCGATGACGCCGCCGCGTGGCGGTGGCCTCGGCACAAGATGTAGGGCTTTCGCCACGGAGAGGGGGCCACGACCGGCCCTCCCGCTGCAACTGGGCTACGCGGGCGGCGTCCACGTGCCGCGGCCGGCCGATGGCCTTGCCGCTCCGGACACTGGGCCCATCCGAGCGGCTGCATCACGGGAGGCGTCGCAGTAGCTACCAGCTCTCCCCGGTCGAGATGATCACCGAGATGCCGCGAGTCCGGTGCAGGTACTGGAAGCGCGGGCTGCCGCAGGGATGCGTGAACGGCTCCAGCAGGTCGATCACTCCCAGCCAGCCCTCCGCGTCCATTTCCCAGTCGAAGTGCAGCTCTCCCACGGCCCGCACGCCCAGATCGGTCTTCGCCGTCGACGCGGTCAGCTTCACGCCGCCCACCGACTCGATGCCCGGCAGCGTGTGGAGCGCGATCTCCCGCAGCTCGGCGTCGGCCAGGGCCTCGGCGAGCCGGCGGACTGCTTCAGGCTCCGCGTTGGCGAGCAGGAGCGCGGGCGTGTCCAATGCACCGTCAGGAATGAAGTGCAGCTTCATGCGCCCGCGAGAGTATCTCGCCTCCGGCCCGGATAGCTCCCAGGCCACGGGACCTGGCCACGGGATCCAGGCCACGGGATCCAGGCCACGGGACCTCCGGGGTGCCGCCGTCAGGTTCGTCCGCGAGAGCGAGTGCCCCTGGCGACGACGGTAGTCACGCCCTGGCCCCACCGGGCACGCCGTTTCAGGGAACCACCGGCGGAGGCGGCGGGGGCACTAGCAGCGGCGGCGGCGGTGGCGGCTGCGGCGGGGCAGCACCATCAAGAAGTACGTGTACGTGATCTCCGTCGAGACGAACTCGCCCTTGTCGAGAGCAGGCTTGAACCCGAGGTGCCCTACCGCTTCAAGAGCAGCAAGATCCAAATCGGCGTCGATGCCTTGGACGATCTTCGCTTCTTCGACGTTGCCCATCGCGTTCACGCGAAGACGAAGCCGGACTGCACCCTGTGCGCCCCGCCGCCTGGCCGTCTCTGGATAGGGAATCGCAGGCGAAGGTGCTCGCAGCGTGGAAGATTTCCGGCTGGCAGCGCCTGACCGGCCGGGCGCCGAAGCCCGACGACCTGCTGTTGGCCGAGGTGTCCGGCGAGGAGCTCGAGCACCAGACGGTGGGACGACGCGCGCCGCCGCTTCAAGGACGACCTCGCCAAGCTGGGGCTGCGCGACCGCCGTCTCTACGACACGCCGGACCGCCATCAGCCTCCTGCAGGGCGACGGGGCCTCGCGAGACCTGGTGGGCCTGATGACGCACGGGCCGCGGGGCGACGTGCTCGACCTCTACACGACGATCCCCTGGCAGTCGCTCTGCGCCGAGGTGGGCAAGCTCCGGCTGGATCTGCGCGAGGGCCGGGTGCTCAAGATGCCGCTGCGCGTGCCCGCCGGTGCCGGGCCTACGCCTGTCCCGCTCGAGCCTCCGAAGCCAAAGGCCGCTGGTTCGACTCCAGTCGCGCCCACATCGCCAAGGGCCGAAGCTGCCAAGGGATTTCCCGGCGGCTTCGGCCCTTGGTTTTGCGGGACCTGGGCTCCGGTAAGCGCCGGGTAAGTTGCGGGGCGCGGGGCGGGCGTGGCGGCCACCGGCGCGTGCAGTCCGAGGTGGACCTTGTTCGCCTGTTCGCCCAGGTGCCGACTGCGCACCGCGGCGTAGTGGCGCTCGGTCACCCGAGGGTCCGAATGCCCAAGGCCGGCCTGGACGAAGCGGAGGTCTCCAGTCGCCTCGACGGCCAGCGTCGCCCAGGTGCTGCGCAGATCCTTGAACTGGTAGGTCGGCGGGATGGCCACCGGCCAGAGCGCGAAGCCGCACTTGGGGCAGGACAGGGACTTCTTCTCGGCGCTCTGCTCGACGTGGCTACAGCCCTGCCGCCGGCACTTCAGGTCCCAATGGTCGATCACCCCCGCGGCGACTAGGGCGTCGCGGAGGATCTCGGCGAGGTTGACGTACTTGGAGAGCCGCTTCCCGTTCGGCCCGGGGAACAGGAAGCCGCCTCGTGTGTGCTCGAGGGCGTCAGCCAGGAACGGCGCGAGTTCGTCGGAGATGGGAAGCGAGCGAACCTTGCCGCTCTTGGTCGGCCCCGCGTGCGACCCCTCGAGTCTCAGCGTCCGGTGTTCAAGGTCCACATCGGCCGGGCGGGCGGCGAACAGCTCACCCTTGCGCGCGGCCGTGAGGACTGCTGTGGCGAAGAGGTTGCGCCACCTCGCGGGTACCGACGCCACCACCTTCGCTGCGAGCGCGGGCTCCAGTACACGGATCGCCCGCTCTGCGATCTTTCGGCGGGGTACTGCAGCGATGGGGTTCTCGCCTCGGAGCAAGCCAGCCCGAATTCCGAATCCAAGTATCGCGTGCAGTGTGCGGCGAAGGTGCTCCACCGTCTGCGGCTTGAGTCCACCGGTCGACTTGCGCGAAAGGAAGCCCTCGACGTCGCCCGCACGGATCTCTGACAAGAGGCGCGCGCCAATCTCCGGGACTAGGTGGACATTGCACCGCGACTTGATGTGCGCCTCTGAGCGCTTCTGCGAGGCCACCTCGTCGAGGTAGCGCTTCGCCAGGGCGGCGAAGGTGGTGGGGGTGGGCGCGGCGGCCTCCAGTCCGTCGCGAATGCGCTCGGCCTTGCGCTCCAGGTCGCGAGCGAGCCGCCGGCCTTCGGTGAGCGTCAGGGCCGCGCTCCTCTGTTGCACGCGGCGCCCGCTGGCGTCCTTGAAGCCGAGATAGATGACCGAGGAACCGGGCTTCGTGTAGGCGTAGCTCAAGGTCGCCCCTTTCATTCGATGGACTGCTGGCTCGACGTAACCGTGGTGACCCAGCGACCGTCAACGACCGCTCGGCAGCAACCCAGGTTTGCCCGGCGCCTGTTCCACCCAGGCGCGCAACTCGGCAGGGATGAACCGCAGGGTGCGCCCGATCCGCCGGTACGGCAGTAGGCCCGCTTCAGCTTGGCGATAGACCCAGAATTCGCCCTTGCCCAAGTACTTCGCCGCGCGCTTGACGGTCCAGAGGTCATCCGCGCCCCCGAAGTCATCCGCGGGTTCCGGTTCAGACGCGCCACCGGGGATGATCGCCAGCGTCGGTGTCCTGGGCTCCATGATGTGCCTCCTGCTCTGCTACGGGTTCCGCGGCTCCCCTGCGGCGCGCGGCTGCTCTGCAGGTCGAGGGCGGCGCCGTGGGGGGCGCCGCTCTCGATCGCCGCGACTACCTCTCGCCCTTCGCCTTCAGCTTCACGCCGGCCTTGCGCGCGGTGCGCAGCTCCACGCTCGAGTAGCCCGTGCGCCCTCGGAGTTCTTCCTCCGCGTCCCGGTCGCCCCCGCTTGCGAGGTCGACCAGCTCCTCGATGGACCTCGCGAGCTTCGGCGAGACCGGGGCCTTCGCCGCGGGAGGCAGCGGCGGCTTGATCGGGCTGGGCGAGGGCTTGCCGACGGCACCCGCGCCCGGCGGCCATGTCGGCTGCGCGTGGGCGACGACGGCGAGGACGCTGCGGGCGGGCTCGCGGGCTAGGCGGTCGTTGGTGGCGGCCAGGACGCAGTCGGCCGCGCTCAGGTACTTGTCGATTTCGGCGCGCTGGCTCGCCGCAGTGGCCCGAGACGCGGCGATCATGGCGGGCGTCGGCCGGCGCCACGCCTTCGGGTCGGCTTCGAAGCTGGCCTGCACGCCGGAGTCGATGCAGGTGATGCTGATGGCTGGCGCCCTCATGCCGTCGCTCCGTTCTTGCCAGCGAGAGCCGCCCTGCCTTTGGACTCGACTTCGGCGACGCGCTCGGCGGCCTCCTGCGCGGCGACAGCCTCCTTGGCTCGGCGGACGCGCATGGCCTCGTCGCGCTGCGGCTGCAGGGCGAGCCACGCCTCGTGTTCCAGCCGCTTGTCCTCGGCCTTCGCCGCCTCGGCTTGGCGCTCCTCCTCACGCTCGGCGGCCTCGCGCTGCCGCTGCTCCTCGCGCTTCCCTGCCTCGAGCGCGGCGAGTTTGGCCTCCAAGATCGGGATGCGCTTCACCCTCGCTTCGTGCGCCGCGACTCCGGCGGCCTCCCGCTGCCCGCACAGCTCGTGCCGAGCGGTCCACGCGGCCAACTCGCCCCCAGCCTTGTTCTTGAAGGCCAGCGCTTCGACGGTGTCGTGGTGGAGGTCCGCCGACTGCTGCGGCCAGACCGTCCGCTCCTGGCCTTTGAGTCGGGCCAGCTCGTTGCGCACTCCGGTGACGGCCAGGTCGACTGCCAAGTCGAGGTCGACCGCGCTCGAGTCGACCGACGTGTACTGCGGGGGACGGGTGATGGGCATGGCTTCAGGCTCCCTTCGTGTGTGCGGCTGATGCCGCGGGTTCAGCGCGGGCCGGATGCCTGCGCAGGGTGTCTCGGAGGCGCCGTGCGGCCCGGTCCTCGCCGGCTTCACGGCGCTGGGCGGCGATCTTCGCAAGGTGCCTAGCGTGCCCGACGGTGCGCTCGAAGCTCTCGTGAGCGCCGTTCGGCAAAACCCAGATCTCGGGATCCTGGGTTGGACGCGCACCCAGCCGTCGCGCCTCCGCGTACTGCAGACAGCGGAAGTGCCGCCCAGGATAGCCAACGGCCTGCTGCACTTCGGCGAGCGGCTGCCGGCCGGCCTCGATGGCGCGCCGGGCCTGCGCGTCGGCGGCGGCGGCAGCCTTCGCCCGAGTGCGCTCGGCATCCTCGAGCTTGGCCGCGATCTGCAGCTCCCCCAGGGTCCGCCAAGCGTTCGTCATCGTGCGCCGAAACTGCGTGGCCTTCGAGCGCACCATGACCCCCTGCAGGTGCGAGGTGCCGCTCATGCCGCACCTCCACCATCGCCACGCGAGCGGAGGTCGCGCACACCGCAGGAGACGATCAGACCGTCGTCGCGGAGCCTGCTGACGACGCGCGCGCCGTAGCGCTTTTTGAAGGCCGCGACGCTTAGGTTCGACGTGAAGATCGTCCTGCGGCGGGCGCCGTAGCGGACGTCGATGAGCTCGCCCAGGCGCTCAGCCCAGAAGTCGTTGAGCGTCTCGACCCCCAAGTCGTCGACGACAAGGTGGGGCACCTCGCGCAACTCGTCCCACGTCTCGGAGTCGTCGCCGAACTTCGACAACCTGGCCAGCTCGGTGCTCCGGACCACCTGCACGTCGCGCAGCCGGATGGCCCCAGGGACGTTGAACAGGATGCGCGTCACTGGGTCCTCGTGCTGGGTGGCGCGCACCGTCGTGAGAGTCCAGTCGGCGGCGACCGACTTGCCAGCGCCGACCCCGCCGAGCAGGCCCAAGAACGTCAGCTTCGACGCGACGAACTCCCGCGCCCCCGCCAGCCCGGCCGTCTCTGCGAGCGGGCGTCGGTATTCGCCCTGGAGCGCATCGCGGAAGAGGAGGTCCTTGATGCGCTCAGGCACTCCGCGGTCGGTGAGGTCCGCGATCGAGTCCACGAAGGCGTCGTCGCCCCCGAGGGTTCTCGCGCGCTCTTCGGGCGTCATTGCGATGACCGCCGCGGCGTCGTCGTCCCAGCTGAGTCGCTTAGCGTAGAAGCGGGCGTGGGCAAGCGCGTCGTCCCAGACCTGCTCGGACAATTCGGTTCGCTCAGAAGTCATGAACGGTCCCTTCGGGCACGCTGGCGTGCTCTGCGTTCTGCGCTTCGGTGAGAAGACTCGAGGGCGGCGGGCGCGCGCTCGAGGCCCGCGGCTTCACCCAACTCGGCCAGTCCGCGACGAGCTTGCGGATCGTCATCCCGTGCCCGCTGAAGGTGTCGCTCAGCGCGAGCCCGGCCCTGCGCTCGATCTCTGGCGCGGTGGCCTCGGGCCAGGCCAGGAGCTTCGCCACCTGGGCTGCGTCGCCCGCGGTGGCGCGGTAGGGCGTGCCCAGGGCCTCGCTGAAGATCGCCTCGAGCGCCGCGACGGTCTGCTGTCGCGGGTCGGTCGGTCGGTCGGGCGTCTTCTTTTGGCGGCTGGTGTTGGTGGCGGCCCGCTTCAAAGCGGGAGCCGCCTCACCCCCAACACCCCCCGGCGCGTCAGCGCTGGTGTTGTTGTTTGGGTCTGGTGTTCCCCCTTCTTCGAGGGGTTCCACTTGTTGGATAGTGCCCCTGCCGTGCCCCCGACGTGCCCCTGACGTGCCCGATCCCGTGCCCCCTCGGGCCGCGGCTGCCTGGAATTCGTCGTAATTGACGATGGTTAGGACGCGCGAACCTGTGCCCAGGCCCGTGCCCAGATTCCTGGTTTTCAGGAAAGGACCCCGACCCCCAGCCCTGGAGTCGTCGGCCATCAATTTGGCGAGCGTGGTGCGCACGACCTTGATCGAAACGTCGGCCAAGCCGGCGATGGTCGCGAGGGTGTCGACGAGCTCTCCGCGGGCAATCGGGTGCCAGGTGCCGGCGTGCTCGAACCCGCTGTCGTGCCAGTTCGCGCGGAGCAGCAAGACCACGGCGACCCAGCGTTGCTCGGGGCTGAGGGCCTTGAAGAGCGGCGAGCTGAGAATCTGCCTGTGCAAGGTGATGAACCCGCCCTCGCGCCGGGGCGCGCCGTCCCGGGTGGTCATCGGAGCGCCTCCGCGCGGAGGTGCCGCCGGATGGCGCGCATTCGATGCGTGATTTCCTGAAGGTCAGCCTGGGTGGTTGGTCCACTTACGCTCAGGCTCCGGCGCCCGTGGACGCCCATGACCAGCTCAACACCACGCCCGCGCAGGGCGGCGACGAAGGCCTCGGTTGCGGACAACGGCCGGCCACCGCGAGCGTCGGCGATGGCCCCGGCAATGAGCCGGCCAGCCCGAAGGTGTCGGAGTGCGGTCGGGCGGTGCGTGCTGCCCACAGGCTGCGACAGGATCCGCTCGAGGTTCCGGACGAGCTGGTCGAGGCGCTCCTGGGCGTTGGAGTCGTCGGTAGCCGTCTTCTCGGCCTGGCCCTCCCGCGCCACCTGGGCCTTGGGCGGCGCGGTCGGCGCGTCTTGAACCGCGGGCAGCTGCTCCGGGACCGGCTCGGGCTGGGACTTGGGCTCGGCCGCGGGCTCTTCGTGAACCTGGGCGGCAGGCGGCGCCGCGTCTACCGCGGGCTGCAGCGTGGGCTGCACGCCGGAGACTGCTGGCAGCCCGGCCGGGCGCTGCAGGTCCACCACGGGCGGGCGAACGAAGTACTCGGGGATCGTCGGCTTCCCGGTCGGCGTCGCGGCGGCTTCGGGAGAAAGGCCGGCCGCGACGCCTGTCGCGCGTGAGCCAGGCGTCGGGCCGGTGGCCCCGGGCTGGCGGGCCGAATCGGGGAAGCCAGTCGCTGGGGCCTCAGGTGAGGCCCCGGCGGTGGCAGCGGCCGGAGTGCCGGCTCCGTCCGCTTCCTGGGTGGGGTTGGTGTTTGAGTCGGTGGGATTCAAGGTGCGCCTCCGGCACGGCGTTGGCGGGGGCTACTTGGTCGCGTCGGTGGGGAGCGGCTCGGCCGTGGCGACGACCGCGGGCAGGAGCCCGGCCTCGGCCAACACGGCCTTTATGCGCTCGCCCACGTGCCCGCGAACGGACTCGCCGCGGGCGACCTTCTGGATCGAGCGCTCGTCGCAGTTGTCGGCGAGGAAGGCGAGCTTCCGGGCGGTTCGGGCGTCGAGGGGCTGCTTGGGCATTTGAGTCCTCCTGTGCGGGCGCTTGCGCGCTTCAACAGGAAGACGATTCGGGCCGCAGGGGTTCCCGGGGCGGGGGCACACCCGCGCCGCCCTCCGAACCCTCCTTCGCTCTTGTTGGGGCTGCACGGCTGCGCCACCCCGAACGGCTTGGGCGACTCGGTACCGCGCTACTTCAGCTGGTCAGGACGCGGACGCCCCTCAGCGAACGTCCTCGCGCACTTTGCGCTGGATTTCGCTCAGGACAGCTTCGGGGGTGGTCGGCTCGGCGACGGTCGGCCTGTAGCCGGTCAGCGCCGCGACCGCAGCGGCACTTCGCTGGTCGTCCGCCCCAAGGGCGCGGGCGAGCGCGACGGCCTCGTGGATGTGTCCTGCCTGCGGTACGGCTCCCCGAATCAGGTCGACCTTGTACCTGCGGCAGGTGGCCTGCACGAGGCCCACGACCTCGCAGACGAGTTGGTGCCCGCCGGGTCCGGCGGAGGCTTCGTCCATCGCCGCGAGCGCGTCCACCACGGCCTTGCAGGCGCGGGCGCGGTCTGCCGCACCCACCCAGCGGCGTCGAAGGACGCCCAGCCGCCGGGACAGGCGCCGGTCAACAGCGACTCCCGCGAGCCGCAACCTGACAAGTGCCTCGTTCGTGACGCGGCGGCGCAGGTTGGCTCCGGAGTACTTCTGCTTCGGCTCGGCCCCCGTCTTCAACCACGCCGTGAGCGCATCAACGGCGGTGCCTGGATCGTCTCGGTGCTCTTCAAGCAGCGCACGCAACTTCGCCTCGACGAGATCCGGCTTTCGGCCGCGCAGCTTCCCGATCTTCTCGAGCTGGGCGACTGCTTTCTGGATCTCTGGCCGGCCAACCGGGCGCCGCTCCCTGCGGATGATCCTCTCCTCAGGGGTCTCGCTGTCGCGCGCCTCGGTCGGGTCGTCCTGCAGCGCCTTGCCCGCGGTCCGGCACGACTTCATTCCCCGCCAGTCGTCGCGCTGGCGGTTGCGCCCGGCGCCCCGGCGGTGGGCTGCGTGGTCCTTCGACTCGGCGATCATGGCGCCCCAGCGCTTTCCCCAGGGGTGAAGGTGCCCCCGGGGCCCTTTCGGGACCCGGGAGCAGGAGGCTGGCAGGAACCTGGGGGAGCCTGCCGCGCTGGCCGGCGCCGCCACCACCACCACCGTGCCGACCCTCGGCGCGCGGGTCAAGTCGCGGTGGAATGCCGACGCACCCGCAGTGCCGGCAGATTACTGCGGGTGCTGGCCCCGGCGATGGACGCGCCCACCGCCGCGAGAGAGGATCCTCCTTGTGCACGTCGCCCAGGGAGACTGCGAATGGCAAAGTTGAGGGTGAGGCTCGAGTGGCCGGAATGGAATGCTAGCCCCTCCAGCCCGGAGCCCCAGACTTCGTGCGGCGCACCGTCACGCTCCTTGGGGTGAAGGGGCCATTTGAAGGCGGAATCGAAGTGGCCGATGCAGCGGGTCGGCAGGGTGCGAAAGCCCCTCGCGATTGATTTCGGCGAGCAGCTTTTCAATTGCGCGAAGCTCGGCGCGATTTCCGCTCGGGTCGAGCGCGATGGTGATGTGGGATTTCGCCACCTGGATATTCCCCACGGCCTTGAAGAGGTTCTGCAGGACCCGCTTCGACTCGGTCTCGGCCGCCAAGTAATGCCGCAGGCGGCCTGCGAGGTGGTCCTCCGCGGTCAGCGCAGCCACACGCACGGTGTCGACCAGCAGCTTGTACTCCGGCAGATGTCGCACGAGTTTGCCGGCCAGGTACGTCTCCTCGATGGCGATGTGGTGCGGCGTCTGGCTCAGCCCCACCTTGATGTCCGCAAGCAGGCTCATGGTCTCGGCGATCTCGGCCTTGAGGGCGATGCGATCTGGCGAGCCTGCCTTTGCTCGCGCCACTTTGCAGCGCAGCTTGCCCTCTCGCTGCAGCGCGCGGTCCCGCGAGCGCTCGAGGTTCCGCCGATAGGGGTTGGGGATGATTGTCCCGTCTGGATAGGCCTCGACCTGGCGGCTGTCGAGTTGGTCGAAGCCCCAGCGCTCCCCTCCGTACTTGAAGGCGTTCTCCTGGTTCCAGCGGGCGAAGAGCATCTGCGCCAGCCAGACTGCGTCCTCCGTCGACGAGCTCAACAGGTTGAGCTGGGCGTCGTCGGGCATCAGCAGGCTCAGCCGGCGCACGCGCCCTCGCCCCTTGCCCAAGTTGGTTCCGCGATCCAGGACCACAACGCGCTGCACCTCGCCGTCCTCCTCGGTCAGTTCGAGGACGGTGCCGTGGCGCTCGAAATGCTCGCGACCATGCAGAGGAAACGGCGCGCGC
>DASXVQ010000148.1:0-6595 GCA_036504155.1 Myxococcales bacterium
GGCGCTAAGCCGTGGGATCGAAGTGCAGCCCGATCTGCGCCAGCTCCCCGAGGGTGGCAACGGTGAGGTCCGGCGGCGGCATCGCCGGCTGGTGATGCCCGCCGCGCCGCTGCAACAGCACTCCGAACAGCCCGGTGGCCCGCGCGCCCTGCACCTCCCACGGGTCCGAAGACACGTAGGCGATGCGCTCCGGCTCGAACCGCAGCAGCTGCGCGGCGTGCTGGAAGGGCTGGGGGAAGGGCTTCCAGTGGCCGACCTCGTCCACCGAGAACACGCGCTCGACCAGCTCCAGCGCGCCGGCCTTGCCCAGCAGGGTCTTGGCGGTCATCGCCGAGGCGTTGGTCAGCACCGCGAGCTGGCTGCCCGACTGGCGCAGCTGCTCCATCGCCAGCTTCATGTCCTTGAACGGGGTCAGCTCGCCGAAGCCAGCCAGCACGTCCTGCACCTTCTCGGGGTCGGGCCGGTTGCCCAGCTCGGCGATCAGGGTCTTGAGCGCGCTCGAAGCCACCTCGTGGAACTGGCGGAAGGTGCCGGTGGCGCTCAGGGCGATGCCGTCGCGGAAGGTCCGGGCGAGCCACACCTCCAGCTCGCGCGGCGCCAGGCCGATGCAGACCAGCCGCTCCCGCAAGGGCTCGACCTCGAACAGGGTCCCGAAAGAATCGAAGAGGACGACGGCGGCGCGCACGGAGCTACCTCCAGGCGGACCCCGCGGCCCGCGGACTGACAAAAGCCCGGCATTCTAGCCCTGCGGGGGCCCTGCGTCGCAATGTCCTGCTGGCGTCAATACGCGGCTTGGGCGACACTAGCGCTCGACCGGCGCCCCGGCCGCGGGACGCGCCATCGAAGGACAGCCCAGAACACCAACCGCGCCACTGCCCGGACGGGGGAGCAAGGCGCAGGAGCCAGCCATGACCCGCCTCTTCCGACTTGTCTGCGCGTGCAGCCTCTTCGCGCTCGCTGCCTGCCCACCACCGCCGCCTGCCGACAGCGGCGACGCCCAGCCGCCCCCGACGACCGACGGCTCCATCCCCGGCAACCAGGACGGCTCGATCCCCGGCAACGTCGACGGCTCGGTCCCGGGCAACCCCGACGGCTCGATCCCCGGCAACCCCGACGGCGGCGTGCCCCCGGGCCAGATCGAAGTCCGCACCTGCAACGAGTCGCTGCCCACCCCGCCCAACGGGCAGATCTGCGACACCGTCGCCGGCGACGCCAAGATCCTCCTGACCGGCACCGTCCTCGTCCCCGGCGTGGTCTACCGGGGCGGCCAGGTGCTCGTCGAGAACGGCAAGATCACCTGCGTCGACTGCGACTGCTCGGGCCAGGCGTCCGGCGCCACCAAGATCACCTGCCCGGAGGCGGTGGTCTCCCCCGGCCTCATCAACACCCACGACCACATCACCTTCGCCAACACCGCGCCCTTCGACGTGGCCATCCCCAAGGAGCGCTTCGAGCACCGCCACGACTGGCGCAAGGGCAATGACGGCCACACCAACATCCAGAAGACCTACATCAAGGGCGGCGCCACCGCCGACACCGTGTCCTTCGCCGAGCTGCGCTTCGCCATGGGCGGGGCCACCTCCACCGTCGGCAGCGGCAACGCCGCCGGCTTCCTGCGCAACCTCGACTCCACCAACCAGGAGGGCCTGAACCAGACGCCGGTCGAGTTCGAGACCTTCCCGCTGGGCGACTCCGGCGGCACCGAGCGCACCGGCAACTGCGGCTACGCCTTCAACGACCCCAGCTGGAACGCCATCGACGCCTACCTGCCGCACGTCGGCGAGGGCATCAACGAGGCGGCCCACAACGAGTTCCTCTGCACCACCGGGACCGCCAACGGCGGCCACGACCTGGTCAACAACAAGACCTCGTTCATCCACGGCATCGCCGCCAAGCCCAGCGACGCCAAGGCCATGGCCGCCGACGGCGCGCGCCTCATCTGGTCGCCGCGCTCCAACGTCAGCCTCTACGGCGACACCGCCAGCGTGCCGATGTACGCCCGCTCCGGCGTGCTCATCGCCCTGGGCACCGACTGGCTGCCCTCGGGCTCCATGAACCTGCTGCGCGAGCTCAAGTGCGCCGCGGACCTCAACGACACCTACTTCGACCACTTCTTCAGCGACGAGGGCATGTGGCTGATGGCCACCGCCAACGCCGCCCGCGCCACCGGCACCGACGACGTGGTGGGCTCGCTCAAGGTGGGGCTGGTCGCCGACATCGCCATCTTCGCCAAGCGCGGCCGCATCGATCACCGCGCGGTCATCGAGGCCGACACCAAGGACGTCGCGATGGTCATGCGCGGCGGCAAGGTGCTCTACGGCGACGCCAACGTCGTCTCCGCCTTCTCCGACGGCGGCGCCTGCGACACCCTGGACGTCTGCGGCACCTCGAAGAAGGTCTGCGCGCAGCGCGAGGTGGGCAAGAGCCTGTCGGCCCTCACCACCGCCGAGCAGAGCAAGTACCCGCTGTTCGCCTGCACCGGCGCCCCGGTCCGCGAGCCCAGCTGCCAGCCGCAGCGCAACTGCACCTCGGGGTGCCCGGTGGGCGCCTCGGTCAACGGCTCCACCGTCTACGACGGCCTGCCCAAGGCCGGCGACCAGGACGGCGACGGCATCGACGACGCCCAGGACAACTGCCCCAAGGTCTTCAACCCCATCCGCCCCATGGACAACGGCAAGCAGGCCGACGAGGACGGCGACGGCGTGGGCGACGCCTGCGACGTCTGCCCGATGGACGCCGACAAGACCGACTGCCCGCAGTTCGTCACCAACGACGCCGACGGCGACGGCATCGTCGACGCCAAGGACAACTGCCCCAACGCCGCCAACAAGGACCAGCTCGACGGCGACGCCGACGGCAAGGGCGACGCGTGCGATCCCTGCCCGGCGGAGCCCAACCCCGGCTCGCAGGCCTGCAGCAGCACCATCTACGCGGCCAAGGACGGCACCCTCAAGTACGGCGACACGCTGGCGCTCAAGGGCGTGCTCGTGACCGGCCTCGCGCCGCGCGGCTTCTTCGCCCAGGTCAAGGAGACCGACCCCGGCTACGCCGGCGCCGACAACTCCGGCATCCTCGTCTACACCGGCGCCGTCCCCACGGTGAAGGTGGGCGACCGCGTGACCGTCAAGACCGGCACGCTGACCGACTACTACGGCGAGAAGGAGCTGACCGGCGTCGAGGTGGTCGTCGACTCCAGCACCGGCGAGGCCAGCCCGGCCCCGACCGTCGTGCTGCCCGCGGAGATCGCCACCGGCGGCGCCCGCGCCGGCAAGCTCGAGGCGGTGATCGTCCAGGTCAACGCCGTGATGGTGACCAACCCCAACCCGACCCCCGAGGCCAGCGACCTGACGAGCCCCTGGGAGTTCGAGGTCACCGGCGCCCTGCGCGTGCACGACTTCCTGTTCCACGTGCCGGTCAAGCCGAACCTGAACGACAACTACACGTCGATCGCCGGCATCCTGCACTGGGACCACGGCAACTCGAAGATCGAGCCGCGCCTCGCGGCCGACCTGGTGGCCGGCGCCGCGGCCCCCGCCAAGCTCGCGGCCATCGTCCCGGCCACCGGCACCCTGCGCGCCGGGCTGACCAACGCCACGACCTACAACACCCCGATGGCGGTCACGCTGGTCAGCGCCGTCTCCACCGCGACCGACGTCGCGGTCGCCTCGGGCGCCCAGGCCGACCTGGAGGTCGCCGGCGGCAAGGTCACCGTTCCCGCGGGCCAGACCTCCGCGCCGATCCTCTTCAACTCCCTCAACGCCAACGCCGCGGTCACGCTGACCGCGACGCTGGGCGCCGACACCGCGACCGGCACCGTGAAGGTGCTCGCCGCGGACGCCACGCCCTCCGCGCTGACCCTCGCCCCGGCGACCGGCTCGGTGGCGACCAACGGCAAGCTGGCGATGACGGTGGCCTTCGACGTGCCGGTGGCGGTGGACACGACGGTGACGCTGACCGTCGCCGCCGGCGGCAGCGCCCCGGCCACGGTGCTCGTGGCCACCGGGGCGAGCAACGCCGCCTTCGACTTCACCGGCGGCGCCGCCGAGGCGCTGGGCGTCACCGTGGTGGCGACGGCCGGCGCGCTCACGTCCAACACCGCGACCCTCGACGTCAAGGCTGCCGCCGCGGGAACGATGATCATCAGCGAGTACGTCGAGGGCACGGCCAACAACAAGGCGCTCGAGCTCTACAACGGCACCGGCAGCCCCGTGGACCTGGCGACCTGCTCGGTCAAGCTGTACGCGAACGGCGGGACGACGGCGACCAGCACCTGGACCGGGGCGGCGGGGACGACCCTTCCGGCCGGCGCCACCTACGTCATCTGCAACTCCGCCTCGGCCGCCCCCGACCTGCTCTCCAAGTGCACGGTCAAGCACGCCGTCACCAGCTTCAACGGCGACGACTCGCTCGAGCTCGTCTGCGGCGGCAAGCTCGTCGACAGCATCGGCCAGGTCGGCTTCGACCCCGGCACCGAGTGGACCGCCGGGACCGTGACCACGTTGGATTCGTCCCTGCGGCGCAAGTGCACGGTCGCCGGCGGCGACACCAACAGCGGCGACGCGTTCGATCCGTCCGCGGAATGGGACGGCTTCCCGGTCGACACGTTCGACGGCCTGGGCACGCGCGGCTGCCCCTAGCCCGCTGAGGGACGACTGAAGCTTCGAGGGCCCCGGCGCGGCGACGCGCCGGGGCCTTCGTGTCCCTGCCGGGGATGGGGTCGGGTCCCCGGCCGGCTAGCTGCCGCCCGCCAGCCCGTAGAGCACCCGCGCGGCGCCTCCCAGCGCCAGCATCGCCACCGGGTTGACGCGGTCGAAGCGGATGAGCGTGAGCGCCACCGCCGCGGCGATGGCCGCCCCGATGCCCGAGCGCACGCTCGTCCCGAGCGTGAGCGCCGCCGCGATCATCAGCCCCACCACGCTGGGGGTCAGCCCCAGGAGCGCCGCGCGCATCCAGCGGCTGTCCCGCGCCTGCTCGAGCCACGAGTTGAGGGCCACCACCAGCACGAAGGGCGCCGCGAACACGGCGAGCGTGGCCACGGTCGCCCCCGGCACGCCCGAGCGCAGATAGCCCACGAAGGTGGCCATCAAGAGCACCGGACCGGGGGTGAGCTTGCCCACTGCCACCGCGTCGGCGAACTGCCCCTCGGTCAGCCAGTGGCGCTCGGTGACTTGCGCCTGCAGCGAGGGGATGGCCGCGAAGCCTCCGCCGTAGGCCCCCAGCCCCGTGCGGAAGCAGACGATGGCCAGCGAAGCCAGGTCGGCCAGGGCGTGGATGACCAGCGGCGCGGCGAGGACCGCCAACACCAGCGACGGCAGTCTCAGCGTTCGCGCCGCCTCGTTGCCGGGAGGTCCCGCGGCCGGCGCCGGCGGTGGGGCCGGGGCCGGGGGCGGGGGCGGGGGCGCGGGCGGCGAGAGCGGCGCGCCCTCCTCGGGGAGCGCCGCGGGCGGGACCGGCTTGGGGCGGAAGAGACGCCGCGGGCTGAGCAGCTTCGCGCGGCGCAGGCCGAGGTCCCACAGCAGCCCCGAGGCGATGCCCAGCAGCGCCACCTCGCCCGAGCCCGCGCCGCCGACCAGCGAGAGCAGCAGGGCGCCGGCGGCGACGCCCATCTGCCAGAGGCGGGCGACGCTGGTGCGAGACATGCGGATGGCGATGGCCAGCACGATGCCCACCACCGCGGCGTTGAGGCCGGAGAGGAAGGCTGCGGCGTCGGGCAGGGCCCCGAAGCGGACGTAGGCGATGGCCAGCGCGAGCACCGCCACGGCGCCCGGGAGGACGAAGCCCAGGTAGCAGGCGGCGGCGCCGCGGACCCCGGCGAAGCGCAGCCCGATGGAGGCCAGGGCATTGGCGGCGGCTCCCCCCGGCAGCATCTGGGCGATGGTGGCGGTGGTGGCGAACTGCTCCGCCGTCAGCCAGCGCCGCCGCTGCACCGTCAGCGACTCGATGGACCCGAGCACGCTCAGGCCTCCGCCGAAGCCCACCGCGCCCAGGAAGAGGGAGGCCTTGAAGAGCTCGGTCAAGCCGGGGACTGCCGGGCCGGACGGAGTCTCGGCGGGGGAAATCGGCGCGGGCGGTGGTTCGGCGTTCAAGAGAGGCCCCGGGCTGCTGCCAAAGGGTGCCCACGGGGGAACCCGGCAACGACACCTCGCCGGGGGGAGACCGGCGCCGTCCGGGCAGCGACCGCGGCAGGCACCGCCCGAGCGGGCCGGCCGGGGCGCACGGGAAGGCCCGTGGCCGGCTCCGGCGACCTCCCGGTCGCTGACCAAGTGGCCGTTCGCCTGCAACCCGTCCCGGATGGCGCCCGCGTCGCCGGGCGCGCCGTCGAGGGAGCCGGCCGGGAGCGCCCCCCGCGATCGAGCCTCGAGCCGGGCATCCGGTCGCTCGCAGCCCGCGGCCCGCAGACCGGGAGGCGGGCCCGGCTCCGACTCGCGGTGAAGTTTGCGCGTGCCGCGTGCTGCGAGGTCCTCTAAAATCGCCGCAATCAAGATCAGGCGGCCCTCCGGGGCGTCGGCCGGGCCCTCTCGGGCAGCGGGACAGGAGCCCGCGGGACTCTTCCGAGGAGGCAGCATGAATCTGCCAGACAGTGCGGCCGCCAAGG
>DASXVQ010000149.1:0-1502 GCA_036504155.1 Myxococcales bacterium
GCTGCAGGCCTCCGAGCTGGACAGCCTGATGGGCGTCGCCGGCAGCCAGCTCGACGCGAGCCTGGGCAGATTCCTCAAGGAAGACGCGAAGTAGCGCCTCCCGCTGCGACCTGCCGGCCGAGGCCCCTGTCATGGGGGCAAGAGGCGGCGGAAGCGAGCAGCCGCGGGAGCGACCATGCGACGACTCATCGGGATCCTGGCGAGCCTCACCCTGGTGGCCTGCGGCGGCCTCGAGCAGCCGCCTCCTGCGAATCCCGACGCGGCCGCGACCGGTGAGGACGCGGGCGTCGCCGCGGTCGAGCCGGCGCGCCCCGACGCCGGCGCCGTCGCGGGTCCGGACGCCGAGACACCGCCACCGCCACCGCCGACCGTGCGGGTGATGACCTGGAACACCGAGAACCTCTTCGACGACCAGGACGATCCGTACAAGGAGGACACGGTCGCCACCACCGAGGCGATGGAAGCCAAGATCGCCGCGCTGGCCAAGGTCATCGCCGCCCAGGCGCCCGACGTCGTCTCGCTGCAGGAGGTGGAGAACGACGCCGTGCTCCGGAAGCTCGCCGACGCGGCCGGCCTGCCCCACACCGCGCTCGTGCGCTCCTACGACTTCCGCGGCATCAACGTCGCGGTGGCGTCGCGGCTGCCCATCTCGAGGACGGTGAGCCACCTGGGCGAGAAGTTCTGGGCGCCCGACGGCAGCGGCCCGTACCGCTGGGCCCGCGACTGCCTCGAGGTCCACCTCGCCGCCCCCGGCGGGCGCGACCTGGTGCTGCTGGTCAACCACCAGACCTCCCAGCTGGACACCAGCACCGGCGAGGCCAAGCGCCAGGCCCAGGCCGGCCGCGCGCGGTCCATCGCCGACGCGCTGCGCGACCAGGACCCGGACCGGGCGGTCATCATCGCCGGCGACCTGAACGACGAGCCCGGCTCCGCCTCGGTGGGGCTCATCGTCGACGGCGGCTACGTCGACATCGCCAACGACGTGCCCGAGGCCGAGCGCTACACCTACGTCTGGAACACGCCGCGCCGATACGACTACCTGCTCCCCGACCCGGCGACGGCGGCCGCGCGCACCCGCGTGAGCATCGTGCACGGCGAGGACGTGAAGGCGGCCTCCGACCACTCGCCGGTGGTCGCCGACTTCGCCCTGTGACCTGACCGGGCGCGACTTGACCGCGCATCCCTGGACGGGCTGGACCGAGCACGAGTTCTCTCGCTGCCCCTCCCCCGCCTCCCCTTCGCGGATGGACGAGCGGACCGAGCATGAGTTCTCTCGCTGCCCCTCCCCCGCCTCCCCTTCGCGGATGGACGAACGGGCCGAGCACGAGTTCTCTCGCGGCCCCTCCCCCGCCTCCCCTTCGCTTGGGCTTGATCCGGTCTGGTGGACACCAAACGAAGCAAGTAAGGGTGCTCCATGGAGACGGAAGAGAAGCCGAAGAGCAAGCAGCGGACCAGGCGGTCGTTCAGCGACGAGTTCAAGGCCGGGGCCGTCGCGCTGGTGC
>DASXVQ010000150.1:0-38416 GCA_036504155.1 Myxococcales bacterium
ACGGTCAGGGGCGCGCCTCGATGGCCACGCCGACCGTCTTCAGCGGCTCGGCGAGGTGTCCGGGCGGCGGTCCGAAGGGCGCCGCCTTCTTCAGGGACAGGATGACGTCCTGGTCGAACTGCTCGTTGCCGCTGGAGACCTGCAGCTCGGGGTCCCGGATCAGCTCGCCGGTGGAGTTGATGTAGAGGATCACCGTGGCCTTCAGGCGGATCAGCTCCTGCGGCGGGATGGTCTTGGTCACCCCGTAGTTGCGCCGGGCCTTGGCCAGGATGACCCCGAAGTAGCGCTCGCCCTCCTCGGCGGTGTCGGAGTCTCCCTCGGGGTCGCCGTCCGCCTCGCCGACGGCGGGCTCCTCCTTCTTGGGGGCCGCGGTGGTGTCGAAGGCCCGGAAGAGGTCGCGGCGCGCCTGCTCGGCGTTGCGCTTGGGGGCCGCGTTCATCGACGGCCGGGTGGGCGCGGAGTTGGGGTCGCGGGTGTTCATCGCCACCGGCTGCGGCCGGGCCGCCGCCTGGGGCGGGGGAGGCACCGAGATGTCCTTGCGCGGCAGCAGGGCCTGGTCGCGCTTCTGCCCCAGGCGCACCAGCTTGGCGGAGACCGGTTTTTGCGCCAGGTCGAGCTTGGGCGGCTCGAGCAGGGTCATGAGGATGAAGAAGCCGAGGATGCCGGCGTGCACGAGGGCGGACCCGAAGACGGCCCAGGTCACGTACCGGGCCTCCGGGTGCCTCGCCGCCAGCTGGTGACTTCGGCTCACTTCGCGTCGTCCCTTCGCTCTGCGGGCTTACCTCGAGGCCTCGCGCTGGACCGGGTCGGTGACCATGCCCACGTTGGAGATGCCCGCCCGCTGCGCCGCCGCCATCACCTCGACCACGTAGCCGTACTTCAGGTCCCGGTCGGCGTGCAGGTAGATCTCCTTGTCCGCCTGCGCCTTGGCGTTGGCCTTGAGCTTGGCCTCCAGCTGGTCGAAGGGGACCTCCACGTCGCCGATGTAGAGCTTGCCGGCGCGGTCGAGCGAGACCACCAGCTTCTTCTCCTTGGCGTCGATGGGCGCGGCCTTGGCGTCGGGCAGGGCCACCTTCACGCCCTGCTGGATGAGCGGCGCGGTGACCATGAAGATGATGAGCAGGACGAGCATGACGTCGACCAGCGGCGTCACGTTGATCTCGGAGAGCGCCGACTTGCGGCCCCCGCCTCCTGAAGCTGGTGCGGACATTCCCATGGAGGATCCCGTCGCCCGCTACTTGAAGAAGTGCCGCTTGACGATGTTGAGGAAGTCGCTGGAGAAGCTCTCCATCTCGCTGCGCAGCACGTTGATCTTCGAGAGGAAGAAGTTGTAGGCGATGACCGCCGGGATGGCGGCGAACAGGCCCACCGCGGTGGCGATGAGCGCCTCGGAGATGGGCTTGGCCACCGTGGCCAGGTTGGCGTTGCCCTGCACGTAGATGTCCTGGAAGGCGCCCATGATTCCCCACACCGTCCCGAACAGCCCGACGAACGGGGCGGCGGAGCCGGTGGTGGCCAAGAACGCCACCTTGGACTCGAGGTAGGTGCCCTCGGCGATCATGGCCCGCCGCAGCGCCCGCTCGACGTTCTCGATGCCGCCGGCCAGCTCGTTGCGCACCTCGCTGGGGGCGTCGGAGGTGGGCTGGGAGGTCACCTTGGACAGCTCGATGTAGCCGGCGCGGAAGACCTGGCTGACCGGCGACATCGAGAGCTTCTCGGCGGCCTGGTAGATGGCGTCCAGCCGCTTGGACTGCCAGAAGGCGTCCAGGAACTGGGCCGACTGCTGCTGCGCCTGCCGCAGGTGCAGGTACTTGATGAGGATGATCGCCCAGGAGGCGATGGACGCCACCAACAGGAGCGCCAGCACGAAGATCCCGATGGGACCGGAGTGCGTGACGATCTCGAGGTAGTTCAGCCCGGCCGCAAAGGGCGCCTGGGTCAGGTAGTCGAAGTAGGGCATCGCGTATCTGCTTCCGGCGGTTCGCCTATGCCTAACGCCCGGCAGGCCGTGGTGGATCTGCCGCGCGCAGGCAAAGGCCGGTGGAAACGGCGTTTTTGCCGACCTTCAAGGGGTCCAATCCCTACCACCCGCGGCCGAGGACGGTCAAAGAATGTCGTTGCCGCGACAGCCCTGTCGTGGCGGCGGGGCCCACTCGTGGTAATCTCCAAGCGTTCCCAAGGGTTGGACGGGCACGGCCGTTGCTTCGCCAAGACCGGGAAGCCGGGTGGCAACGCACGTTGAAGGGCCATCCGTCGGAGTACGTCTCACGCCTGTCGCAGTCTGAAGGAGGAGTTCGCCATGCGCTGGATGCCCCTCGCTCTCGCCGCAGTGCTCCCGCTCGCCGGCTGCATCATCCACCCGGGCACCGACACCGACCGCGACGACGACGGCGTCCCGAACTCGGTCGACAACTGCCCGGACACCTCCAACCCGAACCAGCTGGACTCGGACGGCGACGGGGTCGGCGACGCCTGCGACAACAACTCCACGCTGGGCGACATCACGATCTACTGGACCTTCGCCGGCCACAGCTGCAGCCAGGCCCCCGAGGTCGAGAAGCTGCACGTCACGCTCGACGGGCCCAACGGCCGCCAGAAGCTCGACTCCGACGGCTTCTTCAAGTGCAGCCCGGCGGGGGTCGACGGCATCCGCCTGCTGGACTTCGCCGCCGGCTCCTACACCTTCCGCATCGACGCGCTCGACCTGGCCAACGTCACCGTCTACACCACCACCGGCACCCTGCGCGTCACCGGCCCGAACGATCCGGCGATCACCGTCGACCTCGCCCCCGTCTCCAGCGAGGGCACCGCCCAGCTGACCTGGCAGTTCCGCGACGGCAACAACGCCATCCAGACCTGCGCCAACTCGGGCATCGTCGACGGGGCGCCGGTGAGCGTCATCCGCGTCTACATCAACAATGCGGCGCCGCAGGACCTGGCTTGCTCGCGCACCGACCAGAACGGCAACCAGATCCAGGTGGCGTCCTGGAACCTGAGCGCCGGCTCCTACCAGGTGACGATGGACGGCTTCATCGTGCGCACCGGCGCCGACGGGAAGACGTACGAGGAGCTCTGGTACAGCGCCACGGACACCGTCACCGTCATCGCCAACCAGACCAAGAGCGTGACCCTGAACATGCTCCCCGTCGCCTCCGGCGCCACCTTCAAGCCGCGGCTGGTCGACCCGTCCGGAGCCCCCTACGCCACCTGCGCCGCCGCCGGCGTGAAGGCGATCTGGATCCGCCTGCAGGACTACGAAGGCAACCCGCCGACGGACTACTGGGACGCCAACTGCGACGCCATCCTGCAGCGGGGCCTGTACTGGAGCTACCTGCCGGCCTTCCAGACGTACGACGTCTCGACCGGCAAGTGGATGGGCAAGTGGACGGTCACCTTCGAGGCGTGGGACCAGGCGAGCGCGAGCGCCAACGTCGTCGGCACCTCGACCCGGGAGGCCATCCTCTTCGCCGGCAACAAGGACCTGCTTTTCACCATCGACGTCACCCGCTGAAGCCAGCCGCAGCTGCGGCCGAAAAGCCTCGCAGACCCAAGCCCCCGGAAGCTCCGGGGGCTTGTCTTTTCAAGGGGTTCGTGGGAGACGGGGCCGCTGGAACGGCCGATGCTTCACCGTCGGCCAGCACCAGCAACGGCGGAGGGACGAGGTCGGAAGGGCAATGAACGAAAAGGCGATCGGCGTCTTCGACAGCGGGGTGGGTGGGCTGACGGTCCTCAAGGCGCTGATGCGGCGGCTCCCCGAGGAGAGCACCGTCTACCTGGGCGACACCGCGCGGGTGCCCTACGGGACCAAGTCGCCGGAAGTCGTCACCCGCTACAGCCTCGCCAATGCCCGGCTGCTGATGCGCCACGAGATCAAGCTGCTGGTGGTGGCCTGCAACACGGCCTCCTCGCAGTCGCTGCCGGCGCTCGAGAAGCAGCTGCCCATCCCGGTCCTGGGAGTGATCGAGCCCGGGGCCGCGGCGGCCGCGGCGGCGACCAAGACCGGCAGGATCGGCGTCATCGGCACCCCCGGCACCATCGGCAGCGGCGCCTACCAGGCGGCGCTCGCACGGCGCCGGCCCGGCTCGCAGGTGCTGGGGCGCGCGTGCCCGCTGTTCGTCCCGCTCGCGGAGGAAGGCTGGACCGAGGGCGAGGTCGTCGAGGCCGTGGCGCGCAGGTACCTGGCGGACTTCGGGCCCTTCGACATCGACACGCTGGTGCTCGGCTGCACTCACTACCCGATGCTCAAGCAGGCCATCGGCAACGTGGTGGGGAAGGCCGTCGCGCTGGTGGACTCCGCGGAGACCACCGCCGCCGCCGTCCAGGAGATGCTCGCCGAGCACGACCTGTTCGCGCCCAAGGGCTCCAAGCCGCGCCGCCACTACCTGGTCACCGACCTCCCCGAGCGCTTCGCGGAGATCGGCACGCGCTTCCTCGAACAGCCGGTCGAGAAGGCAGAGCTCGTCGACATCCAGATGTAGCGCGCTGCGCCCTCGCCTCACTGCACCAGCAGCCGCCGCACCGTCGCCCCCAGCGAGGCCCGGTCGCGCTCGACGCTCTGGTGCAGCGCCCACTGGCCGCGCGCCCGCAGCAGGTTGTGCTCGCCGCGGGCGGGGAAGCGAGCGGCGTCGAAGCCGAAGTAGCTCTCGTTGAGCGCGTCGGCGAGGAAGCGGGCGGAGAGCTCCAGGCAGATGGTGGCCAGCCCGTCCACCAGCGCGAGCGCCTCCTCTCGCGTCGGGAACGAGGCGGGCCGCGCCACCGAGGCATAGCCTTCCAGCGCCGCCGTGAAGATCGCCCGATCGATCGCCGCGGAGCCGACGTCCTCGCCGCTCGGGTTGCACCAGGAGCGCATCGCGTCGCCCAGCTCGAACGGCCAGATCATGCGGCCCAGCGTGTCGAGGTCCACCAGGCAGACGGCCTTCTGCCCGGAGAACAGGATGTTGGAGATCTTGAGATCCCCGTGGCAGTGGCGCAGCGGCAGGCGCGACAAGTCGGGCAGCCGCTGCGCGGCGGCGAGGATCTCGGAGGCGAGCGGCGCGACCTCGGCGAAGAGGCGGTGAGCCTCGTGATCCTTCAGGGCCTGGCGCAGCGTCCCCAGGTGCTTGGCGGTGTCGTGCACGCCCACCCGGACGTGGCGGTAGTCCCAGGACAGGTCCGCCACCGCAAGATGGAACGAGGCCACCAGCCGCGCCGCTTCGCGGGCCAGCTCCGGCGAGCCGACCCGGTCCAAGCTCTCGCCGGAGACGAAGCTCAGCGCCCGCCAGGGCCGTTCGTCCAGGCCATCCACCCAGAGCGCGCCGTCGTCGCAGCGCACCGGCCGGGGCGTGTTCAGACCCTTGGCCGCCAGGTGCGCGGTGACCGCCTCGATGTCCTCGTTCACCGCGCCGGCGAAGACCGGGTGCAGGCGCTGGACCACGACGTTCCCGGCACGGCCTTCGACCAGGTAGGTGCGGTTGATGAGCCCGGTGCCGAACTTGCGGTGGGGCCGGCCCGCCAGGTCGCGATAGCGCGCGAGCACGGCCGCGGGGATGGAAACCTCGTCCATGGCGAGAGGATGCAGGCACTCGTGGGCCGACGCAATTTCCTTACGAGCCACTGGCGAGTTTACGGGCGGCTGCCGGGTCGCCCGGGGACTATCATCCCCGCCATGAGCGACTCCTACGACCTCAAGTCCGTGAAGATGCCCAAGCTCGGCGGCCGGGCCCTCGCCGCCTACGGCGCCCTCGCCCGCACCGAGGTCCCGGGTCGCCTCATCCGCCACCTGCTGCTCGCCAACAGCGGGCTCCTCCGCTCGCGCACCGAGCCGGTGGCCGAGCCGCCGACCTTCACGCCCCGCGGTCCCGTGCCTGCCGCGTCCGGCCCGTCCGCTCCGCCGACGCTCGACTCCATCCATGCCGCCAGGCCCGAGGCCAGCCCGTATACCTCGGCGCTCGACTACGCGAGGGCCTACCGAGACGGATCGGTGACGCCGCTGGCGGTGGCCGAGGCGGTGCTCTCGGCGATCGACTCCAGCGAGGCGCTCTCGCCGCCCATGCGCGCCTGGCTCGCCCTCGATCGCAACGACGTGGCCCGGCAGGCGGCGGCCTCCACCGAGCGCCACAAGCGCGGCGCGCCGCTGGGGCCGCTCGACGGAGTCCCGGTGGCGGTGAAGGACGAGTTCGACCAGGTCCCGTATCCGACCACGGCCGGGACGCGCTTCCTCGGCCGCCACCGCCAGCCGCAGGCCGACGCCACCGCCGTGGCCCGGCTGCGCGCCGCCGGGGCGCTGCTGGTCGGCAAGACCAACATGCACGAGATCGGCATCGATCCCAGCGGCTTGAACGCCCACCACGGCCAGGCGCGCAACCCGTTCGATCCCCGGCGCGACACCGGCGGAAGCTCCAGCGGCAGCGCGGCGGCGGTGGGCGCAGGCCTCGTCCCCATCGCCCTGGGCGCCGACGGCGGCGGCTCCATCCGCGTCCCGGCGGCGCTCTGCGGCGTGGTGGGGCTCAAGCCCACCTTCGGCCGGGTCAGCGAGGCGGGCGCCGTGCCGCTGTGCTGGACCGTCGCCCACGCCGGCCCGCTCGGCTCGTGCGTCGAGGACGTCGCGCTCGCCTATGCGGCCGTCGCCGGGCCGGACCCGCTCGATCCCGGCTCGCAGATCCAGCCGACCGTATCGGTCGAGGGGCTCGCGGCCGCGGACCTGCGCGGGGTGAAGCTGGGTGTCTACCGCGCCTGGTTCGAGCACGCGGCTCCGCAGGTGGTGCAGGCCAACCAGAAGATGCTCGAGGCCCTCGGGAGAGCGGGCGCCGAGATCCGCGAGGTGGTCGTGCCCGACCTCGACCTGATGCGCGTCGCACACGCCATCACCATCCTCTCGGAGATGGAGGCGTTCGTAAGCGGCATGCCCGAGGAGCGGCACCTGCTGGGCGACTCGGTCCGCCTGACGCTGGAGGCCGTCCGCGAGATGCGCTCCAGCGACTACGTCTGGGCGCAGCGGGTGCGCACGCGTGCGCTGGCGAGCTTCGCCAGGATCTACGCGGAGGTGGACGCGCTGGTGACGCCGGCCACCGGCATCGTCGCCCCGGAGATCCCCGAGGTGGGTCCGGGGCGCGCCTGGACGGACCTGGGCAGCACCACCGAGCTCATGCGCTTCGTCGTCCCCGGCAACCTCTGTGGCCTGCCCGCCATCAGCTTCCCGGTCGGCCACGACGACCAGGGACTGCCGGTGGCGATGCAGGCCATGGCGGCGCACTGGCACGAGGCGCTGCTGCTGCGCATCGCGCGGGTCGCGGAGCTACAGACCGAGCGGCACGCCCCGGCGCGATTCTGGCGCCCGCTGGCGGACGCCGCGCAGCGCCGCTGAGCCGCGCTTCGCTCAGGGCGGAAGGACGAACTTCTCGACCTTGCGCTGCCCGGCCTTGATCGAGACCGCGCGCTGATCCTTTGCGCCGGTTTCGGGGTCCTTGACCCAGATGAAGTAATCGCCCGGCTTGACGGGCAGGTTCCGCAGCGGCGACCACCCCTTGGACTCGCCGTTCAGGTAGACGTTGCAGCGCGGCTCGCAGGCCACCTCGAGGTATCCGACCGTCGGCTTCGCCGCGGGGACGGGCTTGGCGGTCTCGGGATCGGGCTTGGCGGGCTCGTCCTTGGCCGGTTCCGGCTTCGCGGGATCGGGCTTCGCCGGCGTCGCGGTCGGACTCTCCGGATTGGCGACCGGCGGCGGGACGGCGAGCTCGGGCTTGGGAGGGTCCGGCTGGGCGGGCAGCTTCGCTGGCTGCTTGGGCTCGGCGACCGGGTCGGGGATGAGCTGGTCCAGCTTCGCAGGTTTCGGGCGCAGCACCGCGAACCACAGGCCCGCCAACATCGCCAGGGCGGTGAGCACTCCGATGACCGCGTAGAAGGCAGGCGACCGCCCAGCCTCCTCCTCGACCGCCGGCGGCGCGAGCGGGGCTTGGGCGGGCTGGACGAGCGGGATGGTCGCCTGCGGCTTCGCCGGGAACGAGGCGAAGGGCGGGGGCTCGGCGAGCGAGCGCGGGGGCAGGTTGGTGATGGCGGCTGCCGGCACCGCCGTGGCCGGCGAAGCCGCCGGGGCGATCAGCGGGATCGGCTGCGGGGCCGCCTTCGACGCCTGGGAGTTCGAGGCCGGGTCGCGCACGAGCGTCGAGGTCGCGCCGTCGGTCGTCTCGTCGCGCGGGCTGGCGCGGATGGCGTCGAGGACCGCCGAGGGGTTGGAGTCCTTGTTCTCCCGAGCGTCCATCAGCGCCTTGGCCATCTCCATAGCGCTCTGGAAGCGCTGGGCGGCGTCCTTGGCGAGCGCCTTGCGCACGGCGGCGTCGACCGCGGGCGGGACGTTGTACTCGGGCGGCAGCGGCGGCACCTCGTGCTCGAGGTGGCCGATGAGCGCCTCCATGGGATCGGAGGCGCCGAAGGGCGGGGTGCCGCAGAGCAGCTCGTAGAGCATGATGCCCGCGGCGTACAGGTCGCTCCGGGCGTCGGCGGTCTCGCCGCGCGCCTGCTCCGGCGACATGTAGCGCGGCGTGCCGATGAGCGTGCCGGCCTTGGTCTGGTGGCGCCCGGACAGGTCGCGCGACTCGGCGCGGGCGACGCCGAAGTCGAGCACCCGCACCTGGTCCTCGCCGAAGGGGCCCTTGACCACCATGATGTTCGCGGGCTTGAGGTCGCGGTGGACCAGGCCCATCGAGTGCGCCTCGGCCAGCGACTGCAGCACCTGGTAGGTGATGGCCACCGCGCGCGAGACGGTGAGGAACTTCTCGCTGGCCAGCACCCGCGCCAGGGTCCGCCCCTTCAGGTACTCGAGCACCATGTAGAGGGTGCCGTCGGTGTCCACGCCGTAGTCGTGCAGCGTCACCGTGGACGGGCTCGACAGGCGCGAGACGATCTTCGCCTCGCGCACGAACCGCTCGCGGACCGAGTCGCTGGTGGGGTCGTAGTCGCCGTCCAGGTTGGGCCGGATGAGCTTGATGACCACTTCCCGGCCCACCGGCTCCTGCAGCGCCCGGTAGACCGAGCCCTGCGTTCCCGCTCCCACGAAGCCGATGAGCGGGTAGCGGCCGGCGATGACCCGGCCCAGGAAGGGGTCGTTGGGGCGCGACTTGTGCTCGGGGATGGGGACGAAGGCGAGCCCGCAGCGGGGGCAGCGCTTGCCGACCTCCCCGGGGCTCTCGGTGTAGTTGCAGCCGTGGCAGATGGTGGAACCGACGCTGGCGGCCATCCGTCTAGTCCTCCCCGAAGGGCCGATTCATACACCGGAACGACCCCGGAAGATCCTCCCGGGTGGGTCCAACTTCACTTGCGGAGGAGGGTGAGCCAGTAGATGGCGCCGGCGACGAGGCCGACCCCGAGCACGCCCACCAGGCCGAGGAGGAAGCCCACGAGCCACTGGGGGAGCTTGGGACCCTTGCTCTTGCGAGGCGCGGCTTCCGGGGCCGGCACAGCGGGCTTGCGGTCCTGCGAGCGGGTCCGCGGCCTGGCCTGCGCGGCCTCGGCGGCCTCGGCGGGGGCGGCGACGACGGGCTTCTTGTCCGACGTCCGCGAGCGAGCGGGCGTCCCGGGCACCGTGGTCGTCGTCGGCATCTCCTCGGGCGGCAGGGTCGCCAGGGAGGCCACCGGGCTGCGGTCGGAGGTGCGCGGTCGGGTCGAGGTCGCCGTCGCGGTCGCCGTAGGGGTCAGGCGGTCGGCCAGGTTGGACGCCGCGTCGGCGGGGACGCTCGCCACGGGCGCGCGGTCCGAGGAGCGAGACCGGAGGCTGGCCGTCGGAGAGGTCGCGGTGGCGGTCGGGGTCAGCCGGTCGGCGAGAGCGGCGGAGGGCTGCTCGGGATCGGCCGCCACCGGGCGCCGGTCCGAGCTGCGCGAGCGCACCGGGGTCGCCGGCGCGTCCACCGCCCGGCGCTCTGCCGTCCGCGGCCGGCCGGCCGGGGTCGGCATCTTCGTGGGCGCCGGCTCGGCCGAGGCGGCGTCCTGCTCGGGCGCCGCCCGGCGTTCGGCAGTGCGCGAGCGGGCCGGGGTCCCCGTGGCGGCCGGAGGCTGCTCCGGGGCGGGGGGCGCCGCCCGGCGCTCAGCCGTGCGCGAGCGGGCCGGAGCCTCGGTGGAGGCGGCAGGCGCCGCCACCGGCTTGCGGTCCTGGGTGCGGGTGCGCGGCTGGGGCTGCGGCGTGGGGGACTTCTCCGCCGGCTTCGAGGCGCCCTCGCCCTCGGCCTCGGCCTTGGCCTCGTCCGCCTCGACGTGCTTGGCGATCTCCTGGCGGCTCATCGGGCGGGTCTGGGCGAGCTCGCGCACCCGCGGCGGCGGCGCGTCGTCCTCCTCGAGCTGCGGCAGGCGCACGGTCTCGTTCGAGACCTTGATCTTGTCCTTCGTGCCGGCGCGCGGCCTCGTCAGGGGCACGGTGTCGCGCATGGGGTCGCGCGGCGGCGGCAGGAGATCGGGCTTGCGGCTGGCCAGCTCGCGCAGCCACGCGCCCAGGTCGGCCTCGGGGCCGGAGCGGAGCGCGCCCGCCAACGCGTCCGCCATCGCCTGGGCGTCGGGGTAGCGGTCGTCGGGGTGCTTCTCGAGGGACTTGAGGACGACCTCTTCGAGGTCCTCGGGGAAGTCCGGGATGATGGAGCGGGGCCGGGGCGGCTCGAAGTCGAGGATGGCCTGCAGCGTCTGGGCGGCGTGGGTGCAGCCGAAGGGCTGCGTCCCGGTGGTGATCTCGTAGAGCGACACTCCCAGCGAGAAGAGGTCGCTGCGGGCGTCCACCGGCTCCTGCCGCACCTGCTCGGGCGAGACGAAGCGCAGCTTGCCCTTGAGGATGCCCGGCGCGGTCTTGGTCAGCTGGGTCGCCGCCTTGGCGATGCCGAAGTCGATGAGCTTGGCCTCGCCCATCGGCGTGACCATGACGTTGCCCGGGGTCACGTCGCGGTGGACCAGGTTCAGCGGGCGGCCCTCGAGGTCGGTCTGCCGGTGCGCGTGGGAGAGGGCCGCGGCCACCTGCTGGCCGATGGAGGCGGCGAGGAGCGGGGGGACCCTGCCGCCGGCGGCCTTGGCGACGTTGAGCACGTTCCAGCCCGGCACGTACTCCATGGCCAGGTAGAACTGCCCCTCCTCCTGGCCCAGGCCGAGGATGCGCACGATGCCCGGGTGGCTGAGCAGCGAGGCGACCTTGGCCTCGCTCACCAGCATCTCCAGGAAGCGCATCTCGGTGGTGAGGTGGGGCAGGACCCGCTTGATGACGACGAGCTCCTCCTGCCCGCGCTCGTGCGCGAGGAAGATCTCGGCCATCCCCCCGCGGCCCAGCGAGGCCACGAGGTCGTACTTGCCGAACGGAACGACGGCCTGGACTACCTGCGACAACCCGGGATCCTTTCTGCCGAAACCCGAAGAGACTGCCCTAGAACACGCTGTAGGAGAAGCGCAGTTGGAAGAGCTGCTGCCAGGTGGTGATCGGCCCGGCCCGGCGGTTGGGATCGCGGGTGACGTTGAGCAGGTAGTTGAGCGAGGCGAAGCTGACCAGCCTCAGGGACACCTGGGTGCGCCAGGTGAAGACCGTGTTGTCCACGTTGGTGAACGGCATCAGGCCGTCCAGCTCGGTGGTGAGGATGACCCAGCGCGAGATGCGCCCGGAGGCGACCACCGCCCCCTCGACGCCCTCCAGGTGGTACTCGCTGACGCGCCTCAGCCGGTCGGCCCCGGTGGAGGTGTCCAGCGCCAGCTCGCCGAAGGGGAAGTACTGGCGCGCGCCGACGCCCAGGCGCAGGTCGAGGTCGATCCACAGGGTGTGCAGCGCGCGGACGTTGCCGCCCAGGCCCTCCTTGAGCTGCAGCGGCGCGAAGGGGTTGCCCAGCTGGATGCGGTCGACGTTGGTGAGGGTCTCCAGGGGGTTGCCCTGCGCGTCCACCACGTCGATGGAGGCGACCGGCTGGTCGTAGTCCTTGTAGCGCGGGAGGATCTTGGTCTCGGCGCCGGCGCGCACGTACGGGCCCAGCCAGGGCAAGAAGTGGAAGGTGTAGATGTTGTGGAAGTAGAGCCGGTCGTAATAGGGCTCGAAGCGCTGGGTGGAGGCTGGGCGCAGGATGCCCTCCTCCAGCTCGAGCCGGCTGACGAAGAGGTGCGGCTCCTTCAGGTAGCGCACCATCGCGTCCACGAACAGGCCGATGTCGAAGCTCCAGCCGTTGGAGGCCGCGTCGTTGCCGTAGCCGACCTTCACGTCGCCGCCCAGGACCAGCAGCTTCTTCCAGGGCCCGTCGACGCCCCCGGCCGACTCCTCCTCGGTGAAGACGCCGGCGCCCTTGAAGTCGCCGCTGTCCGGGTCGCGCACCAGCGTGAAGTGCGTCAGCTTGCCGGGCACCAGGTAGACCGTGGCGAAGTTGACGCGGTCGCGGTAGTTGCCGCCGGCCTGGACCACCTTGTACAGGCCGGGCGGCAGCACCCAGACCTTGAGCTCCTCGCCCAGCTCCTCGTCCACGCCGAAGCCGACGCCGTACTCCTCGCGCGCCGGCATGGAGATGAGCTCGTAGTTGCCGCGGAAGCCGATGAAGCGCTCGTTGACCACCCGCAGCTCCAGCGCCGCCCACGAGGCCGGGGCCACCGTCACCCGGCCCTCCTCGACCGCGACCGGGATGGCCGTCTGCTGCCGGCCGGCGCCCGAGCCGAACTGCGCCACGTAGGTGCCGGGGTCGAGCACCACGCGCTCGCCCATCTTGCCCTGCGCCACCAGCTCGCCGTCCTTGTAGACCGCCAGCGGCGGCTCGCGGTCGCCCGCGCCGGACAGGGAGGGGAAGAAGACGGCCCCCTTGCCGGCGGGCATGTCCGTCTCGTCGGCCAAGAGCTGCGGGAGGCTGGCCAGCGGCGAGGTCGGGTCCGGCCGCAGCGCCTCACCGCTGGGTGCGGGGCCGGTCAGTGCGAAAGGGCGCGCGGGCTCCTCGGCTTTCTGCACCGCGGGGACGGGCTCGAGCTTGTTGTCCCCGGGGCCCTTGGCCGGGACGGCGGCGGCCGTGTCCGAGGCGGGGGCCGGGGCGGGGACGGCCGCGTGCGCGGCGTCGGGCGCGGCGGAGGGCGAGGACGACGACGGCGGAGCCCCATTGGCGGCGGTGGCGAAGTGCTTGCCCAGCTCGTCGACCGACTTGGCGAGCTCCTGCTCGAGGATCTCGCTGAGCGTCCGGACCACCACGCGCGCCTTGCCCCCCGGGATTTTGCGGCGCTCGTCGAACGAGCGGCGCCAGACCACCGTGTCGTTCTCGAAGCGCACCAGGCGCAGCGAGACGGCGAGGTGGGCGTAGCTGTCCTCGCCCGAGACCAGCTCCTCGATGGCGTCGATCTCGCCCTCGAGCACGAAGTCCGGCGGGCGCTCGCCCAGCTTCTCGATGACCTGCTCGAACAGCCCGGACTGGCGCAGGTACTTGCGCGCCACGTCCGCCACCATGCGCTGCGGGCGCTCGGTCCAGCGGCGCTCCTTGTCGTAGGAGACCTCGTTGACGTCCTCGCGGTAGACGAGCTGGTCGCCGTTGTAGGTGGCGTTGATGGCGAAGTCCTTGACCCGCACCGTGAAGGGCAGCGCCTTGTCGTAGCGGGCCTGGCCGGGCGGGAAGGTGAGCGTGTAGTAGTGCCGCGTGGGCGGCGCGGGACAGGCCGCCAGGCCCAGGAGCGCCGCGAGGGCGAACCGCTTGAAGGCGCCTCTCATCGCTCCCTCCCCTTGTCCTCGCTCTTGCCCAGCAGCAGCAGCGAGGGATCCTCCTTGATGCGCTGCGAGAAGATCGAAAGGTTCTCGCTGGTCTCCTTCAGGTGCGTCAGCGACTCGTCCAGCTGCTCCTGGCTCTGCAGGATCAGCATGTTGCCGCGCTCCAGGAGCTTGTTGGCGCTGGTCGCGGTCTTGCCCAGGCCCTGGTCGCCCAGGGTGGTCTTGGCGTTGGCCAGCACCTCGTCCAGGTTGGCGCGCGTCGTGCGCAGCTCGGAGACCAGCAGGCCGACCTCGGTGAGCAGGTGCGAGACCTTCGGCTGCGCGTCGTCGAGCAGCCCGTTGACCCGGCCGGCGGTGCCCTGCAGGTCGCGGCTGAGCGCCTCGAACTGCGACGAGGCCTGAGCGATCTTCTGGCTGAGCTCCTTCAGGTTCCCGCGGTTCTCGGCGACCGTCGCCTCGGTGGTCAGGAGCAGCCGGTCGGCGTGGTCGACCAGCTTGGTGGCCTTGCCGCGCATCTCCGCGTTGGTGAAGGTGTTGAGGTTGTCGAGCAGGAGGTCGACCTTGCGGCTGATGACCTCGGCCCGGTCGATCACCTCGTCCATCAGCGACGCCCCGGCGGGGATCTCCTCGCCCGCGGCGCGGATGCGCGCGGCGCGGCTGCCGCGCGAGAGCTCGATGTACTTGAGCCCGGTGATGCCCAGGGTGCCGGCGCTGGCCTTGCTGTCCTCGGCCACCGGCGTGCCGCCGTTGAGGGTGATCTGCACCACGAGCACCGAGACGTCCTTGGGGTCGACGGTGATGGAGTCGACCCGGCCGATGCGCACGCCCGAGTACTTGACCGGGGCGCCCACCTCCAGGCCGGACAGCGACATGTTGGCCTCGGAGAAGCGCACCGTGTAGTGGTCGCGCTTCTCGCCCAGCTTCAGGCCGGCGAGCACGATCAGGCCGCCGGCGAGCACGGCCAGGCCGGTGGCGACGAAGACTCCCAAGCGCACGCGCTGTGCGCGGGTCACGGCCATGGCCGAATACTCCTGGTCTTCCGGGTCATCGGGCGCCCTCCGAGAGCAGCTCGAACGCGGTCTGGTCCTTGCGCAGCTCCCCGGCGGCGATGCGCTCGAAGAACGCGTGGATCTCCGGGTCGTTCTTCGCCTTGACCTCGGCCAGCGTGCCCTCGGCCAGGACCTTGCCGCCCGAGAGCATGATGGCGCGGTCGGTGATCTTCTCGATGCTCGCCAGCTCGTGGGTGACGACCACGATGCCCATCCCGAAGCGGTCGCGCAGCCGCAGGATGAGCGCGTCGAGCTCGGCGCTGGTCAGGGGGTCCAGGCCGGCGGAGGGCTCGTCGCAGAAGAGGATCTGCGGGTCGAGCGCCATGGCCCGGGCCAGCGCGGCGCGCTTGCGCATGCCGCCGGAGAGCTCGGAGGGCAAGAGGTGCTCGGCGTGCGAGAGCTCGACCAGGGCCAGCTTGAGCCGCACCAGCTCGGCGATGACGTCCTCGGGGAGCTTGGTGTGCTCGCGCAGCGGCAGGGCGACGTTCTCGGCGATGGTCAGGGAGCCCAGGAGCGCCCCGTACTGGAAGAGCACGCCGATGCGCGAGAGCAGCTGCTCGCGCGCGCGGCCCTCGAAGGTCGCCAGGTTCTCGCCCAGCAGCGTGACCGAGCCCGCCGCCGGCGCCGACAGCCCGATGCAGTGCTTGAGCAGGGTGCTCTTGCCGCAGCCCGAGCCGCCCAGCACCACGCGGACCTCGCCCTGCTTCACGGTCAGGTCCACCCCGTCGAGGATGGTCCTCTCGCCGTAGCGCGCCACCAGGCCGCGGACCTCGAGCAGCACCGTGTCGGAGGGCGAGGAGGTCATAGGACGACGTAGAACAGCACGCTGAAGAGGCAGTCGGCGACGATGATGTAGAAGATGGACGCGACCACCGACGAGGTGGTGGTCCGCCCCACCTCCGCCGCGCCGCCGCGGACGCGGAAGCCGTAGAAGAGCCCGATGAGCCCGATGCCCCAGGCGAAGGCCAGGCTCTTCACCAGGCCCGTCAGCAGGTCCTTCGGGCTGAGCGCCTGCAGCATCTGCGCGGCGAAGGCCGGGATGGAGATGTCGAGGTAGAGCACGCCGACCAGGAAGCCGCCGAGGATGCCCAGCACGTCGGCGAGCACGGTCAGCAGCGGCATCATCAGCGTGATGGCGAGCAGGCGGGGCAGGGCCAGGAAGGTCACCGGGTCCATGCCCATCACGGTGAGCGCGTCGATCTCCTCGGAGACCTTCATCGTCGAGATCTCCGCGGCGATGGAGGACCCGGACCGGCCGGCGACCAGGATGGCGGTCATCAGCGGGCCCATCTCGCGGATGACGGAGACGCCGATGAGGTTGGCCACGAAGATCGACGCGCCGAACTGCTGCAGCTGGTAGGCGGACTGGAAGGCGAGGGTGAGGCCGACCAGGAAGGAGATGAGGCCGACGATGCCCAGGGCCTGCGAGCCGATGTAGATCGACTGCTCGAGGACCGCCGCGCGCTTGAAGCTCGCCGGGCGGAAGGGGATGGACAGCAGGGCGGCGCTGGTGTCGGCGGCCAGCTGCAGGAACTCGACGAAGGCGCTGCCGGCGTCGACGAGGCCCCCGCCCAGGCCCTCGAGGGCGCCGGGCGGCGCGGGGCGCGGGGGCGCGTCGCGCAGGCGGAACATGCTCAGCGACCGGCGCGCGGCATCGCTGGCGCAGACCAGCTTGAGAGCGCCGCCCTTGGCGCGCGCCTCGCGCCAGCCGTGGACGAGCACCGCCGTCACCGCGCTGTCGATCTCCTCCACCTTGGACAGGTCCAGGGCGAGCGGGCCGCCGGAGCGCGCGGACAAGAGCACGTCGAGCTCCACGGCCGCGTCGCGCCCGAGCCGTCCCTCGATGCGCAGCACGGGCTCGGCGGCGCCGTGGTCGAGGCGGTATTGGAGCGCGGACATGGACCTGCATCCTCGCTTGTCCTGGGCGGCGGGAAAAGTGCCTGTGTTCGGAACCTTGCGTTTGATCCGGCGGCCGAGCGGGCCGCTCGGCCGCGCCGGGACTCACCGCCCGCGGCCGGCGCAGACAGGGGCCCTTCGCCCGACGCCGGAAGGCTCAGACCTGCGTCACGCGCGGCGCGGTCTCGGCGGTCGGCGGCACCGCCGCGCGCTTCTGCAGCTCGACGAGGTCCAGCAGGCCGCGCTTGGCGCCGAAGACGGACACCACGCTGGCGGCGTTGATCGACGCCTCGCGCAGCGCCTTGGGCAGGTCGTCGCCGTAGCGCAGCAGGCCGGCCACGAAGGTGCTGCCGAAGGCGTCGCCCGCGCCCAGCGTGCTGACGACCTTGTCCACCGGGTGCGCCGGGCAGCGAACGCGGTCCTTGCCCTCGAGCGCGTAGCTGCCGCGGAAGCTGTCGGTGATGACCGGGATCTTCACGCCCACCGCCTGGAAGCCCTTGAGCAGCTCGGTGTACAGGGCGTCTTCGGCCTCGGGCGCCGCGCGGCGCATCGTGATGTCGCGACCCTGGAAGGCGAGCGCCTCCTCGCGGTTCACCAGCAGCACGTCGAGGCCCTCCAGCAGGTCGGCCGCCTTGGCGAGCCCCTTCTCGACCGTGGAGCCGCCGGGATTGAAGGCGATGCGCACGCCGGCCTTCCTCGCCGCGGCGAAGAGCGGGGAGAAGACCTTGGCCCCCGAGGCGCCGAGGCTGGAGACGTAGAGCCACCTCGTCTTACACAGGCCCGCCAGGTCGAGGTGCCTGGGCTCGACGTGGTCCGAGGCGCCGCGGAAGACCAGCACGGTGCGGTCGCCCTCGAAGGAGGTGAGGATGACCGAGTAGCCGGTGCCGTGCTCCGCCATCTGGATCATCAGCGAGGTGTCGACCTGGTCCTCGGTGAGCCGCTCGCGGATGTGGTCGCCGGCGTCGTCCTTGCCCACCGGAGTGACGATGCCCGCCTTGACGCCCTGCCTGGCCAGGCAGACCGCGGCGTTGGTCGCCCCGCCGCCGGTCATGAACAGGACCTCGCTGACGTTGACCTTGGCGCCGTAGGGCAGGCCCAGGTACTCCGAGCTGGACTCGGGCCCGCGCGTCTGGAAGATGCGCGCGGCGTCGGTCTTGACGAACACGTCCTGGGTGGCGCTGCCGATGGTGACGACGTCGAACAAGGGTGCCTCCGGGCACTTACGCGACTACGGGGTGGGCAGCGCCTGCTCGACCTCGGCCATCGCCGCGGCGTCGAGCTTGGTGTTGGCCTTGGCCTTCTCGAGCTGCGCGGGGTCCTTCAGGTGCGCGGCGGCGCAGGCCAGGTGCAGGTAGCCGGCGCTCTTGGTCTTGAAGGCCCCGGTGTCCACCTCGCGCTCGATGGCCATGCGCAGGGCGTCCTTCACAATCGGCTCGCCGCACTCCAGGCACTTGGACCGGCCGGTGGGAGCGCGCTCGACGTGCGGGAAGTCCGGAGGGGCCTCGGCCAGCGCCGCGTCGATCTCGGCGCGGTTGGGGATCTCCTCGGGGAAGGCGGCCAGGGCCTGCTTGAGCTCGGCCGGCTTCTTCTTGGCCGCGCACGAGAGGTGGTGCCAGAAGTACGAGGAGCCGCCGTCCGGGTCGAAGGCGTTGGGCGCCTCTTCCCCGAAGCGCAGCTCGCCTTTCTCGATCTTCTTCTTGCAGACCCGGCAGCTGGCCCGGCTCGACTTCGAGTGCTCGATGAGGTGCGCCACGTCGACCCCCATGCCGCTTCGCCGCAAGACCGCCGGCGAAGATGCCGAACGATAGCCGGAAGGCGGCCCCGTTTTCGAGAGCCCTGGTCGGCGAAGCCCGGACGGACGCTTCCGCGAGCAGGCGCGCGGCCGCCCGCCTCCGACAGGAAGCTGCCCGCGGCCTCTGAAGGCCACGGGCAGCTCGAGACTTAGGGCCGGTCCCCCGCTACGTCAGCTGGCAGAACCCGAGCCAGCAGACGCCGTCGCAGCACTGGGCCGTGTCGGTGCAGTTGCCGCCGAGCGGGGTGCAGGTCGAGCCCGAGTCCAGGCAGGTGCCCGCCTGGCAGATGCCGGGGGCGCAGCAGTCGGTGTTGGTCGTGCAGGTGCCCTGGGCCAGCGGGATGCAGTCGGCGCGGCACCGGAAGCCGGAGGTCGACGTGTCGTCCGGGACGCAGATGTTCGAGCAGCACTCGTCGGACATGTGGCACTCGGCCCCGGCGCCGAAGCAGGCCACCCCGGCGTCCCCGGCGGCGGGCGGCGTCGCGAAGCAGCGGAAGACGCCCAGCGAGGTGGCCCGGCAGGCGTCCTTCTTGGCCACCCCGGAGATCGGGCAGCAGTTCTGCGAGGAGCCCAGGCCTCCGCAGACCTCGCCGGGGGCGAGGCACGGGCCGCTCTTCACGCACGTCGCCGGTGAGGTGACGACGTCGCACTTGCCCGAGCAGCAGTCGTTGTTGTCCACGCAGACGTCGGCCACCACCCGGCACCCGCCAATCGGGTAGCAGTAGCTGGAGGTCCCGCTCGGGGCCGGGACGCACAGCGTGTTGGCGCAGGAGCCGGTGCAGGGCTCGTTCGTCGGCGTGTTGCCGGTCGTGACGGCGCAGCGCTTGGTCGCCGCGTCGCAGACGCCGCTGCAGCAGTCGGTGCCGGCGGTGCAGACGTCGAGCTGGGCGCGGCAGAAGTTGTAGAACGAGCAGCGCGGGCTCGTCGCGCCCAGGCAGACGTCGCTGCAGCAGCTCCCGCTGGCGCAGCTCTCGCCGAGCGACAGGCACTTGGCGCTGGAGACGGCACAGGCGCTGCCGGTGCACTGCCCGGAGCAGCACTCCAACGGCGAGGCGCAGGTGGTCCCGACGGTCTTGCACTGCTGCGCGGTGGAGCAGGTCGCGGTCGCAGGGTCGCAGTAGAGCGAGCAGCAGTTGGCGGAGGCGGCGCACGTCGTGCCCGCGGACAGGCACTGGTTGACGCCGCTGCAGCGCTTGGTCCCGTCGACCTGCTGGTCGCACTTCTTGGTGCAGCACTCGCTGTTGGTGGCGCAGGGGACGCCCGCGGGCTGGCAGCTCGACGCCGGCATGGCGCACTTGAGGGCCACGCAGTTGCCGGAGCAGCAGTTGCCGCCCGTCAGGCAGGACTGCCCGAACCGCGCGCAGGACGCGACGCAACTGCCGGCCTGGCACGTCTGCAGGGCCCCGCAGGGCGGGGTGGCGCCGCAGGCGCAGGCGCCGCTGGCGCTGCAGGTGTCGGTGGTCCCGTTGCAGGCCGCGCAGGCGCCGCCGGTCGTGCCGCACGCCGCCGCGGTGTTTCCGGGCATGCAGATCGATCCCAGGCAGCAGCCGCCGGTGCACGAGGAGGTGTCGCAGACGCAGGTGCCCGTGGCGTTGTCGCAGCGCTGCCCGGGGTAGCAGGCGGCGCCGGTGCTCCCGCAGCTGCAGCCGCCGTTCACGCAGGCGTTGGCGAGGGACGGGTTGCAGGCGGCGCAGCCGCCGCCGGCCGTGCCGCAAGCCGACGGCTGGTCGATGCGGCAGACGTTCCCGTCGCAGCAGCCGGTGGTGCACGTCGATGCGTCGCAGACGCAGGCGCCGGTGGCGGCGTCGCAGCGCTGGCCGGCGCCGCAGGCTGCGCCGCCGGTGCCGCAGCTGCAGGCCCCGGAGACGCAGCGGTCGGCGGTCGCGGCATTGCAGGCGGTGCACGCGCCCGGCGTCGGGCCGCAGTGGGTGGCGTCGATGGTGGTGTGGCAGAGGCCGTCGGCGCCGCAGCAGCCGCTCGCGCACGAGCTGGCGTCGCAGACGCAGGTGCCGGTGGCGCCGCAGCGCTGGCCCGCGACGCAGGCGGCGCCCGTCGCCCCGCAGCTGCAGCCGCCGTTCACGCAGGCGTTGGCAACGGCGGTGTTGCAGGTCGAGCAGCCGCCGCCGCTCGTGCCGCACGCGGTCACCTGGCCCACATGGCAGGCGCCGCTGGTGTCGCAGCAGCCGGTGGGGCAGGAGGCGCCGTCGCAGACGCAGGTGTTGGTGAAGGCGTCGCAGCGCTGGCCGTTGGGACAGCCTCCGGGACAGGAGCCGGTGCCGGCGTCGGGCGGGACGCCGGTGTCGGGTGCGGTGCCGCCGTCCGGCGGAACGACACCGATGTCGGCGCCGGTGCCGCCGCCGTCGATCGGCTTCACCCCGGTATCGGGGGCAGGGCCGGCGTCGGCCGGCGGATTGACTCCGGTGTCAGGGCCTGGGCCCACGCCGGTGTCGTCCGGGTTCAGGCCGCCGTCGTCGGGCAGGGTGCTGCCGTCGCCCGTCAGGACGCTCCCGTCGGTGACCGCGGGACCGACGTCGGCGGTGATCGTGGCGGCGTCCGGGGCGACCGAGCCGTCGGCAGCGGGCGGCTGGCCGACGTCGTCCCCGGGGCTGCCGGATGCGTCCGTGCCCACCAGCCCGACGGGCTCCGCACAGCCGGGAAGCATCGCCAGCAGGACGAGGGCCGTAACGACAGATGCGAGGCGAGCGAAGGTCATGACTGCTCCTATGGGGTACGTCGCCGGCACCTGGACGTATCGCTCAACAGGGTACCAAACCCCCGCGCACGCCGGATATCTCTTCCACGGAGGTGGCGCCGTTCCGAACTGGATGAAGCTCCGCCGCGGCCCGGAGGTCCAGGCCGCGGCGGAGGGACCTACCTCGGCGGCTAGAGCAGGAAGCGGTAACCGATCTGCAGGCTCTCCGCGCCCGTATTCGACGGCCCGGTCGCAGTGTGGTCCAGCGGGCCCCACTCGGTGAGCACCTCGATGGTCAGGTGCCCCGGCCCCAGGCCGATCTGCACGCCCACCGGGACCCCCAGGCCCACCTTGGTGCTCTGCTCCTTGGTGCTGAGGATCTGCTCGCCATTAGGGCCGCCGACGCTGCCGCTGGTGGTGCTCTGCAGCATGTAGATGCGCGCGCCCACGCCGATGTAGGGGACGAACCGGCCGAACATCGGCAGGCGTACGACCACGGTGGGCATCACCGTCAGCTGCTGCTGGACCAGGTTGTAGTGGTAGGAGCCGCCCACGACGCGCGGGTCGTCCGACTGGGTGCCGAACTGGCGCGGCTCGGCGTAGCCCACCTCGGCCTGGATGGCGACCAACCCGTTGAGCCAGGGCAACACGTAGCCGATCTCGGCGGTCACCCGGGCGTTGCCGCGCAGCGCGGTGTAGGAGATGAAGCCGCCCACCTTCACCCCGGCGAGGAACGCGCCCCGGTCGGAGATGGCCCACTCGCCCTTCTCGGCGGTCGCCGCAGGGCCGGCCGCATTCGGGTCGGCGGGGGCGGCGTTGGGGTCCGCCGCAGCGGCGTTGGGGTCGGCCGGACCGGCGGGCTCTGCCGAGGCCGCGGCCGGGGCCGCCGCGGGGGCGGCGGCCGGAGTCGGGGCGGGCTTGGCCTCGGACAGGTCGAGCCCCTTCGTTTCGGTTGCGGTCTTGTCGGCCTTCTTGTCCGCAGCGGAGGCGGAGGAGGCGGCCAACAGGGCGATGAGGCAGGCGGAAGCGGCAATCAGGTTTCGCATGGTCGTCCTCGTCTTTCCCTGGGCTACCAGATCTTGATTTCGGTGGACGCGGACGCCGGCGAGGCCGGGTGCGACGTCCCCGCCGGGTAGTCGTAGATGCCGGTCTGGCCGCCCACCAGGAAGATGTAGGCGCTCTGGACGGCGCTGCCGAGCAGGTAGCGCGGCACCGTCATCGAGATGCCGGCGTTGAAGCCGCCGATCTGTGGCGGCAGGTCGGCCGGCCAACCCGGAGCGTTGCCGACGCCGATCAGCGCGGACTTGGCTCCGTTGTCGGGCGCGGCGCCACCGCCCCCGAAGATGAAGATCTGGTCGTTGGCGGCGCACGAGCCGTAGCCGGCATAGGCGTTGCTGAACCCGTTGACCTCGGCGAAGGTCGAGAAGTCGCCGCCCGCGGCCACCTTGCCCGCGTAGAAGGCCTTGGCGCTCTGAGGCGTGGTGCCGTCGGCCGCGAGGCCGCCGCCGATCCAGACGTAGGTGACGGTCGTGTCGGTGATCTTCTTGGCGGTCCTCCAGTCGCCGCGGAAGGCGGAGAACTGCCAGCGCCCGAAGCCCGTGGGCAGCGCCTTTCCTCCCAGGGCCCACGCCGCGCTCGCCACCTGGTGGCCGTTCGCCTGCCCGTCCACCTGCAGGATCTCGTAGGACAGCGCCGTGGTCGTGGCGGTGCTCTTGCCGCTCAGCGAGTAGACGTAGAAACGGTTCGGGGTCGTCGGGTCGGCTGCCCAGGTCATGCCCAGGCCCTCGCGCGGCGTGGCCATCGCCGGCAGGTCCGCCCAGGTGCCGGTGCTGCCCAGCGGCAGGAAGGTCTCCGTCCCCACCGTCGCCGTGCCGTCGTCGGTCCACTGCGTCGTGGTGGCGCCGACGGTGGCCACCAGCACCTCGCTGTTGGCCGAGCCGTTGACGGCCGCGGTGCGGTAGATGCGGTAGCCCGAGATGTTCGGCAGGGTCGTATTGGTCGAGTCGACGGGCGCGGACCAGGACAGGACGATCTGCACCTTCTTCGCATCCTGGAGCGCGGGCACCTTCACCACGATCTCGTCGGCGGGGAGCGTCTCGCCCAGCGGGTTGTCCTTGTCGGCGGTCGAGAACGTCGCCGAGACCCGGTAGAACCAGTAGCCTGGGTCGAGGCCGGCGTCCTTCACCAGCAGGTCGGCGACGGTCAGGACGGGCGCCTCGAGCGGGTCGAGGATCATGGCCCGCTTGCAGCTGTTGAGGATCGCGGTGCCGTCGGTGCCGCCGCACAGGTAGGTGTAGCGGCCCAGCTGCGTCGCCGCGGCGAAGGCGCGCGGCGCGCCCAGCGTGTAGCGCTGCGCGGTCCAGTCGCCCATGTTGCCGAAGACGTCGACCGGCGCCGACTCGACGGAGTCGAAGACGGTGGGGGTGGCTCCGCCCGAGTCGCCGCCGATGGCGTAGACGAAGCGGGCCGCCTGCGTCGCGTCGCCCGCGGCCGCGACCAGCGCGCGGCGCCCGGTCAGCATCGGCTTGCCCAGGCGCGAGGCCGACAGGTTCAGGGACGGCCCGGTCAGGCCGATGGCCGAGTAGATGGCCCAGGTGCCGTCGTCGTTGGTCAGCTGGATGACGCAGCTGCCGTCGCTGGTGAGCATGCTCGCGTCGATGACGCCCTTGATGGTGCAGGCGCTGCCCGTGCAGGAGAGAGAGGCCGCGGTGGTGGTGACCGTCGCCGGGGTGGCCAGCGGCACGCCGGTGGCGTCCGCGCAGTTCAGGATGGACAGCGTCGAGCCGCGGAAGTCGGTGCCCGCCACGGTGACGGTCTGGCCGGTGGCCCGGACGATGGACGCCGGGGTGGAGCTGGTGATGACCGGCGGCGGCAGGTCGGTGACGTCGAAGGCGTCGTACAGGATGCCCACCGCGCCGTCCGGGTTGACCACGATCAGGTCGTAGGTGCCGACCACCGAGCCCTTCGGCACCACCGAGGTCAGCGTGTCGGCGTTGCTGAGCGAGGTCGCCAGCAGCTGGATGGCGGGCTCGGTCCCGGTCGCGTTGGCGGGGTTCATGAAGAGGCGCGGCACGGCGATGAACGGCTTGTCGGCCGGCGCGACCGCGGCGGTGTCGCGGTAAATGGTGATGTCGGTGTTCGAGCTCTTCCAGCCGAACGGCGGCACCACGCTCTTGAGCGAGAGGGTCAGGCTGTCGGTGACGCGGATGGCCTTGGCCAGCGTCGCGGGGCAGTCGACCTGGTCTGCGAGCGACAGGTCGTACTCGCCGGGCGCCAACGGCTGGGCGCCCGCCGTCGCCGCGTCGAGGTCCGCCGGGATGATGACCTGCACCTTGCGGCCGCTGGCGTCCACCGTGTAGGTGAGGTCGATGGGGGGGCCGCCGGCGCTGGGCGTGATGCTCACCGACTTGAGCGGCAGGTTGAGCGAGGTCACGTACAGCGTCACGCGGGTGTTGATGCCGCTGTAGACGACCTCCGGGTCGGCGAAGAAGAGCTTGGGCCCGGGGACGATGTGCACGGTCTTGTGCGGCGCCGTGTCGTCGCAGCCGTTGTTGACGAGGATGGTGTAGTCGGTGTCGGGCTCGGCGCCGGGCGGGAGGGTGACGGTGAGGCTGGTGCCCGCGGCGTTCACGCTGACGTTGGTGGCGGCGATGTCGTCGAAGCCGGCCAGGGTCAGGGTGACCGTCGGGTTGGTGCCGAGGTCGGTGCCGGTGAGGGTCAGGGTGCCGCCGTTGGTGCAGATGCTGGCCGGGGCGACGCCGGTGACGGCGGGCGGCGGGACGACCTTGAGCGAGACGGTGGCGTTGGCGGTGGAGCAGCCGGCCGGGTCGGGGTTGGTGACGGTGACCGGGTAGGAGCCGGCGGTCAGCGCGCCCATCGGGATGACGATGCTCAGGCCGGTGCAGGTCTGCACCGAGCCCTCGGAGAAGGTCCCGGGGACCGCCTCGCAGCCGGAGGCGCTGGTCGGGGTGTAGTCGACGCCGTTGATGGTGACCGTGGGCAGCGTGCCGCCGATCTGCAGGAAGTCGGCGCCGAGGACGGTGATGGTCTGGTCCGCCTGCGCGGTGCAGATGCCGCCCTGGCCCAGTCCGGTGATGGTCGGCGGGGGCGCGACGTGCAGGTTGACGAGGTCGCTCGAGCTGCAGTTGGCCGGCGGCGGGTTGGTGACGACCACCGCGTAGTCGCCCTCGGGCAGGTCGCCCGCGGGGATGGTGAACTTGAGCGTGGCGCAGACGTTGATCAGGCCCTCGGCGAAGGTGCCGTCGAGCGGCGTGCAGTTCTCGGCGGCGGAGGGGTTGTAGGTCTTGTCGCCGACGATGACGATGGGCAGCGCCGCGCCGACCTGGAGGAAGTCGCTGCCGGTGAGCATCATCGCCTGGTCACCCTGGGCGACGCAGACGAGGTCCGGGGCGATGGCGGTGAGCGTCGGCGGCGGCACCACGGTCAGCTCGAGCACTTCCACCGAGTGGCAGTCGGCCGGGGCGGGGTTGGTCACCGTCACTCCCTGCCAAGGGCCTTCTTTATCTCCGTACTTGCCGGGGGGCAGGGTGCCCTGGCCGATGGTGAACTGCAGCTTGGCGCAGGTCTTGACCACGCCCTCCGCGAACGGGCCCTCGAGCTCGGCGCACTCCAGCAGCGCCGAGGCGTTGTAGGTCTGGGTGCCGACGGTAACGACCGGCAGGGTGGAGCCCATCTGCAGGAAGCCGGTGCCGGAGATGACCATCGCCTGGTCGCCCTGGGCGTCGCAGATGAGGTCGGGGACGATGCTCGCGACGCCCGGCGGGGGCGCCACCGTGATGGAGATCGAGTCGGTGCTGGTGCAGGCGGCGGTCGAGGGGTTGGTCAGCGTCAGCACGGACTTCTGGGGCGAGGCTCCCGCGGTCGTGGGCACACAAGAGCCGATGGGGAGGACGAAGACCGCGGTGGTGCAGGTGCGCACCACGCCGGCCGAGTGCGGGCCGGGGACCTCGATGCAGCTGTCCACCGACTGGACGCCGAAGTCCTTGCCCTGGAAGTGAACGACGCCGAGCGCGCCGGCGACGTCGAGGAAGCCCGAGCCGGTCAGGGTCACCGTGACGTCCTTCTGCGCGTCGCAGAGGATGTCCGGGGCGACCTTGCTGATGGCGGGGCGCGGCACCGCGGCGAAGGCGTTGGGGAACTCCGCCGAGTGGATGTCGTCGCGGTTGGTGACCTTGATCGAGTACAGCCCCGGCTCCACGTTCAGCTCCGGGTAGACGTCGAAGCCCATCTTCTGCTCGCTGAACCAGCGCACGTGGCTGGCCGCGAGGTCGTTGACGTCGTCGGGCACCGTCACCGAGCCGGACGCCGTCGTGCCGTCGATGAGCTTCGTCCTATTGAGCTCGACGGTGGGGAGCAACAGCTGCACGGTCTGCTGCAGCGTCTGGGTGGGGAAGGGCGTGAAGCCGTCACCGGAGATCGTCAGCGCGGTGAGCAGCTGCTCGGTGCAGACGAGGTCGGGGGCGACCGGACCGGGCTGGCCCGTGGTGCCTTCCGGGTCGGCGGTGATCGCCGGGCTCTCCACCTTGTGATCGCAGCCGAGGACGGCGAGCAGACCGGCCAGACAGAAAGCGGACGACAGCCGAAGGTTGGGTCGCATGTCCATTTGTCCTCAGTCGAGGGCCCACGTCAGTGCTGCATGCCGCGCAAAAACTCCCAAACGATTCGCAGACGACCGACGCCGCCCAAGGTTACGGCCGGACGACGCTGTCAGATGTCCAGCACCGCGTTCTTGTTGCCGAACCCGTCCTCCGCGAAGTCGGCGGCGTCCGCGTCGGCCACGAAGCGCTGGCCGTCCACCAGGAAGGCGTACTCGTAGCGGCCCCGGGGCAGCTCCACGGTGGCGTTCCAGGCACCGTTGTCGCCGCGGGCCAGCGCGATCTTCCGCTCGCCCCACTGGTTGAAGGACCCGGCCAGCTCCACCCGGCGCGCCTCGGGAGCGGAGAGGGTGAAGCGGACGAAGACGGTGGGCCGAGGGCTCGCGGCGCCAGCGGTCGGGGCCGGAGCCGGGGCCGGGGCCGGGGCCGAGCGGGTCCCGGCGCGGTACCCGAGCAGGCCCGCGACGCAGCCGACCAGGACCAGCGCGGTGGCCGTGCCGGCCAGGCGCGGCCAGGACAGGCCCGCCAAGAGATCGAAGAAGGCGGCGGCCAGTCCGAGGCGCAGCTTGGGCGCGGGGCGGGCGGCCACGCGGGACATCACCCGGGCCTGGAAGTCCGCGGGAAGCGCGGGAGCGGGCCGGCCGGAGAGCTCGGCGATCCCGCCCTCCAGCTCCGCGAGGTCGCGCGCGGCGGCCGGGTCCTCGGCGATGGCGCGGCGCAGCTCGCGCTCGTCCTGCGCGGACAGCTCGCCGTCGAACAGGCGCTGGACCTTGTCGTCGAGCGGTCTCATCGCTCTTCTCCCTCTTCCAACGCCGCCGCCCGGACCAGCAGGTCCTTGAGCATCGTTCGCGCCCGGTGGACGCGCACCTTGAGCGCGGGGATCTCCATGCCCACCACCTCGCGCATCTGCAGATAGGACAGGTTCTCGACGTGCTTGAGCACGAACGCCTCGCGGTACTTGGACGGCAGCTTGCCCAGGGCCCGCTCGAGCTTCCGGGCGGTCTCCTGGCCGAGGACGCGGTCTTCCGGGCCGGGGGCGGGGTCCAGCGATTCCAGGAGGCCCGGGGTGCGTCCGACGGAGTCCTCGCGCGCCCTTCCCGACTTGAGGTGGTCGCGGCACAGGTTCAGCCCGATGCGGAACAGCCAGGACCTGAAGCTCGACTCCCAGCGGAACTCGCCCAGCCGCGACCAGGCCCGCGCCAGCGTCTCCTGGGCGATCTCCTCGGCCAGCGACGTCCCCACCATGCGGGTGCAGAAGGCGTGGACGGCCTGGCCGTGGCGGCCGACCAGGATCGCGTAGGCCTGGCGATCGCCGGCCAGGCACCGCTCGGCGACGACGCGGTCCGCCGGCTCGCAGGCGGAGTCGGTGCGTTCGGGCAGGATGGCGCGCAGCACCTGGGGCATCGCAAGGTCCATGGCCGGGGTTACGACGATCAAGGACGGCCTCAGGTTACCCGCCTCGCGTCGGCGATGAACAGGGGCCGAGTCGGTTCTTGAGTTCGGCGGGTGGTCGGGCAAGATGCTCCCGTGAATTCGCCAGGATGCCTCAGGCCTCCGGGGGGGCGAACGCTGGCGCGGGCCGTGATGTGGGCAATTGGGTTGGCGGTGCTGGGGACGGCGCTGCCCGCCGGGGCCGAGGTGCGATATCGGCTCCAACCCTCGCTGCGGCTGGGCGCGAGCTGGGGGAGCGACCTGTTCCTCGGGGCCGACATCGGGCAGTCGCTGCAGGGCCAGCTCGTCCCGGCCCTGGCCATGGACCTCTCGGTCTCGCCCCGGGTCAAGCTCTTCGGCTCCTACGAGTGCGCCCTCGGCCTCTACCAGGCCACCCTGGGCACCTCGGTCTCCAACGACCTGAGCCTGGGGACCCGAATCCGGCTGGCGAAGGGGCTGTGGGCGCAGGTCTCGGTCGACGGACAGGCCCAGGACCTCTCGGTCAGCCAGGCGGTCGGCGACGTGGTCGGCCTTCAGGCGTCCAGGACGCTGGGCGCGTCGGCGAACCCGGGGCTGCGCTGGTGGGTCGGCCAGTTCCTGCTCGAGCTGTTCGGGTCCTTCGGCTACCGCCACCTCCTCCTCGAGACCGGCGAGCCCGTCGACGACCGGTCCGCGGCGGGCGTGCTCTCGGTCGGCGCCGGCCTGGGGCCGATGTGGGTGTCGCTCGCCCTGCGCGGGGTCACGGAGCGCTCGGACGTCCCCGGCTTCTCGTACGACGGCGGCAGCGCGAGCCTGTCGGTCGGAGCGACGCTGGGAGGTGTGGTGGCGCTGCGCCTGAGCGGGTCGGCGTACCGCAACGTCTTCGAGCAGGGCGGCCGTGAGGACTGGCTGGTCCGCGCCGCCTTTGCGCCCTCGGTGCGCGTGGTCGAGGGCGTGTGGATCGAGGCCTCGTACGGCTACGCCATCAACTTCAGCAACGACGCGACCTTCGACGCGTGCCGGCACTTCGTTTACCTCGGCATTCGCGTGGAGCGCGCTTGGAGAAACTGACCCGAGCGCTGCTGGCCGCCGCGGCCCTCTCCGGCGCCCTCGGGGCGTGCCGGGCGCACGACGCCCCGGGCCTGTCCAGGGGCGCGGCCTCCCCGGACGGGACGACCCGAATCGAGTGCGCCGGCGAAGCGGGCGAGGAGGTCAGGCTCGCGGGCAGCTTCGACGGCTGGCAGGCGGGGCTCTCGCTCGAGCGCGACGCCGAGGGACGCTATTGGGCCAACCTCGCGCTTCCGCCCGGTCTTTCGCTGGTCGCCTGCGTGCGCCGCGGACCGGACGGGACGGTCACGTCGTCGGCTCCCCTCGACGCACCGGCGATCGACTCGGACGGATTCGGGGGCGAGAACGGCCTCTACGAGGGGCCCCAGGCGGCACTGCCGGTAACCTCGAAGCAGTAGGCTCGTCGTTGGATTGAACATGACCTCTCTTTCGGCCAGCCTCCTCCTGTGCCTCTTCGCTGCGGCGCCCTCCGGCCCGGCGGCGCGGGTGGCCGAGCGCGCCCAGGCGCTGGGGCTCGGGGCCGAAGCCACCGGGCGGCTCCTGGGAGCCATCGAGGCGGCGCGCGCCGAGGGCCTGCCGGCGGAGAGCGTCGAGGACAAGGTCCTGGAAGGACTCGCCAAGGGCGTGCCGGCGGAGCGGATCGTGACCGCGGCCCAGGACCTCCATCGGCGCTTGGGGCTGGCCCAGCAGGCTCTGAAGGAGACTTCCGCGAAGATCGATGGCCCCGAGCGTCGCGCCTCTCTGGAGCGCCTGGCGGCCTCCATCCGGGGAGACGGGCAGGACGTGCTGGCGATGGCGCGCGCTTCGAAGGGAGCCGGAGCGCCGGCGCTGACGGCCGCCGCTCGCGAGCTGGCCAAGCTGCGGTCGAAGGGCGTCGAATCCGACGCGTCCATCCCGGCGCTGGCGGCGCTGGCCCGTGCGAACCAGCCGGAGCAGATCGCCCGCGTCGCCGCGCTGCTCGAGGATTACGTCCGGGAGGGTGGCACCGACCAGGGCGCGTTCCTGGTCGAGGTGCGCGAGCGCGCCGAAAAGCACGAAGCGCTCGACGACCTCGTCGATCACTTCGGGACCCAGCCGGATCCGCTGCGCCGCATCGGCCCCTCGGTGCGCGGCAGGGACTCCTCGCCGGGCAGGGCCAAGACCGCCGATCCTGGGCAACCTTCGCTGGAGCGCGAGGACCGGTCGGGCTCCGTCCCAGGGCTCGACAAGGAAAGCCCCGCCCGCAAGGCGAAGTGCGTAGCGAAGAAGAACAAGCCGCCCGAGTGCGAGTAGGCTCCCCGCCCACCTCGCCGTCTCAATAGACCGAAATCGCTCTGGTTTTCTGCTCCCCTCAGGGCGCGGTCGGCTTGGCGGCGGGCGCGGCGGGAGCCGTTGCAGCGGTCGTCGCCGGCGCCGGAGCCTGGGCCGGAGCCGCGGGCGCCTTGGGATCCTTCGGATTGAAGACGCCGGGCTGCACCGCGAACTGCTCCGGCGACTCCGCGAGGATCCGCCGATACCAGCCCTCGGAGTAGGGCGGGTGCAGGACCTTGCCCTGCTCGTCCTTGACGTTGCCGTCCATGTACTTGACCAGCAGGTCCTCGCCGAGCTGCTTCCAGCGCGCGACCGTCATCTCCACCTGGCGGGTGCTGTAGGCCGCCACGTACTCGCGGCCGAGCTCCGGGGCGCTGGCGTACAGGTGCGCCGCCGCCTTCTCGACGTCCGCCTGGCGCTCGAAGAACCCGCCCTCCAGCTCCTGCTGCACCCGCCGCACGTCCTGCACCATGTCCGAGTAGCGCGCGTAGGTCTGGTTGGCGACCCAGTTGAACATCCAGAACGCCGAGTCCCAGGAGAAGCGGTGCAGCGTGGCGGTGCCGACGGCCAGGGACTTGGGCACCTCGCGCAGCCCGGCGTAGATGGGCATGAAGACGTTGGTCGCGGCGTCGTCGACCCCGAACCAGAGCAGGCCGCCGATGGGGCCGGGCAGCTTCTCGCGCGACTGCGAGACGAAGACGAACCCGGTCTGCTGCGTCGCGATGGCCCGCTCGTTCAGGTGCTCCTTGCCGTCCACCTTCCAGGTCAGCGGCCGCCAGCGGTAGGGCAGCTCGTAGGGGCCCGCGCCCACGCCCTTGGTCAGGTCGAACTCGGTGCCCTCGAAGTGGTCGCGCATCAGCGCCATCAGGTCCTGCGGCCTCACCGTGCGGTCGGGCTTGATCCACAGCGGCAGCGAGCTGTAGACGCCGGGCTTCTTGGCGAAGTCGGGCGAGAGCTTGAGCGAGGGAGCGAGCTTGTCGAACACGCGCCAGACCCGCAGCTCGCAGGTGCGCAGGTCGCCCGACTCCGGCGGGCCGTAGGCGTCGGCGAAGGCGAACTTCTCGTCGGGGCCGGTGAACCAGCCCTTCTCGCGCGCGAAGGCGATGACGTCCGGCGAGTAGAGCGTGTCCGGGTCGCGCAGCGGGAAGGTGCGGATGCGCGCCATGTTGGCGTGCGCGGTCACCATGCCGTCGGGCACCTTGCGCGCGACCCACAGCGCTCCCTTGCCGCCCGGGCCCCGGCCGATGATCTCCATCAGCCACAGCTCGCGCGGGTCGGCGAGCGTCAGCGACTCGCCCTTGCTGCGGTAGCCGTGCGTCGCGGCGAGGTCGGCGATGACGCGCACCGCCTCGCGGGCGGTCTTGGCGCGCTGCAGCGCCAGGTACATCAGGCTGCCGTAGTCCAGGCCGCCCTTGGGGTCGACCAGCTCCTCGCGGCCGCCGAAGGTGGTCTCGCCGACGACCACCTGGTGCTCGTTCATGTTGCCGACGACCGAGTACGTCCGCGGCACCTCGGGGATCTCGCCCAGCGGCGCGCCCTTGTCCCAGTCGATGATCTTGCGCGTCTCGCCCGGCGCGTGGACCGCGGCCGGGAAGTGGGAGAGCGCGCCGTACAGCTCGTGGGAGTCGGCGGCGTAGGTCGCCATCGTCGAGCCGTCGGCGCTCGCGCCGCGCGTGACGCCGATGCTGGTGCAGGCGTGCGCGGGGCGGGGGATGAGGAGAGAGACGGCGGCGAGAGCCAGCGGGAGGACGAGCGGGGAAGTGCGCGGCATGGGCGGCTCCAACGAGAGAAGCCGAAAGGCTCACCCATCCCCGCCCGCGCGGCAAGCCTCGAAATCAGGGAGTCGGCGAGGACGAGGCTTGGACCCCGGTCCAGTACTTGCCGGTGAGGTCCACGTCGTAGGCGACCTCCGCGGTGGGCGGCTCGAAGACCAGCGCCTGGCGCAGGCACATCGGCTTGCCCGGGGTGGGCAGGGCGGAGGCGAACGGGGCGGGCTCGGGCGGGGCCTCGCAGGGCGAGACGCTGCCGCCGCGCCAGCGGTAGTTGAAGACCTCCGGCAGGTGCAGCTCCACCACGTACTCGTCGGTGCGCCACGAGGCCGAGGGCAGCGTGAAGCGCAGCGCTCCGCTGAGCATGAACCGCCCGGGCTCCTCGGACAGCAGCAGCTCGAGCCGCCCGCGGGGATCGCCGGAGCGCTCGGGGCTGGCCTCGAGCGAGACCCTGCCGCCTTCGATGGCCTGGGCCCGCGGCGCGCCGTTGAGGTAGACCCGCTCCAGGGCGTAGCCGTCGGGGATCTTCACCGCGATGGGCTTGGGGCCCTCGAGCTTGAGCTCGAAGAGCACGCGCACGATGCGCCGGCCGGCGAGCGTCGAGACCACCGAGACCCGGGCGCGCTCGACCACCGGCTCGATCGCCGGGCGCTTGGGCGCCTCCACCTTGGCGCGCGCGGCCAGCGTCTCCGCCACCGGCTCCCACGAGAAGTTGAACGCGCCTTCTTCCGGGAAGAGCAGCGCGCCGTCGCTCTGCAGCACCGCGTTCGGGGCCTCCAGCTTGAACAGCGCCGGGTCGTACTTGAGCTTGAGCGAGGCCACCGTCGAGGCCCCCAGCGCCAGCCGGACGACCCGCTTCTTCCCCTCGGCCTTGCCCTGCACGCGCAGGCCCACGTCGAAGGCGTACGGGCCGGCCTGGGAGGTGACCAGCGAGAGCGAGGAGTTGGTCATCGACAGCGTGCCGGAGTCGAGCCGCGGGAAGCCGAGCACGTGCAGCCGCGGGTCCTTGCGCAGCAGCGGCAGCACCTGCCAGCCGCTGGAAAAGACCTTGGCCTCGACGTGGGCGGTCAGCTCGGCGGCGTCGTCGAGCAGGAGCCCGGAGAGCTCCACCTTCTCCACCACCGCCGCCACCGGCGCCGACTCCGGCCGCGCGCTGCGCGCCAGGTCGAGCTCGCGCCGCAGGTCGAGCAGCTCGGAGAGCGGCAGCTGGGCGGTGCCCGAGTGCGAGTCGGAGGCCGGCTCGGCGCGGGCGGCGGTGGGGAGCGAAAGCGAAAGGACCAGGGCGAGGGCGGCGCTGAGGATGCAGAGGGCGGTGCGCATGGCGGTCTCCTTGGGGGTCACGGCGCGGGAGCGGGGCTGGGCTCGGCCTTCTCGACGATGGGCGCCTTCAGCGGGGGCGGGGCGCTCTCGCCGTCGAACAGGGCGCGCTCCACCACGGCGCGGAAGCCGGGGCGCGAGAGCAGCACCACCGAGGCCGCCAGCACCGCGGTCGCCTCCAGCGTGTAGACGAGTCCGGTGTAGGCCTCCAGCACCACCGCGGCGGTGGGGACGAGCAGGGTCAGCGCGGCCAGGCCGGCCATGAACTTCACCGCCTCCCTGGCCAGGAAGAGCCGGGTGAGCAGCAGGAGCAGGCCGGAGCCGACGCCCAGCGAGAGGGCCGCGGCGGCCCAGAAGGGCATCACCGCCGCGAGGTAGCCCAGCAGCGGGTAGACGATGGCGAAGCTCGAGGCGATGAGGGCGGCCTCCACCAGCTTCAGCTCGCGGCGGTGGGCGGTGAAGAGCAGCAGGGTGCCGGCGAAGAGCAGCGCGAAGAAGGCCCAGGCCCGCGCGCTCGAGCGGGCGATGACCTGGTCCCAGCTCTGCTGCGAGGGGAGCACCAGGCCCACCGGCACGCCGGACTCGAGCGAGGGGAAGCTCCAGGAGAGGGTCGCGCCCTCGTCGGAGGTCTGCAGGCGGCTGGCGGGGACCACCTCCGCGGGGTAGTCGAAGTTGGAGCCGCCGCGGAAGCGCAGCGTCATCGAGAAGTCGTTGACGCGCAGCGCCGGGTCCAGCCTCCAGGTGAAGGAGTCCAGCCCGCGGCCGCGGTAGGCGATCTCGAAGACCAGCCGCTCGCCGGGCTTGGCGCGGCCGGTCCAGACGAGCTTGTCGCCGGTCTGGTCGGACAGCTGCACCGGGGCGGGGGCGCCGTTGACCTTGAAGGTCAGGTCGGAGAGCAGCACCTGGTTGCGGCGCATCTGGATCGGGAAGACGAAGGCCAGGTCGATGTCCACCGGCTCGGGGTTCTTGACCTCGAAGGTGCCGCCCAGCGCGAAGTCGAAGCCGGAGAAGAAGACCAGGCCGCGCCGGCGGTAGTTCATCGTTGCGTCGACCTGGACCGCCTGGCGGTCCAGGGCCAGCGGCCGCAGGTCGGAGAAGACCGCGCCGGAGGCGACGTAGCGGACCGAGGGCGCCGGCTGCTCGATGGGCGCTCCCCAGCGCTCCATCACGTCGCCCTTCATGTCGCTGCCGGCGAACGAGGTGCGGTCGACCACGCGCTCGGAGAGCGTGAGGGTGACCAGCAAGACCAGGAACAGGCTCACCAGGGCGTGGCGGGCGAAGAGCAGGCGGAAGACGGCCTTGAGCGCTCGGAGCATGGCGCGACCTCGCGGACGGGTGGGGACGATGCGTCCCAGCCAGTTGTGCAGGCGCGGTGCCAGCCGGTTCGCGCAATCAATCCAGGCGCTTGGCCGCTCGGCTGCCTGTGGACGCGGGGACGCGCTGCGGGCGGGGCGCCGCAAGGCCAGGGGAGCTCAGGCGAGCCCGGAGCGCCGCAGCAGCTCGTCCACCCGCTCGCGCGCATTCTCGAGCAGCGCCGGCCCGTGGCCGCTCAGCACGTGACGGTAGGGGATGCCTCGGCGCTGGAAGGCGGCGAGCGAGGCGCAGGCCCGGGACCAGTCGGTGGAGAAGGTGGGGTGGGGCAGGGCCAGGCCCTCGCGCTGGGCCATCGGCGGGATGGCGTTGAGGATCGTGTCGCCGCTGACGAGAGCGCCGCTGGCCGGGTGCCGGAAGAAGACCGAGCCCTCGGTGTGGCCGGGGACGAAGAACACCTCGAGCCCGGCGATGACCTGCCCCTCCTCGAGGCGGCGGACGGTCGGGGCGCGCGCCGGAAGCCGGTTCTCGAAGACGGTCAGCAGCGAGGCCAGGAGGTCGCCGCGGCCGAAGGGCATCTCGGGCCGGGCCACGCCGCCGTCGAGGATCTCCGCGTCCGCCCGGTGCGCCCAGACCGCCAGGCCGAAGCGGTTTTGGAAGAAGGCGGCGTTGCCGGCGTGGTCGCTGTGGCGGTGCGTCAGCAGGATGCCCGCGAGGCTGCGCGGGGCGATGCCGCGGCGCTTAAGGGCGGAGAGCACGAGCCGGCGCTCGAGGACGTGTCCGCAGTCGATGAGCCAGCGCCCGTCGGCGCCGCCGTCGAAGAGCCAGACGTTGGAGATGCGGAGGCGCTCGAGCCGCTCGAAGGGAGCCATGGTTCGACCGGCGCGCAGGCCAGCCGCGGCCCTCTAGAACTTGCCCGTCACGCCGACGCCGGTGGGCCCGACCGCGAAGTTGAGGCGGTCGTCGTGCCAGTCGGTGAAGAAGGCCTCGACCGCGGCGACCACCGCCAGCCCGCCCGCCACGCCGTAGAAGATGAGCGAGTTGGTGTAGGCCGCCTCGGTGTCGCGCTGGCGCTGGATGAGCGAGGCGCCCGGCTGCGCCGAGGTCGTCGACGCGTTGGCCATGTCCTTCCAGGCGCCGTACTTCTCGTTCTGGACGATGGAGAAGGCGCCGCCCGCGCCGGCCGCGGCCACCGCCGCGACGCCGGTGGCGACGAAGACCCACTTGGGCAGCGGCGGCGGGTTGAGGCGCTTGATGGCCGCCTCCTCGACGCCGCGCAGCTTGCCTTCCTTGAGCTGGCGGTCGGGGTAGAGGGCCTCGATCATCGTGCCGACGATGGCCAGGAGCTCCTCGCCGTCGCGCTTCTCGAAGACCTTCTGCTCGGCGCCGACCATCTTGGCCTTGCGCATGTTCATGCGGCGCATCGACAGCGAGTACTTGTCGGCGTTGAGCGCGATCTGGATGGTGACGATCTCGTCGACGCCGAGCGCGCCGCCGACCTCGGCCAGGCAGCTCTCGTCGCCGCAGCCCAGCAGCTGGCGCTGCTTCTCGAAGGCGAGCATGTCGCGGATCTCGCCCATGCCCACCGCGGAGATGCCCTGCAGCTTGCGCAGCTCGGGGACCAGGGACTGCACGAAGGCCGCCAGCGCGCGCTCGGGGATCTCGCCGGACTTCTGGGGGTCGAGCACCGCCACGCGCATCGGGGAGACCGAGGCCTTGGGCGCCTCCGGCTTGACCTCGGGCAGGGCGGCGGCCGGGACGGCCTCCACGGTCTTGACGGTCTCGGCGGGCTTGGCCTCGGGAGCCGGCGCGGGCGCTGCGGCGGGCTCGGGAGCAAGAGCAGGAGCGGGAGTCGGGGCCTTCGTCGCCTTGGCCGACGAGGAGGACTTCTTGCCCGCCGCGAACGCCGGAGCACCGACGGTCAGGACGAGCGCGAAGACAAGGACGAGACGCATGAGACCCCCAAGGGACGTTTGGGTCAGCAAATTGGCGGACACGATACCGGCTCCGCCGCGGCGAATCCACCGTGCGCGCTCAGGCAGATCACGGGCTAGGCGGGGCGACGGTGTCGATGCCCTGGCTCATCTGCCTCATGGCATCGCTGAAGCCGGAGACGATCGAGACGGCGATGGTGCCGAGCGCTCCCGCGACCAGGATGGCGCCGACGAACACGGCCAGGCCGATCCAGCCCACCCGAGCCTTCTGCTCGAGCTCCTTGCGCGACGCCACCAGCACCTCGTCCAGGCGCCCCGAGGCTTCCCCGGCGGCGATCTGCGAGACGACCAGGGGAGGCAGGTCCGGGAACTCGGCGAGCGCCACGGCGAGCGAGGCGCCGGAGTCGAGGCGGGCGACGGCGCGCGGTCCCGCTTCGGCGAACCCGGGCGCGCCGGAGCCGGCCTGGGCCGCCAGCGGCAGCGCTTCGCGGATGGAGACGCCCGAGGCGATCGACGCGCCGAGCACGTCGGCGAAGCTCGCCACCGCGTCGTGCTTGGCGCCCATGCCCAGGAACGGGATCTTCGCCAGGAAGCCGAGGGCCCGTGCCGAGAGCCTGCCGGCCGGGTCCAGCCGCGGGAGCACGCCGAAGAGGAAGACCGGCAGGCCGACGAGCGTGGCGACGCCGGGGAAGGCGGCGGAGAGGTAGGCGGCGATGCCGCGGGAGAAGGCGATGGGGACCGGGCTGATGACCGCCAGCGCGAGCAGCAGGAAATACGGGTAGATGGCGATGAGGAGGAGCTTGTTCCGCGCCTTGCGCCGGCTGGCGACGCGGTCGGCGATGGCCACGAGCGCCGCCGGCTGGCCGCCGTGGAGCTCCTTGGCGCGCAAGAGGCTGGCCGAGGGCGCGTCGACGATTCCCAGGTCGCGCAGCATCTGCGACAGCGGGACCCCGGCGTCGGCGTCGGCGGTGAGCCTGCGGACGGTGGACATCGGCAGCCCGTGCAGGCCGCCGCTGCGGGCGAAGGCGGACATCGTCAGCCCGCTCTCGAGCGCGTGGGCGATGAGGCGCAGCACGTTCTCCGCTTGCCTGCCGGTGATGTAGTCCGGCGCGGTCGAGCCCGAGCCTGCCGAGGCCGGTGCGGCGGGGAATCCGGGGCCGGCGTGCAGCGACTGGGCAGGTTGCGCGGCGGCGGTCGTCTTGAGCGGCGCAGGCTTGGTGATGGCCCGGAACCGGCCGTAGACCACCCCGCAGCTCGGGCAGTCGGAGACCTCGGGCGGGCGGGGCTTGCCGCACTTGGGACAGGTGTCGGTGGCCATCGCGGCGAGCTTACTTCACGCCGACCCGGTCGAGGGCATCGCCACCCCGAGCTGGGCCGCGACACCCCGAGCTCGTCGAGGGGCAGAGCTCAATCCGAGGAAGCCTTTTCGCCCCGCTCTGCGTCCGGGGCTACCATGGCCGCATGCCGCGTCGCCCGATCCCAGAGCCGACCGAGAAGCCCGAGTTCGAGCGTCCGGCGGTCGTGGACCAGTTCGTGGAGTATCTGCAGACGACGAAGGACTCCTCGCCGAACACGGTCAAGAGCTACCTCTCGGACCTCGACCAGTACTGCGAGTTCCTGGA
>DASXVQ010000151.1:0-74890 GCA_036504155.1 Myxococcales bacterium
TTGGGTAGAGCCCGGCCTCCGTGCCGGGGGCGCGTCGGTCGGTCGTGTCGGTCGTGGTCGACGCCCGGCAACAGCCGCCCCCGCCACGGAGGGCGGGCTCTACCCCCCTTCCGCCGACTGAAGATGTGGGGTGACAGCAGGCCTTCAGCCCCCGGACCACGCGGACTACCCGGGGTCCCGGTCTCTAGGGCCGTGGCGTGCTGGCCGTCGTCCTGGGCTTGAGCTCGGTGAGTTGGACGAAGTCTGTCCCGTTATCGTCCGTGTCGGTCCCATTTCCGGAGAGCGCATCTGCCCCGCCGGTCGCCATGCTGGTCGGCGTCGAAGCGGGATTCGCCTTGCGTACGCTTGCCCCGCCAGTCCCAGGAGCGGGCGCGTTCGAGGAGGCGCCGGCAGCGCCCTCCCGATATGCCGCAGTGCCGTAACCGACAAGGTCGACATAGCCGGAGTCGGTCTTCGTTGGCAGCGCCGGCGGCGTCGAAGTGCCCTTCCAGAGCATCATCTGCCCGCCGTCGGCTCCGAAGTTCGTGTTGTTGCTCTTCACGTCGCCGGGATACATCCCCAGTGAGTGCGCGACTAGGAACCAGCCATGGGCGGGCACGGTGCCCGTCAGCTGGATCTGGTTCGTCCAGCTCGTCACGTTGGCGGTGTTCCGGTAGAAGATTCGGTGGTCAGTCACGCTGATGGGGCTGGAGGTCGGGTTGTAGATCTCGACGTAGTCGTCGTTCACCGTCGGCCCCTCGCCGCAGATCTGGCTGATCACGAGGTGGTTGGCCCAAGAGCAACTCGTCGGCGCGTTGCAGACCGTGTCGGCGCCGACGCACTCGTAGATCCCCCCGCAGCCGCTCGCGCTGGTGCACGTCGTCCCGGGCAGGTGGGTGACGGTCGCTCCGCCGCAGACGTTGCAGGCGTTCTTCGCCACCGGCGTGCAGGTCTTGGTGCCGCTCACGCAGGCCCAGGTGCTCGCGCAGTTGGAAACAGGATCGGTGCACGCCGACCCGATGCCGGTGCCGCTGCCACCGCACATGCCGCACTCGTCCTTGGCAATCTCGGTGCAGACGCGGCCGTTGCCTCCGCAGGCCCAGGTGCTGGCGCAGCCGGAGATCGGCGAGCTGCACGGCGTCCCGATGCCGGCAGTGGTGCCGCCGCATACGCCGCACTCGTCTTTGGCCACCGGCGTGCAACTCGTCGAGATCTGGTCGACCGCGCAGGCGAGCTTGCTGTCGCAACCGTCGGCCGTCCTGCACGGGTCGCCGATGGCGATGACCGGGATGCCGCCGCACAGGCCGCACTCGTTTCGCCCCACGACCGCGCAGACGACGCCCACCTGCTGCGCGTTGCACACGTACTCGCTCTGGCAGTTGAACGAGTCAGGGCAGTTGATCCCCAGGCCCGTGACCGGCGTGCCCCCGCACTTGCCGCACTCGTTCTTGGCGATCGGGTCGCAGACCGCCGCGTCCCCGGCGGCGTTGCAGACGATCGTCGAGTCGCAGCCCGAGGGCGCGACGCATGCCTTGCCGACGTTGCCGACCGCGGGCCCGCCGCAGACCTTGCACGCGTTGCGGCCGACGGGGGCGCAGGCGAGCGCGTCGCCGGCGGCGTTGCAGGCGTACTTGCTGTCGCAGCCCTCGCCGTCGATGCAGAAGGTGCCCAGGCCCGAGACCGGCGCTCCGCCGCAGACCCCGCACTCGTTCTTCGCCATCGGGGCGCAGACCGCGCCGTCGCCGGCGGCGTTGCAGACCGTCTGGCTCGCACAGCCGGTGGTGGACGTGCACGGGGCCCCCAGGCCCGACACGGCCACGCCGCCACACACGCCACACTCGTTCTTGGCGATGACCGGGCACTCCACGCCGACGAGCTGCGCGTTGCACGCATAGCTGGCCGCGCACCCCGAGGCGCTCGCGCAGGGCGCGCCCACCGAGGACACCGGCGCGCCGCCGCACAGGCCGCACTCGTTGAAGGACGCCTCGTCGGGGCAGGAGAGGCACCGTCCGCCCAGGCACGCCCGCCCGCCGCCGCACTCCTCGCGGGTCAGGCAGGCGCCGCACAGCCCGTCGCGGCAGACCTGCTCGGTGGGGCAGTCGTCGATGTTGCGGCAGTGGCTGCAGACGCCCTCGACGCAGGCCAGGCCCGCCTCGCAGTCGGCGAGCGTGGCGCAGCCCTTGCCCAGCGGGCAGGCCGAGCACTTGCCGCCGCAGTCGACGTCCGTCTCGTCGCCGTCCTTGAGGTGATCGGTGCAGGTCGGCGCCAAGCAGCGCTTCTCGACGCACACCTGCGGGCTGGCGCACTCGCCGCAGCCGAGGGTCTTGCCGCAGCCGTCGTCGTCGTCGCCGCAGGCGCTGGCCGCGCAGGTCTTGGCCTCGCAGCCGCACTTGCCCTGCAGGCACTTGTCGGGCGCGGCGCAGACGGTGGTGCAGTCGCCGCAGCGGGCCGGGTCGTTGGCCGTGTCCACGCAGGCCCCGTCGCACCAGCGCTGGCCCAAGAGGCATCGCTCCGCGGCCCGGCCGGTGAGCGAGACGACGTACTCGGGCGCGTTGTCGGCGTCGGACTCGATGACGAACTGCGCGCCGTCCGGGCCCTCGGCGTCCGGGGCGCGGTAGGTCAACGCCACCTTCACCGAGGCGCCCGCGGCGATCTGCGCCGGCAGCGCCTCGGCCGAGAACGCCGAGCGCGCGTCGTTGCGCACGTAGGAGCGGGAGACCAGCAGCGTCGTGCTGCCGGTGTTGGAGACCGAGAGCGAGAGGGACGCGGACTGGCCGGCCTCGAGCTGGGCGAAGTCCAGGGCGAGCGGATCGACCGCGATCGAGGAGTGCGTCCGCTGCGTGCCGTACTCGTCGTTGCAGGCGGCGAGGGCGAGGGGAGCGAGGGCGAGCAGCGGCAGCAGTGCGACGGCGGTCAGGGATGAGGGACGGGATGGGGACTGCAAAGGGTCGCTCCTTGGAATCGGCCTGGTCGCCAGTGTAACGGGCTCTGCGTCCCAAGCCGAGCGCGGGCGCGGGCGCGGGCATGCCAGGTCGGGCGGGAGCAGGTGGGTCCAGGTCCTACCGGCGCGGCAGCGTGATGCGGAAGGCGGTCTCGCGCTCGTCCGAGCGCACCTCGAGGCTGCCGCCGTGGCGGTGCACCAGCTCGCGGGCGATGAACAGGCCCAGGCCCAGCCCGCGCTGAGCCGGCCCCGTCTCGCCGCGGCGGAAGGGCTCGAAGAGGTGCGGGAGAATCCCGGGGTCGATCGGCGGGCCCTGGTTGGCCACCTCCACGATCACCGAGCCGGGGCGGCCCTCGACGCGGACGTCCACCGGCGTCCCCGGCGCGCCGTGGGTGAGCGCGTTGGCGAGCAGGTTGGAGACGGCCTGCGAGATGCGCCCCGGGTCCCACTCGCCCCGGGCGTCGCTGCCCGAGCCGCGCAGCGAGAGGGCGCGGCCGGGGTGCGCCTCGCCTGCCTCCTCCACCGCCTGCCGGCAGAGCGCGAGCAGGTCCACCGGCCGGACCTCGAGCGGGATGGGCTGCCCGGCGCGGACGCGGGTGAAGTCCAGGAGGTCGCGGACGATCTGCTCCATGCGGTCGGCGCTGGACTTGATCCGCCCCGCCGTCCGGACCGCGCGCTCGGGCAGCCCCGGGTCGCGCAGCAGGGTCGTCGCCGACAGGCTGATGGCGCACAGCGGCGTGCGCAGGTCGTGGCTGACGATGCCCAGCACGTGCTGCTGGTAGTCCTTGGCCGCGCGCTCCTCGGTGACGTCGCGCAGCACCAGGCCCACGCCCACCACCTCCTGGCCGGCGCGCACCGGGTAGAAGCTCTCCAGGATGACCGCGCGCCGGTCGGGCCGGCCCGGCACCAGCCCCGCCAGCTCCACGTCGGCGATCGCCGTGCCGGTCTGCATCACCTGGCGGCACAGGGCCTCGATCCTCTCGATCTCGGCGACGCCGGGAAACAGCTCGCTCAGGCGCTTGCCCAGGTGCTGCTCGGGAGGGATGCCTCCGATGGCCGCGGCCACCTCGTTGACCCGGGCGAAGCGCAGCTCGCGGTCCAGCACCGCCAGCCCCACCGGCGCCGCGGCGTAGGTGCCGCCCAGGACGGCCAGCGCCTCGGCCGACCTGGCGGCCAGCCGCGCCGCGTCCTCCCGGAGCTGCTGCTGGACGATGGCCGCCGCCGCCCGGTCGGCGATGGCGCGCAGGAGCGTCCGGTCGCGCTCGGAGAAGTCCTCCGCCGTCAGCGAGGCCATCGCCAGCACGCCGATGAGCCGGCCCTCGGAGACCAGCGGCACCGCGTAGGCGCCTCGCAGGCGGGCCGCCTCGCGCGAGCCGCGCAGCAGCGGGTCGTGCGCGGACGCGCGGCCCCCCAGCGGCCGCCGCGCCTGGGCCACCTGGCCGGCCAGCCCCTCGCCGGACCGGATCTGGAGGTCCGCGGTCAGGCCGCGCTCCAGGCCCACCGCCGCGCGCAGCCGCAGGGCGTCGCCGTCGGCCAGGAGCAGCCGCAGCGCGTCGACCTCCTCGGCCGTCTCCGCGACCGCGACCAGCAGGGCCTTGAGGAGGTCGTCCAGCGTGCGGCTCTCCAGCGAGGCCGCCGCGAGGCGGTCGAGGGCGCGCAGCGTGCGGTGCTCCTCGACGAAGCTGGCGTCCACCGAGGAGCGGATGGCGGCGTCGATGGCCCAGCCGATGGCCTGGGCGTCGCCCGTGCGCACCAGCGGCTCGCCGCGCCGGTGCGCGAAGTCGAGCAGCACGTGCCGCAGCAGGAAGAGCTCGGTGAGGATGTCGTTGAGGCCCAGGCCCGCGGCCAGCCGGACGTGGGCGTGGGTCTTGGCCTCGTCGGCGGCGGGGTGGGCGCCGCCGAAGCCGGCGGACGCGACGCGGTCCAGGACCTGCGAGAGCACCGCCGGCAGGTGGTCCACCAGCTCGGGCTCGGGGAAGCGCCGCGCCGGGGAGCAGTCGCGGAGGGCCTCCTTCCAGCGCGCGAGCACCTCGGCGCGAACCCCGTGCAGGAGCTCGGTGAGCGAGCGAGCTCCCGCGGAGTCGGGGGGCTGGGTGCCGGTGCCTTCCACGCGGGAAACGTAGGGCTCCCGACGCGACGAGATGCTCACCAAACCCATACGAATAGTGAATGTCCGTGCCCGGCGACCCTCGCGCGGCGAGCGCTTCCTGCCCGGGCCTGCAGGCGCCGGAGCTTCGGGCGGCGCAGGCGCGCCGTCGCCGCGACGCGCCGCGCCGCGGAGGGCCCGGCCCGGACGGACTCCAGGATGCCTAGCTTTGGCCTGCCGCCAGAGCACGCGCCTTGCCTGCCCCGACTCCCATCGCCGGCCGCCCGCCCGCCAACAAATGGGTCGTCACGATCTCGGTGACCTTCGGGACCCTGATGGGGACCATCGACGCCTCCATCGTCAACGTCGCGCTGCCGCACATCCGCGGCTCGGTGGGCGCGACCCTCGAGGAGATCACCTGGGTCATCACCGGCTTCGTCGTCGCGACCGTGCTGGTGATGCCGCTGACCGCCTTCCTGGGGCGCTTCTTCGGCCAGAAGCGGGTGTACCTGGTGAGCCTGGTGCTGTTCGTCATCGGCTCGATGCTCTGCGGCACGGCCCGCTCGCTGCCCGAGCTGGTGACCTTCCGCGCCCTGCAGGGGCTGGGCGCGGGCGCGCTGCAGCCGACCGAGCAGGCGATCCTCCGGCAGACCTTCCCGCCCGAGGAGCAGGGGATGGCCATGGCCCTGTTCGGGATGGCCGTGATGATCGGCCCGGCGGTCGGCCCCACGCTGGGCGGGTTCATCGTCGACAACTACAGCTGGCCCTGGATCTTCTACGTCAACCTCCCGGTGGGCCTGCTGGGCCTGTTCATGGTCTCGCGCTTCGTGCACGAGCCCGAGGACGTGCGGCAGGCCTTCCGCGAGCAGGCGGCGGCGCAGCGCAAGAACCTCGACTGGCAGGGCATCGCCCTGATGTGCGTCGGGCTGGGCGGGCTGCAGTACGTGCTCGAGGAGGGCCAGCGCTACGACTGGTTCGACTCCTCGACCATCACCGCGACGAGCCTGGTGGCGGCCTTCGCCCTGGCCGCCTTCGCGGTGCGCGAGCTGACCGCGCCGGTGCCGGCGGTGAACCTGCGCCTGTTCAAGGACAAGGTCTTCCTCTCCGGCACCCTCATCGGCGCGGTGATGTTCGCGATGCTGATGGCGAACATGTTCCTGCTGCCGGTCTTCATGCAGACGCTGCTGGGCTTCACCGCGCTGCAGTCCGGCGTGGCGCTGATGCCGCGCGTGCTGGTGATGATGGTCTTCACGCCGGTGGTCGGGCGCCTCTACAACCGCCTCTCGCCGCGCGCGGTGGTCGGCGTGGGCATCGTCGCCTTCGCCATCGGCGCCTGGCAGATGAGCCACTTCACCGCCGCGACCGGCATGGGGCAGATCGTCGGGGCGATCATGATCCAGGGGGTGGGCTTCAGCTGCCTGTTCGTGCCGCTGACCACCGTCGCCCTGGCCACCATCGAGCGGGCGCGGCTGACCGACGCCACCGGCCTCAACTCGCTGTTCCGGCAGATCGGCGGCTCGGTGGGGCTGGCCGTCTTCGCCACGCTGCTGGTGCGCTACTCCGCCGCCGCCCGCGTCGGCCTGGTCCCGCACCTCTCCGCGACGAACCCGCGGATCGCCGCGCGGCTGGCCAGGCCGGGGGGCCTGGCCGCGCTGCAGGGCCTGGTGGAGCAGCAGGCGGCGGTGCTGGCCTTCGAGAAGCTCTTCCTGCTGTCGGGCATCGCCTTCCTGTGCGTGCTGCCGCTCCTGTACCTGCTGCGCTCCGACCGGCACGGCGCGGCGCGGCGGCCGGGGCCGCTCCTGGAGCACTGAGGCCACGATGAGCGAGCCCACCGCCCCCGCGCCCGAAGCCGCCGCGCCGCCGCCGATGCCGCCGCAGCCACCACCGACACCTCCGCCGGCGCCCGGGCCGCACCCGCGGCGCCGGCTGCGCGACCGGCTGCCCCGGTTCTCCAAGAGCCGGCCGTTCCTCGTCCTGGGCGGGGTCGCCGCGCTCGTCGCCCTGGGCATCGTCCTCTTCCTGCTCGTCACCGCCGGCCAGGAGTCGACCGACGACGCCCAGGTGGACGCCGACGTGGTCGCGCTGGCGCCGCGGGTCTCCGGGCTCGTGCGCCGGCTGGCGGTGAAGGAGAACCAGCGGGTGCACCGGGGCGAGCTGCTGCTCGAGCTGGACGACGCCGACTACCTGGCGCGGGTCAACGAGGCCGAGGCCGCGCTGCAGACCGCGCAGGCGCAGGCCGACGCCGCCGAGCAGCAGGTGGCGGTCGCCGAGGCCACCGCCCACGGCGGGCTGTCGTCGGCGCAGGCGGCGGTGGCGGGCTCGTCGGTGCAGGTGGAGGCCGCGCGGGCCCAGGCGCGGGCGGCGCGCGCCGGGCCCAGGCCGACCGGCGCAAGGCCGCCACCGACCTCGACCGCACCCAGCGGCTGCGCGAAGGCGGGGCCGCGGCGCAGCAGCAGCTCGACAACGCCCGGGAGGCGCTGGAGTCCGCGCAGGCCGCGGTGGCCCAGCGCCAGGCCGAGCTCGCCGCCGCCGAGGAGGCCGCGCGCGCCGCCGAGAGCGGGGTCGAGCAGGCGCAGGGCCGGCTCGCCCAGTCCTCGCCGGCCGAGGCGCAGATCGCCATCGCCCAGGCCAACGCCCGGCTGGCGCAGGCGCGCGTCGCCGGAGCGGAGGCGGCGCTGAACCTCGCCCGGCTGCAGCTCTCGTACACGCGGGTGGTCGCGCCCGGCGACGGCACGGTCACCGAGCTCTCGGCGCGCGAGGGCCAGCTGGCGCAGGCCGGGCAGCCGCTGGCGTCGCTGGTGCCCGAGGCCACCTACGTGGTCGCCAACTTCAAGGAGACGCAGATCGGCAAGATGCGCCCCGGCCAACGCGCGACGGTGAAGATCGACACCTACGGCCACCGCCGCTTCGAGGGCCGCGTGGAGAGCCTGTCCGGCGGAACCGGGGCGCGCTTCTCGGTCCTGCCGCCCGAGAACGCCACCGGCAACTTCGTGAAGGTCGTCCAGCGCGTGCCGGTGCGAATCGCCTGGGTGCGCCCGCCCGACGTGCCGCTGCGTGCCGGGCTGTCGACCAACATCACGGTCTACGTCGACCCGTGAGGCGGCGGCGTCGCGCTACAGGCGGTCGAAGGCGGCGTTCAGGGCGTCGGTCAGCGCCCGGTCCATCGCCGTCTCGCAGGTGAACCCGGCCGGGCCCGCCTGCACCAGCGGGCCGACGGCGGCGCCGACGCCCTGGGCGGTGCGCCCGGCGAAGGTGGCGTTCCAGGAGGCCTGCGCCACGCACATCGCCGCCCCGTTCTCCAGCTTGAGCGAGAGCTTCAGGGTCGCCGCGAGGACCAGCTCGGCCTTGGAGAGATCGCCTACCAGGATCTGCTGGGCGAGGCCGCGGCGGATGCTCTCCTGCGCCTGCTGGCGGATCATGAACACCACGTGCTTGCGGCCGGCGAGCGCCTCCTCGTGCCGCTCGGGGATGCCGGAGATGTCCACCGCCACCGTGCGGCCGTTGAGCTTGGCGCGGCCGGGGCTCGCCGCGGGCGGCAGGGGAACGGGCGGGGGCGCGGCATAGCCCTGCGGCGCGGCAGGCGCGGCCGGCGCCAAAGCCGCGCCGGGGACGAACGCCGCCGGAGCGCCCGAGGACTGGGCCAGGTAGGCGAACAGGCGCTTGACGATCTCCGTCTCCTCCGAGCCGGTGGTGTTCGTCCACAGGCTGTACTGGACCCAGGCGCCGGGGGCGGCCTCCAGGTTGTTCTTGGCCATGCGCGGCAGCGCGCGGGCGTAGACCACCGTCGTGCCGTCGCCGCGGGGCCACCACCAGACGAGCAGCGCGGAGTCGATCTCCTCGTTCACCTTCCACTTCGCGGTCACCACGTGGTGCACCTTGCGTTCGGACTGGCCGACGCGCGGGGCGAGGAAGGCCTTGACGAACGAGGTGGAGGCGCCCGGGTCGTCCACCTTGACGATCTCCGGGAGCTTCAGCCGCGGGTCGCCGCGGTCGATGCGGTCGTAGAGCCGCGGGTCGTCGGTGCGCAGGGCCTCCCACTCCGTCTCCACGATGCTGCGCGACAGCTTCCAGGCCTCGTCGCCCTCCGGGGTGGGCCGGTACTGGAAGGGCAGCCGGTCCTTGGCGTCGGCGAGCTGGCCCTGCTCGGCGGCGACGAACTGGCGCACCATGGCGCCCACCGACTCCGGCGGCACCGGCGAGGCGACGAAGCGCTGGGTGGGGCTCAGGTACGAGTCGCTGGTGTACTTGAAGTCCACGCGCGTGAAGTGGCGCGAGCACCCCGTCGACGAGAGGACCAGCCACGCGAGCGCCGCGGCAGCGCCCAACCGCCCGTTCAATCGGTTCGTCACGGATGTTTCCTCGCTGAAGTGAAGCCCGGCCGGCCTCGAAGCCCCCCGGCCGGAAGCTCGTTGCCGGACACGGTAGACGGATCGGGGGCCCGCCTTCCAGTGGCGCCAGGTCGCGGCGCCGCACGGGCCGTGCGGGGGCCGAAGGCTTGCGCCCTCACTCCTGCAGCAGGAAGTCGAGCGCCAGCGGGAAGCGGTGGTGCCAGTCGCGCTCGCGGTGCTCGCCCATCGGGTCGACGCGGACCATGACCCGGTAGTGGTCGAGCCCGCGGCGGACGATGGCCTCGGCCGCCTCGCGGACGGCGCGGACCGCGCGCACGCCGCCCTCCTTGCTGCCCATGTCCAGGTACAGGCGGGAGTCGCGGAAGGGGGTGCTCTTGGAGATGACCTCGAGCAGCGCGCGGCGGTTGAGCCACAGCGAGGGCGACATCACCAGGGCGCGGCCGAAGATGCCCGGGAACTTCAGGAAGGCGTAGAGCGAGAGCAGGCCGCCCATCGAGCTGCCGCAGATGATGGACCCGGGCCGGCCGACGGTCTCGAAGCGGCCCTCGATCAGCGGCATGACGCGGTGGAGCAGCAGCTCGAGCATGTCGTCGGCGCGGCCGTTGCCGTGCTCGAGGTGGGGCCAGGGGGAGTAGTCGCCGATGCGCTCGGCCCGCCCGTGGTCGATGGCGACGAGCAGCGGGGTGGGCTTGCCCTGGGCGGCGCGCTCCGAGAGCAGGCGGTGCAGGTGCCAGCCGCCCGAGTGGCTGCCCTCGTCGTCGAAGAGGTTCTGGCCGTCCCAGCAGTAGATGACCGAGTAGGGCGGGTCGACGTTGGGGACGAAGGCGCGCACGCGCCGGCGGCCGCGGATGCCGGCGACCGAGCGCCGGCCGAGCTCGAGGAAGACACCGTTCAGGCTGGGCTCTCCGGCCAAGGCTCGACTCTCCCTATCGCCCCCAAGAAACGCTTCGTCTGCCCGCCCCGCCCCCGCCCGCGGGCGACACGACCTACCACGATTCGACCGACGGCCCTGAACCCTCTCTTGGGGCGAGCGGGGGCGGGCGGCCAATCCGTCGTCGGGCGTGCCTGCTTCACGGGCCGGGGCTCGCCTTCATTCACTCGCTTCAGGAGCGGTGGGCCGCCGCGCCTGCCACCGAGCGAATCCGCGAGTCGAGGACCTCCAGGTCCACCGGCTTGACGAAGTGGCTGTCGAACCCCGCCTCGCGGGCCCGGGTCACGTCGGACGCCTGCCCGTAGGCGGTGATGGCGAAGGCCGGGACCCCGCGCAGCTGCGGCAGCTTGCGCGCCCGCCGCAGCAGCTCGTAGCCGTCGATGCCCGGCAGCCCGATGTCCGCCAGGAGCACGTCGGGCGGCGCCTTCCTCTGAAGGGCCTCGAGCGCCTCCTCGCCCGAATCGCAGCTGGAGACCCGGTAGCCCATCAGGTCCAGCGATTCGCAGAGCATCGCGCGGGCGTCGGGGTTGTCCTCGACCACCATCACGCCGATCCCCGCGGCCGAGCCCGGGGCGGGGCGCGGGGCGGCGGCGCGGTCCGGCTCGGGGATGCGCGGGAGGTCGACCGTGAAGCGGCTCCCCTTGCCCGCCCCCCCGCTCCGGGCGCGGACGCTGCCTCCGTGCAGCTCGGCCAGGTTCCGGGTGATGGCCAGGCCGATCCCCAGCCCGGGGCGGCGCAGGCCGACCACCGGGCCGCGCTCGAACATCTCGAACAGGTGCGCGAGCGCCGAGGGCTCCAGGCCGATCCCCGTGTCCTCGACCTCGATGCGCGCGGTGTCGCCCTCGCCCAGGACGCGCACGGTGACGGTGCCGGCGGGCGTGAACTTGAAGGCGTTGGAGAGGAGGTTCGCCAGGATCTGCTCGAGCCGCAGGGCGTCGCCAAAGACCCAGACCGCGCCTCCGAGCTCGGCGCGCAGGGCCAGGCCGGCGCGCTGCGCCTCCGGGCGCGCCGCCTCCACTGCGTCGCCCACCAGGCGGGCGAGGTCGAGCGGGGTGCGCTGGAGCTGCAGCGCCCCGCGGGTGATGCGCGAGATGTCCAGCAGGTCGTCGACCAGCCGGGCCTGCTGCCGGACGTTGCGCTCGATGGTGTCCAGCAGGCGGTGCTCCTCGGGGAAGCGCCGCCGCAGCAGCTGGACCGCGGCGGCGATGGGGGCGAGCGGGTTGCGCAGCTCGTGCGACAGCACGGCCAGGAAATCGTCCTTGGTGCGGTTGGCCGCCTGCGCGTCCATCCGGGCCGCGCGCTCCCGCTCGAGCAGGATCGCGCGCTCCTCTTCGGCGAGCTGCCGCTCGGTCACGTCGAGGGCCAGGCCGAGCGTGCCCAGCACCTGGCGCACGCGGGTGATGGGCGCGGCCACGAGCCGCAGGTGGCGGCCCCGCTCGTCCCGCGCCCCCGCTTCGGACGGCTCGCCCTCCAGGGCCAGCGCGTGGCCGCGGCTCCAGGCCCGGGCCAGCTCCGGCGCCCCGAGCACCTCGTCCGCCGCCTGGCCGTGGCGGTCGCCCCGCTGCTCCACCGAGCGCAGGTTCTGCAGCACCAGGCGGCCTCGCCGGTCGCACATCCACAGCTCGAAGGGCAGGCTGTCGATGGCGGCCCGGAGCCTCGCCTCGGTCTCCACCCGCGCGCTCTCGGCCAGCGCGCGCTCCACCTCCTGGCCCGTCCGGGAGGCGAAGAAGAGCAGGACCGACTCCGCCAGGTCCGGGTCGGGGATGGGCTTGCGGAACATCGCGACCAGGATGCCCAGGCACTGCCGGCGCGAGCCGTACAGCGGCACGCCGACGTAGCCCTCGACCTTCATCTGGGACAGGAGCCTGTCGTCGGGGAAGAGGCGGGCGACCCCGGCGCGGTAGGAGCAGACCTCCTTGGCCAGCACGCCCTCGCACGGCGTGCCGGCGAGGTCGTAGGCGAAGCTGCGCGAAGGCGCCCCATCGGCGAAGGAGGCCAGCGTGCCGATGGCCCTCTCTCCCGGCAGGACGCGTCCGACGAAGCAGTAGTCGGCGGCCAGGGCCCGGCCCACCTGCGCGGCGAGGGCGCGGAAGTACTCCTCTCCGCGCAGGACCGAGGTCGCGTCGGAGACCTCGCGCACGGTGCGCACGAAGCGGTGGTGGGCGCGGTCCGCCTCCTGCGCCCGCTCGAGCGCAGCCTCCAGCCACGCCACGCGCTCGCGCAGGCTCTCCGGGCCGGTGCCTGCGGAAAGCTCCATGTTTCCCCCAGGCGTGGAACTTGAGGGTCCCCGACGTCGGGCGCAGCGGGAGCCCGCCCCGACGCAGGCAGCCCCAGGGGGTGAGCGCCCGGCGGGAGGGAGAGGGAACCCGCCCGGGCCCGCCGCTACGGCTGGTACAGCTCCATCCACAGATCGAAGGTGAGCTCCGGGGGGAGCAGGATGCTGCGCCCGTAGAGCCCGGCGTGCTCGCCGAAGGTCCGTCCGGTCTTGGGCTGGAGGTGGCCCACGGCCTGGCGTCCGGCGTGGTCGCTCCGCCGTGGCCCAGATCCGACAAGCTGCAGGAGTCGGAGCTGCAGCGCCTGCAGGAGATGCTCCGGCAGAGGTAGGCGCGAGGGCAGGTCTGAGGCCTCAACCTCTGAGGCCTCAGAACTCGAGGCCTCAGACGCGGCCCCGCGGCAACGGTCGGGCATCCCCTCCGAACAACTGGAGAGAGGTAAGACAAAGCACCACCGAGCACAGGCGTCGCACCGTCAGCGCGACCCCCATGGGTCAACGGTTTCCATAGCGGGGGCCGACACGGGTCCAAACGCGTGAAAGCTCCCGCGGGGTCCTTGGACGGCAGCACGCGCAGCCACAACCGCGGGGGAGCGTGCAAGTCCATGAACAATTCTCGAGAGCCCGCCCGGATGAGACAGGACGCCAGTGACCCACGGCGGCTGGCATTTTGGATGAGCACGCTATGACGACGAAGACGAGTCGCGGGAGGGTGCAGTGGACAAGAATCGAACGTTCGTCTTGGTGCACGGCGCCTGGCACGGGGGCTGGTGTTGGCGTCGCGTCGCCGAAGCCCTCCGGGCGCGTGCCCGGAGAGTATTCACCCCGAGCCTCACCGGATTGGGCGATCGGGCACATCTATTCTCGAAAGACATTTCCCTGCAGACGCACGTCCAGGACATCCTTTCCCTCGTCGAGGCCGAAGAATTGGGCGACTTCGTCCTGGTCGGCCACAGTTACGGAGGGTTTGTCATCTCCGGCGTCGCGGACGCGCTCCGGGAGCGCGTGTCTCATTACGTCTACCTCGATGGCAGCGTGCCGCCCGACATGTCGCCGGGTGCATGCTTCAGCTGGGCCGGATTCAATCCTCCCGAGGCGCGCGAGGCGCGGTTGAAACTGGTGCGAGAACAAGGCGGCAATGTGGAGCTTCCTGCCCCGCCGCCCAGCGCCTTCGCCGTCACCGAGCCTGCGGACGTGGCGTGGCTCGCGCGCCGCCTGCGACCCATGCCCATCGGGACGTATCTAGGGACTTTCACGTTCAAGCGCGGCGGAACCGATGGATTGAGGCGGACGTACATTGCTTCCACAAATCCGCCCTATTCCTTGCTCGCCTCGGCGCGCGACCAGGTGACGGCGGACAAGAGCTGGGAGTTCAAGACGATGGACGCCGGCCACGACTCGATGGTGACCGCGCCAGAGTCATTGGCATCCACCCTGACGCTCCTCTGAGCGACGGCGCCGCGCGCGCCGTGCCCAGGGAGCTCCGTGCGCCTGCCGCCTTCACCGTGGACGCCCGGATCGCGCTCGAAGCGTTCGTCGCGCTCTTGGATGGGCACCCGCAGAAGATGGCCGACGCCCTGCAGGTGCTCGCGACCTCGGACCAGGTGCGCTCTGCAGGGTGGTGACCGATCGAGCGCCCGCTCGGCGAGCTCGCCACGGCGGGGAGCCGGCCCTGGTGAGGTAGCCTCGTGTCGCGAGGGGCGCAGCCAAGGGCTGGCGAAGGTGGTTCGGCGTTGCTTGGCGCGCGCACTCGCGGGATGTGCGGCGCTGCCGCTGACGAAGGAGGTCGCGGCCGACGTCGTGCGTGCAGCCAAGGTGGGCGGCGACAAGCCGCTGCTCTACATGTTCCAGGTCGGCGACGTGACGGCCCATGCGTTCCGGACGGGCGCGCCGGCGGACGCTCCGGTCGCGCTCGCGGATCTGACCCGGGAGGCGCCGCGGAACCGGGCGCTCGTGGACGTGCTCGCCACCGAGGTGCTCCCGGACAAGGTCTCACCCCGACCTCCCGGACAGCCAGAAGCGGGTGCTGCCCGAGGGCAAGGTCACCTATCGCTGGAAGTGGGAGCCCACCGAGATGGGCCGGCTCTTCATGAGGCACGGTTGGCCGATGGGACCGGCGTGGGCGAAGGAGCGCGAGCGACGGGCCCATGAGACCCTTGCCGTCGACGTGCTCGTCGAGGACCTGATGTGGGTTGGTGCATGTCCGGGCTGATCGGCGGGTGCATGTGGCGAAGAGTCCGCCAAGGGCGGCGGAGGCGGCCTCTACTTCCGCTAGGCCCTCCGGCAAAGGTGGCCCGAGGGCCGCGCCACGCCTACTGGCACCCGTCGCCACGCTTCTGCTCGACCCGGACGAAAGGCGCGGGCGACCCTCTCGCCGACGGCACCGCCGCGCTGGAGTTGGAGCCGCTGAAGTTCCTGCGCAGGCTGGCGTCCCTGGCGCCTCCGCTTCGCGCAGCCTGAGCAGCGAGACCGCGAGCGGAACGAGCAGTAGCCCGCCGCGCCCGGTCCTCCCGAGAAGTTTCTATCGATAGGAACTTCTCCAAGTACCTGACTTTCGGCGGCGTCAGATCCCCTTCACCATCGCCTGCAGCTCGTCCCGCGTCGGCCTGCGCAGCTCCCGGCCCCCTGCCTTCCTCGTCCTCCCGGAACACTTCTTCCGGCACCAGCAGGTGGAGGTGGACGTTCAGGTCGAACCGAGTCTCCAGGTCACGCAGACGGAGCCGACCAGCGGCGCGGCGCTACCCCTCCGAGGAAATGGGAGCCTCGTGGATCGGGCGGCTGCAGAAGGCCGTCGCGAAGCGCCTGGGCAAGAAGGGCTGCCCCCACCTGCTGGCCTGCGACTCGTGGGTCACGGTCTACCTGCCCCGGAGGATGGAGCCCGTCACGCTGGAGGCGGCCGGGGGCGAGGCGGGCGCGGCGGTGCCCTCACGCCCATGACCGAGCCGGGCTGGGCTTCCTCATCCGGCACAACTTCTTCGCGGTGCCCCCCTTGGCCAGGCGACCGAGCGCCGCGAGTCTCGAAGCAACTGCGGTCTGCCGGTCAACCGGAAGGTTTGCAGCGTGCCTGGCTGCCGCCCGAAAGCGACGGGCGCGCACCCGAGGTGCCCTCCCGCCCGCTTCACGTCTGCCGCCGATCCTCTCGTCCAGGTGAGGCGAAACGCGCCTGCCGGTCCCGCATCCAAGCAGTGCAGAGAGACCTGGGACCCCCCGCCCGCTCGCCGCCACCGCCGGCCGCCCCGTGCGCCCGGACGGTGAAGGGGCGCCCATCGCGGGCTCTCGGCAGACCAACCCCATCCGGAGGAAAACTCATGCGTCGCACCGTCGTCTCCCTCGCCGTGGCCGCACTCGCCGTCGCCGCCGCTCCCGCCGCCTTCGCGGCCAGCACCCTCGAGAACCTGCAGGCCGCCTACGACGGCGAGTCCAACGCGCGCGCCAAGTACCTCGCCTTCGCCAAGAAGGCCGACGAGGAGGGCTACGCCCGCGTCGCCGTGCTGTTCCGCGCCGCGGCGCGCGCCGAGGAGATCCACGCCAACAACCACGCGGCGGTCATCGCCAAGCTCGACTCCAAACCCAAGGCCGACCTCAAGGCCGCCGAGGTGAAGTCGACGGCCGAGAACCTCAAGGCCGCCATCGCCGGCGAGTCCTACGAGCGCGACACGATGTACCCGGAGTTCCTCGCCCAGGCGAAGAAGGACGGCAACGCTGCGGCCGTGCGCACCTTCAACCTCGCCAAGACCGCCGAGGCCGAGCACGCCAAGCTCTACGCCAGCGCCGCGGACGCCCTCCAGACCTGGAAGGCCGCCGGCGGCCCGATCTATGTCTGCCCGGTCTGCGGCTACACCACCACCGCCCTCCCCGCGGAGAAGTGCCCGGCCTCGTTCACGGCCAAGGAGCGCTTCGAGGCCGTGCGCTAGAAGCAGGCCCGAGGAGACGCCATGGTTCCCGCGCTCCCGTCGCTCGACGGCCTGCACCCGCTGGTCGTCCACTTCCCCATCGCCCTGCTCCTGGTGGTTCCTCTGCTGGTGCTGGTCGCCGCGCTCAGGCGCGGCGACGCCACCTGGCTCGCCGCCGCCCTGCTCCTGCTCGGGCTCGGGACGCTCGGCGCCTGGCTCTCGGTGGAGAGCGGCGAGGCCGCCGGCCAGATGGCGGAGCGCACCCCGGCGGTCGACGCGCTGCTCGAGAAGCACGAGAGCCTGGCGCGCGCGACCGCCGCCTCCTTCACCGCCCTCTTCGCCGCCCTCGCGGCGCTGCTCGCCGCGCCGAAGCTCCTGCGCAGGCAGCTCTCCACCCTCTGGCGCGTCGCGCCGCTGGTCGTCTACCTCCTCGCGCACGCGGGCGCGACCACGCTGCTCGTGCAGGCGGCACACCAAGGCGGCCGGCTCGTCCACGAGCAAGGCGTCCACGCGCTGATGCCCGCCGACGGCCCGTGACGCCCCGGCCGGCAGGTCGCTCTCGGCGGCGGGCCCGCGCCTTACGTCCTTCCTGCGCTGCCCGCGCCTCGCCCGCCCCGACGCAGGCAGCCCCAGGCGGTGAGCGCTTGGCGGGAGGGAGAGGGAGCCCGGCCCGGGCCCGCCGCTACGGCTGGTACAGCTCCATCCACAGATCGAAGGTGAGCTCCGGGGGGAGCAGGATGCTGCGCCCGTAGAGCCCGGAGTACTCGCCGAAGGTCCGTCCGGTCTTGGGCTGGAGGTGGCCCACGGCCTTCTCCAGCGACATCACCTCGATGCTCACCCCGCACAGGCTCTCGCCGCGCCGAGCCAGGAAGGCCGCCGCGGGGCCCTTCGGGTCGGAAGGCTGCAGCAGCAGGAGCGTCCCCTTGCCGGTGCCGGCGGCCAGCTCCACGCCCCTGGCCTTCAGCCGCGCGTCCTCGAACGCGCGCAGCGGCTCGAACCCGGCGTCCCGGTAGGCCTTCTTGGCCGCCTCCAGGTCCCCGACCACCATCCACGCCGACTTCAGCAGCCGCGCCGAGTTGGGGTGCGGCCCGCGCTTGACCTTGAGCGTCTTGACCACCTGCGAGAGGGCGTAGTCGCGCTTGTCGCGCCGGTAGGCGATGAAGCCCACGCGCCCGCCGGGCAGGACCTGCGGCGGCTGGAAGAAGGCCGTGTGCCAGAGCGGATCGGTCCCGGGCTTGACGCCCCGGGTCTCGACCCGTCCGCCGGCGCTCTCGGTGAGCTGGACGCCGCGGGTGCCGAGGAAGGCGCGCGTCTCCTCGAGGTCCCAGGTGGAGAGCAGCACGAAGTTGGCGCCCTCGGTCTTCTCCAGGAAGGCGGCCAGCCAGTCGGCCTTCACCTTGTCGGTCGCCGTCAAAAGCTCCAGGTAGCCGTTGTCGGCGAAGTAGAGCGTCACGTTCTTCAGGCCGTTGGCCAGCGTGCCGTCCATCGGCGCGCCGAAGCCCAGGGTCTCGGTGTAGACGCGCCTGGCCACGTCGAGATCGCGCACCGCGATGCCGACGTGGTCCAGCCCCAGCTCGCCGCCGAAGAGCGTCCCCGGCTGGTGGCGGACGAGATCCTGCGCGGGCTCGGCGGCTACCGTTGCGGCATCCGGGGCAAGCGCTGGAGGCGGTGCAGTGACGGGAGCCGCCTGCTTCTGGCAGCCGAGCCCCAGCGTGGCGGCGAAGATGGCGACGAGGAGCGCCGGACGACGGGAGACCGGCCCCGCGACCAACTCAGGGTGCCGTGGGGACGGGTTTGCGTGCATGGGCAAGTCGAGCAGAGCCGGACTCCCCCTCCCGCTCCGCGGGAGGGGGCTGGGGGGGCTGGGGGGAGGGAGGGCGGCCTAGGCCGTGGGCGGATTCTTCTTCTGGTACTTCTTCAGCGCGTCGTCGATGACCCAGTTCACGACCCCCGGGGCCACGCGCTTGGCCATCCAGGTGAGCTTGCCCATGGCGCCCGGCACGACGTGGAGCTGCCCGCAGGCGAGGCCGCGCACGTAGACCTCGGCGACCGCCTCGGCGGACATCGACTTGACTTCGCCGGCGATGGCCCGGGTCTCGGGCGGCTTGATGCGGTTCTCCTCCTCCAGCTGCGGCGTCTCGGTATCGAACGGGTAGAGCAGGGTGATGGAGACGCCCTTCTCCAGGCACTCCTGCCGCAGGCACTCGGCGAAGCCGACCTGCGCGAACTTGGAGGCCGCGTAGGCGGTGTAGCCGTAGATGCCCATGAAGCCGAGCGAGGAGGAGGTGATGCCGATGTGCCCGCGCCGCTGCCCGAAGAGGTGCGGCAGGAAGGCGCGGATGGTGTAGACGGTGCCGAAGTAGTTGATGCGCATCACCTTCTCGAACATCTCGTCGCTCGTCTCGAGGACGCGCGAGGGGTGCGAGATGCCGGCGTTGGCGAGCACGAGGTCGCAGCCGCCCAGCCCGGTGAGGACCTCCTGCGTGGCGCGGGCGCACTCCTTGGGGTCGGAGACGTCGCAGGCGATGGCCAGGACCTTCTGGCCGGCGCCGGCGAGCTTCTGCAGCTCCTGCAGCGCGGTCTCCAGGCGCTCCTTGCCGCGTGCCGAGATGGCGACGGAGGCGCCGTGCTTGAGCATCAGCTTGGCCGTGGCCAGGCCGATGCCGCTGGAGCCGCCGGTGATGTACGCCTTCTTGCCGCGATAGAAGTCCATGGTTCCTCGTTCCTCCGGCGAATGTCGTCCTCGGCGTTCGGCCGAGCGGCGGTGAGGGTGGACCGGCGGGTCGGGAAGTTCAAGTGCCGGCCTCTGCCGCCCTTGCCATCGCCGGTCGTGCAGGGCAGCGTGCGGCCGGCGCGGGGGCGGGACGGAAGGAAGCAGTGCGGATGGGGTGGTTCGGCGCAGCGCTGGCGGCGACGGTGGCCTACGGGCTGCTGCAGGCGGGCAACAAGCTCGCCGCGACCCGCGGGATCGCGCCGCTGCGGCTGGTGTTCGCCGCCGGCGTCACCGTCGCGCTGCTCGCCGCGGGAGCGCTCCTCGCCACCGGCGTCCCCGCGGCGCTCGCGCCGCAGACCCTGGTGTACGCGGCCGCCAACTCCGTCCTCTTCACCCTGTCCTCGGTGCTGCTGCTGCTGGCCCTGCGGCGGGTCCCGGCGGCGGTGGCCCTGCCGATTCACAAGATCGACGCGGTCCTGGTCATCGGCGCCGGCGCGCTGGCCTTCGGCGAGCGCCCCACCGGACTGCAGTGGCTGGGGGTGGCGACGGGCCTGGCGGTCGTCGTCGCGCTCACCTGGCCGCAGCGGCGCGGGGAAGGCGAGGCGAGGAAGATCGACCTCACGGGAGTCGGGCTCGCCGCGGCGGCGGCGGTCTGCACGGCCGGTTCGATGACCGTGGGACGGCTGGCCTCGCGCGCCGGGTCGGTGCTGCCCTTCGTCGCCGCGACCTACGCGCTCACCGCCGCCCTCGCCTTCGCCGGCCTGAAGCTGCTGCCCCTCCGGGAGGAGTCGGCCGAGCAGGCGGACGCCTGGCGGTTTGGCGTGGCCATCGGCGTCCTCAACTTCGTCGGCTACCTGCTCCTCCTGCGCGCCTTCGCGCTGGGCCCGATGGCGCTCGTCCAGGCGATCTTCGCGAGCTCGATGCTGATCGCGGTGGGGCTGACGGCCTGGCGGCTGCGCGAGCCGCTGACCGCGAGGCACGTGGCGGCCATCGCCTGCTCGCTCGGCGCGGCGCTGCTCATCCGGGCTGGCTGAAGCCTGCTGTCACCCCACATCTCTTCCAGAGATTCTCACCGGTTCCCCCGCATGACGGCGGCGATGGGTAGAGCCCGGCCTCCGTGCCGGGGACGTGTCGGTCGGTTGGTCGGTTGGTCGGTTGGTCGTGCCAGCGGCCGAGAAAGGCCGCCCCCGCCACGGAGGGTGGGCTCTACCCACCTTCCGCCGACTGAAGATGTGGGGTGACAGCAGGGCTGAAGCCTTGCGATCCGCCTGGCCGCCCAGCGAGGGTTCGAAGCGTCGCCCAGCGCAGCAGCGCCCGCGGCTCCTTAGCGTGGAAGCACGTGGAGAACGCAGACATCGCCGGGATGCTGCGGCAGATCGCCGACATCCTCGAGATCACCGACGGCAACCCCTATCGGGTGCGGGCCTACCGCCAGGCGGCGCAAGTCGTCGACACCTTCCCGGAGCCGTTGGCCCAGGTATCGCGGCGCGGCGAGCTCCAGAGCCTGCCCTCGATCGGCGAGCGGCTGGCCGCGACGATCGAGGAGATCCTCTCGACCGGGCGCTGCGGCGAGCAGGAGCGGCTCGCTTCGGGCGTGCCCGCGGGGGTGCTCGACCTCCTGCTGGTCGAGGGCATCGGCCCCAAGACCGCCGCGGCGGCTTGGAAGCGCCTGGGCGTGACCAGCGTCGACGCGCTGGAGGCGTCCTGTCGCGACGGCCGGCTGCGCGGGCTGCCGCGCATGGGGGAGCAGCGGATCAAAGGCATCCTCGAGGCGGTGGCACGCTACCGCCAGCGCCTGGGCCGCATGCCGCTGCACCGGGCCCTGGAGTACGCGCAGACCATCTGCGAGCGCCTGCGCCGCGTCCCCGGCGTGCGGCGGGTCGAACCCGCGGGCAGCGTGCGCCGCCGCCGCGAGACCGTGGGCGACCTGGACATCCTCGTCGCCGCCGAATCGCCGGGGCCGGTCCTGCGTGCCTTCGGCGGCTTGCCCGAGGTCGCGAGCGCGCAGGCCGAGGGCCCGACCAAGTCGTCGGTGCGCCTGAAGATCGGCCTGCAGGTCGACTTGCGGGTCGTGCCGCCGGAGTCGTTCGGGGCGGCGCTGCACTACTTCACCGGCAGCAAGGCGCACAACATCGCCGTGCGCACCCGCGCGGTCCACCGCGGCCTCAAGCTCAGCGAGTACGGCATCTTCGACCGCGAGGACCGCCGGCTGGGCGGGGCGACCGAGGAGGAGGTCTTCCGCGCGGTGGGGCTGCCGTGGATTCCGCCGGAGCTGCGCGAGGGTGCCGGCGAGCTCGAGGCCGCCGAGGAGGGGCGGCTGCCGGCGCTGCTGGAGGAGAAGGATCTCCGGGGCGACCTCCACGTGCACACCCGGGACTCCGCCGACGCGCGCTCGACCCTGGCGGAGCTCGCCGAGGAGGCCCGCAAGCTGGCCTGCGCTACCTCGCCGTCACCGACCACTCGCGTTCGCGCCCCCTGGGCCTGGACGCCGCGCGGGTGCGCCAGCAGATGGCCCGCGTCCGCGAGCTGCAGGCCTCGCTGCCGGACGGGCCGCGGCTCATGACCGGGATCGAGGTCGACATCCTGCCGGACGGCTCGCTCGATCTGCCCATCGATCTGCTCGCCGAGCTCGACTGGGTCGTGGCGAGCCTGCACTCCCACTTCCGGGACGGGACTGAGGCCACCACCGCGCGCCTGGAGCGAGCGATGCGCAGCGGGGTCGTGGACTGCATCGGGCACCCCACCGGCCGCATCATCGGCGCCCGCGACGCCTACGAGTTCGACCTGGAGCGGATTCTGCGGGTCGCGCGCGAGGAGGACGTCTGCCTCGAGATCAACGCCCAGCCCGAGCGCCTGGACCTGCCCGACCTCGCCTGCCGCCGCGCCAAGCAGGCGGGCGTGAAGCTGGCGATCTCCACGGACGCCCACGTCGCCGGGCACCTGCGCAACCTGCGCTACGGGGTGTGGGTGGCGCGTCGCGGCTGGCTGGAGCGCGGCGACGTGGTCAACACCCGCGAGCGAGTGGGAGGAGCTGCTGGCTGAGTGAGGGAGTCGCGCATGTTCGAGGGCTGTCCCCATCGCATAGACCGTCTCCGTCCGCGGGCCGGGGAGCTCCGGGAAGGCAGAGGCCGGGCTTGGTTCTTGCTGCCCTCGTCGGGCAACGACCGCATGCCCACGGGAGGCCCGGGATGAGCCCGCAGCTCGACCTCGATCGCGTCCGTCTGCCCGCGGTGGGGCGCGGCAGGAGCGCCGCACTGCTGGTGATCTCTGGATTGGCGGTCGCCCTTTGGGCCGCGCGTGCGTGGTACGCGGGCCCGCAGCTCCAGTTCCTTCTCTGGAACCTGTTCCTGGCCGCCATTCCCTGGGCCGCGGCCCGGACCTTCGCGGCGGTCCGCTCGCCGACCGCCCGCGTGGCCGGCGCGACGGCGTGGCTGCTCTTCCTCCCCAACGCGCCCTACCTGGTCACCGACCTCGTCCATCTCAGGGCGAGGCCGCCGGTGCCGATGCTGTTCGACGTGTTGCTGTTCGCGACCTTCGCGCTCGCGGGGTGCGCGCTCGGGTGGGCGTCCCTGGAGCAGGTGCACCTCCGGCTGGCTCGGGCGCTGGGGGCGGCGCGAAGCGGAGCGGCCATCGGCGCGGCGATCCTGCTCGCCGGCTTCGGCGTGTACCTCGGCCGGTTCCACCGCTGGAACAGCTGGGACGTCCTGACGCGGCCCCAGGACGTCCTCGCGGGTTGTGCCTCGGCGCTCCACTCGCCGCGCGCGCTCGTCTTCAGCGCCCTGGTCGCCGCGTTCGTGGGCGCGGGCTACCTGCTCTTCGCGGGCGGCGGGGTACGCGACGAGTCGCGCGCATCGCCGTGAAGGCGGAAGGCGGGTCACCCCATCACCCGGGTCACTTCAGGTAGCGACCCACCAGGTTGATCAGCTCCGACAGGATGACCGGCTTCTGCAGGTAGTCGGTGGCCCCCGCGTCGTCGGCGACCTTGTGCAGCTCGTGCTCGTTGAGCGCCGAGACGAAGATGACGGGGATGTCGAGCATCTCGGCGTCCGCGCGCATCGTCTTGCAGATGTCGACGCCGTCGATCTGCGGCATGAGGATGTCCATCACCACGACGCGCGGGAGCAGCTCGCGGATCAGCGAGAGCGCCTCGCTGCCGTTGACCGCCTGGAAGGTCCGGTAGCCGTGCTTCATCAGCACCGTGGTGAGCAGCTTGAGGATCTCCGGCTCGTCGTCGGCGACGACCACCGTGCGCGGAGCGGCGGCCTGCGACTGCCGCTCGGACCTGAAGAACCGGTCGAGCAGCTTGTCGAGGTGGGCCCGGTCGGAGGGCGGCATGTCGACGAAGCGCAGCCCGACCAGGCCCGCGGCCTTGTTCGTCCAGCAGATCTCCGCCTGGGCGCACACGCGCAGGCTGGCGTCGATGTGGAGGTCGATGGAGACGCGCTGGCCGGCGAGGAAATCCCCGGGGCAGCTCAGGAGGATCCCGTTGGCCGACAAGTTGAGGGAGGTGCACGGCTCCGGGAGGGCCGGCGCGGTGAAGGTGACCGGGAGCTGGCAGCGGATGCGGCGCGACTTGCGGGCGCGGTCGTTGAAGCTCGCCGTCTGGGCCAGCCCCAGGAAGCGCCGGCACTTCTCGGTCTCTCCCTCGGAGAGCTGCAGGTAGACGCCGGCGGGGAACCGCGTCCCGGCGGGGCGACGGCCGACCACGGTCCCCACCACGACGATCGGCAGCGAGACCATCGGGAGGTTGAGCTGGAGGGGAACCGAGGAGCCGAGGCCGGGTTGCTCCTCGGTGGGGACGAACAGGCGGCCCGTGTTGCCGCGGATCATGTCCGTCCAGAGCTGGTACTTGTCGGGGTACTTCAGGGTCAAGGGCATGCGGGCGCTCGGTTCAAAGCCTCGCGGCGGGCGTGGGAAGGTGCGGAGCCAGGATACCGCCATCGCCCGGGAGGCGCTGGAGGGGCCGGGACTCGCAGCCGCAAGTTCAATCAGGGTTCAGGGACGCCGGCGGGGGACGAGCGCCCGGCGCGCTACTGCGCCACCAGCTCCACGCGGCGGTTCTTGGCCTTGCCCTCGTCGGTGGCGTTGCTGGCCACCGGAGACAAGGGGCCGACGCCCTGCGCCGAGAGCCGCCCCGCGGCGATGCCGTGGCGGGTGGTCAGGGCGGCGCGGACCGCCTCGGCGCGCGCCTGGGAGAGCTTCAGGTTGCTCTCGAGCCCGCCGACCGAGTCGGTGTGGCCGACGACCCAGATCTTGAGGGCCGCGTCGGCGCCGACGAGCTTGGCGATCTCCTGGAGCGCGGGCTCGGACTCGGGCTTGACCGTCGCCGACCCGGTGTCGAAGTAGATGCCGTAGACCGCAGCGTGGCCGTTGGCCTTCAGGTCGTTCGCCCAGGCCTCGGCGTTGGCGACGATGTCCTGCTTCATCGCCTGCCGCTCCACCACGGTGATGGTCACGGCGGTCCCGTATTCGGAGACCAGGCTCCAGAACTCCAGGTCCTTCTTCGCCAGCTTGAGCGTCGTCTCGCGGTTGGTCTCCCAGAGGACCACTCCGCCGACCTGCTTGATGGCGTTCTGGTAGTTGCGCACCACCTGCAGCCCGCTGGGGGCCGAGCCCTTGCTCTTGTCGAAGTTGTAGATGATCTGCACGTAGCGCCCTTCGACCGACTCCACCTTGGGCTTCTTGCTGTCGCCGACGTTGAACTTGACGGCGTCGAACTGCTTCTCGTTGCAGCGATAGATGAAGTAGCCCGGCATGCGCGTGAAGAGCGGGTGCTCCTTGCAGTCGGCGCGGTCGGTGGGCCCAGCGGCGGGCGCGGCGGCGAGCGCGGGGAAGGGCGCCAGGGCGAGGACGGCGAGCACGAGTCCGAGTCCGAGTTTCATGGGGCGGTCTCCTGTGGAATTTGCGGGGCCGGAGGCTCGCACGGCCCCGCGGCGCCGGACAAGAACCCCGGGGGCCGGCCCGCGAGGAACCGCACGGCGATCGGACAGTGGGCGCCGGGCCTCGCGGCGGGGCGAGAGGCGAGGGCGCTACCTGGCGCCCAGGGTCTTGACCAGCTTGTTGTAGACCCCCATCACGAGCAGCGGGCCGGGCCACATCCCGATGAAGCGGCTGGCGCGCCGGCGCCCGGCAAGCTCCAGGACGAAGGACGTGGCCATCGCCCCCAACGCGAAGACCAGGAACACGTCCGAGGGGATCTTCGCCGCCTGCTGCTCGACCAGCAGCGTCGCGCGGCTCTCGCCGTGCTCGGCGCGGAAGACAGGGGCGGGCTGGTACGAGATCTCCGACCGCTCGGCTGCCGGGTTGACGTCTTCCGCCATGGGCCCTCCTGGCGCGCGCGGCGCCATGCCCCGATGTTTAGGGCCTGGGGGGAGGGACGACACGGCGTGGACGCGGTCCAGGCGAGCGAGCTGGCGGTGGCCCGCGGCGGCTTCGGCCCGCTCCTCCAGCGCGACTACTGGGCGGTCCTGCGCGGCTGCCGCCTGAGGCCCTCGCAGGTCATGGCCTTGATCGAGCGGCACTTCGAGCGCTTCGCCCCCGAGGAGCTGGTGGTCTTCCAGCGCGCCCGCGCCGGGCCGCGGCTCGAGCCCGGAGACCGCCTCGACCTGCGCATCGTCGGCGCGGGGCGGGCGGCGGTGCAGGTCGTGCACGAGGACGCGCAGAGCTTCACCCTGGCCACGCTGCGCGGGCACCCGGAGGCGGGCCGCATCACCTTCGGCGCCTACCGCAACCGCCGCGGCGACGTCGTCTTCCACATCCGCAGCCGCGCCCGCGCCGCCTCGCGCTCCCGCTACCTGGGCTTCCGCGGCGCCGGCGAGCCGATGCAGACGCGCTGCTGGGTCGACTTCGTCAACCGCGTCGCCGCGGCAACGGGCCAGGGCGTGCTCGGCTGGATCCACGCGGAGACGACGCGCTTCGAGGACGAGCCGGAGGAGATCGTCCGCTCGGCGCCGACCTACCTGGCCCGGGGAGACTGAGCTTCGAGCGATAAGGAGGAGCGATGGCCGAGTGGCGCTGGGGTCGGGGGTGGTCGGGCGAGGAGCTGCAGGTCCTCGGGGGCGCCGTCGATCCCGAGCGCCGGAACTTCGACGCCCGCCCCGACGAGATGACGCTGGAGCGAGGCTGGAACCAGGTGCGCTCCGAGGCGGTGGTGGCCCGCGAGGCGCCCGGCGCGCCGCGGCCGGGAGGGGCCTTCGTGCGCGCCCGCGAGCTGGTGGACGCCCTGCGCTTCTCCGACCCGCGCATCGTGGTCCCCCACTTCGACGAGGGCGCCCCCCTGCTCGGCCGCGTGATGCTCCTCGAACTGCGCGCCCCCTTCGACCTGCGCTTCCTGTGCCCGGTGGTGGTGCGCGCCGCGCGCACGGACCCGGCCGCCTTCGGCTTCAGCATCGCCACCCTGGAGGGGCACGTGGAGGCCGGCCAGGAGTGGTTCCTGCTCACCAAGGATCCGGCCACCGGCGAGGTCCGCTTCCGCATCGAGGCGCGCTGGCGCCCCGGCCAGTTCCCGACCTGGTGGTCGTACCTGGGCTTCCAATTCGCTGCGCGGCCCAGGCAGCGTGCCTGGCACCGGCTCGCGTACCTGCGGCTGCGCCGCCTGCTCGCGCCGCAGCCCGAGAGCGAGACCGAGATGAGCCAGTTGCCGGCCCTGGACCTCGTGGCCCGGAAGAGGACGCGCGGGCACCCGCTGGGCATCGACCTCGAGCAGGAGCGCGTGCGCCGTGAGCGCCTCCCCCTGGTCGCGGCGCTGTCCGCCACCTGCGGCGCACGCTCGATGATGCCGCCGGCGCTTTTCGCGCGAGCGTTGTCCAAGGCGCCCCGCCCCCCGCAGCGCCGCGGCGCACGGTGGTTCGCCCGGCCTGGCGCCGCGCGCGTCCTAGCGGCGTTGGCCTTGGGTGAGCTGGTCGCCGACCTGATGCCCCAGACCCCGTCTCGGCGCGTCCTGCCGTCCCTCTTCGCGCGCGCGGCGTCGGGGGCGCTGGTCGGGTTCCTGGCGGCGGCGCAGGGCCGGCGGCGCGCAGCGGGCCCCACGCTGCTGGGCGCGGCGTCGGCTCTCGCAGGCACCTTCGCGTCCTCGGCGCTGCGCCAGCGGATGATCCGACGGGTGGGGGATCCGGTCGCCGGGCTGGTGGAGGACGCCGCCGTGGCTGCCGCGGCGGAGGGACTCATCGGTCTATTGGGGGCGCGGGCCCGCGGACGGCTGGAGGCAGTGTGAGCGCCGCCGGGGGCGCGGGCGCGCGGACGGGCGGAGGCCGAGTGAGCGCCGCCGGGGGCTGAAGCACCCCGGCTCGTCTTGGGAACCCGGCTGAAGCCGGCTCGCTGGCGCCACTTCGCTCGCGGCGCCGGGGGCTGAAGCACCCCGGCTCGTCTTGGGAACCCGGCTGAAGCCGGCTCGCTGGCGCCACCTACGCTCGCGGCGCCGGGACCTGTTCGTGCGATAGCGGAGGCCCGGTTCCCTCGTCACGCGCCGAATTCCCGCTTGCTCCTATCCGTATCCGCTGTGTCCACCGTCAGGGACCGTTCGTCTCCTCCACCTGCTCCTCGCCGAGGCCCGAGGGCTGCAGCACCAAATGTCGCGTGGGCTCGGTGCCGAAGCTCGCCGCGACCAGGTGGTAGCGCGCCGCCAGCCGGTGCTGCAGGCGGCGCAGGCGCGGCGGCCGCGGCGCGAGCGGCACCGCCACGCCCTCGCTCAGGACGCGCTGGATGGCGTGCTTGGCCTCGTTGACCGACTCGCGCACCTGCGCCGGGTCGAAGCCGCCCGCGATGAAGGTCACCTCGCGCAGCACCCGCCGCATCTCCGAGGTCGAGTTCTTCTTCAGCACGCGCACCGGCATCCCGGTGCGCTCGGCGACGCGCCGGATGCGCGCGTCGCCGGCGCGCGAGCGCAGCACCAGCACCACGTCGGCGTTCTCCGGCCGGTCGACCAGGCGGACCTTCGAGCCCAGCTCGCGCACCACCCGCTGCAGCAGCTCGCGCGACAGGGCCCAGCCGTGGACGCGGACCGGGCCCTCCGCGGTCGGCAGCTCGTCCGCCAGCGGCGCCGGGGGCGGCAGCGGCGGGGTCTCGACCTGCTCGACCTGGATGCCCGCGCCGTCGCCCGACGGCCGGCGCCGCTCGCCGCCCACCGGCCGGCCCGCGAGCAGGTCGTCGACGGCGCGCGCCGTGTCGCGGTGCACCAGCACCTCGTCCCGGTCCACCAGCTCCACCACCACGTCGAAGGTCGGCGGGGCCCGGCGCTCGTTGATCGTCTTCTGCGTGCCGCGCCGGCGCGCCTCCTCGTCGCCGAGGGTGACGGTCTGCACCCCGCCGACGAGGTCGGAGAGCGTGGGGTTGAGCACCAGGTTCTCGAGGGTGTTGCCGTGCGCGGTGGCGATGAGCTGCACCCCGCGCTCGGCGATGGTCCGCGCCGCGGCGGTCTCCTGCTCGGTGCCGATCTCGTCGATGACGATGACCTCCGGCATGTGGTTCTCGACCGCCTCGATCATCACCGCGTGCTGGCGGTCGGGGCGCTCCACCTGCATCCGTCGCGAGCCGCCGATGCCGGGGTGGGGCACGTCGCCGTCGCCGCCGATCTCGTTGGAGGTGTCGACCACCATGACCCGCTTGCCGACCTCGTCGGCGAGCACGCGGGCCAGCTCGCGCAGCTTGGTGGTCTTGCCCACCCCCGGCCGGCCGAGGAGCAGCAGGTTGAGCCCGGTGCCGATGAGGTCGCGCAGGGTGTCGATGGTGCCGAAGACGGCGCGGCCGACGCGCAGCGTGAGCCCCACCACCTCGCCGCGCCGGTTGCGGATGGCGCTGATGCGGTGGAGCGTGCGCTCGATGCCCCCGCGGTTGTCGCCGCCCAGCGGCCCGATGCACCCCAGGACATGGTCCAGGTCGCCGCGCGAGACGGCCTCGCCGGGCAGGCGGATCGCCCGGCCCGGCAGGCGCGCCTCCGGGTGCCGCCCGAGGTCGAGCACGATCTCCAGGAGCTGGGCCGGGTCCAGCGCCCGCACGGCCGGCGCCAGCGTCGGCGGCAACACCTGGACGAGGCGCTCGAGCTCAGCGTCGAGCGAGGCGTCGGTCCCGGCCATCGGCAGTCCCCTCCCGAGGAAGGTTCTCACTCCGGGCGGGTCCCCGCAGCAGGCAGGCCGGGACGCGGCGATCCGCTCTCGCGCTCCTCCGGCGGGGCCCCGGGCGCTTCCTAGTAGCAGACGCCCAGCGGCCCGCTCATGGTGATGCAGGTCTGCGAGGTCGCCGCGCACAGGTCCGTCGCGGCGGTCGCGTCGCAGAGCCGGTAGCACTGCTTCGACTGGCTGCTGCCCAGGCAGGTCGAGCCCTTGCGGCAGTCGGTGACCGCCGTGCAGGTCAGGCCGTCGGCGACGGTGCCGGGCGCGGCGCAGAAGGTGCCGGTCTGCGCCGGGTAGCAGGCGTCGGCGGCGTTGGCGCAGTCCTGGGCGCGCGGGTCGCACCGGTCGTTGACGCAGGCGCCGAAGCCGGAGCCCAGGTCGTCGCGGCAGGCGGCGCCCTCGCCGGTGCAGGGGGTGGGGCTGGCCTGCGGCCGGCAGTAGGGGACGCACTCGCCGACGCAGGTCAGGCCGGGGAAGCAGTCGGGGTCGAGCGCGCAGGCGGCGCCCGCCGGGCCGCTGCCGGCGGCGAGGCAGGCGTAGGCGAGCGAGGCCTCGTCCCAGTAGCAGGCCTGGCCGGGGCCGCAGCCCGTCTGCGCGACGGGGTCGCACAGGGCGCTGACGCAGCCGCCGACCCCTTCGCCGTTCAGGTCGACGCAGAGGCCGCCCTTGCCGCAGGAGACGGCGTTGGCGTTGCAGGCCGGCAGGCAGCGGTAGTCGCTCTCCGGGCTGAGCCGCATGCAGTTGGAGCCCCTGGCGCAGGCGGTCGGGGAGTCGCAGCGGGCGCCGTCGGGGGTGGCGCCGGGCCGGGCGCAGAACGCGCCCGACAGCGGGCTGGCGAAGCAGGCGTCGTTCGGGTCGGGGCAGTTCTGCTTCAGGGCGTCGCAGCGGGTGCCGCAGAAGCCCGAGCCGTCCCCGTAGTCGAAGCAGGTGGTCCCGCCGCGGCCGGCGCTGCAGTCGCCGGGGATGAACGGGTCGCAGAAGCCCGCGCAGGTGCCGGCGAAGCCGCAGCTCAGGCCCTTGGCGCAGTCGCGGTCGCCCTGGCAGGCGGCGCCCACCAGGCCCGGGCCGGCCGGCCCGCAGGCGGCGCTGACGCCGTTGAAGTAGCAGGCGTCGTCGCCGGTGCAGCCCCGCTGGGTGACCGGGTCGCACAGGCAGATGCCGACCCGGCGGTCTTCGAAGGCCTCGACGCAGAAGCCGCCGCGGCAGGTCAGGTCGTCGCCCACCAGGCAGTAGCGGTAGCAGAAGGCGTCGAAGAGGCTGCCCAGGCAGTCCAGGCCCGGCCCGCACAGGTTGGCGGAGGAGCACGCGTCGCCCTCCAGGCCCGTCCCGGCGGCGCTGCAGGTCCAGCCGGTCTCGGCGACCTGGCAGGACTCGGCGGCGACGCACTCGGTCGGCGCCAGCGGGTCGCAGGCGGTCGGCTGCGCGCCGCGGCAGGCGTGGACGGCGGCGTCGCAGGTCTGGGTGAGGGCGTCGCAGCAGCGGGCGCCGCAGACGATCTGCTTGTTGATGCAGGTGGCCAGGGTGTCGCAGGTCGAGCTGGCGGCCAGGGCGCAGAAGGAGGTCCGCGTGTCGCAGCAGGCCTGGCCGCAGGCGACCTCGCGGGTGTTGCAGGTCGCGCTGGGCTGGCAGGTGTTGGCGGCGTCGCAGTACTCGGTGGCGCGGTTGCAGCACGCCTTGCCGCAGGCGGTCTCCGAGGTGGCGCAGCCGCGCTCGACGCAGCCGCCGCCGGAGCAGGTCTCGATGGCGTCGTCGCAGCAGTTGGCGCCGCAGGCGCTGTGGGCGGCGGGGCAGAGGCGGCCGGCGTCGGCGGCGGGCGAGCCGGCGTCGGCGGCGGGATCCGGCTGGCCGGCGTCGACCTCGGCCTGGCCGCCCGCGTCCGCGTCCGGACCGGGGCCCGCCCCGCCGTTGCAGGCGAAGGCCGACAGGCCGACCAGGGCCGCCGCGAGCATCCTGGGGAGAAGCTGTCCTCTCATCCCTGCTCCCATCCTCTAGAAGCGCCCGACCACGCTCAGCCCGCCGCCGCCGGGGACGAGCATCGGCGCGGCGCCGACCTCCACCGGGACGCCCGGGGAGCGGGGCTCGTCCGGCTTGCCGTGGGCGACCGAGGTCACCACCGGCCAGTCGAGCAGGTAGAGCAGCCCGCCCACCGTGAGCAGCGCCGCCCCGGCGCCGAAGCTCGCCTGCGCCGCCGTGCGCCACTGGTCGCGCTGCTTGAGCGCGAGGTTGTAGTCGGCCAGGCGCGCCGCCGCGACGTTGCCGCGCCCCTGCTCGTCGAGGACCGTCCGGGCCGCGCCCTGCCGGTCGAAGGCCACCGCCGTGCAGGCCGCGCCGCCCAGGAGCGCCACCGCCGAGGCCCCCAGCACTCCGAACGCGACGACCCGCTGCGCGGTCCGCTCCAGGGTCGCCTCGACGCGGGTGGCCTGGCCGCGCGCGAGCGAGATCTCCCTCGTCCACGGCTGCATCCCACGCCGGATCAGGGTGACGGAGTGCGGCCCGGAGGGGAGCTCGACCGCGCGGACCAGGGGCAGCTCGGCGACCTTGGCCCCGTCCACGTAGACCTCGCTGCCGGCCGGCGCCTCGACGTGGAGGAGCCCGGGGCGCTCGTGGAGCGGCAGGTCGAGGCCGACGGGGCTGCCCAGGTCGACCTGCACCTCCCGCTCCTCGGGGAGATAGCCCTCGGCGGCCACGCGCACGTGGTGCCGCCCCGGGTCGAGCTCGCCGATGAACGGCGCCTCCACCGGCGGCCGGACGTCGATGCCCACCGTCGCCTTGGCTGCCTGGGTCGTGACGGTCAGGCGCACCTTGGGCGGCTTGAGCGGCTCGACCGGGGCGGGGATCGGCGCGGGCGCGGAGGTCAGGCGGGCGGCGGCGGCCTCCAGCTCGGCCAGCGCGTCGGCGGCGTCGGCGCGGCGGATGCCGTTGGAGTCCAGGTAGGCGCGGTAGTGCGCCTGCGCGCGCAGGAGGAACTCGCGCTGGCGCGACACGTAGAACTGCTTGCGCTCGGCCTGCGCCATCGAGAAGAGGATGGCCGGCAGCTTCGCCAGCGTGTAGGCCTCCTCGAAGGCCTGCGCGGCGTCGTCGAAGCGCCCGTTGTCGTAGGCCTGGGCCCCGGCCTGGAAGAACGCCTTGGCCCTGTCCTCGGGCGGGGCCGGGGCGGCGCCGGCGCCGGCGGCCCGGGCGTCCGCGCCGGCGAGAGAGGCGAAGAGGAAGCAGCAGCAGCCGGCCGCGACCAGGAGGCGGCGGGTCATGGCAGCGCCGCCTTCCCGCGCAGGATGCGCAGGTTCCGGTCGTCCACCACCGCCAGGTCGTCGAGCCCGTCGCCGTCGAGGTCCGCCGCGACGATCCCCGTCCCGTCCACCAGGCCGGGGAGCAGGACCTCGGGGCTCCCCAGCGTCCGGCGCGCCTGGGCTCGGACGCGCTTCACCGAGTCCTTGGTGACGTAGACGAGCGAGGGCGGTCCCTGGGGCTGGTCGTGCAGCGTCGCGAACATGCGCGCGCCCGCCTCCAGCCTCTCGACCCTCTTGGCGTCGAAGCCGCCGTGGCCGTCGTTCCACAGGATCGCCACCGTGCCCTGCTCCGCCTCCTCCAGCGAGCGGGCCCCGCCGGCCACGATCAGATCGGCGGCGCCGTCCCCGTCGAGGTCGGCGATGGCCAGCTTGCCGCTCGGCACCGGCGTCAGGTCGAAGCCGAGGTTCGCCAGGTCGACGGCCGCCGACTCCTGCTCCTGCCAGGCGGCCACCGGCGGGTCCGCCTCCAGGTCCGCGACCAGGCGCCCGAAGCGCAGGCGGCCCTGCTTCGGCCGGATGGCCGAGCCCCAGATGTCGACCCCGCCGGTGGACAGCAGGGCGATCTCGTTGCCCGGGACGCCGTCCAGGTCCGCCTGGGCGATGAGCGTGGGCCACTCCTCGGGGAGGAAGGCGGGCGCGGGCCGCAGCTCGACGGGCCGGCGGGTCGCCCGGGCGGCCCAGGCGGCGATGAGCGGGATGGCGGGGTCGTTCTCCGAGGCCAGGTCGAAGGAGAAGGCCAGCACGTCCCAGGTCGCCGCCGCGGGGAGGTGAGACGGGCTGGGGCGGGTGGTGAGCACCAGCGGCACGTCGGCCTCGCTGGGCAGCCCGCGGGTCAGGAAGCTGGGGGCGAACGGTTGGCGGTACGGCGAGCCGAGCAGCCGCGTCACCGTGGCGGTGGCCTCGGCGGCGGCCGCCGAGACGATCGCCACCGACATCGGCCGCGGTTCGGTGGCGAAGGCCGCCCGGACCCCGTCGATCTCGCCCACCATCACCGGCGGGAGAGGCGGCGCGCCGGCCTGGCCGAAGGCGATGAACAGCCCGTCGGCGCCGCCCGGGGTGGCGCCGGGCTGGACGTAGAGCACGTCGTCCACCAGGTCGCCGTCGAGGTCGCCGACCAGGAGCTGGGAGATGGTCCCGCTGGTGGGGATGGAGGAGGCCACCAGCTGCGAGGTCCCGGTGCCGCCGAAGAAGTCGAGGTCGAAGGCGTCGCCGGTGGCGGCCACCACGTCGGGCCGGCCGTCGCCGTTCAGGTCGGCGATGGCCGCCTGCGTCCAGGAGCCGTGCAGCGGGAAGTCCTCCAGCGAGTAGTAGGGGGCGCTGCCGTCGGTGGGCGTGTGGCTGGCGAGGATGGTCCAGGGGAAGACGAAGTCGGGCTTGCCGTCGCCGCTGACGTCGCCCGTGGCCAGGGGCAGCTCGGTCATCAGGAACTTCTTCACCTCCACCTCGCCGGAGGGCTGCCGCTCGGGCAGCGGCAGGGTCCAGTAGTCCTGCGAGGCCGCGTTGTCGGGCTCGGCGAGCTTCTCGACGCTGGAGGCGAACTGGCCGTTGCCGTCCCCGTAGGCGATGCGCACCAGCGGCTGCCGCTCGACCACCGTGCCCTTGACGACGTGCAGGGCGACCACGCCGATGAGCAGGTCGAGGTGGCCGTCGCCGTTGAGGTCGACGGCGCGCACGCCGCCGGACAGGGGGTCGGAGACCGCGACGCGCACCGGCGCCAGGCCGTCCCGCCACTTCACGTAGCCCAGGTCGTCCTTGGTGCAGGGCTCGTAGACGGTGACGGCGTTGTCGCCGTCGAACGAGAGGGCGAAGCCGTCGCAGGCGGCGGGGTTCTTGTCCTTGTCCATGAAGGGCCCGATGGCGGCGGGCCCGGAGAGCGAGGCGTACCGGGCGGCCGAGCCGACGACGGCCAGCGGGATGTCTTCCTTGCCCAGCTCGCAGAGCACCAGGCCCCGGTCGACGGGGGTGAGCGAGAGGTAGCGCGTCTCGGCGAACGGGAAGGCCAGGGGCACCAGCGTCAGGTCCCGGCTCTTCGCCTTGAGGAACGGCGCCGGCAGCGGCAGCATCTGCCGGTCGCGCGTGCCGCGCCAGGTGAGCAGCCCGCCCACCGACATCCCGGAGACCAGGTCGTCGCAGCCGTCGTGGTCGGTGTCGGCCACCACCGGCGCGGTCATCGGCTCGGGCAGGAGGCGGGTGGCGACGAGCGCGGCGTTCCCGTCGAAGTAGTGGATGCGCCCGCGCGCCTTGTCGACGACGCTGCCCAGCGTCGGCCCGCGGGTCAGGATGTCCTGGCGCCCGTCGCCGTCGAAGTCGCCCGCCACCGCGGAGAAGGCGCCGGCGGCGATGGGCTCGCCCACCGGCTCGAACGCGCCGGAGGGCTGGCGGCAGAGGGAGTCCAGCCCGCAGCCCCATCCGGTCGGGCAGCGGGCGACGCCCCCGTCGGCCAGCGCGGCGCAGGAGAAGCGGCAGGGGTTGGCCTCCCCGGGCGCGGTGCAGCGCATGCCCTCCTCGGTGAACGTGTCGCAGTCCTCATGGGCCTCGACCGCCGCGTTCCCGCACACGCCCTCCTGCAGCGGCCGCAGGTCGTCGCAGGCGCCCAGCGCCACGAGCGCCAGCAGCGCCAAGGCGAGGGTGGGGGGGAGGGACAGGCCGGTGCGCGAGGGCGCGGCGGGCGGGGTCAAAACGGGTTCTCCAGATCCTTGTTGAGCTTCTTCGGCACCGGCTTGAGCGCGGCGTCGACCGACCGGTCCTCGTCGGGGACGACCTCGACCGAGGAAGGCAGGAACCCGGTGGCCTTGACGGTCAGGGTGACGGGCTGCGTGCCCCAGGGCACCGACAAGAGCTCGCCCGTCACTCCGAGCCGCTCGGCGCCCAGGAACACCGTGGCCTTGACCGGGCTGCGCACCGAGACGGCGACCCGGCGGGCCTTCTCGGGCAGCACCGGCGGCGTGGCCTTGTCGGGGACGGTCGGCAGCGGCACCGGCACGAGCGGTGGCGGGGTGGGATCGGGCGGAGGCTGGGGCACGACGGTCGGCGGAGGAACCGGCGTCGGGGTGGATCCGCGCAGCCAGAGGTAGCCGCCGCCCGCGAGCAGCCCCGCGGCCGCGAGGACGGAGGCGGCCAGCACGGTGCGCCGGTGGCCGCCGCTCGCCTGGCCGGTCTGGCCCGTCTGCCACGTGTTCGATTGCGGGTCCTCGTTGCCGGCGAGGTTCTTGGGGCGGTCCGGCTGGGTCACGAGCGGGACGTTCGTCGACGGGTTGACCGACGGCGCCTTGCGCAGGCCTGGCACGAGGGAAGGCTTCTTGAGGTTGACGCTCGGCGAGGTGTCGGCGAGCTCGGCGGGGAGGTTTCCCGAGGGGGCCGGAGTCCTGGCCGGCGTGGCGCGCGGCAAGGTCAGGTCCGCGCCGGTGACGATGGTGTGCCCCGCCTTGGAGGCCGCGGCGACCATCGCTTCGATGGCCTTGCCGGCGCTGTCCGGTCGCGCGTCCAGGTCCTTGGCCAGCATGTGGAGGATGGGCGTGTCGAAGATCTTCCCCAGCGAGGGCAGGATCGACGACGGGAGCGGCGGCGCCTTGTTGAGGTGCTGGTACATCAGCTCGACGGCCGCGGGGGCCTCGAAGGGCAGGCGGCCGGTGAGCACCTGGAAGCTCATCACTCCCAGCGCGTAGACGTCGGCGCGGTGGTCCACCGGGAGGGCCCGGCACTGCTCGGGCGACATGTAGCGCGGCGAGCCCAGGGGGGTGCCGGTGTTGGTGATGCGCGAGTCGTCGGACATCTCGCCGACGTACTTGGCGATGCCGAAGTCGAGCAGCTTGGTGTGCGCCGCGCCCTCCTCGTCGAAGACCAGGAAGACGTTCTCCGGCTTGAGGTCGCGGTGGACGATGCCCGAGGCGTGGGCGGCGTCGAGCGCCCGCGCGATGCTGCGCAGCAGGGGCAGCCCCACCGCCGGGGCGAGGGCGCCGTTCTCTTCCAGGTAGCGGTCGAGGGGCATGCCCTCGAGCAGCTCCATCACGAAGTACTGCCGGCCGCTGGGCAGCACCCCGAAGGCGAAGATGTCGACGATGCCCTTGTGGCGGATCTGGTTGACCGACCGGCCCTCGGAGACGAAGCGCTGGACCATCTCCGGGCTGGAGGAGAATTCGTGCGAGAGCACCTTGAGGGCGGCGGTCTTGCCGATGACCGGGTGGACGACCCGGTAGACCGTGCCGAAGCCTCCCTCGCCCAGCTTTTCCTCGACCCGGTACTCGCCCACCATCGCGCCCGTGGCGAGCTCGCGATCTTCGGGGAAGAGCTCCGCGCCGTCGACCGGGCAGGTCGCGACGTCGTCCGCATACCGGGCGGAGCAGGTGGGACAAACGCTCATAGGATTCCAAGTGTCCGCGTTTCTTGGGGGAAGAGGCAAGCCTGCCCCGAGGATCGCGGTGCGCCGGCACTGGCGACGTGGACGTGAGCGTTGACGTTGACGTGGTCGTTGACGTGGACGGCGACGGCGACGTGGTCGGTGAATTGGGCAGAGGGCCGAAAGACGCCACCCAGGTCTCCGGTCTGCCTTGCTAGGGATGCATCCGGCTGTCCGGACCGGCTTCGTTCGACCACGTCGCCGTCGCCGTCGCCGTCAACGCTCGCGTCAACGACCACGACCACGTCAACGTCAACGTCAACGTCGACCGGCGATGGGCGATGGGCGGTGGGCGGTGGGCGGTGGGCGGTGGGCGAGCGATGGGCGATGCGCCGAGGATGCGCCGAGGTTGTGGGCGGCTTCGCCCCATGAGGGTATCCTCCGGCGTCCTGGCGCGTCCGCCAGGCCACGAGGTCGCTGATGCCAGTGAAGGGCTCTTGTGAGCGGCTGCTGCAGGACTACGACCAGGCTCGCGCCGACCGGCGGCCCCTGCTCTCGGCGCTGCGCGTCTCCGGCTCCGCGCAGGTCGACCAAGTCTTCGACGCCCTCCGGCTCGGCTTCCTCGCCCGGGGAGCGCGCGCTTTCCTGGTCCGTCGCCTGGATGCCGTGGGCCCGCTCGGTCTCTTCCACCCTCTGGTCCCCGAGCTGGTCGCCTACCTCGTGGAGTCGGGCGCCCCGTCCAAGGTCTTCGGGCCCATCTCGCGGCGGCTCTCGCCGATGGCCCGCCACGCCGTGGGCAGCAAGGTCCTGCGCGACGCCATCTTCCAGCTCGTCGTCGAAGCCTCGGCCGGGCACCCGGCCTTCGTCTTCTCCATCGACGCCTCGGTGGACCCCGACTCGCTGGAGCTGATCGAGCAGCTGGTGGCGGCCAGCTCCTTCCTGGGCCACGTGGTGCTGGTGCTCGACGAGAAGGCGGCCAAGCCCGCGGGCTTCGACGAGGCGCTGGCGCGGATGAGCGCCAAGGTCCCGGCGCCCAGCGGCCGCGAGCGGGGGCACGGAAAGGAAGTCGACCTCTACGACTGGCAGTCGCACTGGGGGGTGCGCCAGCAGGTGGTGCAGCCGACCCGCGACTCCGGCCTGCAGAAGGTGACCGAGAGGCTCGAGGCGCGCCTGGCGTTCGCCGAGGCGGCGCGGCTGATGGAGAAGCAGATCGCCGCGGCCAGCCCGCAGTCGCGCCCGCAGGCCCACCTGCGCCTGGCGCGGGTGCTGCGCGCGGGCGGGGAAGCCCGCTCGGCGCTCAAGCACCTGGGCCTCGCCCGCAAAGGCTGCAGCTCCGCCGCGGCCCGCGAGCTCAAGGCCGAGACCGCGAGCGTCCTCTTGCAGCTGGACCGCTGCGACATCGCGCGGCGGCTATGCCTCGAGCTGCTGGGCGGCGAGCGTCTCCCCGCGGCCGACGACGCCGTGGGGCAGGAGGCGTGGGCCCTCCTCGCCCAGGCCGACTTGCAGGAGGGCAGCTTCCAGCGCTCGGCGGACCTCGCCCGGCAGGCCGCCCAGGTGCTGGGCGAGCAGCCGTCCGTCCTGCCGGTGCGCCTGACTCTCGGCAACGCCCTGTTCCACCTGGCCGACTACGACGGCGCGCAGGCGGCCTTCGTGGCCAACGCGTCGCTCGCCCAGTCGCTCTCGATGCCGCAGGACGAGGCCAAGGCGCTCGTCGGGCAGGGCTGGCTCGCCCAGCGCCGCGGCGATCGGCGATCGGCCATCGCCCTGTTCCGCAGCGCGCTCTCGCTGGTCGGGTCGCAGGGCCAGGTGGCCTCCAGCGCCTACGCCAGCCTGGGGTCGACCTTCGCCGACGTCGGCGAGCTCGAGCCGGCCATCGCCTGCTTCGAGAAGGCGATGGCGGCGGGCGCCGGCGACGCCAACTCCGGCGGACAGCCGCTGGCGCTCGCCCAGCTCAGCCTGGCGTGGCTCTACTCGCGGGTCGGCGATCTCCCGCAGGTCCAGCAGATCTGCACGGAGGCGGCCTCCGCGGGTGAGCGCGCCAACGACCGGTTCCTGCTCTCCTCGGTGGCGCTCCTGCGCGGTCAGGTGATGGCCGAGACCGGCGAGCTGGACGAAGCGGTGCGCGAGCTCGGCTCCGCCCACCGGACCTTCGTCGAGCTGGGCGCCCGGTTCAGGGCGGCCGAGGCATCGATTCACCTGGCGCGGACGCACGTCGCGCGGCGGGAGGCCCCGCTGGCGCGGGCGCTGCTGGAGGAGCCGGGCCAGCAGGAGGCGAGCGACCCGGCCTGGGACGAGCTGTTGCCGCAGCGCCAGCTCGCGCTGGCTCGGCTGGAGATCCAGGAGCACGACCTCGAGGCGGCCGCCCGTCACCTGGCGGCGGCGCGCGAGCAGGTGGCTTCGCAGGAGCTGGCCGTCTGGCTGAGGAACGAGCTGCGCATCGAGCTGCAGGGGCTTTTGGCCGAGGTGCGGCGGGCCTCGGGCGACGCCGAAGGCGCGGCGGCGGATCAGGCGCGGGTCGCGCGGCTGCTGCAGGACGCGGCGTCGACGCTGCCGGCCCGCTTCCGCAAGGGCTTCCTGGATCGGTCTTGCTGGAAGGGACTCGTCGGGCCGCTCCCAGAGCCCGCGGCGGTGGACCCGGGCGTCGAGCCCGCGCCGTCGGTGCCCCAGACGTCTCCGGCGGCGGTGGTCGCGGCGGCGCCTGCGGCGGTCCCCGGAAACGCCCACCCGATCGTCGGGAGCTCGCCGAGGCTGGCCGAGGTGCTCGCCTATGCCGCGCGCGCGGCGCGCAGCCAGGCCACGGTGCTCATCCGCGGGGAGTCCGGCACCGGCAAGGAGCTCCTGGCGGAGATGATCCACACCCAGAGCTCGCGCCGGGGCAAGCCGCTGGTGAAGGTCAGCTGCGCGGCGATGGCCGAGGACCTCCTGCTCTCGGAGCTGTTCGGGCACGAGAAGGGCGCCTTCACCGGCGCGGTGCGGGACCGCAAGGGCCGCTTCGAGCTGGCGGACGGCGGGACGCTGTTCCTGGACGAGATCGGCGACGTCAGCGGCCGCGCCCAGGTGGCGCTCTTGCGGGTGCTGCAGGAGCGCGAGTTCGAGCGGGTCGGCGGGCAGAAGACGCTGCACGTCGACGTCCGCGTCGTCTGCGCCACCAACCGGAACCTGGAGGAGATGGTCGCCGGCGGCACCTTCCGCCACGACCTCTACTACCGGCTGCGCGAGGTCCAGCTCGAGCTGCCGCCGCTGCGCGAGCGGCCCGACGACATCCCGATCCTAGCGGACGACGTCCTCGCGCGCTGCGCGCAGGAGGGCCAGGAGGCGCGCAAGCGGCTCTCTCCCGAGGCGATGGCCGTGCTCAAGCGGTACCCCTGGCCGGGGAACATCCGCGAGCTGCAGAACGTGCTGAGGGCGGCGGCCATCCTGTCTCCCAACGCGGTGCTGTCGGCGGCGGACCTGAGCCGGGTCAAGGAGCTCGCGCCGCTGGTGCGGGCCGGGGCGAGCGCCGCGGCGGCGCCCGGCGCCCAGGTGCCGGCGGCCGGAGCGGGCGGCTACTTCCGCATGCTGCGGGACAGCGAGATGTCGCTCGGGGATCTCAAGAGCGCCATCGAGCAGGAGTGCATCAAGACCGCGCTCGCCGAGGCCGCGGGGAGCATCTCCGGAGCGGCGCGGCTGTTGCGCATGAAGCGCAGCCGCCTGTCGCAGATCGTCAACGAGCACCCGGAGCTGAGGCCGCTGGCCACGCAGACGGGCGAGGACGAGACGGACTGAGCTGCCCCACCCCTGCCTCCCCTTCGCGGAAGGACGCAGGGAACGAGCACGCGTCCACTCACGGCTCTGGGGAGGCGATCGCTTCTGCTCGACGCGGGCTCCTGCGCGACACGACAGGAGCACTCAAGCGTCTTCTTCGGTGTCGCGCAGAAGATCGCCGAAGGCAACCCACGGGCTCCTCCCCGAAGCTTCGAGTGCACTCGGCTTGAATCTCTGCATCCTGCTGCGCCGGGGAGGCGGGGGTGGGGCTATGACGCAGACGGGCGAGGACGAGACGGACTGAGGCGAGTTCGCCCCGCTGCCCCACCCCTGCCTCCCCTTCGCGGAAGGATGCAGGGAACGAGCACGAGTCCACTCACGGCTCTGGGGAGGCGATCGCTTCTGCTCGACGCGGGCTCCTGCGCGACACGACAGGAGCACTCAAGCGTCTTCTTCGGTGTCGCTCAGGAGATCGCCGAAGGCAACCCACGGGCTCCTCCCCGAAGCCCCAAGTGCACTTGGCTTGGGTCTCTGCATCCTGCTGCGCCGGGGAGGCGGGGGTGGGGCGGCGGTCAAATCTCCCGCCGCAAGAACCGCTCCCGCAGCCCGTGCGCGACGCGGAAGCTGTTGGCCAGGATCGTGGGCGTCGCCGGCGCGCCGCCCGACGTTGGCATGAACGACGAGTCGGTGACGTAGAGGTTCTTCACCTCGTGCGCCTGGCAGTCCGGCCCCAGGACCGAGCGCGCCGGATCCGTCCCGAAGCGGCAGGTGCCGCTCTGCAGCGGGAAGTTGGGGACGGACCAGTCGAGCGCGCCGGACCGCGTCGGAGCCGGGCGCACCGCGCGCAGGATCTGCAGCGCGCGCGTGGACATCCGCTTGCTGGTGTCGTCGGTGACCGGGTGGAGCCTGGTGTGCAGCCGCGCCACCTGCTGCCCGCGCACGTCCTTCACGTCTGGGTCCAGGTCGACGAAGCAGCCCTTCCACGGGAGGAACTCGCCGAAGATCTCCGCCTCGAGCACCAGCTCGTCCTGGAAGCGCTTCTTCAGCGCCTCTTTGAGCTTGGGGCCCCACAGCGAGTAGTTGGTCTCCTGGGCCATCGAGACCGCGGCCTGGATGGGCCCGGGCTGGCGCACGGCGAAGGTGTAGGTGCCGCCCTTGGGGCTGGGCACCGCCGGGTCCTGGAGCCAGTACTCGTCCTGGATGCTGCGCTGCAGGAACGGCAGGTCCATGCCGTTGGTGCCGCCGAGCTGCTCGATGACCTTGGCGCGATCGTAGACGGCGATGACGTGGCCGTAGGTGGAGAAGGCGAGGTTCTTGCCGACGAGCCCGCTGCCGTTGGCGAGGCCCTTGGGATGCCGCGAGTTCGCCGACAGCAGAAGCAGCCGCGCGCTCTCGACCGCGGAGGCGGCCAGGCACACCACGCGCGCGCCGATGCGCTGCTCCCTGCCTTCGGCGTCGACGTACTCGACTCCCGACGCCCGGCCCTGGTCGTCGACGGTGATGCGGGTGGCCACGCAGCGCGGGCGGATCTCGCAGCGGCCGGTGGCCTCGGCCGCCGGGACGAGGGTCGCGAGCACGCTCGACTTGGAGGCGTTCTCGCAGCCGTAGCTGGCGCAGAAGCCGCACTCGGTGCAGGGCGGGCGGCCGCCGTACGGCGCGGAGAGCACGGCGCGGGCGGTGGGGAACGGGTGCAGGCCGAGCGAGCGCGCCGCTTCGTCGATCAGCTTCGCGCTCGCGTGCTCGGGCAGCGGCGGAAGAGGGTAGGGCCGGCGCGGCGCTTCGAACGGGTTGGCGCCGGCCACGCCGGAGACGCCCAGCTTGGCCTCGGCGAGGTCGTAGAAGGGCTCGAGCTCGGCCAGCGCGATGGGCCAGTCGGCGAGGTCGGCGTCGGGCACCGGGCCCAGCCGCGTCGCCAGGCGCAGGTCGGTTTCCTGGAAGCGGAACCAGAAGCCGGCCATGTGCACCGTGCCGCCGCCCACACAGTGCGCGGTCCAGCCGTCGCGGGTCTTGCGCGAGGGCTTGCCGTCGTCGCGGCTGACGGTGTGCGGGTCGGTCTCGGGGTAGGGCTGCCAGAAGTCGCGCAGCGTCAGCGCGATCTCGTCGTGGGTGAAGTCGCGCACGGTCCGGTAGGGGCCGCGCTCGAGGACGACCACGCGCGCTCCGGCCTCGGCGAGCGTGAGGGCGACCGGCGCGCCGCCGGCGCCGCTGCCGATGACCACCACGTCGGCGGTGTCTGTCCGAACCGGTTCCAAGGCGCGAGGAGTATAGCGTCAGCCCCTCCCTCAGCTGGCGCGCTCAAGCAGGCGGAGGGAGAGGGTCCTGGCGCGAGCGCAGGTACGAGCGCACGAGGTGGATCGCCCGGTAGTCGCCCGAGGTGAAGAGCGAGAACCACCCGTCGCGGCCGAGCAGTCGCCGGGCGATCTCCTCTTCCACGACCCCGCGCTCGTGCAGCGCGAGCACGCGCCCGCCGAGGTCCTCGAGATAGGCGATCTTCCGGCCGAGGGTCGCCGCGGCGTCCTGGTAGACGCGTCCGCTCCCCGCGAACAGGATCCTGGGCTCGAGCGCGCGCAGCCTGCCGAGCGACGCGATGACCTGCCGGATGTCGGGCTTGGGGCGGGCGGCGCGGTCCTCGCCGCCCACGAAGGCGTCGCCGCCGAAGAGCCAGCCCCGCGATCGCTCGAAGAGCGCCACGTGGTCGGCAGTGTGCCCGGGGACGTGGTGCACCTCGAAGCGGTGGCGCGGCGTCTCCACCACCTCGCCGAGAGGCTCCCCGCTCGAGGGCTGCGGCCGGCCGAACATGAAGCCCCGGTAGAAATGGAACGGCCGAACGCTCGACCAGTCGCGCAGGCGCTCGAGGGTCAGCGGGTGGGCGAGGATGCGCGCGCCGGTGCGACGCGAGACGGCGGCGTTCCCGCCGATGTGGTCCTCGTGGTGGTGGGTGTTGACGACGAGCTGCACGCCGCGCGCGGCGGCGAGGTCCGCCATCTCCGGGGCGGTGCGGGCGCTGCCGGTGTCCACGAGCAACCCGTCCACGACGTACGCGCCGGTGCGGTAGCCACCGAAACCGGCGAGCCGGAGCGGGCCGGGCATGTTCCGCGAGCAGGAGAGCGCGAGGACGCCTTCGGCCTCGGTGACTTGGATCATCGCCGGGTCACCAGGGCCACCCTCACAACTCCAGGGTCACGCGCGTGCGCTGCGCGGACTTGATCTTGATCGTCTGCTCCCGCTCCTGACCGGTATCCGGGTTGACCGCGCGAAGCACGTGCTCTCCCTCTTTGAGCGGGATGGGCGCCTTGGGCGACTCGCCTACCAGGCCTCCGTCCACGTAGACCTTGCAGCGGTTCGTGCAGTTGACGAGCAGCGAGCCGTCCGGCTTCTCCACTGTCCCCAGCATCGTCTCGGCCGTGGGCGTCGGCCGGACGGGTGGCGTAGCGGCGTCGGGCGGCTCCTCGAGGACCGCAGCGACGACGGCCTTCGGTGCCTCCCGGCGGACGATCTTGCGCGGTGGCGTCGGCTGTCCGGGGCGCTGGGCCGGGTCGTCCTGGCTCTCGGGCGGGAGCGCGGGAAGCCGGGCCTCGTCGGCACCGCCCCCGACCGTCCTGACGAGATCGAGCATGGAGCCCGAGCCGTCCGGGGGCGAAGCGCGAATCGCCAGGAACGCCGCCACGAGCAGGCCGAGGCCGATTAGGGCTCCTCCCGCGATGACGAACGGCGTCTTCGAGCGAGGCGGCGGCGCGGTCCTCGATGGCGGCGTCTCGCTTATCGGCGCCGCGGGCTCGACCTTCTCCACCGGCGCCGAGGCGGGCTCCTCCGGCTCGTTCTCTTCTTCGTCCGCGTCGAGCGCGGGGGCCGCAGGCTCCTCGGCGTCCTCAAGTTCCTCGGGCTCGGGTGGGGCGACGGTCGCCGAAGGCGGCTCGGCCTTGGCGGGCTCTTCCGCCGTGGGCCGGGGAGCGGACAGCTCGGCGAGGGCCTCCGCCATCACCGCGGCGCTGGCGAATCGGTCCTCGGGCAGCTTGGCCAGGGCCCTGCAGACGACCCGGTCCAGCGCGGGCGAGATGCCGAGCCCTGCCGCGAACTGCGGGATGGGAGTCTCGACGTGCGCCCGCGCGGTCTGCATCGGGTCGCCGCGGTCGAAGGGTGGAGCTCCGCTCAACAGCTCGTAGAGGATCACCCCGGTCGAATAGAGGTCGCTCAGCGGGCTCGCGGACAGGCCCTTCGCCTGCTCCGGCGCGAGGTACAGCGGCGTGCCGAGGGTCTCGTTTCCCGGGCGGGGCTCCGCCTCGCGCGGGCGCAGCACCTCGGCGACGCCCAGCTCCAGCAGCCGGACGTTCTCCTTGCCATCGGGTCCGGTGACCAGCAGCACGCTGCTCGGCTTCAGGTTGCCGTGGACGAGGCCGTGCCGGTGGGCGTCGGCGAGCGCGCGCAGCAGCTCGCCGATGATGGGCGTGGCGCGGGCCGGCCGGACGGCTCTCCTTCCGACGACGAGGTCGGAGAGGGCGGTCCCCTGCACCAGCTCGGTGACGACGAAGAGCACGCCGTCGGCCTCGACGCCGTAGTCCAGCGGCTTGACGACGGACGGGTCGCTCAACCCGAAGACGATCGGCATGACCCGACGCAGCCGCTCGGCGAGCGGCTCGATGGAGCCCGCCGGCCGCAGCACCTTGATCGCCACCTCGCGCCTGCCCGGCTCCTTCAAGGCCCGGTAGGTCGGGCCCACCGAGCTCGGGCGCAGCAACCCGACGAGCGGGTAGCCGCCGACGAAGCGGCCGAGGAACGGGTCGTGGGGATGCGCGGCGTGCTCGTCGCTGGGCACCAGCGCGCGGTCGTCCACGGGGCAGCGATCGCCGGCTTGCGCCCCAGCGACGGACCGACCACAGAGGTGGCAGACGACCAAAGCCATCGGGGAGTTCTTGCCTCGCTGCTCGCCACGAGAGGTAACCCCGAGGGTACACCGCCGCCGGCCGCCGAAGCGGCTTCGAAGCGGGGTGGCAGGTCAGGGCCGCGGGCCTCGCGCGCAGACCGCGTCCTTCGACCGAACGAGGCGAGACGTGGCAGAGGCGATGCGAGGAAGGGGACCGGGAAGGAGACCATTCTCCCGAACACGCCGCCGCCCGGGCGATAGACTGCCGGCATTCCTCGCTCGACCCGGGAGTCGCTCATGACGTCCACCCCAGTCTCACGCGCGTCCGTCGCGCTCCTCGCCATCGGCGCGGTCCTGGCCTGGTCGTCCTGCGGCGGCGAAGGCCAAACGGGGCCGGACTCCGGCGTCGGCGAGGCTGCGGACGTGCAGGCTCTCTCGCCCGACGCCTCCGCCGCGGCCGCAGATGTCGGAAGCATCGCGGCCGACGCCGCGGCCCCGACCCCGGACGCCGCGGCCCCGACCCCGCCGGACGCCGCGGCGGCAGGGCTCGACGCGGCGCAGGCCGGACTGGACGCCGCCCTCGCCGGGGCCGACGCATCGTCCATCCACCGCGATGCCGGGCCAGCGCTCCCCTACAGCGACGCCGGATGCCTGGCCTACGCCGGAGCGAACCAGGTCTGCGGCGACGGATCGTCGGGCACGATGTGCGCCTTCTCGGTCCAGTGCGGCGCGAGCAGCAGCGGCGGGCAGTGCAACATCAACTGCACCATGGGCGCGGGCTACTCCAGGTGCTACGGCCCCACCGACGTCGCCTGCGTGCAGGACGCCTGGGCGGCGAGCGACTGCGCGGCATTCAAGGCGTGCAACTGGGTGCTCTGAGCGGGAGGCGACGCGGCCAGGCGCCGCCGCCGACGCCTGGCTGCACACCGAGAGAGGTGGCGCGCGGAAGGCTCCGCGTTACCCTCTTCGGATGCGAACCCCCCTCCTCTCTTTCCTCCTCGTCGCGATCCTCCCCTCCGCCGTCGCTGCCGCGCCCGCGCTCAAGCTCGACTGCACCTCCCAGGGCAAGCCGCTCGCCAAGAAGGGAAGAGTCCCCGGCGCCATCGACTGCGCGCTGACCGTCAAGAAGTACGACGGCAACGCCGAGTCGCTCAAAGCCACGCTCAAGGCCACCTGGGGCGGCGGCAAGAAGAGCGGCACCGTCGCCGACGGGACCATCTCGGTCGAGGGCAACGACGTCTTCTTCCAGTTCGCGCTCCAGCCCGGCGACGGGTTCCCGGCGTGCGAGAAGTTCGACCTGGTCGCCGAGGTCACCGAGGACGGCAAGCCCCTGGGCAAGAAGAAGCTCGGGGTCGCCGCGGAGTGCCCCAAGCCCAAGCCGATCAAGGCTTCCCTCCTCTGCTCCTTCGAGGCCGCCGACGGCACGATGTTCAAGTACCCGGGCAACGGCTCGAAGACGAAGCCGCGCCTGGAGCGCGAGCTGACCTGCTACATCTCCGTCCCCAAGCCGCCGGCGGGCGCCGCGCTCAAGGGCACCATCAAGCTCGGCAAGAAGACGCGCGAGGCGGAGGCCCGCGAGGTCCCCACCGGCGGCATCGAAGCGGTGGCGACCTTCTACCCAGACGACGACTTCGTGGCCTGCGAGAGCGCCACCGCCGAGGGCGAGCTGACCATCGACGGGCAGAGCGTCTGGAAGGGTTCGCTGCCGGTGCCGCAGTCCTGCCCGGACTGAGCCGCCGCCCGTCTCTGCGATCCCGAAAAGTGAAACGCCAGCGCCCCGGTCTTGGGACGCTGGCGTTTCTCTTCTAATCCGGCTCCGGACGGCTACTGCACGTTGCAGACGAGGTCGGCGCCCGGGGTCGAGCCGCACTGGGTCTGGAGCACGGTCGCCGAGGTGATCGAGAGCCAGGTCGTGGTTCCGGCGAACAGGCCGGTGGTGCAGTTGGGGAACTGGATCTCCGCCGGCATGGTGAAGCTTGCGGTCTTGTAGGTCGTCGAGCTGAACGTGAAGGACTTCAGCTGCTGGTTCCAGGTCTGGTACGAGTCGCCGAGGCTGCAGGCGGGGACCGAGGTGCACATGCCCGCGGTGCACGGGCCAGCGTGGCCCCACCCGTTCCAGTTCATCGCGCAGCCGACACCCGTGGCGCCGCGCGCGTTGGCGTAGTTCCAGCCCACCGATCCGCTCGTGGCCGTGCACGCGCCCCAGGTGAGGGTCGTGCCGCTCACCGAGCCCTGCGCGTTCGAGGCGCAGCTGCGCGAGATGGTCGGGGCGTGGTTGGTGCAGGTGCTGCCGGTCGGGTCGTTGGACCCGCAGTTGGACAGGCCGGGGGCGAGCAGTCCGAGGCTGTGGTCGGTGTCGATGAGGATCGTCGCCCCGGTGGTCTGCTGGTAGTTGAGCGGGAAGTAGAACTCGACCAGGCGGACCGCGCCCGTGGTGGGGTTGCCGGTGGCGTCGTTCGTGAAGCGCAGGCGCGCGAAGCCGTTGGTGAAGATGCCGGTGTGGACGAACGGCGTGGAGTTGCCGGCGCCGGAGAAGACGGGGGAGCTCGTGTTGGCCCCGAGCGGGTAGTAGTCGTTCCCCAGGAACGTGGAGACGTGGAACTGCCCGGCGACCCGGTAGACCACGTCGGTGAACGCGCCGCACAAGGTGGCGGTGCACGTCGGCGCCCCGCTCCACGCCCCGGTCGCCTGGCAGGTCGCGTCGCTGCCGCTCTTGGCGTAGCCCGAGTTGCAGGTGTACGCCGCGAGCGCCTGGTAGGTCGTGGTGCCGGGGCCGCCGGCGCCGCCGTTGATGGTCGGCGTCCCGGCGTTGGCCACCATCGGCGCGGCGCCGCAGTTGACCGGGTTGCAGCTCGGCGGGGCGCCCCAGTTGCCGGCGGGCGAGCAGACCGGGTCGGTGCCCGCCTTCACGGTGAAGCCGACGTTGCAGGTGTAGGCCGCGGTGGCGAAGACGGTGGTGGTGCCGGGGCCGCCGAGGCCGCCGTTGATCGCCGGAGCGCCGGCGTTGAGGACCGCGGGGGGCGCGCCGCAGTTGACCGGGTTGCACAACGGCGCCGGGCTCCAGGTCCCGGAGGGGCCGCACGTCGCGTTGGCGCCGGCCTTGGCGTAGTTGGCGTTGCAGGTGTACGCCGCGGTCGCCATGAAGGTCGTGCTGCCCCCGCCGCCCGCGCCGCCGCCGACGATGGGAGCTGCGGCGTTGGCCACGACCGGGGCCGGGCCGCAGTCGACCGGGCTGCAGGTGGGCGCCGCGCTCCAGGTCCCGGATCCGCCGCAGGTCGCGTTGGAGCCCGCCTTGGTGAAGCCCGCGTTGCAGCTGTAGGCCGCGGTCGCGTTGTAGGTCGTGGTCGCCGCGCCACCCAGGCCGCCGCTGACGGCGGGAGTCCCGGCGTTGGTCACGGTGGGAGCGGGGCCGCAGTCGATGACGTTGCAGGTGGGCGCCGCGCTCCAGGTGCCGCCCGAGCCGCAGACCGGGCTGCTGCCCGCCAGCGTGTAGCCCGGGTCGCAGGCGTAGACGGCGGTCGCGCCCACGGTGGTCGAGGTGCCGCCGCCCAGGCCGCCGCTGACGGTCGGGCTGCCGGCGTTGGCGACGACCGGCGCGGTGCCGCAGCTGACGGGGTTGCAGGTGGGCGCCGCGCTCCAGCTGCCGGTCGCGCCGCAGGTCGAGTCGGTGCCGGCCTTGGCGTAGCTGGCGTCGCAGGTGTACGCGGCGGTGGCGCCGAAGGTCGTCGAGGTGCCGCCGCCGGCGCCGCCGCTCACCGCGGGCGAGGCGGCGTTGGCGACCGCGGGCGCGCTGCCGCAGTCCACCGGGTTGCAGGTCGGCGCCGCGCTCCAGCCGCCGGCGCCGCACACCGGGTTGGAGCCCGCCTTGGTGTAGCCGGTGTTGCAGGAGTAGGCCGCGGTGGCGCTGTAGGTGGTGGAGGTCCCGCCGCCGAGCCCGCCGGCGACGGTGGGCGCCCCGGCGTGGGCGACGGAGGGGGCCGCGCCGCAGTCGATGACGCTGCAGGTGGGCGCCGCGCTCCAGCTCCCGCCCGCGCCGCAGACCGGGTCGCTCCCGGCCTTGGCGTAGCCGGCGTCGCAGGCGTACGCGGCGGTGGCGCCGGAGGTGGTGCTGGCGCCGCCGCCGACGCCGCCGCCGATGGTCGGCGAGCCGGCGTTGAGCACCAGCGGGGCGGCGCCGCAGTCGATGGCGGCGCAGGTGGGCGCCGCGCTCCAGGTGCCGTTGGCGCGGCAGGCGGCGTCGGTGCCCGACTTGGCGAAGCCGGCGCTGCAGGCGTAGGCCGCGGTGGCGCCGAAGGTGGTGGTGGCGCCGCCGCCCGCGCCGCCGCTCACCGCGGGCGCCGCGGCGTTGGCGACCGAGGGGGCCGCGCCGCAGTCGACCGGGGCGCAGGTCGGGGCGGCGCCCGCGAAGGTGCCGTCCGCCTGGCAGGCGCGCGTGGCGGAGCCGGCGAGCGAGTAGCCGGAATCGCAGGAGTAGGTCACCGAGCTGCCGAAGGTGGCGCTGGCGGCGGAGACCGAGCCGTGGACCGGCGCGACGGCGCCCGAGCAGGTGATGGGCTGGTCGCAGTTGGCGCCCTGCCACCCGGCGTCGCAGGTGCCGCAGGAGTAGCCGGAGGCGCCCGAGGGGGTGCAGGAGGCGCTGTGCACGCAGGGGTTGGGGGTGCAGCCGGTCATCACCAGCTGGCAGGTGGGGGCGGTGCCGCTCCAGGCGCCGGTGTCCAGGCAGGTGCGCGTGGCGGCGCCGTTGAGCGAGTAGCCGCCGTCGCAGCCGTAGGTCGCCGCGTCCCCGGTCACGCCGGTGGTGGCGCTGACCGTCCCGTTCGCCGGCGCGGCCAGGTTGGGCGAGCAGGCGTTGGCGGCGCAGGTGGGCGCGCTGCCGGCGAAGTTCCCGTCGGCCTGGCAGGCGCGCGTCGCCGAGCCGGAGAGGGTGTAGCCGGCGTCGCAGGAGTAGGTGACCGCGTCGCCGTAGGTGGCGGTGGCGGCGGAGACGGCGCCGTGCGCGGGGGCGGCGGCGCCCGCGCAGCTCACCGGAGAGGCGCAGGTCGAGCCGGTCCAGCCGGTGGTGCAGGCGCAGGAGAAGCCGGTCGAGCCGGAGGCGGTGCAGGCAGCGCCGTTGGCGCAGGGGTTGGGGCTGCAGCCGGTCTGCACGAGCGCGCAGGTCGGCGCGGCGCCGCTCCAGGTGCCGTCGGCCTGGCACAGGCGGGTGGCCGAGCCCGAGAGCGCGTAGCCGCCGTCGCAGCCGTAGGTGGCCGTGTCGCCGGTGAAGCCGTGGGCCAGCGAGACCGAGCCGTTCGACGGGGCGGCGAGGTCGGGCGCGCAGGCATTGGCGGCGCAGGTGGGGGCGGCGCCGGCGAAGCTGCCGTCGGCCTGGCAGGCGCGGGTGGCCGTCCCGACGATCGAGTAGCCCAGGTCGCAGGAGTAGGTGACCGAGGCGCCGACCGCGGCGGTGGCGGTGGAGACGCTGCCGTGGGCCGGGGCCGCAGCGCCCGCGCAGGTCACCGGGTCGGCGCAGGTGGTGCCGGTCCAGCCGGCGGCGCAGGCGCAGGTGAAGCCGGCGGTGCCCGAGGCGGTGCACTGCCCGGAGTTGGCGCAGGGGTTGGGCTCGCACCCGGTCTGGACGAGCGCGCAGGTCGGCGCGGCGCCGCTCCAGGCGCCGTCGGCCTGGCACAGGCGCGTGGTGGAGCCGGAGAGGGCGTAGCCGCCGTCGCAGGCGTAGGTCGCGACCTCGCCGGTCGTGCCGTGGGTCGGCGAGACGGAGCCGTGGGCGGGCGCGGCGAGATCCGGCGAGCAGGCGTTGGCGGCGCAGGTGGGGGCGAGGCCGGAGAAGGTCCCGTCGGCCTGGCAGGTGCGGGTCGCCGCGCCGGAGAGCGAGTAGCCGCCGTCGCAGGAGTAGGTGAGGGTCCCGCCGAAGCTGGCGGAGGCCGCCGAGACGCTGCCGTGGGCGGGGGCCGCGGCGCCGGAGCAGGTCACCGCGGTGTCGCAGGCCGCGCCGGTCCAGCCGGTCTCGCAGGCGCAGGTGAAGCCGGCGGCGCCGTCGGGAGTGCAGGTGCCGTGGGCGCAGGGGTTGGACGAGCAGCCGGTCTGGTCGGGCGAGCAGGTGGGGTCGGCGCCGCTCCAGGTCCCGTCGGTCTGGCACAGCCGGGTGGTGTTGCCGGCCAGCGAGTAGCCCGAGTCGCAGGAGTAGGTGACGACGTCGCCGGTGACGCCGGTGGTGGCGCTCGCCTGGCCGTGGGCGGGGGCGGTGAGGTCGGGCTGGCAGGGGACGGCCGCGCAGGTCGGCGCCTCGCCGCTCCAGGCGCCGTCGTTCTGGCACTGCCGGCTGGCCTCGCCGAGGAGGAGGTAGCCCGCCTGGCAGGAGTAGGTCGCCGCGTTTCCGGCGGTGGCGGTCTTGGGCGTCACCGCGCCGTTGAGGGGGTCCTCGAGGGTGGGGCAGCTGACCGGGGCGTCGCAGTTGGCGCCGGTCCAGCCGGCCTCGCAGGGGCCGCAGCTGTAGCCGCCGCTGTCGCTCGTCGAGGTGCAGGGGCCGTGCGGGCAGGGGGCGTCCTTGCAGCCGTCGATCACCGGGACGCAGGTGGGGGCGGTGCCGCCCCAGGTGCCGTCGGAGCCGCACTTGCGCGAGGGCTCGCCGCTGAGCTTGAAGCCGGCGTCGCAGCTGTACGAGGCCGTGGTGTAGAGGCTGGCTTCGCCCGAGGGCGTGACCTTGCCGTTCTCGAGGGAGAGCGCGGGGCAGGTCAGGGGCTTGCAGCTCGTGCCGTTGCCCGTGTAGCCGGCGTTGCAGACGCAGGCGGGCGTCGCCGCCGCGCTGTCGCAGGTCGCGTTCGTGTCGCAGGTGCCGCACTTTTCGGCGTTGCCGCCCTCCTGACCGGGGCAGCCGGAGACGAAGAGCAGCGCGAGGCAGGCGGCGAAGGCCGCCTGGCGATGGGATCCGACGTTCATGGACTTCCCCCAGGGGAGCGGAGCGTTTTCACGCAGGGGAGTCGGGGACGCGCTCGGCGTCAATGCGTCGGATCAAACCCCCGTGCGGTTCCGCCCGTAGGGCAGTGGTGCGGATTCGCACGCGCGGCCCTTCGTCGCTCCAATTCTCTCTTCGATTCCCCGGAGCAGGCCGAGGCCGGTGGTCGCAGGACCTCGGGCCTCCACGGCCTCCAGTCCGAAGGACCGCACCCTTGTCCGTCGCGACCGCCCCCATAGAATGCGAGGCGATGCCGAGAAGCTCGCGCCAGATGCAGGTCCTCTGCCAGAAGTGCGGCGGCAGGCTCGTGGGCGGAAGCCGCTTCTGCAACCTGTGCGGGGCGCCGGTGATGGCGCCGTCGGCGGCCGGGGCGGAGAAGCTCCCGGTCTCGAAGATCGAGCCCGGCATGCTCCTCGAGGGCAAGTGGCGCGTCGAGCTGAAGATCGGCGAAGGCGCGATGGGGACGGTCTACCGCTGCACCGACGTGGCGCTCGACCGCCCGGTGGCCATCAAGGTCCTGGCGGCGGAGCACTGCGCCGACCAGGTCTTCGTCGCCCGCTTCGAGCGCGAGGCCAAGCTCACCGCCAACCTCGAGCACCCCAACGTGGTGCTCGTCTACGGCGTGGGGCGGCACGAGGGCCGGCCCTTCATCGTCATGAAGTGGATCGCCGGGGAGACGCTCGCCTCGCGCCTGGACGAGGCGGAGGAGGCCAAGGAGCGGATCCCGGTGGAGACGGTGCGCTCGGTGGTCGCGCAGATCTGCGCCGGGCTGGGCTACATCCACCAGCGGTCCCTGGTGCACCGGGACATCAAGGACGCCAACATCGTCGTCGACGCCCACGGCCGGGCGACCATCCTCGACTTCGGCATCCTGCGCGACCTGAGCTCGAACGAGCACCTGACCCAGGCCGGCTTCGTGATGGGCACGCCGGCGTACATCGCCCCCGAGGTGATCCGCGGCAAGCAGGTGGATCACCGCTCGGACCTGTACGCCGTCGGCGTGCTGCTCTACCAGCTGCTCACCGGCGCGCTGCCCTTCGACGCCGAGAGCGAGCACGAGCTGGTGCGCAAGCACGTCCAGGAGCCCCCGCCGGATCCGTGCCTGCGCAACCCCTTCCTCCCCGCCGCCGTCGGACGCCTGCTGCAGAAGGCGATCGCCAAGGACCCGGCGCAGCGCTTCCAGACGGCCGCGGACCTGGCCCGCGAGTTCGAGCGCGCCTTCGCCGAGCCGGCCGAGGAGCCGGCCGAGGAGCCGGTGGTGGAGGAGCGGCCCACCAACGAGGCGGTCGCGGAAGACCAGCGGCCGACCCGGGTGCTCCGGGACGGGCCGACGACGGACCGCGACCTGACCGGGGAGATCCTCAGCGCCCGGCGCAACTCGCGGCGCGCGCTCTGGGAGGGCATGGCGCTGGGAGTGCTGACGGCCCTGCTGTTGGCGACGGTCGCGCTCTACACCCTGGCGCCCAGGGCGCCCCCGCCGCCCGAGCAGCCGGTCGCGGCGGAGTCCGAGCCGGTCGAAGCGCCGGCCGTGGTTCCTTCCGCGGTGGCGGTCGACGCCGGGTCCCTCTCCGGAGCAGACGCGGCGCGCGAGCCGGCGGATGCCTCGGCTCCGGCGGGCGAGCCGGAAGGCGACGCCGGCGCGGGCCCCTGAGGCTGGGGCGGGCTCCCGGCGGCGAGGCCGGGCCCGTCGCCACGGGCCGGGTGCGAGTCCGAGTGCAGTGGGCTACATTGCCGTTCGCAGCGTGAGTCCGGCAGCCGGCCCCGCATCCTTCGTGTCGCGGGCCTGCGCTCCCTCCCCTCAGGCGAAAGAGCACGCTGGTCCTGCATCTTCACTCAGCCCGTCCCGCACCCAGAGGTCCGACGTGTTCCGACTCGCAGCTTCGACGACCGCTCTCCTGCTCGCCCTCGGTGGACTCGCCTCGTGCGGGAAGGACCCCGGCTCCGGCGGCGGCGACGCCACCCCCACCGCCCTCGATGCTTCCGGAGGGAACGGGGCCGACGGCTCTCTGAACGCGGCCGACGCCTCGGTCGGCGAAGGGTCCGATGCTGCGGCGGCTGGAGACACCGGACCCTCGCCCGCCACCGATGCCGGCGAGGGCTGCTCCGGCGGCGCCCAGGCGTGCTCTGCCGCCACGCCCTGCCCCGCGCCCGCCAACGACTGCCAGGCCGCGAACTGCGACCAGGGTTGCTGCACCACGGTGAACAAGGACAAGAGCGCCGCGTGCTCGGCGGGCGTGTGCGACGGCGAGGGCCGCTGCGGGTGCGCTGCCGACGGCGACTGCCCCGTCCCCGCCGACGAGTGCACCGCGGCGACGTGCACCGCCGCCGGGGCGTGCTCGACCCGGCCGCGCGGCCAGGAGCACTCGCTGTCGACCGGACAGACCCCGGGCGACTGCCAGGAGCTCGTCTGCGACGGCGCCGGCGGCACGATCTCGGTCGACGACCCCTTCGACCTCCCGGTCCCGGCCACCGTCTGCCAGACCGCCACCTGCTACGACTCGCCGCGCCGGCCGGGCTTCAAGCCCGTGGCCAAGGGCACGGACTGCACCGCTGACGGCACGCCCGGCGCAGTGGTCTGCGGCGACCCGGAAAACCCCGCGCTCAGCGGGCGGTGCGTCGCCTGCAACCTCGGCGACACCCAGTGCTCGAACGGAGGGCCCCGAGCCTGCGATCCGGCGACGGGCAAGTGGCTGGACGTGGATGTCTGCGCCCGGCTCGGCGCCAACTGCGGTCCCCTCGGCGACGGCTGCGGCTCCACCGTGGACTGCGGAGCCTGCACGCCGCCCGAGTCCTGCGGCGCAGGCGGCGTCCCGAGCGTCTGCGGCGTCCCCTCCTGCATGCCCAAGACCTGCGCCGAGCTCGGCCTCGACTGCGGCGTCGCCACGGACGGCTGCGGCAGCCCGCTCGACTGCGGCTCCTGCGCCGCCCCCCAGGTCTGCGGCGCCAGCACCCCCAACGTCTGCGCCATCCCGATCACCTGCACGAACCTGTGCCTGAAGCAGGTGAGCTGCGGCACCCCGGCAGCGACGACGTCGGTCAGCGGCGTCGTCTACGCGCCCAACGGCGTCGACCCCCTGCCCAACGTGACGGTCTACGTGCCCAACGCCCCGGTGCAGCCGTTCACGCCCGGCGTGTCGTGCTCGCGCTGCAACGACCCGCTCGCGGGCTCGCCGCTGGTGAGGGCGACCACCGACGCCGCGGGCGCGTTCAAGCTGACCAACATGCCGGTGGGCGCCGCCATCCCGCTGGTCATCGAGACCGGCCGCTGGCGCCGGCAGATCACCCTCCCCACCGTCGCCGCCTGCGTCGACACGCCCCTGGCCGCGGCGCAGACGCGCCTGCCGAAGAACAAGAGCGAGGGCGACCTCCCGCTGATGGCCTTCGTCACCGGCGGAGTCGACACGCTCGAGTGCGGGCTGCGCAAGATCGGCATCGACGATTCGGAGTTCACGGCCCCGACGGGCACCGGCCGCGTCCACCTCTGGACCGGCTCCGGGTATGGAGGAGCGACCAGCGGCGGAACCGGCGCGCCCCTCGAGGACGGCCTCTGGAGCACCCAGGCGACCCTCAACCAGTACGACGTGGTCTTCTTCGCCTGCCAGGGCAGCGAGTACCTCAAGCCCGCCACCGCCCAGCAGAACCTCATCAACTACGCCAACGCCGGCGGGCGGGTCCTCGCCACGCACTACAGCTACGTCTGGCTCTTCAACGCCGCCCCGTTCTCGAGCACCGCGGTCTGGGCTCCGGACATCGGCTTCCCGATGGACCAGACGGCCTCCGTCGAGATGTCCTTCCCCAAGGGGCAGCTCCTTGCGCAGTGGCTCCAGATCGTGGGCGCGTCGACGATCCTGGGGCAGATCCCGCTCGGCTCGCTGCGCAACGACTTCACCGCGGTGAACGCGCCCTCGCAGGTCTGGCTCTCCGTCCAGAGCCCGCCCGCGCCGGTGCACTACTCGTTCGGCACGCCCGTGGGCGTTCCGGCGTCCCAGCAGTGCGGGCGGGTGCAGTTCACCGACTACCACGTCGAGGAGGGCTACGCGGACCCGCGCATGGCGTTCCCGAGCGAGTGCCCGGGCGGGGCGATGACGCCCATGGAGAAGCTGCTGGAGTTCACGGTCTTCGACCTGACCGGCTGCGTCTCGGCCGACGGTGCCTCCTGCACGCCCAGGACCTGCGCCGAGCAGGCCGTCCAGTGCGGGCCCGCGGGGGACGGGTGCGGGAACTTGCTTCAGTGCGGCGACTGCCCGAGCGGCCAGACCTGCGGCGGCAGCGGCCTCCCGAGTGTCTGCGGTGCCCCGAGCTGCACGCCCAGGACCTGCGCCGAGCAGGCCCTCCAGTGCGGGCCTGCGGGCGACGGTTGCGGGAACTTGATCCAGTGCGGCGACTGCCCCACCGGCCAGAACTGCGGCGGAGGCGGGCAAGCGGGCGTCTGTGGCCCCTCGGCCTGCGTGCCCAAGAACTGCGTCGAACTGGGCATCCAGTGCGGGCCGGCCGGGGACGGCTGTGGGAACCTGATCATGTGCGGCATGTGCCCGGCGGGCCAGACCTGCGGCGGAGGCGGCCAGGCGGCCGTCTGCGGGGCCCTGAGTTGCACTCCCGTAACCTGTGCCCTGGTCGGGGCCGACTGCGGTCCGATCGGCGACGGCTGCGGGAACGTCCTGCAGTGCGGCACGTGTCCACCGCCTCAGACTTGCGGCGGAGGCGGAGCGGCCAGCGTGTGCGGTTGAAGCTGGGGAGGAGAGTCTCGATCAGGCTCGGGGCTTGGCTGGAGCGCCGCCGGGCTCGACAGCTCGAGCTCAATCCGCTCGCGTACGCGGTCGACGGAAGCGTCGACCGCGCTGCGCGGGGGAGGGGAGAGGGCAACCGCTGCTACTCAACGCCCCCGCCGAGACTGCTACCCAGGCGTCGGCGGCCCAGGCCGAGGAGGGCGACCAGGAAGACCAGCCCTCCGACGGCGGCGCCGGGCGCTCCCGCCGCGGCGCAGCCGCAACCGGTGCCGACCGCGCCGCCCGGCTCGCCGGCGTCGCCGGTCATCGAGGAGTCGCTCGGGGCCCCGACGTCGCCTGCCCCACCGGCATCGCCCGAGGCGGCGGAGCCGGAGTCGGCAGGGGCGCCAGCGTCGGCAGGGCCTCCGGAGTCCTCGGAGGTCCCCACGTCCGGAGAGGACCCGGCGTCGGCGCGCCCGCAGACCGTGCTGCTCAGCTCGAGCTCTCCGAACTGGCGCGGGTCCTTCCAGCCGTCGCCCTGCCCTCGCCAGGCGAGGTAGCTGGTGCGGCTGCCCGCCACGTCGCTGTCGTCCAGGGCCACGTCGAAGCCGAGGAGCGCGCCCGCCGAAGGTGAAGTCAGGCCCAGCGAGGCGAAGGAGATGGCGTACTCGCGCGCGTACCCCGCCGTCCCGAGGCGCAGCGCGTGCTGCACCACCAGCGAGCCGCTGCGGGTGCCGTCGACCTCGCCGCCGAGGTCGATCATGAGTTGGTAGTCGTTCGAGTCGTAGGTCGCGGCGCGCTCGTGCAGCCCGTCGAAGAACAACTCGACGCCGTCGTTGCGCCACACCGTGGTCGAGGTGCCGAAGAGCAGGTCGTCACTCACCTCCACCAGCACGTACAGGCTCGTGTCGTCCCACATGCAGCGGACGACGGCGCTGCAGTCCGTGTCGCTGGTCGCCGCCTCCGGGCTGTCGGGGCCGATGAGCGAGCGGCTCGCCGGGATGCGGAAGGAGGGCGCCCCGTCCCACTCCGCGGCCACGCCGTCGACGGCGACTGCGCCCGGGGCGCGGCAGGCGAGCGCGGGCTCGGTCGGCACCGCGGCGTCGACGCCCGCGACGGCGGCGTCGCCGCCCGGCACTGCGGCGTCGCTGCCCGGGACGGCTGCGTCGTTGCCCGGTCCGCCGGCGTCCGCACCGGCCGCGGGCTCCACGGTGAGGGAGACGGTGTCGGAAGCGGTCGCGCCCTGGTCGTCGGTGACGAGGACCCGGAACAGGTAGGAGCCCGCCCCGAAGCCCGAGACGGTCAGGTCGGAAGTGGCCGCGCCGGCGAGGGCGGCGGCCCCGCCCGAAAGACTCGTCCAGGCGTAGCTGGCGAGGGTGCCGTCGGGGTCCGACGCGACGGCGGAGAAGGTCACCGGGCTCGCGGGGAGGCGAACGGTCTGGTCGGCGCCCGCCTCCACGACGGGCGGTTGGTTGCCGGACGCGACGAACTCGTAGATGCCCACGTCCGGGTTGCCCACGATGGGGTTGCCGGCGAAGTCGATGCTGAAGCCGAGGTGGGTCCCGAAGTCGATGGCGGGGCTTCCCGCGAGAGGCCGGTAGTTCCAGGTGCTGGGCGCGCCCGAGGCGCTGACGAACAGGTCGAGCGTGCTGCTCGAGAGCTCGGTGGCGTCGAGCGTCACCCCCAGCGCCGGGTTCGAGGTGCGGAAGAGGTTGTTGGAGTGGAGCAGCGACGCAGCGTCGAACTTCCCGCTCTGGATCAGGTAGGCGCCGCTGGTCAGCCAGACGAGGTTGTTCCTGAAGGACACCATCCCGGCGGGCCCGGGGGACGACCTCTGCCAGAGCAGGGGGCCCGTCCAGAGGTACTGCTCCAGGGTCTCCGGGGTCTGCACGATGGTGTTGTTGAAGATCTGGAGGTTGTTGATGGGAGTGCCGAAGGTCCCCGAGTTCTGCAGGGTGGCGATCTCTCCGCTGTTGATGATCAGGTTGTAGGCCACGACGTTGTCGTTGGCGCCCGCTCCACCGCTGCTCCCGATCTCGGTGAAGCCGTTGCAGTGGTAGGCGGTGTTGAACATGACGAGGTTGTTGCTGGTGTAGCCGCCCGCGCCGGCGAACAACTCCACGGCCCCGCCATCGAAGCCGTAGTCGTAGCTCTTCGCCCAGGACTCCTCGAACCGGTTGCGGGTGATGGTGTTGTTCGAGGAGCCGATGACCATCGGGTTGGCCCCGTAGTCGTCGTCGGGATTCACGCTGGTGGGCGTGTTCCTCACCATCCGCCCGTTGTGCATGTAGTTGCCGGTGATGGTCGTGTAGTCCGACCCCGCCTCGACCGCGATCGCGACGCCCACCAGGGAGAACTCGCAGTTGCTGACCGTGCAGTGGGGCGAGTCGAAGAGGGTGATGCAGTAGCTGACCTTGGCCTGGATCTGGTGGAGGGGGTCGTCGACGTCGATGGAGCTGTCGGTGAAGTTGATGCTGTCGATGACGACGTACTGCTTGCCGCTCAGGGTGACGATGTTGCTGATCGAGTTGTCGAACTTGGGCAGGTCCCCGGCGCCGTAAGCCGAATAGGTGATCGGCGCGCCCGCGATGCCCGACTTCGAGACGGTCAGGCTGCCGGAGTAGGTCTGCCCGCGCCGGAACAGGACCCGGTCGCCCGGGTTCAGCGCGGTGGTGCCGGCATTGACCTGCGCGAGGGTCCGCCAGGGATTGGCCAGGGTCCCGGCCAGGGTGGAGGAGGCGGCCGAAGGGTCGGCGTAGTAGTCGGTGGCAAGCGCCGTGGCGCTCGTCGAGGAGAGCAAGCCGGCGGCCACCCAGCAGAGGCTCAGGGAAGGCGTTCTCATGGGTCGGCTCTCTGCTTTCCGGGGAGAGGGAGCTTCGCTGGCATGCCGGCCATTCTGCACCGTCTCCGCGCAGCCGCGCGCGCGGTCCCCGCGAAGCGAAGGCCTGGGCTCGGGACCTACCGCGCCGCCGGCCCCGACAGCTCGAAGTCGAAACGCTCGCGCTCGCGGTCGAACCGGGCGTCGAGCCGCAGCGCCCACACCGCCTCCGCCAGGCAGCTCGCCATGGCGCCGGAGCCGTTGGGCGTGGCGACGTCGACGACCTCGTCGCGGGTCGTCTCGACGGACAGGGCGACCTTCCAGGCTTCGGCCGGCCGCACGCTGCGCACGCACTCCTCGGTGGCGACCAGCGCGCGCAGGTCCGGAGGGGTCCGGTGAAGGCCGGCGCCGCCACAGCCGATGCCGCCGCCACCCGACCCGAACCCGCGCGTGCCGAGCGTTGCCTGGTCGAGCCCGATGGTCGACGGGCGCACGCCCGGCTCGGCGGCGACGTAGGAGGTCACCGGGGAGACCGCCCGCCCAGAGAGGGCGAGCCGCATCTGCTCGGCGGCGGAGAGGCCCTGGTGCTCGTCGGCGCCGAAGACGAAGGCCGCGGTGGCCGCCGAGAACGCGGCGCTGGCGACGACCTCCTTGCGGACGGGGTCGCTCCACACGCGGCCGGTCAGGACGACCTTCTCCGGCGGCGCCTCTCGCAGGACCATCAGCCGCACCCCGTCGCCCTCGCGCAGCGTGTCGCGGTCGAGGGTGAACCCCGCGCTGGCGGCGAGGCGATCGATGCGGGTGGGCCGGACCAGCTCGAGCACGGTGGGCGCGAGCGCCTTGGCGGAGCGCGCGGGCAGCCCGTACAGGTCCGCGAAGATGCCGTGGTGGTGGTCGGCCAGCAGGGCCAGGTGGGCGTCGTCGCGGCGGTCGAGGCGCGCGACGTCGTCGCCATCCGCGTGGGGCACGACCACGTGCACCACCGCCTCGGCCGGCAGGCCCGAGAGCGCGGCGGCGGCCTGGTCGGCGGGGAGCGAGGACCGGATCAGTTCGTCCGAGGTGGCCACCAGCCGGCGCGGGGCGCTGCGATCCGAGAGCAGCGCGGCGGCCATCCTCAGGCCCTCGTCGAGGGCGCTGCCGTTGCCGGGCGAGAACGCTCCAGCGCCAGCGGCATTCTCCAGCGCGGCGTCCAGCTCGGGGACCGGAACGAAGCGGCCGAAGACGCGCTGGGCGTGCCGCCGGTAGACGACCAGCTCCAGCTCGGCGTCCGGGACGTGGCTCGCGTAGGCGCGCACCACGTCGAGCTGCGCCGCGGCGGCCTCGGGGCCCAGCGAATGCGAGGCGTCGAGCAGGAAGACGACCTGGGCCCGCGTGGGCGCCGGCCGCAGCTCGGGGGCGAGGTCCAGCTCCAGCCGCGCGAACCCCCTCTTCTCCGAGGCCAGCGCCCGGCCGAGGCGCACGTTCCATAGATCGATCGGCGGTGGCGCCAGCGCGACGGCGGCGAGCCCGGCCTCTCCCGCGGACTCGGGTGCGTCGGGAACGAAGAGCGGCGTGTCGGTCGACCTGACGCTGGTGCGGTCGGCGCCTTCGCCCAAGGTGAGCGTCCACTCGTCGAGCGAGCCGGTGTCGAGCGCGGCGTGGTCGGAGACCAGGAGCCGCCACGGCCCGGCCGCGCGGGTGTCCGGCGGCAGGGCCACGGTGTAGCTGCCGCGCAGGTCGTTGGCGCCGCCGCCGGCCCGCCGGATGAGCGGCAGCCGCGCGCCGGCCGGCGTCAGCAGCTCGACCTCGAGATCGCCGCGGTAGGTGTGCGCCAGCTCCAAGGTGACGGTCGCCTCGGTGACGGGTTTGCGGGTGTGGCTCGAGGCGGGCACCTCCAGGCTGCTGGCGACGTAGCTGGCCGAGGGATCGGTGCGGAGCTGCTTCTGCCAGTCGGGCAGCAGCGGCGGCACGAGCACGATCGGCGCCTCGCGGGTCGCGCGCCTGCCGTCGACCGACATCGGGGTCAGCGCGTCGCCCCAGGCCGGCGTCACGGTGACGACCGGCGGCGCCAGCGGCAGGCCGCCGCGGCCGGAGTCGGCGCCCGGCTCGAGCGCGGCGGCGCGCGGGTAGCAGACGTGGTAGCGGCCGCCCTCATAGCGCGTGGGCGCGGTGAGCGTGTACTCCACCGTGGAGACCGAGCCCGGCATCACCGGGAAGACCTGCAGCGACAGCTTGTCGGCCCACATCCAGGCGAGCAGCGCCGGGTCCTTGGGCGCGTGCGGGCCGAAGCCGGTCATCTCCCTGTAGAGCTTTTCCGCGGCCTCGCGCTCCATCAGCTCGCCGGGGTACCAGCGGTCGCGCGCGCGGATGCGCAGGCCGGTGGCGGCGGCGCCGTACGGCAGGTCGATCTCCAGCTCGACCTGGTCGGCCACGGTGCCGGGGTTGGAGAAGACCCGGCGGACCGTGTAGGTCGCGACGCCGTCGGCGACCCGGAGGTCCACCGAGTGCGACACCTCGACGAGCGGCTGGCCGCGCGTGGCGACGAGCACGTCGGCCCGGGCCGAGGCCCCGGCGGAGGCTGCGGCGACGAAGAGGCAGATGGAGATCGAGAGAGTCCGAGCGGCACGGGCCATGGCCTCTCGGACAGCGCCGCGGAGGGGCGGGTTCCTGCGGCCTCGATCGACCCGCGGGCCCCGGCGTGCCGCGGGCCGCGAAGCGGGCGCAACCCCTGGCGCCGCCTGGAGAAACCGGTGACCAGGCAAGGGGACGAGGGGACGGGCGTCCAGGCCTTGCTTAGCGGCTGCCGCCGGCTTGATTGGAGTAGCATGCCGGCCTTCCCCGAGAGGTCATGCCAAAAATCGAACGCCGGGTCGCCCTGCTGCTCTTCGCCTCGGGGGCCTGCGGGCTCCTCTACCAGATCGCCTGGTTCCGCCTGTTCCGCGACGTCTTTGGCAGCTCCACCCCGGCCAGCGCCGCGGTGCTCGCCATCTACATCGGTGGGCTCGGGCTCGGTGGCCTGCTGCTCGGCCGGCGAGCCGACCGCGCCGCGTCCCCGCTGGCGATGTACGCGAGGCTCGAGGCGGGCGTGGGCGTGAGCGCGGCGCTCACCCCGTTCCTGGTGGGCGGCGTGCGCTGGCTCTACCTGGAGCTCGGCGGGAGCCTGACCTTGGGCACCCTGGGCGGGATGGCCGTGCGCGTGCTGCTGAGCGCGCTCGTCCTGGGCGTGCCCACGGTGCTGATGGGCGGCACGATGCCCGCGGCGGTCCGCGCGGTGGAGACGGCCGGCGACGTCGGGCGGCGCGGCATGGCGCTCCTGTACGGCGCCAACGCGCTCGGCGGGGTGGTGGGGGCGATGGGCGCCAACTTCTTCGCCCTGGAGATCTTCGGGACGCGCACCACGCTCTGGCTGGGCGCCCTGTGCAACCTGCTCGTCTTCGTCAGCGCCCGCTCCCTGGCTCGCGGCCTGCCGCAGCGCCAGGCCGCCCCGGAGGCCAGCCCGGTGCGCGAAGCCGCGGCGCCCCGCGCCTTCGTCCTCGCCGCGGCGGGGGTGGTCGGCTTCGCCTTCTTCCTGCTGGAGACGGTCTGGTACCGCATGCTCGGGCCGCTGCTGGGCGGCTCGGTCTACACCTTCGGGCTCATCGTGGCGGTGGCGCTGCTGGGCATCGGCCTGGGTGGCTGGCTCTACTCCCGGCGGGCCTTGGACCGGCCGGCCAGCCTCACCGCGTTCGCCGCCACCTGCAGCGCCGAGGCGGCGCTGGCCATCGTCCCCTTCGCCCTGGGCGACCGGCTGGTGATCCTGGCGGCGAGCCTGCACGGCATGAGCGCCGCCGGGTTCCCCGCGCTGGTGCTCGCCTGGACCTTCGTGGCGCTGCTCGTGGTCCTGCCCGCCTCGGTCGTCGCCGGCTACCAGTTCCCGCTGCTGGTCGGCCTGCTCGGCTCCGGGGACGAGCGCGTGGGCCGCGACGTCGGCAGCGCCTACGCCTTCAACACCGCCGGCTCGATCCTCGGGTCGCTGGCGGGGGGCTTCGGCCTGCTGCCGCTGTTGACCGCGCCGGGCTGCTGGCGCCTGGTGGCGGTCCTCTTGGCGCTGCTGGCCGCCCTCGCCACCGGCCTGGCGCTGCGCCGGCGCGAGCGGGGCTGGGCGGGGGCGGCGGCGATGGGCGCGCTGGCCCTGGCGCTGGCCGCGGCCCCCGGGCCCTCGGCGGTCTGGAGGCAATCGGCGGTGGGGGCGGGCAGGGTGGGGATGGCGCAGATCTCCGGGAGGGGCTTCGAGGCCTGGAGCCGGCACCAGCAGGCCATCGAGATCTGGGAGCGCGAGGGCGTCGAGGCCAGCGTCGCCCTGGTCAGCGACGGGGCCTACGCCTTCCTGGTCAACGGCCGGATCGACGGCAACGCCCTCCACGACGCGGGCACCCAGGTGATGAGCGGCCTGGTCGGCGCGCTCCTCGCCCCGAAGCCGCGCAGCGCGATGGTCATCGGCCTGGGGACGGGCTCCACCGCGGGCTGGCTGGGGGCGGTCCCCTCGCTGGAGCGCGTGGACGTGGTGGAGATCGAACCGCTCATCCGCGACGTGGCGCGGGCCTGCGCCCCGGTGAACCAGCGCGTGCTCGACAACCCGAAGGTCCACCTGGCCATCGGCGACGCCCGCGAGGTCCTGGCCGTCTCCCCGCGGCGCTACGACCTCGTCTTCTCGGAGCCCTCCAACCCCTACCGCGCAGGGATCGCCAGCCTGTACACCCGCGAGTTCTACGGCACCGTGGAGCGGATGCTCGAGGCCGACGGGGTGTTCGTGCAATGGGTGCAGAGCTACGAGATCGACGGCGCGACGCTGCGGACCGTCGTGCGCACGCTGCGCGGCGTCTTCGGGCACGTGGAGCTGTTCTTCGGCTGCGAGGGCGACCTGCTGCTCGTCGCCACGCGGGCGCCGCTCGTCATCGACGCCCCGGCCCTGCGCGCGCGCCTGGAGGAGGAGCCCTACCGCTCGGCGATCCGCGACACCTGGGGAGTGAGCGGGCTCGAGGGCCTGCTGTCCCACCACGTGGCGACCGACGCGGTGGCGGCGAGGCTCGCCGCCGCGCCGCCCGAGGTCTTCAACACCGACGACGTCAACGTGGTGGAGTTCGGCCTGGCGGCCACCGTCGGCAAGGCCGCGCGCAACAACATCCGGGACCTGCTGTCGCTCTCGCGGGCGCTGGGGGAGCACCCGCTGCGCGTCCCCGGGCTCGACTGGGAGGCGGTGCAGGACGGCCTGGCCGCCACGCCGCGGCTGCCCGACGTGCTGCTGCCCCCCGCCAACGCCGACCAGAAGAAGCGCTTCGACGCGAGGCAGCGCTTCAGCGAGCACCGCTTCCGCGAGGCGCTCCAGGCGTGGAAGGCCCAGCCCGCGCCGGCGGTGTACCCGAGCGATCGGCTGATGCTGGCCGTCCTCGAGACGGCGACCGGCGACGCGGGGGCGCGGGCCAGCATCGAGGCGCTGGAGGGCCACCCCGGGGAGCGGGCGCTCCTGGAGGCGTCGCTGCACAGGCGCGCCGGGCAACTCGACCAGGCCTGCGCTTCGCTGGAGGCGGGCTTCCGCGCCTACCGGGAGGACCCGTGGGCCTCGAGGCCCGTCCTCTCGAACGGTCTCGGCGTCGCGCGCGACCTCGGCGCTCGCGAGCCGGAGTGCGCGCAGCGGCTCTTCGAGGCCATCCGCACGCCCTTCGCGGTCGAGGCCCTGGAGCAGGAGCTGCACGACGCCCGGCTCGACCTGGCGAAGGCGGCCGGGTTCGCGCAGTTCTGCGAGCCGGCGCTCGGCTCCTGGGTCGAGAGGCCGGACTGGAACGAGAGGGTGCTCGGCTACCGCAGGGACTGCTTGCGCGCGACGGGGTCGGTGCGCCTGGCGGAGGCGGAGCGCGACCTCGCCCGCCTGCGCGCCGACGAGCCGATGCGCGTCTCCGACGGGCTGCTGCCCGCCGCCGCCGCCGCGGCCCGCGAACCCTGAGGCCCAGGCCCAGGCCGAGCTTCCAGATTCGCCCGGCCCTCGGGAACTTCTCGGCGAACGCGCTGAGGAGGTCCCGCCAGTCGACGAGAGGTCGCCCGCGCGCGCTTCCTACCCGCCTCCTCCCGGGGCGCCAAGGGCACCGGGCGAGAGATGCAGCGAAACGCTGAAGGAGAAGGTGCTGCCCCGCCCCTCTTGGCTCTCGGCCCAGATCCTCCCGCCGTGGGCCTCCACGATCAGGCGGGCGATGTAGAGCCCGAGGCCCACCCCGTCCGCCTTCCTGCCCGTCCTGGCCCGGAAGAAGCGGTCGAAGACGCAGCCCAGCTCCTCGGCCGGGATGCCCACGCCGCGATCGGCGACGGAGACCACGGCCTCGGTGCCGCTCCGGCGGGCCCGGACCAGCACCGGGAAATCCCGCGGGGAGTACTTCAGGGCATTGGTGAGGAGGTTCACGAGGGCGCGCTCGAGCCGCTCCGGATCGACGGACGCCGGAAGGGGCCCCTCGGCAGGCGCGATTCGGAGGCGGGCCCGATCCTCGAGCGAGCCGACGCTCTCGACGACGCCCGACACCCACGCGAAGAGATCGACCGGACGCCGGCTGATCGCCATGGTCCCGGATTCGAGCCTCGCCGAATCGACCAGGTCCTGGAGCATCAGGTTCATCCTCTGGGCGCTCTTGAGGATGCTCTCGGTGGCGCGCTGGCCCTCCTCCGCCTCCAGCCGGCCGAGGAGCCGGCACAGCTGCTCGGTCCTTCCGGTGATGACCGACAGCGGGTTGCGCAGGTCGTGGGAGACGAGGTGGAGGTACTCGTCCCGGGTCTGCTCCAGCTGGCGCAGCCGCGTCACGTCCCGGAAGACCGCGATGGCGAGCACGACCTCGCCCCGCTCGTCGTGCACGGCGCTGCCGCTGAACAGCAGCCGGGCCTGCCTCCCGTCGCGCTGCGCCAGGATCACCTCCGCGTCGGCGAAGCGCTCGCCGTAGAGCGCCCGCTGGAGCGGTTGCTGGTCGCAGGGAAGGGGCCGGCCGTCGAGCCCGCGCAGGTCCGAGGTGCAGAGGTCCTCCGCGGTCCAGCCCTGCGCGCGCTCGGGCATCCCGAAGGCCTGCCGGCTCAGCGAGTTCATCAGCGCCACGCGCCCCGTCGCCTCCACGACGGTCACGCCCTCGGTCATGCTCTCGAGCAGCGCATCGAGCTGCGCGGCGTGGCGCTGGGCGGCGTCGCGCTCGCGCTGCTCCTGGACCAGGAGCCGGGTGCGCGCCTCCTCGGCCTGCTTGCGTTCGGTGATGTCGCGGTCGACGCCCCGGTAGCCGCGGAAGCGCCCGTCGGGGCCGAAGAACGGGATGCCGCTGGTCTCGAGCGTCACCTCCCGGCCGTCGCGGCGCCGGTTCTTGTTCTCCAGGAGCCGGAAGGGCTTGCGCTCGGCGACGATCGCCGAGACCCGCGGGGCGAGGCGGCGCACCTCCTCCTCCGGCATCAGGTCCATGGGCGTCTTTCCGAGGACCTCGGCGGGCTCGTAGCCCAGCAGGTCGCGAATCCGCGGGCTCGCGTAGGTGTAGACGAGGTGCTCGTCGACCTCCCAGACCCAGTCGCTGGTGTTCTCGACGAGGCTCCGGAAGCGCACCTCGCCCGCCTCCCGCTCTTCCTCCTCGCTGCTCTCGGGCGCCGGGGCCTGCCGCCGCGCTTGGAGCAGGGCGTGGACGGCCTGGGCCTGGCCGCCGTCCCGGGCCGCGAGCTGATGGAGGAGCGGCTCGGGATCCGATCTGGGCGGAGTGCCGACGACGAGGATCGCGTCGCGGGAGAGAGCCCCGGAGACGCTCATCCGCCGCGGGCCTGTCCCGGTGTCGAGATCGAGCTCCCAGCCGAGGAGGCGGCCACGCTCGTGCAAGCGGGTGAGGAAGGTGAGCGCCGAAGGGCCTCCCGAGACCAGCGAGGTGAACGGCTGGCCGACGGTGCGCTCGTCGGTCACGCGGAGATCGTCGCGGAGCACCCGCAGCACGACTCCTCGGGGGTCGCAGACAATCGCAAGCCCCGCCGCTGGCTCGCCGCTCTCCAAGGCCGATCCTCCGATTCAAGGTAGCGCCGGTGCGTCGCGGAAGCCGAACGGACCGGAGGCGGGTGCGCCTGCGGGCGGCGACGAGGCGACCGGACAGGTCCTCGGAGCGGAGGGCCGACCTCGCCTTTGGCGGCTACGGCCCGGAGCGGTAGCTCGCCCGCAGCCTGAGGTGGCGTGGACGACCAAGTCGTCCACGTCGCGGAAGGTCGTTGACGTTGTCGTGGACGTTGACGGCGACGTGAACGGCGACGTGGTCGATCGAGAGCGCCCGGGCGGTCATCCCACCTCCCAGGCACTCCTTCCGACCACGTTGCCGTCGCCGTTCACGTCAACGACCACGACCACGTCTACGCTCACGTCAACGACCGCGCGGCTGGGGAGGCGGCGTGGACGATCAAGTCGTCCATGCCGCGGAAGGTCGTTGACGTTGACGTTGTCGTGGACCTTGACGGCGACGTGAACGGCGACGTGGTCGATGGAGAGCGCCCGGGCGGTCATCCCACCTCCCAGGCACTCCATCCGACCACGTCGCCGTCGCCGTTCACGTCAACGACCACGTCAACGTCCACGTCCACGCGGGCCCGGCCGAAGTCGCCGGTCCACGTAATTCACTCGCGCCAGCTCCGCGACGCGAAGGCGGCCTACATCAGCATCGAGAGGTAGTTGCCGGTCCACGCTGCGTAGGTGACCTTCGACGACAGCATCGAGCCGGCGAAGCCCGCCGAGAACGCGTCCTGGCCGGTCAGCCACAGCCCGCCGATCTTGGTGCGCGGGCGGAGCCAGTGCGTGTGCTTCACGAACCGCTCGGCCGAGGGGTCGAGCCCCAGCGAGCTGCCGTGCCACGCGTTCGGGTTGCACCCCATGGGGATGCCGGACAGGCGCAGCTTGGGCGTCTTGCCCTTGAGCATCGGCATGTGCCGCTCGACGATCTTCATCAGGTTCTCGCCCAGGCCGGCGGCGAACTCGTCGCGCCACACGGTGTCCTTCTTGGCGCGCGCCACCCAGTCCGGGATGCCCTCCGCGAGCGCCACCACCGTCGAAGTATTCGGGTAGCGCTCGGAGTGCAGCGGGTCCCGCGCGGACGGGCTGAGCAGGTAGCCGCCCATGCCCTTGAGCACGCCCTGGCCCTTGTACAACTCGTCGGCCTTGGAGATGTCGTAGCGCCCCACGCCCTCGTAGGTCGGCATCTCCCAGACGATGTGCTTGGGCAGGTCGATGGCCTCGTCGTAGCCCAGCAGCAGGTAGACGTGGGACGGGCTCGGGCCGATCTCCTTGAACTTCTCGGCGTAGCCGAGCTTCGCCGACAGCTCGGGGTCGAGCATCTCCAGGAACGTGGTGGGGGCGCCCGCGGCGCTGAACACCAGCTTGCAGAACACCTTCTCGCCGTTCTCCAGCTCGACGCCGGTGACCTGCCCGTTCTCGACCATGATCTGCTTGACGGCCGTGCTGACGGCCAGCTGCCCGCCCGCCGCCTCGACGATGGGGACGATGCACTCGGCGATCTGCCCGGGGCCGCCGGCCGGGAAGTAGGCGCCGTTGCGGTAGTGGCCGAGGTTGACGGAGTGGAAGGAGAACGGGGCCTTGTCGGGAGTGCGCCCGTGGTTGCCGTACATGTAGCAGAAGATGGCGGCGAGCCGGTCGGAGAAGCCCAGCTCGTTCTTGAAGACGTCCAGGACGTGCCGGTCCATGTACTTGCGCCAGGCGCCGAAGTAGATCCCGTCGCGCATGCCGACCGGCATCCACTCCGGGGCCAGCTTGGTGAGGGCCCAGGTCGTCGCCCAGGACTCGATCTTCTTCTCGAGGTCGTAGTAGGCGCGCACGTTGCCCTCGCCCGGGAACTTCTTCTCGACCCACTCGATGTTCTTCTCGTGCGTCGAGTACCAGTCGTAGACCTCGTCCCCGAAGGTGCAGACCTCGTGGACCTCGGGCATCTTGGCCCACTTCAGCTTGCCGCCGGTGAGGAAGTCGATGGCCGGCCGGTACATGCCGCGGCCGACGCGGGGGTCCATGTCGCCCACCGAGTCGACGCCGCTGGCGAACTCGAACCCGTCGATCTCGTGGACGTGCGTGCAGCCGCCGGGGACCGGGCTCGACTCCAGCAGCAGCACCTTCATGTGCTTCTTCTGCGCCAGCAGCGAGGCCATGCCCATCCCGCCGATGCCCGAGCCGATGACGATGGCGTCCGGCTTCTCCAGGAGCTTGTCGGGCTTCTTGTACTTCGCCTTGGCGGGCATCTTCGCCGTCAGGAGGGGCGGGCCCTCGTGCTTCTGGCCAGCGGTGAAGAAGTAGTCGGCGTCGGTGGGCATGGGTACTCCGTGGCTGAAGCCAGTCGCAGGGCTAGAGGATGGGTGGGGAGGGGAAGGGCGGCCGGCCCGGGCGGACCCGGGCCGGCTCGAAGCGAACGGTCGAAGGGGGGAAGGCGCGGGCCTGGGCTCAGGCCGCCTTCTGCAGCAGGACGACCTTGTAGGTGTCCGTGCCGTTGACCATGTTCTGGTAGAGGTTGGTGCCGGGGTTGCGGAAGAAGTTCTCGATCGCCCGCTGGGCCTCGAGCCGGCGCCCCGCTCCCCACAGCGGGAAGGAGAAGCCCTTGAAGCGCGAGAGGCAGCTCTCCACGAAGGCATCCGCGCGCTTCTTGTCCAGGTCGCGGGCGAGGACCGCCTCCTTGGTCACGTCGCAGACCTCGAGGACCTTGAGGCCGACCGACTCGCAGCAGTCGAAGCAGGGCTTCCAGGTGGACTCGGGGATGGCGTTGCCCCAGACCATGTAGCCGCCCGGCTTGAGGATGCGGTGGGCGGTGGCGAAGAACTTGCGGTCCTCCTCGGTGGCCTTGCCGGGCATCTCCGTGACGTGGGTCTCGCAGACCGCCACGAAGTCGGCGGAGGCCTCCTTGACCGTGGACTGCGTGGCGTCCACGCGGGTGGCGACGAGCCTGCCGCCGAGCTCCGGCACGTACTTGCGCCGGCAGGTCGAGATGGCGGCCTGCTGCATGTCCAGCGCCTCGTAGGTGCACTGGGGCAGCGTGTTCTTGCAGGTGTGGTGCGCGCCCGCGCCGGTGCCGCAGCCCATCTCCACCACGTGGACCTTGCCGTCGAGCTCCTTGACCCGGTCCTTGACCTGCTGGAAGTGGTAGAGGCCGGAATACGCGTTCATCCCGAAGCGCTGGGGCTCGGTCTCGGCGGTCGGCGCCTCGCCCCAGGCCTTGGGCCAGGCGTAGCCCCAGGTGTTGAAGGTCATCTCGTAGGGCACGCCCTGATCGCTCTGGACGGTCCCGACGGTCCGGTAGATCGAGTAGAGGAGCGAGTAGATGGACTGCTTGTCGTAGTCCCCCTCGGCCACGTCCCCGTTGGCGGTCGAGATCTTCTTCTTCCCCTCGAACGGCTTGCTCAACACCCAGGCGCCGATGATGAGCTGCAGCTGTGTCGGGGAGTACTCCGTCTTCTCGTTCAGGCCGGTCAGAATGTCCATTTGTCTCCTTTTGAGTTTCGCGCACCATAACCCAGACACGACCCCGGCTGCTTTCAATCTCCTGCTGAAACTGGGCAGGCGATCCGCGACCTGCTGGCCGCTCAGATCCGCCTCTTCCCGGTGGCCGCGCGGCTCGTCGGACCGCCTGGCCTACGACGCCACGACTGGACGTCCGAGGGACTCATGCCGGAGCGGGACGACCCGGCGGGACGGGGCAGGCAGTCGGTCGGTCACCGCTCCTGGTGAGAGGTCCGACCGGTGCTGTTGCCGCGCCAGACATCGCACTGCCGCCGCGTCGTCTGGGATGAAGCCGTGCACGCGGCCGAGCCAGTAGGCGATCGGGCAGTCCACGCCGGGATGCGTCCGCACGGGATCGCCCCCGTCTCGTAAAGACCCCACGGGTGGCGCCGCCAGAGTCCACCGCCATCGAATCATCGACCTGGTCCGCGCAGCTTCCGTCGCGCGGCTGGTAGCGCGCACCGCCGCGCAGGTCGACCGGGACGGCCGCGTGCGGCGGTCGGCCGTCCCCCATCCGGGTCGGGGGTTTCGGGAAGGCCGTGAAATGGCCCGTTTCCCCCTTGCGGGTATGATCGAGCCAGTTCTAGGCAGCCGAGAGGGGCGCTGCCGCGACTCAGGGGCCCGAGATGGCAAACATCAACCATCATCGGAAGGGCATCGGGGCCAAGCTGGCCTGTTACGGGCCGTCCGGATCCGGCAAGAACACCAACGTCGAGTTCCTCAACAAGCACACCGCGAACCCTGCGGCGCTGATGTCCGTGCCCCACCCCGACGGCCGGACCGTCAGCTTCTTCCTGCCCATCGAGCCCCACCTCGTGCACGGGGTCGAGTTGCGCATCCGCGTCGTCACCCTGCAGACCCGCCTCGAGGTCGACAAGGCCTGGCAGCAGGCGCTCCGCGAGTGCGACGGGGTCGTCTTCGTCGCCGACTCTCGCCGCGGCGCCGTCGACGCCAACAAGCGCTTCGTCCAGCAGCTCGCCGACGACCTGCGGGCCGTGGGCATCTCGCCCACCGGGATCCCGATCCTCCTGCAGCTGAACTGGCAGGACGCCTCCGACGCGATGACCCCCGAGGAGGCCAGCCAGGCCTTCAACACCAGCAAGTGGCCCACCCTCGTTGCGGCCGCCAGCCAGGGCTTCGGGGTCTTCGACACGGCGACCACGGCGGTCCGGCTGGTCTGCAAGCACCTCCAGAAGCACTTCGCCGAGCTCGGCGGCACGGGCGAGCTAGCCGACCAGGTTCACGTCAACCTCGCCCCGCCCAAGGAGCCCGTCGAGCTCAAGCGGGCGGGCGTTGCCGCGGACGCGCTCGCCACGCCTCCGCCGGCCCCTGCTTCTGCCGCCGCCCCTGTCGAGGACGCGGCCTCCCAGCCCACGACGGTGGTCCCCGAGGACGTCGTGGACGTCGTGGACGCGGTGGACAGGGTGGACGGAGTGGACGGAGTGGACGAGCCCGCGGCGTCGGTGATTGTCGAGCCGGCGCTCCTGGGGGTGGAGCCTCAGGGTGTCCCCGCCGTTGCTCCGGTGCCCGCCGAGGTGCCGCCCCCTGCTGCCCTCGTCGAGGCCCCTGCGCCGGCCCCGACCGCTGGGCCGCCCATCGACGCGCAGGCCGCGTTGGCCGCGCTGGGACAGATTCGCCAGTGCGCGCAGGACGCGCAGGCCCACCTGGGCGCCGGCGCCGCGCTGAAGGACCGCATCCTCGCCGCGGCCGACCAGCTCGATCTCCTCAGGGACTCGGCGGCCAACGTGTCGACCGTCCTGGCCACGCTCGCCGCCGAGCAGGGCGAGCAGGCTGCGGCGGCGCCCGCGGCGCTCCAGGAGATCCCCGCGCGGCTGGCCGACGTCGAGGCGCTGCTGGGCACCTACCGCGAGCGGGTCGAGTCGCTCGAGCGCGCCTTGAAGAGCGCGGAGTCCACTGCCGCGGCGAAGCAGGCGGCGCTGACTGCCCAGCTCGAGGCGGCCAAGGCCGTCTCCGCCCAGCTGTCGCGGCTCGACAAGAACCTGGAGGCCGACGTCGCCAAGGCCAAGGACGAGGTCGAGGCCGCCCGGAACGACCTGGCGGCCATGCGGACGGCCTCCGAGCAGGCCGCAACGGAGATCGCGCGGCTCGAGGGCGAGCTGGCGGTGGCGCTCGACAAGGTGGTCCAGGCCGAGCAGGCCGCGCAGGAGACGCTCGTCGTGGCCGAGGAATCGAAGGGCTCGGCCCTCCAGCAGCTCAGCCTCGCGGTGGCCGCCGGCGATGCCCTGCAGGCCCAGGTCGACGCGCTCACTGCGGAGCTGCAGACGCAGAAGGCCGCCGCGGCCGCAGCCGTCGCCAGGGCCGCGCAAGAGGTCGCCGCGGGCATGGGCGAGGCGGACCAACTGCGCGCCCAGACGGCCACGATGCAGCAGCAGATCGAGCAGCTGATGTCGCAGTTCGCGGAGTCCCAGGCCGCGGCCGAGGCCTCCCGCGTCCAGGCCGAGGAGCTCGCCGCGCGCGCGCAGGCCGCCGAGGCGGGCGGAACCGAAGTCGCCCAGCTCAAGGCGCAGATCGCTTCCCTCGAGGCCGGCCGGGACGAGATGGCCAAGGCCTTCGGCAACTACCAGCAGCTGGCCCTGCGCCTGCAGCAGGAGGCCAAGGAGAAGGACGCGAAGATCGCCGAGCTCAAGGCCGCGCACCCCGCCTCCGCCGCGGCACCGGCGGTGCCTGTCGCCCACCCGGTGGCTCCCGTCGCGCACCCGGTGGCTCCCGTCGCTCCCGCCGCTCCGGCCGCGGTTCCCGCCGCCTCCTCCCCGACCGCGGCCAAGCCTTCCAGGCCGTCCGGTCCGGGCGCGGCGAGCAAGCCCCCGACGCCGGCTGGGCCCCGGACCTCGGGCGCGGTTCCCGCGGTGGCGCCGCACGCCGCCGTGGCCTCGGCCGCCGCCGCGGCGGATCCGCTCGCCGCCGACCCGACCCACCAGAGCGCCCGCCGTCTCGCCAAGGCCCTGATCACCGAGTTCGCCTCCCGCTTCCTGCCGGCCATCACCGAAGCCGTCGCGAAGGGCACCTTCGACCAGGCCTTCGAGACGCAGGTGAAGGGGATGCGCAAGGCCTACGACACCCGCGTGCTGGCCTCGGTCCGCGAGGCGCACGACTACCTCCAGGAAGAGCTGGGCGGCCTCCTCGCCGAGATCAGGAAGGGCAAGTAGCCGGACCCGCGGCCGCTGCTGTCACCCCACATCTTCAGCCGGCGGAGGTGGGTAGAGCCCGCCCTCCGTGGCGGGGGCGGCCTTTGTCGGGCGCTGACACGACCAACCGACCGACACGCCCCCGGCACGGAGGCCCAATGCCGATCACTTTAGTGTCCAAAGCACACTTAAGTGATCGTATTTGTTGGGTTATTTTGACTATCTTGTGCGGGTCCCTCTGTGGGTGTATCTAGCCGGTCCCCCATGGAGGGACCGATGCTC